>NZ_JAGQBU010000001.1 GCF_024345795.1 Synechococcus sp. J7-Johnson
CCCTCCTGGTATGTCGAGGCCCTGAGCTACATCAAGGCCAACCACGGCATCTCCGGCGATCCCGGCGTCATCGCCAACAACTACATCGACTACGCCATCAACGCTCTCGTCTGATTTCCGCTAGCGGTTATCAACAGCGTTGCTGACGACTGAGTCGCACGTCTCACACCTCAAGGAGGCCTTCTGGCCTCCTTTTTTTCGTTCTGACTCCCACCATGTCGCCACGGCCATGATCGCCGCCGCCGAGCCCATCGAACCGGCCCCCTCCGCCGGAGCTCCGATCGACGAGGCCGAGGCGCTGCGGCGCCTGCGCCAGAACGAGGACCAATCGGCCCAGTACTACGCAGCCTGGTGGCTGGGGCGCATGCGCAGCCGCAATCCCGAAGCGATCACCCTGCTTTGCCAGGCCCTTGGCCAGCGGCAGCCACGCCAAGCCGAAGCGGGAGTCGAACACAATGCGGTGGCCCGTAACGCGGCGCGGGCCCTGGGCAAGCTGGGCCAAGCCGAGGCCATTCCCCACCTGCTGCAGGCCCTCGACGATCCGGACGATGGGCTGCGCGAAGCCGCAGCCCGCTCCCTGGGAGAGCTGCGTGCCATGGAGGCAGTGCCGGTTCTCTGCACCAGGCTCGCCAGCGGACCCGACGTGGCGGGCGCTCCACAGACGGCCAGCAGCCGTCTGCAGGAACCCTGCGAGGCAATGCTGGAGGCCCTCGGCGAAATCGGCCTGGCCGAACCCCGGCTGCTGGCCGTGATCGAGTCGTTCGTGGCCCACGAGCGCCCTCTCATCCGTAGCGCCGCTTGCCGGGCACTGTTGCAGCTCACCGACGACAGCCACTGGGGCCAGCAGTTGCTGGCTCTGCTGGAACATCCCCAGCTGCAGGTGCGCCGCGCCGCCCTGATGGATCTGGGCGCCGCCGGCTGGCGCCCCGCGCTGGAGCCGATTCGCCGCACTCTCGCGGAAAACAGCCTCAAGCTGATGGCCCTGCGTGGGCTGGTGGAGAATCCGGCAGGCCCTCACGCCACCCGCCTTGACGAGGAAACCACCGCCCTGCTGGCTGTGATGGACGAACTGCTCTGAACGCACCATGCTTTCCCCCAATCCCATGGCAGCCGAGCCCACCGAGCTGATCAGGGCCCTGCGTCAGGCCGACAGCCCCATGGGTCTGCTGCTGGCCACCCGGCAGCTCGCCGAGGCCTGCCACCCCGGCGCAGCCCCGAGCCTGGTGGAGGTGCTGGGCTTCAACAATCCAGGCGCCGCCGTGGCGGCCGTCGACGGCCTGATCGCCCTGGGGGAGCAGGCGGTGGAGCCGTTGCTGGCCAACCTCGATGACCACAACTACGGCGCCAGGGCCTGGGCCGTGCGTGCCCTGGCCGGGATCGGCGATGTGCGTGGCCTGGAGCTGCTGGAGAGCGCTCTGGCCTGCGATATAGGTCCGAGCGTGCGGCGAGCCGCGGCCCGTGGCCTCGGTCAACTCCGTCTCGATGCCCTCCCCCGGAGCGAGCAGACCCGCCTGCGACAGCGGTGCCTCGACGCCCTTCTGGCCGGTGGCGGCGATGGTGAATGGGTGGTCCGCTACGCCGTGGCAGTGGGACTGGAGCAACTGCTGCTCGGCATGGACAGGGCAGAGCCGGGGCATCGCTCCGGTCTCAAGGCCCTGCAGGAGCTGGCCGGCGAGCCCGGGGACGACACTCCGGTGGTGCGACTGCGGGCCGGACTGGCCCTGAGCCGCCTCGCTGGCGGGGCGGGGGGCTGATGGAGCGCTCCCGTCTGTTGTTCGTCTGCCTGGGCAATATCTGCCGCTCCCCCGCTGCAGAAGGGGTATTCCTGCACCACCTGCAGCTGCGGGGTCTTGAACACTCCTTCAGTGTCGATTCGGCCGGCACAGGCAACTGGCATGCCGGTCAGCCGGCCGATGCCCGCATGCGAGCCGCGGCTGCCGGGCGCGGCATCCACCTGCCCAGCCGTGCCCGCCAGATCGTGGTCGCCGATCTTGATCAGTTCGATCACATCCTCACCATGGATGACGACAACCTGGCGGCGGTCCAGGCCATGACCCGGGGCCGGAGATCCAGGGCCCAGGTCAGGCCGATCACCCAGCACTGCCGCTTGCACAGGGTCCGTGAGGTGCCGGATCCCTACTACGGCGGCGCCGATGGCTTCCAGGGGGTGCTGGACCTGCTCGAAGATGCCTGCACGGGCCTGCTCGACGACCTGCTGGCCACCGGCACACCCTCGAAGCCATCGGAACGATGAGCCGACGACAGGCTGGAAGCCCACAGGGGCAGGCGGCGCCACTCAGGCTGCTGCGCCAGTCTCCGGTGCTGGCCAGGCCTCCTCGGGAATGCGCTCCCTGAACAGATCCACCAGGGTCGTGATCACCTCCTCGATGGCCAAGCCATCGGTGATCAGCTCCACCGCATCCTCGGCCTGGAGCAGGGGGGCCACCTCCCGAGTGGAATCCTGACGGTCCCGCTCGGTGATCAGTGCCTCCAGCTCCTCCAGAGACGGCACGGCGAACCCCCGCTGCTCCAGATCCTGGGCCCGCCGACGAGCCCGCTCCGCCACCGTGGCGGTCAGGAACACCTTGAGATCCGCGTCGGGGAAGACGGCCGTGCCGATATCGCGGCCCTCCGCCACCAGCCGGCCACGGGCGCCCAGGGCCCGCTGCTGCTGGGTGAGCGCCTCGCGCACGCAGCCGTGGGCCGCCACCTGGGACACCTGGGCGGTGACATCGGGATGGCGGATCGCCTCGCTCACGTCGTGGCCGTTGACGCGCACCTGTTGATCGCCGCCGGCCTCGAGGTCGAGGCTGAGCTCCAGCCCTTCCAGCAGCGGCTCCACCTCCGCCGCCACAGCTGGATTGGCCCCATGGCGCAGCACCCACCAGGTCACAGCCCTGTACATGGCTCCGGTATCGAGGTAGATGAGGCCGAGGCGACGGGCCAGGTCCCGGGTGACCGTGCTCTTGCCAGCCCCGGCAGGGCCATCGATGGCGACGATCGGAGGACGCTTCATGAGTAGGAGGTGATCGATCAGGCGGCTGGGGCCACAGCGGACGGCGGCCGCCAGCAGCAGCGGACCCTGGGGTAGGGCGGAAGCAACCAGCGGGCGCAGCCGCCTGGCTTCAACCATCTCCACATACTCCACCGCCAGATCGGCCTGTTCCAGCTCGGCCTGAACCAACCGCTCCAGCCGGGCGGGATCACTCTCCCCGCTCTGCCAGGCCCGCCGCCCCAGGGCCAGGGCAGCGGGCAGAGCGGCCGCCTGGCCTCGCTCCGTCTTCGAGAGATAGCGGTTGCGGGAGCTGGCCGCCAGACCATCGCTCTCCCGCCAGGTGGCGCATCCCTGGACCCGCAGTGGCAGGCCCAGATCCGCCACGATCCGCCGCAGAATCACCAGCTGCTGCCAGTCCTTCTCGCCGAGCAGCAGGCGATCGGGTCGCACCAGGGCCAGAAGCCTGACCACCACCGTGGCCACCCCTTCAAAATGGCCTGCTCGGGTGCGTGCACAGAGCCCCTGGAGCAGAGCGGGTGGAGGCAGGACCCGGGTCAGCTCGGCGTCGCCGCCGGGGAACAGCTCCTCGACAGCCGGAGCGAACAGGGCCGTGGCCCCTGCCGCGGCAGCGAGCGTGCCATCAGCAAGGGGATCCCGCGGGTAGCGCTCGAAATCCTCCCCGGGGCCGAACTGGAGCGGATTGACGAAGACGCTCACCAGAACCCGCGGTGGCGGCCCCGAGGAGGAGAGGGAAGCTGAAGCCCGCTCAATCAGGCTGCGGTGGCCCTGATGCAGAGCGCCCATGGTGGGCACGAAGTGAAGGGGCGTGGCGCCCCGCTCAGCGGCGGGCCTACACCAGCGCCGCAACTCATCACAGGTGTGCAGCAACTGCATGGAAGCACCAAACGAAAGCCCACCCGGCAGATTGCCGGATGGGCACTCAAGGAGATGGGGTCAAGGTCCTCAGGCCTTACTGAACCACTTCCAGACGGACCTGAGCGATGCCACTGGACACCAGGCCCAGGTTCTGGGCGGCTCCATGGGCCAGGTCGATGATGCGGTTGCCGTGGAAAGGACCGCGGTCGTTGATGCGCACGATCGCGCTGCGGCCATTCCAGAGGTTGGTGACCTTCACTTTCGTGCCGAAGGGGAGGGTGCGGTGAGCCGCCGTCATGGTGCCTGGGCGGAAGACCTCCCCATTGGCGGTGCGGTTGCCGAAGAAACCAGGGCCGTACCAGCTGGCCTCACCGGTGCCGGCCAGCTTGAAGCGGCGAGGAGTGGGGGCCGGAGCAGTGGGGGTGGAAGGAGCCTCCAAGGCCGGAGTCCCACCGTCCTGCTGGCGAATGGCGACGGGCTGGGAAGGCTGAACTGACTCCGAAGACTCAGGAGCTGGTGCAAGAACGGCCGGTCTGGCCATGGCAATGCGGGAATCAGACTCCGTGCGAGCCGAATTGGCGAGCACAGGAAGGGCAACTCCGCTACCAGAAAGCAGGAGGGCAAGGGCCCCCAGGGGGAATGTGCGACGCATAACAGTCGAAACCCACCACGAGTAGGCAACGGTCTTCGAATTGAAGGGTCGTTACTTGATGAATCGCGCTGACGATTGGAAAAGCTGAAAGCGCGAAATCAGTGGCGGAATCCCTGAAGAAAAATCACGACCCCGGAAACTTACAGGAAGTCCGAGGAAGTGCGATGAGGAGTTTGGGCGCAGGAATTGATCAGAAATAGTCATCGACGCCGAAATCCCTGTCAGCAACAGTGCACAGAAGCAACTGAAGGATCGATATTGATCAGCGAAGCCAATCAGAGCCATCAGCAGGGCTGATCGAATCTTGTGACAATCGGACAGGCGGTCCAGGCCGGGGCGCTGGCATCGGAGGATCAACGGCGATGAGGATCAGCCCAGCAGGAGCAACGCCATGGATTACCGCACGGCCGGAGTGGATGTGGCCGCCGGCAGGGCCTTTGTCGAGCGGATCCGCTCCAGTGTCGAGAGCACCCGCCGGCCAGAGGTGCTTGGTGGTCTGGGGGGATTCGGTGGGCTGTGCCGTCTGCCCGAGGGGTTGCGGCGCCCACTGCTTGTTGCCGGCAGCGACGGGGTGGGGACCAAGCTGGAGCTGGCCCAGGCCTACGGGCGTCACCACGCCGTGGGCATCGATCTGGTGGCGATGTGCGTCAACGACGTGATCACCAGTGGAGCCGAACCCCTTTTCTTCCTGGATTACATCGCCACCGGCAAGCTCGCGCCCGAGGCCATGGCCCTGGTTGTGGAAGGGATCGCCGACGGCTGCCGCCAGAGCGGCTGCGCCCTGCTGGGGGGCGAGACGGCGGAAATGCCGGGCTTCTATGGCCCTGGGCGCTACGACCTGGCCGGCTTCTGCGTGGCCGTGGTGGAGGAGGACGAACTGATCGATGGCCGGCAGGTGCAACCTGGCGACCGGATCCTGGCGGTGGCCAGCAGTGGGGTCCACAGCAATGGTTTCAGCCTGGTGAGGCGGGTTCTCGCGAGTAGCGGCACCACAGAGAGCACTCGACTGGGGGGCGAGGACCGGCCGGTGATCGAGGCGCTGCTGGAGCCCACACGTCTCTACGGCTCCCTGGTGAAGGCCCTGCGCCAGCAAGCGGTTCCCCTCCATGCGATGGCCCATATCACCGGCGGTGGGTTACCAGAAAACCTGCCACGCTGCCTGCCGAGCGGAACCCACGGCCGGATCGAGGCCAGCAGCTGGGAGCGGCCAGCACTGTTCCGCTGGCTGCAGAACGAAGGCGAGGTGCCGGAAGCCGATCTGTGGAACACGTTCAACCTGGGGGTCGGCTTCTGCCTGGTGTTGCCGGAACCTGCCGTCTCCCGGGCACTGGAGGTGTGCACGCTGCTGGGACATCAGGCCTGGCCCCTTGGGGTGGTGGAGGCCGGAGCCCCCGGCGCGGAGTCCCTGGGGGGTTTGCCGTACTGAACGTCCCTTCCCCGCTGCTGGCAGATTGCAGCAGGTTTCGCCGACCTTGATCGCTGGCGGCGCATCCGGTAATTCATACGTCCTTAACCATGCACAGCTCCAGCACTCGCATCACCCGACGGCGCAGCTCAGCGGGTCCCGAGCCGGCGGCACCACCGCGGCGGCTGAGCACTCCTCCCCAGGGACGAAGCGTGAGTCGGCCCACTTATCTCACCCTGCGCGACCACGGCAAGGTGTTCGTGGCCGACCTGCCCCGGCTCTCCGAGGGACAGCTCTCGCGTGTGGCCTCGGAAGCTCAGGAGGTGCTGGAGAGTCTTAACCGGCGCCTGGAAGAGCTGGAACAGCTGCCCAGCCTCCAGCCAGCTGAGCAGGAGACTCAGATCAGGGCCAGTACCAAAAGGGGAGTCACCGAGCGCTTCCTGCATGCCATCGAGGACGAGCAGAGCGAGCGCCGCAACAACCCGGCACTGCGCGCTGCGGCAGGGGAGTCGCTGGCAAGAGCCTTCCTGGAAATCTCCCGCCACCGCCTGCCCGGGGCCACGTTCGATTCCCTGCTGCAAGAGGCTCTCAGCGCCTGCGACGAGCACAAGTCTGAAGGGGACAGCGGAGACACGACTTCCGGATCAAGCTCCGGGACAGGCTCCAGTCCGGGAGTGAAAACCAGGACCACTGCAGCCCTGAGTGGTGCAACGGCAGAGGTGGTGAGGATCCCCAGGCCTGGCGCCCTTCCAGTGGTGCTCTCCCCCGACCCCACCAGCACCTCTGCAGCGACGGAATCCGCCTGATCCTCCATCCCGTCTGAGTCTTCAGTGGCTGTTCAATCACTGAGGAAGGGGTTGGCCGGCATCCGCACAGGCAGGGCCAGGGCCTGCCGATCAAGGGCGAGGCGCTCCTGCTCATCCATCTGCCAGGCCAGTGCCGCCGCAGCCGCTTCAGCTTGCCAGGGGGTCCGCAGGCCGGGGATCGGCATGGCCCCGTGGGCCCGGCACCAGTTAAGGGCCACCTCGGACACCTTGGCGCCGTGTTCAGCCGCGATGTCCCGCATCAGGGCCAGCAGCGGCTCGATCCTCGGCCGAAGCCGCCGGAACAGCAGCCCCCGGGGGCCCCTGAGTGTGCCCTGGCCGGCGCCGGGCCGGTCACACAGCAGACCCAGGGCCAGGGGGCTGTAGGCGATCAGATCCACGCCCAACTCCCGGCAACAGGCCACCAGCTCCCCGCCGGTCACCGCCTCAGGGGCCAGGAGTGACGCCTGAACCTGAAGGCTGACCAGGCGCACCCCCCGCTCGGCCAGCCTCCGCTGCACCTCCCGCAGACGCCGGGGGCCCATGTTCGAGACCCCCAGGCTCCCCACCTCACCAGCAATCACGCCATCCGCCAGCCCCTCCAGCAGTGGCCACTCCTGCCAGGGGGCGTAGCGGGCGGTGCTCCAGTGCAACTGCACCCGATCGAGTCGGCCACCCAGCCGCTGGCGGGAGGCCTGGAGAGCTCGGTCGTAGCCCCGGCGGCCCAGGCGCCAGGGGAAGGGGGCCAGCTTGGTCGCCACACACAGATCGTTGCGGAGCTGGGGGGGGCAGGGCCTGCAGGAACCCACCCAGCAACTGCTCACTGCGACCGGTGAAGCGGCCGGTGCCATAGGAGTCGGCCGTATCGAAGAAGTGAAGACCCAGTGCAACGGCCCGTTTGAACGTGGCCTCCAGGGCGAGGTCATGAAGATCAGGCCGATAGCCCCAGAGGAACTGATTGCCCCAGGCCCAGGTGCCCACGCCGATCAAAACGGACTGCGCCATGGGGTCTCCGGGCTGCGAGCGACCTCGCCATGATCGGAGGATGACGTCTCCATCGACCCAGAGCCCGTGGGCACCGCCTGTGCCACGGTCAGCAGCAGTGGCGCAGCAGGCCCCGGAGCTGGAGCCAAGCGAACCGGTGCTCTGCAACCACTGCGGCCGCACTGCCCGTAATGGCATCCGCTGCCAGGGCTACTGCGTGGCCGATTCGGAGTACTGAGGTCCACTTCCTTACCCCGTGCGCTCCTGGGGCCAGGCGGTTCCACAATGGAATCCCTGAGCGTGGGTTCCCCTTGGCCGTCGGCACCACTCCCAACCCATCCAAAAGCCTCTTCTGTGTGAGGCCAGGCATTCGCCACGCAGGCCTGCTGCTGGCCGGGGCTCTGGTCAGCCTGCTGATCCCCGGACCAGGCCTGCGGGCGGGTGAACAGCAGCCCACCGACTTCGGGCGGGTGCAACGCGCCACCCGCAGCTGCGAGCGCAACCTCGCCGCGGCCAGCCCTGGCCCGTGCTCGGAGTTGCGCTTTGAGCAGAACCAGCAGGGACTGCTGAACATCCGCTTTGTTGGCATAGGCAGCGGCGAGATCGCCACCAACCTCGTCACCTTCGTGGGGGTGGTCAAGCAGGGCGGCGCGGGTCTGAGCTGCCGCGAAGGACGCTGCCGCCTGGAGGGCCCCCTCAGCACCGAGATCACCAGCGTGAGTGAACTGGGCTTCGACCAACGGGGGCTGCCCACCAGCCTGCCAAGCGCCTGGCCCGCCGATGGCACCTGCACGGTTGAGAAGCACGACGTGCGCTGCGAAGCCAGAGCACTCTCAGGCGAGCGTTGGACGGCCACAGCCGAGCTGTGAACGAGCCATCTGGCAGCCCACCGGCAGTAGGGAGATCAGAGGCGGCACCCAGATTCGAACTGGGGGTAAAGGATTTGCAATCCTCTGCCTTACCACTTGGCCATGCCGCCATTTCGGGGGCGGACCCCCTTGCTGCGGATCGTATCAGCCGTCCACGGCAGCCCCTGTTGCTGCTGCTCAGCAATGGCCATGGGGAAGATCTGATCGGTCTGCGCATCCTGCGGGCGCTGCACCAACGGCGGCCGGAATTGCAGCTGTGTGTGCTGCCGCTGGTGGGGGAAGGTGAGACCTTCCGGGAGGCGGAGCAGGACGGCTGGCTGCGGCGGGTGGGCCCCCGCCAGCCGATGCCCAGCGGGGGCTTCAGCAACCAGAGCCTTTCGGCGCTTTTGCGCGACCTGGGGGCAGGGCTACCTGGCCTCAGCTGGCGCCAGTGGCAACTCGTGCGTCGCTGGGGTGACAGCGGCGAGCCGATCCTGGCGGTAGGGGATCTGCTGCCCCTGCTGCTGGCCTGGGCCAGCGGCGCGCCCTACGGCTTCCTGGGCACACCCAAAAGCGATTACACCTGGAGGAGCGGACCCGGCCGCAACCCCTTCGCCGACCGCTACCACCGCTGCAAAGGCAGCGAATGGGATCCGTGGGAGTGGGCCCTGATGGCGGATCACCGCGCCCGGCTGGTGGCGGTGCGCGATGGCCTGACAGCCCGGGGACTGAGGCGCAGGGGGGTGGCGGCGCTGGCACCGGGTAACCCGATGATGGATCAGCTTGTTGGGTTGCCCCTGCCCGAGCCACTGAGACAGCGGAGACGAATCGTGCTGCTCTGCGGTAGCCGTCTGCCGGAAGCCCTTGCCAACGCCAGGCAGCTGCTGGCAAGCCTGGCCTGCCTACCTGCACGAGAGCCGCAGGTGGTGCTCTGCCCCACCGGCTCCCGCCCCAGCCGCCAGGATCTGGAGCCGATCCTGGCTGCCCATGGCTACCGCGAGGTTGCCCTGCCGCAGGGTTGCGGCGGCGCGGCGGCCTGGCAACTCCAGCAGCGGCTTCTGCTGCTGGGGCCGGGCTGCTTTGAGCGCTGGGCCCGCTGGGGGGAGGTGGGCCTGGCCACCGCCGGCACCGCCACCGAACAACTGGTGGGGCTTGGGGTGCCCGTGCTCTCGCTGCCAGGGCCGGGACCGCAGTTCAAGCTCGGTTTCGCGCGACGACAAAGCCGACTCCTGGGGGGGGCGGTGCGGCCCTGCGGATCAGCGCAGGAGCTGGCCGTCGAACTGGAGCGGCTGCTTGGGGATGCCCAGCTGCGCCAGCACCTCGGCGCCATCGGCAGGCGGCGAATGGGGGACGCGGGAGGCAGCGAGCGGCTGGCAGCCCTGGTGGACCGACAGCTGCTGGCCCAGCCCCAGGGATGATGGGGTCTCACCTCACCCAGGCGCGCCCCCGATGCCAGCACCGATCGACCGGGCCTACGCCACCGTCACCGGTCAGCTGGCCACCCTCCTGGGAGTGAGCATTGCAGCGGCCCGGCGCCGGGTCGACCAGCAGGCTGCCCGGGAAGGAACCCGCTCGCCAGACGAGCGCATCACCATCGCCGAGCGCATGATCCAGGAGGCCCAGGGAGGGGCCAGGGCCCAGGGTCAGCTGCTGGATGCGCTTCTGGTCGCCGAGGACGACGAAAGCGGCTTCATGGTTGAGGACTGAACTCCTTGTCCTTCAACGTGACGGGGAGGCATGCTCGAACACCGAGCCGAAGCGGCTGCGGTCGAGCTCGGCGAAAACCGGCAGGCAGGCGAAGCAACGGCGGGCCAGATCGAGGCGCTCCTCCCGTACAAGGATGGTGGCCAAGGCATGGCGAGCGGCCAGCAGATAGCGCACGTCGTTGGCCGCATACACCAGCTGGGCTTCGCCGAGGTCCTCGACCCGGCCCCAGTCGCTGCTTTGCGACTGCTTGTCGAGTTCCACCCCCACCAACTCCTGCACCACCTCCTTGAGCCCGTGGCGGGAGCTGTAGGTGCGGGCCAGACGGCTGGCCACCTTGGTGCAGAACACCGGCGCCACGGTGATGCCGAGGCCTTCCCCCAGGGCTGCCAGATCGAAGCGGGCGAAGTGAAACACCTTCTCGATCGCCTGACTCTCCATCAGCTCGCGCAGACGCGGCGCCTGCTGCTGGCCCCGGGCGATGCGGATGCAGCAGACGTTGTCGAGGTGGTCAGCGATCTGCACCAGGCAGAGGCGATCGCGTCCATGGACCAGCCCCATCGCCTCGGTGTCGACCGCAAGGGCCGGAGCCTGGGCCAGCAGGCTGAGCCATTCAGCGTCGAGATCCCCCTCGAAGACCGCAAAGCGATGGGGGGTTGAGGAAAGGGCAGAGGGCATGAGCGCGGGAGCAACCAACGCCATCGTGCCGAAAGGGGGAGAATGAATCGCTTCCGCCCTGGATCGCCCGCGTGCCATGCCCCTGTCCCCCGCCCTGGGCTCCACCCTGCTGCTCACTCTGCTGCTGGCCATCGGCCTGGTTTTCTTCCTGAGGGCCGCCAGCAAGGACCGCACCACGGTGGTCGACGTGCAGTCGCCGCGGCCGGCCCTGGAGGTGCTCGACGGCCTCAGCCAATGGCTGAAGCAGCGGGGTTGGCAGGCGGAAGCAGGGGACCCCGAGCGGCGGGTACTGCGCTTCCGGGGCCAGGTGGGAGCCAGTGGCACCCTGGCACTGCTGCTCTCCCTGCTGGGAACGGTCGGGGCGGCCTGCCTGGGCCTGGTACTGCGCCAGCTGCTGCCGGTGCTGGGCTGGTGGCCCCTGCTGCTGGCCCTGCTCGGCCCGCTGGCGGGCCTGATCTACCGGCGGAGAGCCGCCCGTCAGGAACTGGTGGAACTGCGCCTGATCAGCGACGATGACGCTCCCCTCAGCCAGCTGCGGCTGCGGGCACACCGAGACGAGCTGATCGCCCTGGAACTTGAACTGGGGCCCCTGCTGCAACTGGCCAGTGACGGCACCCTGCTGAGTTCCCCCATCTGAACAACCCCAGAACGATGCGTCAGCTTCACCCGGCCCATACCTCACGCCGCCGCTGGGCACGTCCAAGCCCCCCCAGATGGGCCTTGCTCGCCCTGGCCCTGGTGCTGGTGCTGGGCAGCGCCGCCAAAGCCCCGGCCATGTTCTCCATCGATCCGCTCACCGGCCCGCGCGCACCGCTGAACAAGGACTGGATCGGCCGTCGGTCGCTGGCGGCCGGAACCCCGATTTTGGTGATGGCCGGTCACGCTGATTCCCAGGGCATGGCCGGCGCCGGCACCAGCGGTGAAGCGGTGGATCGCTTCGGAGCCCAGCCGATGGTGCCCGGCATCCGGGATGAGCTCTACTGGAACTGGCTCACCGCCGAGCGGGTGGTGTCGCTGGGACGCAAGCGCGGCCTGCCGATCAGCCTCTACATACCTCCGGAGCGCAGCATCGCCGATGGAGAAGATCCCCGCACCAACTGGAGCGTGGGCAAGGAGCACGTTCGCCGGGGGGGCTACGCCATGGAGATTCACTATGACGCCTATGGACCCGACGGCTTTGGCTCTGGACTGATCCCACCGCTGCACCAGCTCCCCAGCCTGCTCGATGAAAGCCTGGCTGCCGCCTTCGGGGCCTTTCCCTTTCAGTTCCGGGGCGGACTGGGCGCGCCGCGCCGGGGTATCGCCATCCTTGAGATCGGCAAGTTGGAAAGTCCGCTTGAGACGGCACTGAGGGATCCCAGCAGCCGGGATGCAGCGCTCAACGCCATCGCCGAGCGGGTTGTGCTGGCCCTGGAGCAAGGTCTCAGCCCCCGCTCCAGAAGCCTGCCGACCACCTCCTGGGCCAATCCGGCAACCCGCCCCTGAGCAACGAAGGGTCCGAGAAGGAGGGGGCGTGGTTCAGTCGTAAGCACCCCTGGCCCGGCAGAGCTCCTCCAGCGCAGCATCACCGAACCAGTCCTGGGGCTTGGTGAACACCTCCGTGACCAGGGCTTCACGACTGCCAGGCTCAGGGCCGTAGCCGTATTCCCAGCGCACCAGCGGTGGCAGCGACATCAGGATGGATTCGGTGCGTCCGTTGGTCTGCAGGCCGAAAATCGTGCCGCGGTCAAACACCAGGTTGAACTCCACGTAGCGGCCACGGCGGTAAAGCTGGAATTGGCGTTCCCGCTCCCCGTAGGCGGTGCCATGGCGCTTCTCCACGATCGGCACGTAGCTGGGCAGGAAGGCGTTACCGCAGGCGCTCGCCAGCTGGAACAGCTGCTCCCAGCTGCGGGGCACCGCTCCTGTGGCAGCCGCCACGGCCGCGGCCGGGCCGCTGGGGTCCTGACCCTTGTACAGCACTCCGGAGGGATCCTGGTAGTCGTAGAAGATGCCTCCCACCCCCCGGGTTTCGCCGCGATGCTTCAGGAAGAAGTATTCATCGCACCAGGGCTTGAACACCGGATACAGCGTGGGATCGACGCTGTCACAGCCTGCCTTGAGGATGCGGTGGAAGTGACGGGCATCCGCCAGGAAGGGGTAGTAGGGGGTGAGGTCGGCCCCACCGCCGAACCACCAAACCGGACCCGCCTCGAAGTAGCGGTAGTTGAGGTGAACCGTGGGCACATAGGGATTGCGGGGGTGGAGCACCATCGATGTGCCGGTGGCGAACCAGCGCTGGCCGGCGGCCTCAGGCCGCTGACTGAGGATTGAAGGGGGCAGCTGATCCCCCTCGACCTCGGAAAAATTCACCCCGCCCTGCTCGAAGATCCGGCCGGCCTTCATCACCCGCGAGCGGCCGCCGCCGCCCTCCGGCCGCTCCCAGCTCTCCTCCTGGAACACCCCTTCGCCATCGAGGGCCTGCAGACCGGCACAGATGCTGTCCTGGAGGCCCATCAGCAGGGCGCGAGCACGGGCACGGGAGTCGGCAGGCGGACGCTCAAGGGGTTGAGGCCCTCCCTGGGCCTTCTCCCCATCGGCCACGCCCGTCTGTCCCTGCTCCACCACTGACGATCGCGCCCCGCCGGACGTCCGAAACCCCTCCACCATTCCAGCCCGTCGAGCCGCCGCACAACCCTTCGAGAGCCTCTGTCATGGGGGCGGCCCCTAGGATCGATCCCAATGACGGCTCCTCTGGATGGCCACCGCTGAACAGGCTCTCGCCGCCCTTGAGCCCCTCTGTGACGCGGGCACCGGCCGCAGTCTGCTCGAAATGGGCTGGATTCAGCAGGTGCGTCCCCAGGGCAGCCGCGTGGTCTTCAGCCTGGCCTTGCCGGGTTACGCCACCAGCCAGCGGGAGCGAATCGCCGCCGAAGCCCGCGCGGCGCTGATGGCCCTTGAAAGCATCGATGATGTACAGATCGAGCTGGCTCAGCCCAGCGGTGGAGGGCGGCCCGAGGGATCACCGATCGGCGGCGCGGGCCACGGCCCCGGAGGCGGCGGCAACCTGCCCGAGCGCCAGGGCATCCCAGGCGTGGGCCGAATCATCGCCGTCAGCAGCGGCAAGGGCGGCGTGGGCAAGAGCACCGTGGCGGTGAACCTGGCCTGTGCCCTGGCCCAGAGCGGACTGAGGGTCGGCTTGCTGGATGCCGACATCTACGGCCCGAACGCCCCGACCATGCTGGGTGTGGCCGACCGCACCCCGGAGGTGCGCGGCAATGGCAACGAGCAGGTGCTGGTGCCGATCGAGACCTGCGGCATCGGCATGGTTTCGATGGGGCTGCTCATCCAGGAGAACCAACCGGTGGTGTGGCGGGGACCGATGCTCAATGGCATCATCCGCCAGTTCCTGTACCAGGCCGACTGGGGTGAACGCGACGTGCTGGTGGTGGACCTGCCGCCCGGCACAGGCGATGCCCAGCTCACCCTGGCCCAGGCGGTGCCGATGGCCGGCGTGGTGATCGTGACCACACCCCAGCGGGTCTCGCTGCAGGACGCCCGCCGCGGCCTGGCGATGTTCCTGCAGATGGGGGTCCCCGTGCTCGGCGTGGTCGAAAATATGAGCGTCTTCATCCCCCCCGACCGGCCCGAAGCCAGTTACGCCATCTTCGGCAGTGGCGGCGGGGCCACCCTGGCCGCCGAAGCTGACGTGCCCCTGCTGGCGGAGCTGCCTCTGGAGATGGCGGTGGTGGATGGGGGAGACAGGGGTCAGCCGGTGGTGATCGCCAGACCCGAGTCGGCCACAGCCCGCGCCTTCCAGGCCCTGGCTCAGCGGATCGCCAGCCTCAGTCTGGCCGCCGCCTGATCAAGATGGCCTTGCTGGGCACCCGGCGCAGCATGTTCTCGGCGGCGCGGCCAGCCCGTCGGCGGCCCCTTGAGGGAGTGGATCTGGTGCTGTGGGGCATTCCCCTGGCCATGGTCGCTGTGGCCGGCATCCTAATCGCCAGCACCCAGCGCCAGGCCCCCTATGCGGTCTGGTACCAGCACTGGATCATTGCGGCTGTGGGAATGGGCATCGCCCTGGTCTTGGCCCGGATTCCCCTGGAGCGCTACCAGCCGTTCCGCTGGCTGATCTACGGGGCCATGGTGGCCAGCCTTGTGGCTGTGCGCGTGGTGGGGGTCAGTGCCCTCGGAGCCCAGAGCTGGATCAACATCGCCGGCTTCCACGTGCAGCCTTCGGAGTTCGCCAAGGTGGCGGCGATCCTGCTGCTGGCCGGTGTGCTCGCGCGGCATCCGGTGGAGCGACCGGTGGACCTGATCAGGCCCTTGGCCATGATCAGCTTGCCCTGGCTGCTGGTGTTCGTGCAGCCCGATCTGGGCACCTCTCTGGTGTTCGGTGCAGTGCTGCTGGTGATGATGTTCTGGTCGGGGATGCCAGGCGCCTGGCTGCTGCTGCTGCTCTCGCCGCTGTTCACCGCGATTCTGGCGGGCACCATTCCCTGGGCCCTGGTGGCCTGGGTTCCGGCCATGGGGGTGCTCGCCTGGCGCTCCCTGCCCTGGAAGGCCCTGGCCGCTGCCCTCAGCCTGACGATTCAGGGGGTGATCGCCCTCGGCACCCCCTGGCTCTGGGCCCATGGTCTGAAAGAGCACCAGCGGGCCAGGCTCACCATGTTTCTCGATCCTTCCCAGGATCCGCTCGGCGGGGGTTATCACCTGCTGCAGAGCACGGTGGGGATCGGTTCAGGAGGGCTCTGGGGCACCGGGCTGATGCAGGGCCACCTCACCCTGTTGCGCTTCATCCCAGAGCAGCACACCGATTTCATCTTCAGCGCCCTGGGGGAGGAAACCGGCTTCATCGGCTCCACCCTTGTCGTGGTGGGCTTCGTCCTGCTGATGTGGCGTCTGCTCCAGATCGCCGGGCGGGCCCGCAGCGATTACGAATCCCTGGTGGTGGTGGGGATCGGCGTGATGCTGATGTTTCAGGTGGTGGTGAACATCAACATGACCATCGGGCTGGGCCCGATCACCGGCATTCCCCTGCCCTGGCTGAGCTACGGCCGTTCGGCGATGCTCGTGAATTTCATCGCGCTGGGGCTTTGCGCCTCGGTGTCTCGCCACGGCCGCCCGCCCCAGCGGCGATGGTGAGCCTGGCCGACCTGCGGGCAAGGCTGGCCCAGGGCGTCCCAGCGGGCCGCTGCGACGAAGACTCCGTGAGACGGCAGTGGTGGGGGGCCCTGGCCACCCTTCAGGATGATTTCCTGCCGCCACTGCAACCGCTGCGGGGGATCTGGCTGGCCTCGCCGCTGCCGGCGCTTTACGAGCCAGAGCTGTTGAAACCATTGCAAGGCTGGGTCTGGGCACCGCCGCAGATCACCGGCGACCTCAGCCCCTCAGGTCCCCTGCTGCCAGGAGTGGGCTCAGCCGGGACCAGCGATGCCCCTGGAGCGGCCAGCCCCTACGAACGTCTGGCCCTTGAGTCCGAAGACGGCACCGACCCCCTGCTGGTCCTGATCACGCCCAAGCTGCAGCTGGCCATGGCCCTGGAGGGCAGTCCACAGCAGCGGCAGCTGGTGCTGCGCTTCGATCCCACCACCCTCTCGGAAACTCTGGCTCTGGTCGACGAGCGACTGCGGACCACGGCCCCCCAGGCCGCCCTGCGCTTGCGCCAGGCCTTGCATGCGCTCGGTCCGCTGCGCAGCGAGGAGAACATGGCACTGCGATTCTGGCCGAGGCTGGCGGAACGGCTTGCGGCGATGGCGCCGAGCCTGACCCTGCAGCCACTGGTCCACGGCCGTGAGGACGACCGGGCGGAGAGCAGCGGTGAACTGGCTCTGCTCGAGGCCCTCACCCACGAGGTGCGCACTCCCCTGGCCACGATCCGCACCCTGATCCGCTCGTTGCTGCGGCGCGTTGACCTCCCAGCGGTGGTGCGTCAGCGGCTGGAGCAGATTGATGGGGAGTGCAGCGAACAGATCGACCGTTTCGGTCTGATCTTCCATGCGGCCGAACTGCAGCGCCAGCCGCGGCCCCGCCAGACCCTGGCCCGCACCGACCTGGCCAAGCTGCTGCAGGGCTTTGAGGAGCTCTGGCAACGGCAGCTGGGACGCCGGGGTCTGAAGCTGCAGCTGGAGATCAGCGCTCAGCTGCCGCCGGTGCTGAGCGACCCGAACAGGCTGGAGACGATGCTGGGTGGCCTGGTGGATCGCTTCATCCGCAGCCTGCCATCGGGCAGCACGGTGCTGATCCGGCTGCTGCCGGCAGGTTCACGCCTGAAGCTGCAACTGCGCTGCGCCGAGCCGCCCGGAGGAGACGCAGCGCTTCCCAGCACCCCTGAGGAAGACGCTGCCGCCGATGTGGGCCCCGTGCTGCGCTGGAATCCGCTCACGGGCAGCCTGCAGTTGAGCCGTCAGGCCACCCAGCGCCTGTTCCACAGTCTGGGGGGACGTTTCACGGAACGGGCCGGCCAAGGGCTGACCGTATTCTTTCCCGTGGCAGGCCACGCCAGCGACGCCGACGCGGACGTTTGTTGACGGGTGTGAAGAGAGCTGCTCCCCTGGGAAGACGCCCCAGATTGCAGTGCTAGCTTCCAGCCGACATGGTCCGCCGACTCACTGATGGGTCCGCCGACTCACCATCCCCAACAGCCATGACAGCAACGGCGCTGAGCGGTCAACTTCCCAAGTCCATCGGCAGCACGGGCGGTCTGCTCAACTCCGCCGAAACCGAGGAAAAGTACGCCATCACCTGGACCAGTGGCAAGGATCAGGTGTTCGAGCTTCCCACCGGTGGAGCTGCAGAGATGAACGAAGGCGAGAACATCATGTACTTCTCCCGCAAGGAGCAGTGCCTGGCCCTCGGCACACAGCTGCGCACCAAGTTCAAACCTCGGATCGAGGATTACAAGATCTATCGCATCTTCCCCGGTGGCGACACTGAATACCTGCACCCGAAAGATGGTGTTTTCCCCGAGAAAGTGAACGAAGGACGTCCGATTGTGGGCCATAACCCCCGCAGCATCGGCCAGAACCCCGATCCTTCAACCCTCAAGTTCTCTGGACGCAACACCTTCGATTCCTGAGTTCAGCTTCTGGGTTCCACCCGGAGCAAGGCTGGAGTCTTCTGCGGGAATCGGCTCCAGGGCGTGATTCCTCCAACCTTTAGAAAGGCGGGGCAGGGTGCCCCGTTTTTTTTGCCTGCCGGTTGCCGTGATGCCCTTTCCCGATCGCGACGCCTTCCTCGCCCAGGCGGAGGAGGGCAGCACCTTCATCCCGCTCTGGAAGCGCTGGCCCGCTGATCTGGAGACCCCGCTCACCACCTGGCTGAAGGTGGGGGCCGCCAGCAGCCATGGCGTGCTGCTGGAGTCGGTGGAGGGGGGCGAGCGGCTGGGACGCTGGAGCTTCGTGGTGGCCGATCCTGCCTGGACCCTCACGGTGCGCGGGGAGGACGGCGTGCAGTGCTGGCGTGATGGCCGTCGAGCCCAGTTGCAGGGCAACCCCTTCGAGCTACTGGCCAGATGCCTGGCCTCACTTCAGCCCAGCACCATTCCAGACCTGCCGCCTCTGGGGCAACTCTTCGGCTTCTGGGGCTACGAACTGATCCGCTGGATCGAGCCGAGCGTGCCCATCCACCCAAGCGACCCCGGGGGGCCGCCCGACGGTTGCTGGATGTTGGCTGACAGCCTGCTGGTGTTCGATCAGGTGAAGCGGCAGATCACGGCTGTGGCCTATGCCGACCTCAGCGGCGGTGGAGATCCCCTCAGCGCCTACGCCGAGGCCACAGCCCGGATCCAGTCGTTGGAGGAGCGCATGCACGGCCCGCTGCCGGTTGGGGTCACCCCCCTGCGCTGGGACCCTGAACCCAGCATGGAGCTGGAGACCCGCAGCAACCGCAGCCAGGCTGATTTCGAAGCGGCGGTCGTGGCGGCCCGGGAGCACATCGCCGCCGGTGACGTCTTCCAGCTGGTGCTCAGCCAGCGGCTGGAGACCCGCATCCAACGGGATCCCTTTGAGCTGTACCGCAGCCTGCGGATGGTGAATCCATCGCCATACATGGCCTTCTTCAACTTCGGCGGCTGGTATCTGATCGGCTCCAGTCCGGAGGTGATGGTGAAGGCCGAGCCCGTGGCCGGTGGCATACGGGCCTCCCTGCGCCCGATCGCCGGCACCCGCCCCCGTGGGACTGATGAAGCCCACGACCTGGCCCTGG
Organism: Synechococcus sp. J7-Johnson; assembly: GCF_024345795.1. GTDB lineage: Bacteria > Cyanobacteriota > Cyanobacteriia > PCC-6307 > Cyanobiaceae > Regnicoccus_A. The sequence continues at coordinate 19,130 of NZ_JAGQBU010000001.1, forward strand.
AGCAGGAGCTGCTGGCCGATCCCAAGGAACGCGCCGAACACGTGATGCTGGTGGATCTGGGCCGCAACGACCTGGGCCGGGTCTGCCAGCCGGGCACGGTCGAAGTGACCGAGCTGATGGTGGTCGAGCGCTACTCCCACGTGATGCACATCGTCAGTCAGGTGGAGGGCCTGCTTGATGACTCACACGACGTCTGGGATCTGCTCAAGGCCTCCTTCCCGGCCGGCACGGTCAGCGGCGCCCCCAAGATCCGGGCGATGCAGCTGATCCACGACTACGAGCCCGATGCCCGTGGCCCCTATTCCGGTGTGTATGGGGCTGTGGATCTGGCCGGCGCCCTCAACACCGCCATCACGATCCGCACCATGGTGGTGCTCCCCGATGGCGAGGGGGGCTGGCGGGTGCAGGTGCAGGCCGGCGCGGGCCTGGTGGCTGACTCCCAGCCAGCCGCCGAATACCAGGAAACTCTCAACAAAGCCCGCGGTCTGCTCAAGGCCCTGGCCTGCCTGCAAGGGAGCGACAAATGACCGATCGCCTCCTGCTCAAAGGCTTCGAGGTGGAGCTGTTCACCGGCCGGGCCGATGGCACCGTGGTGGGGGTGGCGGAGCAGGCAGCGTCCCAGCTCCAGGATTTCGTCACCGAACCAGACCATCGCAATCTGGAGTACATCACCCCACCTGATTCCGACTACTCCCGCCAGCTGGAGATGCTGCTGGAGCCGAGACGGCGCCTTCGCCGCTGGCTGGGAGAACGGAGCCTGACCCTGCTCCCGGGCAGCACCCTGAGTCTGGGGGACAGTCGCCGCTTCGAGCGCTCCGACCCCTCGAATCCCTACCACGGCTACATCGAGGCCACCTACGGCACCAGGGTCGTGACCGCCAGCGTGCACATCAACCTCGGGGTCACTGAGATGGGGGCCCTGTTCGCCGGCTGCCGGCTGTTGCGCTGCGAGGGCGCCCTTCTGCTGGCCCTGAGCGCCAGTTCTCCGTTCCTCGATGGGGTCGCCACGGGCGCCCACTCCCAGCGCTGGCTGCAGTTCCCGCTCACCCCTCCCAGAGTGCCGTTGTTTCTCGATCATCAGCACTACATCCAATGGATGGAGACCCAGCTGGCGACGGGAGCCATGCGCAACGTGCGCCATCTCTGGACATCCGTGCGGCCCAACGGGGAGAACCGGCCCCACGACCTCAACCGGCTTGAAATCAGGATCTGCGACCTGATCAGCCATCCACGCCAGCTTCTGGCCGTGACGGTGTTCGCGGAATTGCGCCTGCTGCAGCTCCTGGAAGACCCGCAGAGTCATGATCCCCTGCGGGCCAGCCGGCTGGGGCAGGATCAGCTTGCCGAGCTGGCCGACCGCAACGACCGCTCCGCCGCCCGCCAGAGCCTGCGGGCCATGCTCAGCGACTGGCGTACGGGGGAGGAGATCGAGGCCGGTGCCTGGATTCAGCGGGAGCTGGAGCAGGTGGCACCTCTCGCCGCCAGGCTCGGCCTGACCCCCTGGCTGGAGCCGATCCACGCCATCCTGAGCCACGGAAATGAAGCGATGCGCTGGTTGGAGCTGCACGCCGCCGGAGTGCCGCTGCGCGAGATCCTCGCCGAAGGAGCCACGGCCATGCAGCTGGCTGAAGTGGAACCAGCACCACGCAACACAGCGGCTTCTCACCCTTTGGGATGATCATGGAGCCTTCCTCGCCTGCGCCGGCCCCCATGCGGCAGCCCCTGTCCGCCCCATCCGCCGTACTGGCCCAGGCCGCCCAGGCAGTTTCCACGGCTCCAGCCCCCCGTGTCACCCGGCTGCTCGGAGAGCGGCTTGAGCTGGTGGAGGATCTCTGGCAAACGGTCCTGCTCAGCGAGTGTCCGCCCGATCAGGCCGAGCGGCTGCTGCGACTCAAGCGGCTGAGCGACCCCTCAGAAGCTGCCGACGGCACGGTCGACACCACGGCCTCCATCGTGCAGCTGATCCGGGAAATGGACCTCTCGGAGGCGATCGCCGCGGCCCGCGCCTTTTCGCTCTACTTCCAACTGGTGAACATCCTCGAGCAGCACATCGAGGAAGACAGTTACCTGGCCAGCCTGCAGGAGGCTTCCACTCCCTCCAGACCCGACCCCTTCGCCCCACCTCTGGCCAGCCAGACCGATCCGGCCACCTTCCGGGAGCTGTTCACCCGCCTGCGGGGACTGAACGTTCCCCCTGCCCAGATCGAAAACCTGCTGCGGGAACTCGACATCCGGCTGGTGTTCACGGCCCACCCCACGGAGATCGTGCGCCACACCGTGCGCCACAAACAGCGGAGGGTGGCGGCCCTGATCCACCGCCTGCAGCAGGACAGCCCATCAGAACTGCATGACGAGCGCAGCCTGCGGCTGCAGCTGGAAGAGGAGATCAGGCTGTGGTGGCGCACCGACGAGCTGCACCAGTTCAAGCCTTCTGTGCTCGATGAGGTCGATTACGCCCTCCACTACTTCCAGCAGGTTCTCTTTGACGCGATGCCGCTGCTGCGCCAGCGAATCCTCAATGCCCTCGCCGCCAGTTACCCGGATGTGGAGGCCCCACGTGACGCCTTCTGCACCTTCGGTTCCTGGGTGGGCTCCGACCGCGATGGCAACCCTTCCGTCACTCCCGACATCACCTGGCGTACCGCCTGCTATCAGCGTCAGCTGATGATCGAGCGCTACATCACGGCGGTGCAGGGCCTGCGCGACCAGCTCAGCATCTCGATGCAGTGGTCCCAGGTGAGCGCCCCCCTGCTGGAGTCCCTGGAGATGGACCGGCTGCGGTTCCCGGAGATCTACGAGGAGCGGGCCGCCCGCTATCGGCTCGAGCCCTACCGCCTCAAGCTCAGCTACATCGTCGAACGGTTGCGCCTCACCCACCAGCGCAACAAGCAGCTGGCAGAAGCCGGATGGGAATCCCCCTGCGACAGCGCCGGGCCGGCGGTGTTGAGCACGGGCACCGGGCCCATGGCAGCTGCCCCGCCCGAACTGCACTACGGCTCGGTGAACGAGCTTCGCCAAGACCTGGAGCTGCTGCGCGACAGCCTCGAAACCACAGGCCTCAGCTGTGAACCACTGCAGACCCTGCTCAGCCAGGTCCACATCTTCGCCTTCAGTCTGGCCAGCCTCGACATCCGCCAGGAGAGCACCCGACACAGCGATGCCCTTGACGAACTGACCCGCTACCTGCAGCTTCCCATTCCTTACGGGGAGATGGAGGAGGAACAGCGGGTTGAGTGGCTGCTGCAGGAATTGCAGACTCGCCGCCCCCTGCTCCCGCCCGCGACCCGATGGAGTCCGGCCACCGACGAAACCTTTGCGGTGTTCCGCATGCTGCAGCGGCTGCAGCAGGAATTCGGCCCCCGCATCTGCCGCACCTACGTCATCTCGATGGCCCACACGGTCTCCGACCTGCTGGAGGTGCTGCTGCTGGCCAAGGAGGCCGGTCTGGTGGACCCCAAGGCGGTGCAGACCCAGTTACTGGTGGTGCCCCTGTTCGAAACGGTGGAGGATCTACAGCGGGCTCCGGCGGTGATGCAACGCGTCTTCTCGGAGCCCTTCTACAGGGCGCTGCTGGCCAGCAGCGCCGAATCCGACAAGCCCCTACAGGAGGTGATGCTCGGCTACTCCGACAGCAACAAGGATTCGGGCTTCCTCTCCAGCAACTGGGAAATTCACAAGGCCCAGATCGCTCTGCAGCGACTGGCTTCAGAGCACGAAGTGGCTCTGTGCATCTTCCACGGCCGGGGCGGCTCGGTGGGACGAGGCGGTGGCCCGGCTTACCAGGCGATCCTGGCCCAGCCCAGTGGCACCCTCAACGGCCGCATCAAGATCACCGAGCAGGGTGAGGTGCTGGCCTCGAAGTACTCCTTACCGGAGCTTGCGCTCTACAACCTCGAAACGGTGACCACCGCGGTGCTGCAGAACAGCCTGGTGAGCACCAACGTCGATGACACCCCCACCACGAACGAACTGATGGGCCGCCTGGCAGCACGCTCCCGGGTGCACTACCGGCGCCTGGTGCATGAAAACCCCGATCTTGTGGCCTTCTTCCAGCAGGTCACACCGATCGAGGAGATCAGCAAACTGCAGATCTCCAGCCGCCCAACCCGCCGCAAGAGTGGAGCCAAGGATCTCTCCAGCCTGCGGGCGATCCCCTGGGTGTTCGGCTGGACCCAGAGCCGCTTCCTTCTGCCCAGCTGGTTCGGTGTGGGGGCAGCCCTGCAGGAGGAACTCGACGAAGATCCCGGCCAGCTGGAGTTGCTGCGTCTGCTCTACCAGCGCTGGCCCTTCTTCCGCATGCTGATCTCCAAGGTGGAGATGACCCTCTCGAAGGTGGATCTCGACCTGGCTCATCATTATGTGCAGGCACTCGGTCGCCCCAGCCACCGCGAAGCCTTCGAGGAGATCTTCCAGGTGATCGCGGCCGAGTTCGAACTCACCCGGGATCTGGTACTGATGATCTCCGGTCACGGCCGCCTGCTGGATGGGGATCCAGCCCTGCAGCTCTCGGTCGACCTGCGCAACCAGACGATCGTGCCCCTCGGCTACCTGCAGGTGGCCCTATTGCGGCGACTGCGCGACCAGAACCGGCAGCCGCCAATGAGCGAAGCCAGCAGCGGCGATGGCCAGGATGGCCGCACCTACAGCCGCAGCGAACTGCTGCGCGGCGCCCTGCTCACCATCAACGGCATCGCCGCGGGCATGCGCAACACCGGTTGAAGCGCGCTTGATTCCCTTCCGCAGCCAACCGCCCGCCCCACGACTGCCCGAGGGCTACCGAACGGAGGCCGAGCCCCCCCAGCCCGGGGAGTTGAACAGCTTGCTGATGGCCTGCGGCGAGTCGCAGCGTGATGAGCAGCGGCTGGCCCTGGTGCTGGAGCGCAGCGCCTGGCAACTCTGTGTGCGGGATCCGCAGGGGCGGTTGGTGGGCTTCGTGCGGGCCACCAGCGATCAGGCCCTCAATGCCAACCTCTGGGATCTCTCGGCCTGGCCGGCGGATCCCCATCGGTCCACGGTGCTGGCGGTGCTGGTGCACGGCTCCCTCAGCCGCCTGCGCCGCGAACTGAGTGGTTGCAGTATTTCGGTGGCAGCTCCACCGGAGGCTCTCTCAGCCCTTCAACAGCACGGCTTCATGGTCGACCCAGGTGGTATCCGCGCCATGGGTCTCGTGCTCACCACAGCCGAGGGGGACACCCAGGGAGCCGAATGAAACGAGCATGGAGGGACTCGAACCCCCGACATTCAGAACCGGAATCTGACGCTCTATCCAACTGAGCTACATGCCCGAGCGGGGAGGTCATCCCTTTCCCGGTGGTCGTAGCTTACCCGCACGCCGCTCCTGACCCATTCGGCTGCATCGCCTGGAGCTGCTCGATTTTCGTAACTACGACCAGCTCTCCCTTGAGCTCTGCCAGCCACGTCTGCTGGTCATCGGCGCCAACGGGGAGGGCAAGTCGAATCTGCTTGAGGCGGTGGAGCTGCTCGGCAGCCTGCGCTCCCATCGCAGCGGACACGACCGCGACCTGATCCGCCATGGCCAGAGCCGGGCGCTGGTGCGCGGCTGGTGCGGCGATGGCGACACCCCTGGAGCACCAGAGCCAGCACCTGGGCTGAATCAACTTGAGCTCGAACTGGAGGTGAGGCGCCAGGGTGGGCGCCAGGCCCGCCGCAATGGCAAGGTCCTGGAGCGCCAGCTTGATCTGGTGGGCCCCCTGCGCTGCGTGGGCTTCAGTGCCCTCGACCTGGAGCTGGTGCGGGGGGAGCCCGCCCTGCGGCGCCAGTGGCTCGATCGGGTGGTGCTGCAACTGGAGCCGGTCTACGGGGAGCTGCTGGCTCGCTATGGCCGATTGCTGCGCCAGCGCAGCCAGTTACTGCGCCGCGGCCTGAGCCAGGGGGAGCAGCAGCTGCACTCGCTCCTCGACGCCTTCGATCAGCAGATGGCCCTGATCGGCACACGCCTGCACCGCCGCCGCCGCCGCGCCCTGGCTCGCCTGCAACCCCTGGCCGCAGCCTGGCAGGCCCAGCTCAGTGGCGGACGCGAGCGTCTTGAGTTGCGCTATCAGGCTGGCAGCCAGCTGGAGGGGGAGGAAGCGGAAGTCCCCTGGCGGGAGGCTCTGCTGGAGCAACTGCGGCGGCAGCGCCCGGAGGAACGCCGACTGGGAGCCTGCCAGGTGGGCCCCCACCGCGATGAGGTGGCGATGCTGCTGGGGGAGGAACCTGCCCGCCGGTTCGGATCCGCCGGCCAGCAGCGCACCCTGGTGCTGGCCCTGAAACTGGCGGAACTGGAGCTGGTGCAGCAGCTCTGGGGTGAGCCGCCCCTGCTGCTGCTCGACGATGTGCTGGCAGAACTCGACCCGAGGCGCCAGGAGTTGCTTCTGGAGGTGGTGGGCACAGGACACCAGTGCCTGGTGAGCGCCACCCACCTGACGTCGTTCAGCGCCAACTGGCAGGGGGGCGACTCCCAGGTGGTGCAGATCTGCCGGGGGAAGATTGTCGATTCGGCCGGGCAACCGTAAGAAACCTGAAGGGATGCGTAGGATGGTCTCTTGCTTGCGCGCATTCGATGACCCAGAGCCTGCCCTGCCTCCACCCCAACCCGGGATGGAGTGGAGCCCAAAGCACCCAGAGCTTTCAAAGCCAACCCCCCACGACCAGCGACATGGTGGGGAAACATTGCATCCTTGAGCTTTACAACTGCGATTCAAAAAAGCTCAACGACGAAGCTTTTCTCAGAGACGCCATCACGACTGCAGCGAAACGTGCCGGCGCCACTTTGCTCAATCTGATCACCCACCGCTTCGAACCGCAGGGTGTCACAGGTCTGGCCCTGCTGGCTGAATCTCACATCTCAATCCACACCTGGCCTGAGTCGGGCTATGCAGCGGTGGACGTGTTCACCTGCGGTGACCACACCATGCCCGAGCGTGCCTGTCAGGTGCTGGCCGATGAGCTTGAGGCGGCCAGCCGCAACCTCAAGAGTTTCCGCCGGGAAACTCCCGACTCAATCAGCGAGCAGATCAGGGAACCCCTGGATCTGGCTGCCTGAGGCCGGTTGAAGCCAGTGGCCTCGGGGCTGCTGGCTTCAGGCTCGCCTCACGGTTGAGCTTGCCGCTGATCAATCCCTCAAGATCCAGGCTGACAGCGGCGAAACCAAAGGATCTGAACGCCTCTACCAGCTCCTGGCGCGGCAACCAGCTGAGCAGACCGTCAAGTTGGTCGGCGGGAACCTCCACACGCGCAGTCGCCCCCTGACAGCGCACCCGCAGCTGCTCAACTCCGCGCTGGCGCAGCCAGTCTTCGGCAGCTGCAACACGCTCCAGGCGCGAGGCCGTGACCGGCTCGCCGTAGGGAAAACGGGAGGCCAGGCAGGGTTGGGCCGGCTTGTCCCACCAGGGGAAGCCCAGGGCCCTGGAAATCTGACGCACGGCTGCCTTGTCGAGGCCGTGCTCGGCCAGGGGCGAGCGCACACCACGCTCGCGGGCAGCACGGATGCCTGGCCGATGATCGCCGAGATCGTCGCGGTTCACCCCATCCAGCACCTGGATGGCGCCGCCCGAGAGAGAAGCCAGCAGGCCATGCAGCTCGCGCTTGCAGGCGTAGCAGCGGTCGGTGGGATTGCTGCTGTAGGCGGGATCCTCCAGTTCACCGGTGGCCACTTCCCGATGCCGGATTCCCATCCAGGCCGCCTGGGAGCGGGCTTCCCGCAACAGATGGGGCGCCAGGGCCGGCGAGACCCCCGTAGCCGCCTCGGCGGCAGCGCCGAGTTGCTCGGCGGCGATCGCCGCCACCAGGGCACTGTCGACACCACCGGAGTAGGCCACCAGCACCTCGCCCAGCTCTCTGACGCTCTGACGCAGCTGGCCGAGGGCCTTCTCCAGCGGCAGTGGCAGAAATTCCACCAGCGGATGGAGGGCCGGGGAGGTCATCGCCTCGTTCAGGGGTCGTTAGGATCCAACCGTAGAAGGCCAGGCCATGGCACCGACCTCCAGCGCGGCCTCCGGTGCGTCGTCCCGCGCAATCGGCATCCGCACGGCCTCAGGCAGCCACGAGCGCAGCCATGGCCAGTTGCACGTCTACGACGGCGACGGCAAGGGCAAGAGCCAGGCTGCCCTTGGAGTGGTCCTGCGGACCATCGGCCTTGGGATCTGCGAGCGCAAGCGGACCAGGGTGCTGCTGCTGCGCTTCCTCAAGGGCCCCGGTCGCGCCTACGACGAAGACGCGGCGATTGAAGCCCTGCAGCAGGGCTTCCCCCACCTGATCGATCAGGTGCGCACTGGCCGCGGCGACTATTTCAGCGCCCAGGAGGCCACCCGCTTCGATCGCCAGGAGGCCCAGCGCGGCTGGGACATCGCCCGGGGTGCCATCGCCAGCGCCCTCTATTCGGTGGTGGTGCTGGATGAACTCAGCCCGGTGCTCGACCTCGGCCTGCTCGAGGTGGACGAGGTGGTGCGCACCCTGGCGGCCAAGCCAGCGGGCATGGAGGTGATCGTCACCGGCCGGGGCGCGCCGCGGTCACTGGTGCAGCTCGCCGACCTGCACTCCGAAATGCGGGCTCACCGGCGCGAGGCCAACGACAGCGCCGGCATCGCCGGCATCGAGATCTACACCGGCGAAGGCAAGGGAAAATCCACCAGTGCCCTGGGCAAGGCCCTGCAGGCGATCGGCCGGGGCATCAGCCAGGACAAGAGCCATCGTGTGCTCATCCTGCAGTGGCTCAAGGGCGGCAGCGGTTACACCGAAGACGCGGCAATCGCGGCCCTCCGCGAAAGCTACCCACACCTGGTGGATCATCTCCGCTCCGGCCGCGATGCCATCGTCTGGAGGGGCCAACAGCAGCCCATTGATTATGTGGAGGCGGAGCGTGCCTGGGAAATCGCCCGGGCGGCCATCTCCAGTGGGCTCTACAAGACCGTGATCCTCGATGAGCTCAATCCCACCGTTGATCTGGAGCTGCTGCCGGTCGAACCGATCATGCAGACCCTGCTGCGCAAACCAGCGGAAACGGAGGTGATCATCACGGGACGCTGCAAAAATCCTCCCGCCTATTTCGATCTGGCCAGCGTGCACTCCGAGATGGTCTGCCACAAGCACTACGCCGAGCGGGGCGTCGACCTCAAGCGCGGGGTGGACTACTGAGCGGGCTGACCATTCAGCCCGCAGCGTGGGATGGGGCCCCAGACACTCAGTAGATCGGAACGGCAGGGTCCACCTGCTCACTCCACGCCTGAATGCCACCACTCACGTTCACCCCTTCGATGCCATGGCGCCCCAGCGCCAGCAGGGCCTTGGCGCTGCGACCACCAAGCTTGCAGTGCACATAGAGACGTTTGCCCTGGGCCAGCCGGCGCACATCCTCGATCGCCTCACCACTCTCGATCCGGTCGAGGGGCACCAGCACCGAGCCGGGGATCACGGCAATGTCGGCTTCAGGGGCGTTGCGCACATCCAGCAGCAGGATGTCCTCCAGCTGACCGTCGATCACGGTCTTGAGTTCGGCCACGGTGATGCTGGGCACACTGCCGGCCTCCTCCTGGCCCGGCGCCGTGCCGCCCACACCGCAGAACTCCTGATAGTCGATCAGCCGGTCGATCACCGGCCGCTCCGGATTGGGACGCAGCTTCAGCTCGCGGAACTTCATGGCCAAGGCATCGAAGAGCAGCAGCCGGCCGCTGAGGGTGGTGCCGATGCCGGTGATGATCTTCACGGCCTCGGTGGCCTGGATCACGCCGATGATGCCGGGCAGCACGCCCACCACCCCGCCCTCGGCGCAGGAGGGCACCATGCCCGGTGGCGGCGGTTCAGGGAAGAGATCGCGGTAGTTGGGACTTTCGGCATCCAGGTTGAACACCGTGGCCTGGCCCTCGAAACGGAAAATCGAGCCATACACATTGGGCTTGCCCAGCAACACGCAGGCGTCGTTGACCAGGTAGCGCGTGGGGAAGTTGTCGGTGCCGTCGCAGACCAGGTCGTAGGGCTCGATGATCTCGAGCGCGTTCTCGCTGGTGAGCGCCGTCTCGTAGAGATCCACCTGGCAGTGGGGGTTGATCTCGAGGATGCGCGCCTTTGCCGATTCGATCTTGGGCTTGCCCACCCAGCTGGTGCCATGGATCACCTGGCGTTGAAGGTTGGAGTGATCCACCACGTCGAAGTCGACGATGCCCAGGCGGCCCACGCCGGCGGCGGCCAGGTAGAGCAGAAGTGGGGATCCCAGCCCCCCGGTGCCCACGCAGAGCACGGAGGCGGCCTTGAGGCGCTTCTGCCCCGCCATGCCCACTTCCGGAAGGATCAGATGGCGGGAAAAACGGGCCACCTCGTCGGGACTGAGCTGGACGCCGCTGATGTCGGGGGGAAGCATGGGCAAGAAGGCCGTGGGCCGCAGAAGGGACCGCGTGCGGCGGCCCTCTCCCTACTCTCCCAAATCCTCGCCCCCCGCTGATGGCCTGACAGCCGGTAGGACCAGCGCCAGTTCCCGCGCAGCCGGCAGGGAGGACGAATCACCGGGCAAGTCCGCGATCCACCAGGCGCGTAGTTCCCCTGAGGCGCCGAGGATCAGCATCAAGGCCGGAGCGAAGGCCCAGGCGCAATCGGTGGGGGAGGGAATCGCCGCCGAGCTGGGATGGCTGTGGGCCGTGCCCAGCACTTGCCAGCCGCGCTGCCGTCCCCACTTCTGGGCCATCAACTGCTCGCGGGGGTCGATGGCGAAACGCTCACAGCGCTGCTCGCTCTGCGGCCAAACGTTCAGGCAAGGCCAGATGAGCCGAAGACTGGCGACGGCAGGGGCTCCCGGGCCTGCGCCAGCGGGGTGACCCAGCAGCAAGGCGCAGCCCTCCTGGGGGGCCACGGCAGCCAGCACGGCCCGCAGAACGGTCAGCTGATGCGAATCAACCACAAGCCGCTCTGGCCAGTCGCTGCCCATACCGATACCTTGAGCCCTTGACTCTCACACCATCGCCACTCCATTGATGAGCGACGCAACCACCGAACAGGAGCCGACGACCAGCGAGGCCGGCACGTCATGGGCGGAGAGCGAAGCTGGTGCCAACTTCAGCGAGCGCTACGGCGAGATCCTCTCCAAGGTCAACCAGACCCTGGATCAGGTGGACTGGTCGCAGATCAGCCGGATCGGCAAGGGTGTAGGCATCCTGCTGGCGGTGATCGTGGCTCAGGTGCTGATCAAAGGAGTGCTCGACACCATCAACCTGCTGCCGGTGGTGCCAGGCCTGCTTGAGCTCCTCGGCCTGGTGGTGGTTGGCCAATGGAGCTGGAAGAACCTCAGCACCAGCGAGAAGCGCTCTGGCGTGGTGTCCCGCTTCCAGACTCTGCGCCAGGAATACCTGGGCTGAAGCGGCCACCGCCAGAACCCGACTACCAGGAACCCAGCGATCCGTCCAAAAGCCCGGCGATCAGGGATTGGGCCTGTCCCCAGTAGCCACCACCGAACAGGTTCGCGTGGTTCAGCAAGTGGTAGAGGTTGTAAATACGGCACCTCAGGGAATGGCCAGCGGGCCTGGGCCATTCCCCGTCGTAGCCGCTGAAGAAAACCGGCGGGAATCCTCCGAAGAGTTGGGCCATGGCGAGGTCCACTTCCCGGTCCCCCCAGTAGACGGCGGGATCAAACAAGGCCACCCCGGGTGAGCTCGGGGTGATTGAACTGGGGGACATCCGGGCAGCATTACCTCCCCACAGGTCGCCATGCACCAGGCAGGGAACGGCTCCATGGCCATTCAGCCACTGTGGCGTGAGCTCCAGCAGCCTCCGGCTTCCCCTCAGCAACCGGCCCGAGCGCTCGGCGAGCTTCAACTGCGGGCCCAGGCGCTGCTCGGTGAAAAAGTTTCCCCAGTCCTGGCTCCAGCGATTGCGCTGAGTGGCGCTGCCGATGAAGTTGTCTCGCGGCCAACCGAAGCCGGGCGAGCCGGAGGCGGAACTGCGGCGATGCAACCGTGCCAGTGCAGCCCCGGCGGACTCCCAGGCCAGGTCGGCCTCGGTCACACCGACTCCGGGAACTCCCAAGCCAGGTCCATCAGAGGTCAGATCCAACCAGTCCATCACCAGCAGGGCCTGGGAGCCCGCCAGGGCACAGTGCATGGGCCTGGGCACCACCAGCTCAGCTCCGGCTGCCGCGGCCAGAGCCAGCAGACCCTCCATCTCCGCCTCCAGTACGGGCAGCTGACTGGCCAGGTTCGTTTTGGCAAACAGCCGGCCGCCACCGGCGAGCTCCAGGGCCCAGGCGCGGTGGCTGCAGCCGCCACCCACGGGCCGGCAGCGCTCCACCTCCTGGCCGAGGGTCTCCTCCAGCCAGCTCACCCAGGGTTCGCGCATCGCAGGCCAGGCCACGCCTGCCAGCATGCCCGCCGTCCCTGCCGCCCAGCACTTGGCCGTCAGTCCCTCCCCCGCGGATTCCCCAGCCACGGATTCCTCCTCCAGGGACGCACCGCTGTTGGATGTGACGGTCATCGGCGGCGGCATCGCCGGGCTGACCGCTGCCGCGCTGCTGGCCCGGGAGGGACTCTCGGTGCGGCTGCTGGAGGCCCACAGCCAGACTGGGGGCTGTGCAGGCACCTTTCGCCGCGGTGGATATGTCTTTGATGTGGGGGCCACCCAGGTTGCGGGGCTTGAACCTGGCGGCATCCACGAGCGCTTGTTCCACCATCTGGGGGTTGAGGCGCCTGCTGCCAGTCCGCTCGACCCAGGCTGTGTGGTGGATCTCTGTGACGGCCAGCCGCCCATCCAGCTGTGGCGGGATCCCGAGCGCTGGCGCCAGGAGCGCCAGCGGCAGTTCCCCGGCAGTGAGCGCTTCTGGAGCCTGTGCGCAGTCCTGCATGAGGCCAACTGGTCATTCGCCCGGCGCGATCCGGTGCTGCCACCCCGCAGCCTCTGGGACCTGGGGCAGTTGCTGGGGGCACTGAGACCAGCGAATCTCGCCTGCGGGACCCTGACCCTCGCCAGTGTGTCCGACCTGCTGTGCCTGAGCGGATGCGGCAGCGATCAGCGCCTGCGGCGCTTCCTTGACCTGCAACTGCGCCTTTACTCCCAGGAACCGGCCGAGGGCACCGCTGCCCTCTACGGCGCCAGCGTGCTGTCCATGGCCCAGGCACCGTTGGGCCTGTGGCACCTCCAGGGCTCGATGCAGGCCCTGAGTGAAAGGCTCGAAACCGCCCTGGCGGTCCAGGGCGGCGAATTACTCCTGAGCCATCGGGTGACGAGCCTGAAAGCGGCGGGGCCCAAAGTCTGGTGCGTGCGGGGGACGGAGGCAGGCGGGCGCCCTTTCACGAGCTGCAGCGGTGATGTGGTGGTGGCACTGCCCCCCCAGTCCCTGGCTGATCTGCTGGGGGAGGCGATGCCTGCGGCCTACCGCCAGCGCATCAGCAGCTTCCCCGACCCCAGCGGGGCACTGGTGTTCTATGGCGCCGTCGAGCGGGCCCTGCTGCCAGCGGAGTGTCCAGCCCATCTGCAGATCGACTGCAGCGATCCCGGTTCGTTGTTCGTTTCGGTGAGCCGTGAGGGGGATGGGCGGGCGCCGGCGGGGCAGGCCACGGTGATTGCCAGCGTGTTCACCCCGGCACGCCACTGGATGGATATGGAGAGAGAGGCCTATGCGGAAGCCAAGGGTCAGGCCATGGCCCAGATCCAGGCCGGCCTGGAGCGGAACCTGGGGCTGGACGCCACGGCCTGGCGCCACGGGGAACTGGCAACGCCCCGGGGATTTGCCCGCTGGACCGGGCGGCCCTTCGGCTTCGTGGGCGGGCTGGGACAGCACCCATCCCGCTTCGGACCCTTCGGTCTGGCCAGTCGCACCCCACTGCCGGGGCTCTGGCTGTGCGGCGACAGCATCCACCCGGGCGAGGGCACCGCAGGAGTGACCCTCTCGGCGTTGATGGCCAGCAGACAACTGCTGCAGGCTCGGGGCAGAAGCCTGGCACTGCCCTGAACTCCAGCAGCCATGGCCCCAGGCCAGGTGGTCAGAGAAACTCAGGCCGCAGGTCCCGGCAGGCCTCCAGTTCCCGCCCCAGTCCGTCCCAGTCGTGCTGCTTGAGCAGACCTTCAAGGCCTTCGAGGGCCTGGCGGTAGTACCCAAGCGCCTCGGCCAAGGCGGCGCGGTTGCTCCGCGCCATCAAGATGCCCAGCTCCGGATTGCCGCCGCCCACCCGGGTCGTGTCGGCGAAGCCGCTGGAGGCCAGGGCACGCACCAGCTGGGGCAAAGCCGCCTGGGGCGACGCCTCTGCCCCATGCTCTGCCGCCCGCAGCAGGGCGGCGCTCACCAGCACCGGCAGGTGGGAGATCAGGGCCACGGCCTGGTCGTGGTCATGGGCTTCGCACTCCAGCCACTGGGCCCCGAGGGCAACGGCCATGGCGCGAACGTGCTCCAGCGCTCCGGGGTCGGTCTGAAGCGTTGGGGTAGCCACCCAGGGCCGGCCGCGAAAGAGGTTCGGCAGACCCGCCTCCACCCCGGCCGCGATCGTCCCGGCCATCGGGTGGGTAGCAACGAAGTGGGGAACGAGCGGCTCCCAGGCCGCCAGCACCGGTGCCTTCACCGAGGCCAGATCGGCGATCACCGCCCCCTCCGGCAGGGCCGCCAGCAGATCAGGCGAGGGCTCCAGCAACTGATCGAGCGGCAGAGCCAGCAGCACCATCGCGCAGCCCTTGAGCACCGCCGGATCCGTACTCACCTGGCTGGCCAGGCCACGCTGCCGTGCTCGCTCCGCCGTGGCCGGGCGATGAACCAGGCCGCGCACCTCAACGCCCAGTGCCATCAGGTCAAGGCCGATCGAGCCGCCGATCAGGCCCAAGCCCACCACTCCCACCGGTCGTTCATGCCAGAGGGTTGTCATCGCTGGTACGGCCCACTGGCTCCACCTTCCTACGATTCCGCGATGTTGGAAGCCCGCGCCCACCAGCAGCTCAAGCAGCTCCTGCGCCAGGAGGGCGGCATCCGCTGGCCGCACCACCTGACCATGAGCCGACTGGTGGCGCGCAGCCTGCGGCGAGCTGATCACACACTGGTGCGCCTGGCCCCGGGCAGCGACCCCGACTGGCTGGTGGGCCTGCTGGTACCCCTGGCCCTGGGGGAAGCCGCGATCGCCCTGGTGGTCAGCGACCCCCTGCGCCGACGCCTGCAGCAGGTGGAAATGCCCAGGCTGAAGACCGTGGGCCTGCAACTGCCCTGCTGGGAAGGATCCGCGGGCGCCCCCGGGGTGGCTCCCCTCTGGCTCATGAACCACGCTGAGCTGGAGCTGGCCTGGCGCCAGGGCCAGCTAGCGGAGCGGCAACTGGTCGTACCGGAGGCCGAGCGGCTGCACCAGCACTTGCGCCTGGCCCTGGACCGTCCGATCGACAACGGCGACTGGGAGCGGCTGCGTCGGGTTCTGCCCAGCGCCGAACCCAGCCTGCTGGCGCTGCATGAGCGCATGAGCCGTCGAATCTTTGCCCATCCCCCCACACCCTCGGGCCTGGTCCCGATCAGTCCCGAGGAGGAAGCTCCTCTGAGGCACCTGCTGGCGCTGCTGGGGCCCCTACCGGAGGCCTGGCAGCTCTGGCGGTCCGCTGTTGGGCCCGGCTGGACCAGCTGGGCCAGCGTCGACCGGCAGCTGCTGCAGTGGCGTCTGCACCGCCAGCCGCTCGAACCTCTGGAGGCCATGGAGGGCCTGCTCCACAATCGCGGCGTCGTGCTGGTGGGCCAGTTCGGGCGGAGTGCCGCTCTGACCGGCATCAATCCCCAGGTGAATGTGAACCTCTCGGATCCACCCCTCTCCGATCCGCTGCCGCTCTATGCCCCCCTGGGCCAACCCTTCCCCAACAGCCCGCACTTCGGCACCCATCTGCTCGATCACTGCCGGCGACTGGTGTTGGGCCAGAGCGGCCTGACGATCGTGCTGGTGGATGAGCATACCCAGCGGCTCAGCCTCGCCAGCGCCCTGGCGGCGGAGTTCGGCCGCCGGGTGGGACATGAAACCACCGCGCCCGAGAGCAACGGAGTGATCTGCTGCGGCTGGCAGTGGTGGCTGGACCACCAGGGGCGGCTGCCGCTGCCGCGCCAGGTGATCGTCGGGCCACTGCCGATCGCCAGCCTCGAAGACCCACTCACGGCAGCGCGGGTCAACCGGCTGCGCCAGGCTGGCCGCGATTGGTTCCGGGAACTGCTGCTGCCGGAGGCCATGACCCGTCTCCAGCTGGCGCTGGCGGGGCTGCGCCGGGGCGGCGGGCGGCTGGCGGTGCTGGATGGACGCTTGCGCAGCCGCAGCTGGGGGCACCAAGTGCTCAGCGCCCTGGAGCCATGGGTGGCACTGAACAGATTGTTGCCGCTCTGAACACGACCCGATCAAGTGACCCCAGCGATGCCCGTAGCCTGGTGCCAGCCAGGATGTCACCGGGAAGCATGGGAGAGGCCAAACGCCGCTCGGAACAGGGTTTACCGCCCCGCGGGCCGCAGAAGAACCCCAGCTCTGCCAAGGACACCTCCCCGCGGCTGGCCCCTTGGCTGCCATTGACCCGCCGCCAGGCCGACCGCTTCGTTCAGGTCTCCACCCAGGGGGCCTGGGTGGGCATTGCAGCCCTGGTGCTGTTCTGGGTCACAGTCCGCTTCATCGGACCATCCGTCGGCTGGTGGACCCTCTCGGATTGATCGGGTGCGCCTTTGCCCACACCAGGCTCCAGCCGTGGCAGAAAGTGGAAGAAAACCTTAGGATCACCCCAATTCCTGAGCTGACCGATGTTTCCCCGCCTCGCTGAGCAATACCGCTCCGTAGTGCTCGACCTGGTGATGAGCCTGCAGGCCCTGGCCAGCAGCCTGCAGCGCAAAGGCCTGGTGGCCACCTGCTACGTCTGCGGTGATGGCCGAGATGGCCATGGTGCGTCGTTCGTGGCCGACCTCGGAGACGCTCACATGGTGCGCTTTCTGGTCTCCGATTTCGGGATCAGCTGGGTGGAATCTCGCAACGGCTGCGAACTGGTGAAGCTCGAAGGCGCCGAGGCCATCCAGGAACTGCAGCGGGTTGCCACCTTCCTGCAGGACGCTCAACCCTCCGCCCCAACGCCTGCGGCCACCGGGCAAGATCCCGAGGCCAGCAGGCTTGAGGCTCCCCTGATCTGAGCTGTGCTTGTGCTGTGCTGCGCCTCCCTGATCTCAGCTGACAGCAGGCTCCAGAGCATCAGCAGCGTGCTCCATCACTGATTCGGTGGATTCCGAGGCAGACGAAGCGGTCGAGCTGGTGGCGGCGAGCTTGGCGGCCGCCGCTGCCAGTGGCTTGAGCGAATTAGCGGTCACATCAGCACCCTCGGTGAGCTTCCGCCGGACCTCGGCCTCGATCTGCTCCTTCTGCTCCGGATTCTGCTCCAACCAGGTGATGGTGTTGTCGCGGCCCTGACCGATGTTGTCACCGCCGTAGCTGTACCAGGCACCCTTGCGGATCACCACACCGGTTTCCTCGGCCAGGTCAAGCACACAGCCCAGGGTGCTGATGCCACGGCCGAAGAGAATGTCGAACTCGGCGATTCGGAACGGGGGCGCCACCTTGTTCTTGGCCACCTTCACCTTGGCGCGGATGCCGTATTCCTCCGTGCCGCGCTTGAGGGTCTGGATACGACGGATATCAAGCCGCACCGAGGCATAGAACTTGAGGGCGTTGCCGCCGGTGGTGGTTTCAGGGTTGCCGTAGGTGACGCCGATCTTCTGGCGCAGCTGGTTGAGAAAGATCACCGTGCAACCCGACTTGCCGATGTTGCCGGTGATCTTGCGCATCGCCTGGCTCATCAGGCGGGCCTGGCTGCCGACGGCAAGATCACCCATTTCCCCCTCAATCTCAGCCCGCGGAGTGAGCGCAGCCACCGAGTCGACAACAACGATATCGACGGCGGCGGAGCGCACCAGTTGATCGACGATCTCCAGTGCCATTTCACCCGTATCGGGCTGGGACACCAGCAGATTTTCGATATCAACGCCCAGGGCAGCGGCATAGACCGGGTCGAGCGCATGCTCCGCATCCACAAAAGCGGCTACCCCGCCACGGCGCTGCGCTTCGGCGATGGCATGGAGGGTGAGGGTGGTCTTGCCGGAACTCTCCGGCCCATAGACCTCCACCACCCGGCCCTTGGGATACCCGCCGCCCAGGGCCAGATCGAGAGTGAGGGCACCGGTGGACATCGTTTCCACCCGCATCCGGGAGGCATCCCCCAGGCGCATGATCGAGCCCTTGCCGAAGTTGCGCTCGATCTGGCCGAGGACCAGGTTGAGGGCCTTGTCGCGCTCAGCTGCGCCGGCCGCTGACGCGCTTGAGGAGCGGGGCTGGGCCGACCTGAGGTCGGTGCTCTTGGGGTCGACAGGCATGGTCAGAAGAAAGCGAAGGAACGGGCCGGAAAGGGACGGACCCTGGGGGATGTCGCCGTGCGGCCTCACAGCTACAGGTGCCACCAAAGCCGATGGATGTATCAAGGCGGTGGCAAAACAGCGACAGCAGGCCCCTGACGCCGGGCAACTCAAATTAGTACAGGCGTACGCTAGCGGATCAGGGCCACGTCGCCAAGGGGGCCGCGAAGGCCGCCGGCTCCAGCACCGCCAGCCCCTCGGGCAGACCAATCAGATCGTGGGGCCCCAGGTAACCCCAGCTCACCAGGAAGCAGCGCACCGCCTCCAGTCCAGCGGTGGCGCGCACCGCCTCGAGCGTGGGCCGGCGGTCCTCGATGAACCAGAGCGGCCGCTGCAGCGTGCGCAGGCGCAGCAGCACCTCGGGCTTGCTGCCGTCCTCGTGGCCGAAGGTGTACAGGGGAACGAGGTCCTGGGCCGCCAGCAGCTCCCGGGCGAAGGCGCCGCCCTTGGTGGTGAGCACGGCCCAGTCGGCCGCCTCCGCCGCCAGGGCCCGCAGCCGCTGCGGCACTCCGGGGTAGGGCCGGTGCAGCGCCAGCCAATGACTACGATCGGCCGCAATGGCCTGCCGGCGCACCTCTTCGAGGGTGGTCTGCAAGGTCTCGGGGCTCCAGCCCCAGTGGGCCAGCGCTGGAGCCAGGGCCTGGTCATAGCCCGCACCCGGGGCAGTGAGGGCGCTGGAGCTGCGGGACAGCTCCGCGGCCACCAGGACCATCTCCCAGCCCTTGTGGATCAGCGGGCGTAGCCGGGCGAAGGCAACGGGAGCCTGCTCGGGGAGGGTGAGATCCGGCCGCAGCCTCAGGGCCGCCTTGCGAGCTGCCCACCAGTACTCCGCCATGCCGTCGACGAGGACCCCATCGAAATCGAACACCAGCAGCGGGCCGGGGGTCACGCAGGGATCTCTCAGAACTGGGCCGCTAGGATTCGAACCTAGGAATGGCGGGACCAAAACCCGCTGCCTTACCACTTGGCGACGGCCCAAAGCTCCAGTGGCGGCCTTCCAATCCAGTCGACCCATGGGGATGGATCCGGGTTGGTCGGGCGCTTGACCGGTTGCCCTGTTAGTTACCCACAGCGGGCCGTCCTTCGTCAATCTCTGAATGCCGGCGGCGTACGTGCCGACCAGAGCCCGGCCGTTTCATGGAGGGAAGACCCGCAGCCGCCGCAGGTCGCCGCTGCCGAATTCGGCACTGCGCAGGCCGTACCCATTCACCTGATCGGCCTGGATGAGGCGCACTGAAGGACTTCGGGGCAACAGCTCCACCGGCCGGCCATGGGGAAGCACCACCTGCTCCACCGCCAGACGGCATTCCTCCATGGCGCCATGGGCGTCATCAGGGGCGCTGGCAGGGCTCGTCGATGCTGCCGCCCCGTCTCCGCCGCGACGGCGCAACAGCCTCTCCACACCGCGTTGGATCTGGGGAATGGTGTCGGCCTTGATCACCAGGATCGGCACATGCCGCTCAAGGGCCTGGCTGCGTATCTGGGGTTCGCGACCCAGCTGCTGGCGCAGGCTGAGCACCGCATCGGCATCCTCCACCTGGCTGACGCGCTGCACGGGCAACTGACGGCTGCGCACCACCTGCTCGAGCAACTGGGGGCTGACCCCGCAGCAGTAGAGGCGCAGGGGAGGGGCGGCAGGGGAGGGTGGTGCCGAGCGGCGATGGGGCGGGAGCAGCTCCGGATCGGGCAGGGGCACCGGTGCCAGGGCTGGGCTTGGGGCTGCGCGGTCCCCAGCCAGAAGGGGGCCACGCCGCGGCATCCGGGGGGGAGAGCGAAGACCGGGATCGGGATCATTGAGGCGCAGCAGGCCGTCGCTGCCCAGCTCACGAACCTGGGGACGGACCGGCTGCCCACGCAGCTGCTGATCAACGGTGCGGGCCACGTCGCGGTGCACCAGCCAGCGGCTGCGGCTGTGCATCTCCACCGCCAGGGGGAAGGTGGGGTCAGCGCAGCGCTCGAGCACCGTCTTCTGGGAACCACGCCGGCGGGCCTCCTCATCCCCCAAGGTGACCGACTGAATGCCCCCGATCAGATCGGCCAGGGTGGGGTTCTTGATCAGGTTGGCCAGCTCGTTGCCGTGGGCAGTAGCCACCAGCATCACGCCGCGCTCGGCAATGGTGCGGGCAGCCTGGGCCTCGAGTTCTGTGCCGATCTCATCGATCACGATCACCTCGGGCATGTGGTTTTCCACCGCCTCGATCATCACCTGATGCTGGTGCTCAGGCCTCGCCACCTGCATGCGTCTGGCCCGGCCGATGGCGGGATGGGGAATGTCTCCGTCGCCGGCGATCTCATTGCTGGTGTCGATCACCACCACCCGCCGCTCCAGGTCGTCGGCCAGCACCCGGGCGATCTCCCGCAGGGCCGTGGTCTTGCCCACACCGGGCCGTCCCATCAGCAGCAGCGACTGGCCGCTGTCGAGCAGGTCGCGCACCATCGCCACCGTGCCGAACACCGCCCGGCCCACCCGGCAGGTGAGCCCGACCACCTCCCCACCGCGGTTGCGGATCGCACTAATTCGATGCAGGGTGCGCTCGATACCGGCCCGGTTGTCGCCACCGAAGGACCCGAGCCGCTGCACCACCGCCGCCAGATCGGCCCGCTCGATCGGCCGCTGATCCAGCAGCTGGGCTCGGCCCGGATAGCGAGCTTCGGGTGCACGGCCCAGGTCGAGCACCACCTCCAGCAACTGATCACGGCTGGTGGGGCTCGCCAGCGCTTCAGCGACACGCTCGGGCAACACCTCCAGCAGGCGGTCGAGATCGTCGGTGATCCGCTGCGGGGTGATTGGCCGGGCAGCCGCGGCAATGGCAGCAACGCTTGGACTGGGCATGGACACGGCCCATCTGAATCGACGTTCTAGCCATCGGCGGCCAGCCAGGGGGAGACAAGCTCCTGCGCCAGCTCCAGGGCCTGGGGCCAGAGGGCCGGCTCATCGAGCAGACGCCGGCCACGGCGCTCCGCCTCCAGCACCAGCGGGGAGAGCAGCCGACGGGCCAGACCACCGAAGGCCACCCCGGCGGCGGCAGTCCGGGCGGCCTGAGAGCCGCCGCTGCGCTGGCGCAGCAGCGGCAGGCTGCGGCCATTGGTTCCGCCCGCGAGCTGGAGAGGCCCCGGGGGCGCCAGCCGGCGCAGGGCGAGCAGCAGGTTGACGGCGGCATGGGCCGTGCCATCGCCCACATCGCCACTCATCGGGCGGCCATCGAGTTGCCAGAGGGGCCGAAAGCGATGGCGGCGCAGAAGGACGAACCGCTGCCAGAGCTCCCTGGCCAGGGTCGCCGGGCTGGCGGCGGGGGGGGCACCAGCGGCAGCCGCACCGGCCTCAAGGCCACAACTCACGGCCAGGCGCCGCAAGGGCAGGCCAGAGGCCGCCACCTGCTCCAGGCGCCGGGCGAAGGCCTCTTCCCGGCCCAGGCAGGTGTGGATCTCCACCGCATCCGGGCGCAGGCGAGCCAGAAGCTCCGGCACTGCTGATGCTTCGAGCCCATGACTCTGGGCCTCGATCAGTCCGTGGGGGCAGGCGGGCAAGCAGCGGCCACAGCCGTAGCAGCGCTCCCTGGTCACACCGGCCCCGGTCGGGATCGCGTCTGCCGGGCAGACACGGGCGCAGGGCCTGGGGCAGTCGGTCGGGCAACGGCTGGGATCGAACCATGCCTTGCGGAAGTGGGGATCGTCGCCGTCGCTGAGGCTGAGCATCAGCCACGGGGTACCCAGCTCAGGACGCTGCTCTCGGGCCCAGCGCAGGCCCCGGCGGGCGGCGGCCACCACGGCTTCATCAGCGGCCACGTCAATGCAGTGAACCCCAGCAAGGGCATAGAGCCCGCAGAGGTCTTCGATGGAAGCGAGATCCTGATTGCTGGCCCCGCAGATCAACTTGACCCAGCGACCGCAGGCCAGAGCCTGCTCAGGCGGCAACCATCTCCTCCAGGGGCGTCCAGCGCAGACTGCGGGAGCCGCCCAGCTCCGCCACGATCTTCAGCCGGGGCTCGCGCCGGGTCAGCGCACAGAGCGACTGCAGCTCCGCCGAGGAGAGCACTTGAGCCTCCAGCAACCACAACACCATGGGCTTGATGCCCTCCAGCAATGCCCCCAACTGGGGCATCACTCGCTGTACCTCGCCCACCGCGGCCCCGCGGCCCACGCTGTGATGGCCGAGGTGGGGTGGCCGAACCCCATGACTCTGGAACAGGAAGACCTCTGGGTCGCCCAGGCCCCGGGCCGAGGTGATCTGAGCGCCGTAGCCGGCTGCGCGCAGGCGGCGCAGCAGTCGGGTCTCAGCACCTCCTTCCAGGGGTGCATAAAGGGCGAGGGCGCCGGCCTTCTCCAGGTCCTGACGGAAACGGCGACCTGAGAGCAGCAGAGGCATGGGGCAGCTTCAGAACTGTTGGCGGAAGTCTGACAGGGGAGAGAAGGCTCTGGCTTGGGGCAATAGAGTATGGTGTTCGCTTGTGCATCTGATCTGCGCCCGACCGCTAGCCGGGCCTCCGGATCTGTGCGCGAGATCGTCGCTGGCGACGATCTCTTCTGGCCAGTGCGGCCAGGCTTGCCGGTTAGCTCCGTGCAATGCCCAACCGCCGGGATACTGCCGCCTTGCCCAGCAGGTGCGGACAAGTCCCAGCCAACTGTTTCGCCAACCGCTAGCCCACCAGAAACCGCCCCGGATCTCCCGCTTCCCAGCGGCTCCGGATCCAGGCTTCTGGCCAAGCGCGACTGCACGATTCAGTACCAAGTGGTTCGCACCTGTGCGCGCCACTGTCCTGCTGGCGTTTCTCCCTCATATGTCCTTCGGCATCCTTGGGAAGAAACTGGGCATGTCTCAGTTTTTCGACCCCAACGGCAAATCCATCCCGGTCACCGTGATCGAGGCTGGTCCTTGCCGCATCACCCAACTCAAAACTCCTGCCACCGACGGCTACAGCGCCGCTCAGATCGGTTTTGGTGAGATCCGCGAGAAGCTCGTCAACAAGCCTGCGGCCGGTCACCTGGCCAAGTCAGGCGACGAGTTGCTGCGTCACCTGCAGGAATACCGGCTGGAGTCCCTTGACGGCCTCGAGCTCGGCGCCTCCATCACTGTCGAGGCCTTCGAAGCCGGACAGAAAGTGGACGTCAGCGGCGACACGGTCGGCCGGGGCTTTTCCGGTTACCAGAAACGCCATGGCTTCAGTCGTGGCCCGATGAGCCACGGCTCCAAGAACCATCGCGAACCCGGATCCACCGGCGCCGGCACCACGCCGGGTCGGGTCTATCCGGGCAAACGCATGGCGGGCCGCTATGGCGGCAAGCAGATCACCACCCGCGGCCTCACCATCCTCAAGGTGGACTATGAGCGCAACCTGCTGGTGGTGAAGGGTTCGGTGCCCGGCAAGCCCGGCGCCCTGCTCAGCATCCGTCCCGCCCTGCGGGTCGGCGCCAAGGCCGCGAACTGAGGAGAAATCAGATGGTGAATTGTGTTATCCGCGACTGGCAGGGCAAGGAGGCCGGCGAGGCCAGCCTTGATCTGAAAGTCGCCAAGAAATCATCCGCAGCCGACCTGGTGCACAGGGCGGTGGTTAGGCAGCTGGCCAATGCCCGACAGGGCACCGCCAGCACCCTCACCAGGGCGGAGGTCCGTGGTGGTGGCCGAAAGCCTTACAAGCAGAAGGGCACGGGCCGGGCCAGACAGGGCTCGATTCGCACCCCACTGCGCCCTGGTGGTGGTGTGATCTTCGGGCCCAAGCCCCGTAGCTACACCCTGGCGATGAACCGCAAGGAACGTCGTCTGGCCCTGCGCACGGCACTGATCAGCCGCGCCGCAGACATCCTGGTGGTCAAAGGCTTCGCTGCCGATCTTGAGGTTCCCAAAACCAAGGAGATCGTGGCGGCCCTGGAGCGCTGGCAGGTGCCGGCAGGCAGCAAGGTGCTGCTCGTGATCGATGCCCCCAGCGACGTGGTTCGCCGCTCGGTGCGCAACCTTGAGAAGGTGAAGCTGATCGCCGCTGATCAGCTCAACGTGTTCGACCTGCTCCACGCCAATGTGCTGGTGTTGAGCGAAGAGGCACTGGCGAAGATTCAGGAGATCTACGGCGATGACTGAACGTTTCAATGGCCGGCTGGCGGATGTGATCCGCAAGCCGCTGATCACCGAAAAAGCCACCCGTGCCCTGGAACTCAACCAGTACACGTTCGAGGTGGATCCCCGGGCCGCCAAGCCCGACATCAAGGCTGCCGTCGAACATCTCTTTGATGTGCATGTGGTCGGGGTGAGCACCATGAATCCCCCTCGCCGCAGCCGGCGTGTCGGGCGCTTCGCCGGCAAGCGTGCGCAGGTGAAGAAAGCCGTGGTGCGCCTCGCCGCAGGCGATGCCATCCAGTTGTTCCCAGAGGCCTGAGGGGTCTGAATCGTTATGGCAATCCGCAACTACCGCCCCTACACCCCCGGCACCCGAGGCCGTTCCTCCAGCGACTTCAGCGAAGTCACTGAGCGCCGTCCCGAGCGTTCGCTGGTGGTGGCAAAACACCGCCAGAAAGGTCGCAACAACCGCGGTGTGATCACCTGTCGCCATCGGGGTGGCGGCCATAAGCGCCTCTACCGCCTTGTTGACTTCCGCCGTGACAAAACCGGCGTGGTCGCCCGGGTGGCCGCCATCCACTACGACCCTCACCGCAATGCGCGGCTGGCGCTGCTCTTCTACACCGACGGTGAGAAGCGCTACATCCTTGCTCCCGCTGGACTATCAGTGGGCCAGACGGTCGTATCGGGCCCCGAGGCCCCGATCGAAGTGGGCAACGCCCTGCCGCTCTCGGCCATTCCACTCGGATCCAGCGTCCACAACGTCGAGCTCTATGCCGGACGTGGCGGTCAGATGGTCCGTACCGCCGGTGCCAGCGCCCAGGTGATGGCAAAGGAAGGCGACTACGTCGCCCTCAAGCTGCCTTCCACCGAGGTTCGGCTGGTTCGTCGTGAGTGCTTCGCCACCCTTGGCGAAGTGGGCAACGCTGAAGTGCGCAACACCAGCCTCGGCAAGGCCGGTCGCACCCGCTGGCTCGGCCGCCGTCCCCAGGTGCGCGGCAGTGTGATGAACCCGTGCGATCACCCCCACGGTGGTGGTGAAGGCCGGGCTCCGATCGGCCGCTCCGGTCCTGTCACACCCTGGGGCAAACCCGCCCTGGGCCTGAAAACCCGCAAACGCAACAAGCCCAGCAATCGGTTTGTGCTGCGGAAGCGTCGCCGCACCTCCAAGCGGAGCCGTGGCGGACGGGATTCCTGATGCTCAACACCGCACTGCTGTCTGCCTGATTCGCTATGGGACGTTCACTCAAAAAAGGCCCTTTCGTCGCCGACCATCTGCTGCGCAAGGTCGAAGCGCAGAACAGCGCTGGCGACAAGACCGTGATCAAGACCTGGTCACGGGCCTCCACGATCCTGCCGATGATGATCGGCCACACCATTGCCGTCCACAACGGCAAAAGCCATGTGCCGGTCTACGTGACCGAGCAGATGGTGGGCCACAAGCTGGGGGAATTCGCCCCCACCCGCACCTTCCGGGGCCACATCAAAGATAAAAAAGGTGCCCGTTAAGGAGCGAATCACCATGGCCAACACCACCACCCCCAGTCAAGAAGCCCGCGCCCACGGCCGCTACATCCGCGGATCCGTGTCCAAGGTGCGCCGGGTGCTCGATCAGATCCGCGGTCGCACCTACCGCGAAGCGCTGATTCTGCTCGAGTTCATGCCCTATCGCTCCACCGGACCGATCACCAAGGTGCTCCGTTCCGCCGTGGCCAACGCCGAGCACAACATGGGGCTCGATCCGGCCTCGCTCGTGATCAGCACCGCCATCGCCGATATGGGTCCCTCCCTGAAGCGCTTCCGGCCACGGGCCCAGGGCCGTGCTTACGCCATCAAAAAGCAAACCTGCCACATCAGCATTGCTGTGGCTCCTTCCGCCTGACCCCCGAGGACACCGCCCGATGGGACACAAGATCCATCCAACCGGCCTGCGCCTGGGGATCACCCA
The DNA here is from genome assembly GCF_024345795.1 of Synechococcus sp. J7-Johnson. GTDB lineage: Bacteria > Cyanobacteriota > Cyanobacteriia > PCC-6307 > Cyanobiaceae > Regnicoccus_A. The sequence continues at coordinate 45,485 of NZ_JAGQBU010000001.1, forward strand.
GGACCACCGCTCCCGTTGGTACGCCCCCAGCAAGACCTACCCGATCCTCCTCCAGGAGGATGACCGGATCCGCTGCTTCATTCATAAGAAGTACGCCTCAGCCGGTATCAGCGATGTGCTGATCGCCCGCAAGGCCGATCAGCTGGAGGTCGAGCTCAAGACAGCCCGGCCTGGTGTGCTGGTGGGACGCCAGGGCAGCGGCATCGAAGAACTGCGCGCCGGCATCCAGAAGACCGTCGGTGATCGCAACCGCCAGGTGCGCATCAACGTGGTGGAAGTGGAGCGGGTTGACGCCGATGCCTTCCTGCTGGCCGAATACATCGCCCAGCAACTGGAGAAGCGGGTGGCGTTCCGCCGAGTCATGCGCATGACCGTGCAGCGTGCCCAACGGGCAGGCGTGCTCGGCCTCAAGATCCAGGTGAGCGGACGCCTCAACGGCGCCGAAATCGCCAGGACCGAATGGACCCGGGAAGGCCGGGTCCCGCTGCATACCCTCCGCGCCGACATCGACTACGCCACCAAGGTGGCCTCCACCACCTATGGGGTGCTGGGAATCAAGGTGTGGGTGTTCAAAGGAGAAGTGCTTCCTGGTCAACAGGAAAAACTCCCCGTCGGGGCAGCACCACGGCGCCGCGCCAATCGCCGGCCCCAACAGTTCGAAGACCGCTCCAACGAGGAGTGAGCAGGAAGCCTGAACCATGCTGAGTCCACGTCGCGTCAAATTCCGCAAACAGCAGCGAGGCCGCATGTGCGGTGTCGCCAGCCGGGGCAACACCATTGCCTTCGGTCAGTTTGCGCTGCAGGCCCAGGAATGCGGGTGGATCACCTCCCGACAGATTGAGGCCAGCCGCCGGGCCATGACCCGCTACGTCAAGCGGGGGGGAAAGATCTGGATCCGGATCTTCCCTGACAAGCCCGTCACCATGCGCCCAGCCGAAACCCGAATGGGTTCTGGTAAGGGCAACCCCGAGTTCTGGGTGGCTGTCATCAAGCCAGGTCGCATTCTCTTTGAAATGGGCGGTCCCGAAATCACCGAAGCCATTGCCAAGGAGGCCATGCGCCTGGCTCAGTACAAGCTCCCCATCAAGACCAAGTTCCTGGCCCTTGACGAGCAGGCGAGCGCGGTCGAACCGGAGACCACCGTTCCTGTGGAGTCCTGAACCCATGGCCCGTCCTGACATCGCCGAGGTGCGCAAGCTCACCGACGCCGAAATCAGCGAACAGATCAATGGCTGCCGCCGCGATCTCTTCGATCTGCGCTTCCAGCAGGCCACCCGCCGTCTGGAACAACCCCACCGCTTCAAGGAAAGCCGCATCAAGCTGGCCCACCTGCTGACGGTGCAGAAGGAGCGTCAGAGCTCCGCCCCCTCCGCCTCCTGATCCCCCCACACCACCCATGGCACTCAAGGAAAGGGTCGGCGTCGTCGTCAGCGACAAGATGGACAAAACTGTGGTGGTGGCGGTTGAAAACCGCTTCCCCCATCCCATCTACCAGAAGACCGTCAGCCGCACCACCCGTTACAAAGCCCACGACGAGGACAATCGTTGTCGCGTGGGGGATCGGGTCCGCATCACCGAAACTCGCCCCCTCAGCCGTACCAAGCGCTGGGCAGTAGCCGAAGTTTTCACCACATCCGGCGCGAGCTGAGAAGATCCCACCATGATTCAGCAGGAAACTTATCTCAACGTCGCTGACAACAGCGGTGCGAAGCGTATCCAGTGCATTCGGGTGCTGGGCACCAATCGTCGCTATGCCCACGTGGGCGATGTGATCGTGGCCGCCGTCAAGGATGCCATGCCCAACATGGGCGTCAAAAAGTCGGATGTGGTCAAGGCCGTGGTGGTTCGCACCAGGGCCACCCTGCGCCGGGACACCGGCAACGCGATTCGCTTCGACGACAATGCCGCCGTGATCCTGGGCACCGACAACAACCCCAAAGGCACCCGGGTGTTCGGACCCGTGGCCCGGGAACTGCGGGAGCGCAACTTCACCAAAATCGTGTCTCTCGCCCCGGAGGTGATCTGAGATGGCCACAGCCACCCCAAAACCAAGGCCCGTTCACAGGGTCAAGATGCGCATCCGCAAGGGTGACACCGTCAAGGTGATTGCCGGCAAGGACAAGGGCAAGACCGGTGAGGTCCTGCGCACCCTTCCCGATGAGAACCGTGTGGTCGTGCAGGGCATCAACCTGCGCACCCGCCACATGAAGCCCACTCAAGAAGGCGAATCAGGCCGCATCCTCACCGAGGAGGCCTCCATCCACGCGTCCAACGTGATGGTGTTTTCAACCGCCAACAACGTCCCCAGCCGGGTGGAGCTCGTCGTCGATGCCGACGGCACCAAGAAGCGCCGACTCAAGAAGACGGGTGAAGTTCTTGCCTGAGTGCAAGGACGACCGCTCCCACCGCTGAACGCAACCCCGTCCGCTTTCTGACAAAGCCCAGAAGCGCATTCCCCTACCCCCGCCATGTCACTCAAACAGCGCTATCGGGAGACGATCCAGCCCAAGTTGCTAAAGGATCTGACCCTCTCGAACATCCATGAAGTCCCCAAGGTGGTGAAGGTCACCGTCAACAGGGGGCTTGGCGAAGCCGCCCAGAACGCCAAGGCTCTTGAAGCCTCGATCAGCGAGCTGGCCACGATCACCGGACAGAAGGTGGTGGTGACGCGCGCAAAGAAAGCCATCGCCGGCTTCAAGATTCGCCAGGGCATGCCGATCGGCGTGGTTGTCACCCTGCGGGGAGATCGGATGTATGCCTTCCTGGAGCGCCTGATCAACCTGGCCCTGCCGCGCATCCGCGACTTTCGCGGGGTCAGCCCCAAGAGCTTCGACGGACGGGGCAATTACACCCTGGGGGTGCGGGAGCAGATCATCTTCCCCGAAATTTCCTACGACAAGATCGACGCCATTCGTGGCATGGACATCACCATCGTGACCAGCGCCCGCAACGACGAAGAGGGCCGGGCCCTCCTCCGCGAGATGGGAATGCCGTTCCGCAGCAACTGAGCCCTCCTCGGATCCCAACCATGGCCAATCACGACCCGATTTCCGACATGCTCACCCGCATCCGCAATGCGAGTGAAAAGAAGCACCAGACCACCAAGGTGCCCGCTTCACGCCTTTCCCACAGCATCGCCAAGGTGCTGCAGCATGAAGGTTTCATCGCCCAGATCAGCGAGGAGGGAGAAGGCGTCGAACGCTTCCTCGTTCTCGAGCTGAAGTACAGCGGAAAGCATCGTCAGCCCACCATCCGCTCGGTACAGCGGGTCAGCAAGCCTGGCCTGCGCATCTACAAGAACACCCGTCAGCTTCCCAAGGTCCTCGGCGGCCTCGGCGTGGCGATCATCTCCACGTCAAAAGGGGTGATGAGCGACCGTGATGCCCGCAAGCAGGGCGTTGGCGGTGAAGTGCTTTGCTACATCTATTGATCTGGGAGTTGATCCATGTCACGTATTGGTAAAGCGCCGATCCCCATCCCCGACAAGGTGAACGTCACCTTGGCTGGTCTGGCGGTCACGGTAAAAGGCCCCAAGGGTGAGCTCAGCCGCACCCTCCCCGACGGTGTGGCGGTCAGCCAGCAGGAGAACACCCTGGTGGTCACCCCTTCCAACGGAAGCCGCCGCTCCCGGGAGCGTCACGGCCTCTGCCGCACCCTCGTCGCCAACATGGTCGAGGGTGTCAGTCAGGGCTTCACCCGCAAGCTCGAGATCATCGGCGTGGGCTACCGCGCCCAGGTCCAGGGCCGCAAGCTTGTGGTCAGCGCCGGCTACAGCCACCCTGTGGAGGTCAACCCCCCCGAAGGCGTGAGCTTCACGGTCGAAGGCACCACCCAGGTGATGGTGTCCGGGGCCGACAAGGAGCTGGTAGGCAACGAAGCCGCCAAGATCCGAGCCATCCGGCCGCCTGAGCCCTACAAGGGCAAGGGCATCAAGTACGCGGGCGAGCGCATCCTGCGCAAGGCCGGCAAGACCGGTAAGAAATGAGGCCTGCCTGAGCGTTCCCACCCTGTACTGCCATGTCCACCCTTTCCAGAAAACAGCAGACCCAGAAGCGTCATCGCCGTCTGCGTCGCCATCTCAACGGAACCTCCGACCGTCCGCGGTTGGCCGTGTTCCGCTCCAACAATCACATCTACGCCCAGGTCATCGACGACGCTGCCCAGGCCACCCTCTGTGCGGCATCGACACTCGACAAGGATCTGCGCAGCAGCCTCGAGTCCAGCGCCTCCTGTGACGCCTCCGTCGCCGTAGGTCAGCTGCTGGCCACCCGTGCCATCGCCAAGGGCATCCAGCAGGTGGTCTTCGACCGCGGTGGCAATCTGTACCACGGCCGGGTCAAGGCCCTCGCCGATGCCGCCCGGGAAGCGGGCCTTCAGTTCTGAACCGCCTCCAACCATGACCGAAACCAACGAACAGACCAGATCCAGCGACGTGCCCTCCGCGGCCGTCGGCGTTCCTGCCGCCACTGAAGGACAGCAGGAGCGTCGCGGCGGCGGCAACCGCGGCGGCGGCGGCGGTGGTGATCGCCGTGGCGGCGGTGGCGGCGGACGCCGAGGCGACAACCGCCGCGGCCAGGAGCGCGACTCCGAATGGCAGGAGCGGGTGGTGCAGATCCGCCGGGTCTCCAAGACCGTCAAAGGCGGCAAGAAGATGAGCTTCCGCGCCATCGTCGTGGTCGGCAATGAGCGCGGCCAGGTCGGTGTGGGCGTTGGCAAGGCCGGTGATGTGATCGGCGCCGTGCGCAAGGGCGTTGCCGATGGGAAGAAGCATCTGGTGAAGGTGCCCCTGACCCGCACCAGCTCGATCCCCACCGACGGCCGTGGTGTCGACGGCGCCGCCAGCATCCTGATGCGCCCCGCGGCCCCAGGTACCGGTGTGATCGCGGGGGGCTCGATCCGCACGGTGCTCGAGCTGGCTGGGATCAAGAACGTCCTGGCCAAGCGCCTCGGCAGCAAAACTCCCCTCAACAACGCCCGCGCCACCATCCAGGCGCTGCAGTCTCTGCGCACCCACAAAGAGACGGCCAAGGAAAGGGGCATCTCCCTCGAGCAGATCTACTCCTGAGCCCCATGACCCTCTCTCTCAGCACCCTCACTCCCCAGACCGGTGCCCGTCGCCGCAAACTGCGCAAAGGCCGGGGCATCGCCGCCGGCCAGGGCGCCAGCTGCGGTTTCGGCATGCGCGGCCAGAAGTCCCGCTCGGGCCGTCCGACCCGCCCCGGCTTCGAGGGCGGTCAGATGCCCCTTTACCGGCGCCTCCCCAAGCTCAAGCATTTCCCGCTTGTGAACCCCAAGCACTTCACCGTGCTGAACGTGGGCAAACTTGCCGATCTGGAGGCTGGCACCATAGTTACCCTCGATTCCCTGGAGGCCGCTGGCCTGGTCACAAGCCCCAAGCACCCTCTGAAGATCCTCGGCAGTGGTGAACTGAGCGTCAAGCTCACGGTCGAAGCCACCGCCTTCACAGCCTCGGCTCGCGCCAAGATCGAGGCAGCCGGTGGGACCTGCGAGCTGATCCACTGATCGGCCAATACCCGACCCCTGATCGTCAGGGGTCCGCCAGGCAACCAGCCGTCTGCCGCCGTTGATCGGATAGGCAGGCGGCTTTGCCATCGTTGCCCCTGTTCCGCCAGTCCGTCCCTCGTCCCTTCTCGCCATGCTCGTCAGCCGGGGCCGCAACCCCAGTGCCGCGGAAATCATCACCCAGGTGATCCAGTCCAAGGGACTGAGGGATCGGGTTCTCACCACCCTGGGCCTGTTGTTGCTCGTGCGACTGGGGATCTACATCCCCGTGCCGGGCATCGATCGCGTGGCCTTCCAGCAGTTCATCCAGCAGGGCGGCCAGCTGCTCGGCTTCCTCGACATCTTCACCGGCGGTGGCATCTCCACCCTGGGAGTGTTCGCTCTGGGAATCCTGCCGTTCATCAACGCCTCGATCATCCTGCAGCTGCTGACCGCGGCCCTGCCCCAGCTGGAAGACCTCCAGAAGAACGAAGGTGAGGCCGGCCGGCGCAAGATCGCCCAGATCACCCGCTATGTGGCCCTGGGTTGGGGCCTGCTGCAGAGCATCGTATTCGCGCTGATCCTGCGCCAGTACGCCCTACCTGGCATTCCCGTGCCGGTGTTCGTGATCCAGACCACCCTGGCTCTGGTCACCGGCTCGATGGTGGTGATGTGGATCAGCGAGGTGATCACCGAACGGGGGATCGGCCAGGGCGCCTCGCTGGTGATCTTCGTGAACATCGTGGCCACACTTCCAAGGGCGCTCGGCTCCACGGTGAAGCTGGCTGAGAGTGGCGATCGGGCCACCATCGGGGGAATCGTGATCCTGGTGCTGATCTTCCTGGTCACGATCGTTGGCATCATCTTCGTGCAGGAGGGCAGCCGTCGCATCCCGATCGTGAGCGCCAAGCGCCAGGTGGGTCAGGCCAGTCTCGCCAGCCGCCAGAGCTACCTGCCGCTGAAGCTCAACCCCGGCGGGGTGATGCCGATCATCTTCGCCTCAGCGGTGGTCTTCCTGCCCTTGACGATTGCCAACATCACCAGGGCCCCCTGGCTGATCCAGCTGGCCGGCTATCTCAATCCCAACAGCAGCACCCCGTGGCTCTACGCCCTGGTTTTCTTCGCGCTGATCTGTGGCTTTTCTCTTTTCTACGCCTCGCTCACGATCAATCCGATCGATATCGCCACCAACCTCAAGCGGGGGGGGGTAGCCATTCCCGGTGTGCGGCCCGGCTCGGCCACAGCCCAGTACCTGAGCGGCGTGCAGAACCGGCTCACCCTGCTGGGGGGGCTTTTCCTCGGAGCGGTGGCGATCATTCCCTCCGCGGTTGAAGGGGCCACCCAGGTGCGCACCTTCCAGGGTCTGGGGGCCACCTCCCTGCTGATCCTGGTTGGCGTCGCCATCGACACCGCCAAGCAGGTTCAGACCTACGTGATCTCTCAGCGCTACGAAGGACTGGTGCGGGAGTGATCCACCCCAGCCCAAAGCCACCTTTCCATTCCAGTCACCCCTCCCGCCATGTCCAACCGCCTTCTTTTCCTCGGCCCCCCAGGAGCCGGCAAAGGCACCCAGGCCCAACTGCTGGCAGCTGAACGCGATCTTCTCCATCTATCCACAGGCGAGCTATTGCGGGCCGAAGTTGAGGCAGGCACGGAGCTGGGTGCGGAAGCCCAGGCCGTGATGGCTCGGGGCGAACTGGTGAGCGACGCCCTGGTGCTGGCGATCGTGCGGGACCGCCTGATCAGCCATGACGGAGGCTGGCTGCTCGATGGCTTCCCCCGCAACCTGGCCCAGGCAGAAGCACTCAGTGAGCTGCTCGAGGAGTTGCACCAGCCGATCGAGTGTGTCGTGCTTCTTCAGCTCGACGACGGCATCCTGCTGCAGAGGCTGCTCAGCCGCGGGCGTGACGACGACAACGAAGCGGTGATCAGCAACCGCCTGGAGGTCTACCGCGAGCAGACAGCACCACTGATCGCCTTCTACCGACAGCTGGGCCTGATCCGGGAAGTGGAAGCGGAGGGATCTGTGGAAACGGTAGCTAAACGGGTAGTGGATGGACTTGGTTGACTCATGTGATAAGGTAGCTGTTTGCAAAATGGAGAGCCACCGCCCATGAAGGTGCGTGCCTCAGTCAAGAAGATGTGCGACAAGTGCCGCGTGATTCGTCGCCACGGCCGGGTGATGGTCATCTGCACCAATCCCAAGCACAAGCAACGCCAGGGCTGACCTGCGCCGCGTTCTTCCCTCCCAAGTGCCCTTCGGGGCGCACCGCCCTGCCCTTGCCGGCCGGGCTCCCTCTGCCCAACTGAATCGTTTTTTTCGTGGCTCGGATTGCCGGTGTCGATATCCCTCGCGACAAGAGGGTCGAGATTTCTCTCACTTACGTCTACGGGATCGGGCTCAACCGCGCCCAGAAGATCCTGGCCAAGGCCGGCGTCAACCCCGACATCCGCGTCAAGGACCTCGACGACGGTGATGTCCAGAAATTGCGGGCAGCTGCCGAAACCTTCACCCTCGAGGGTGATCTGCGCCGTCAGGAGGGCATGGCCCTCAAGCGCCTGCAGGACATCGGCTGTCTCAGAGGCCGCCGCCATCGCATGGGTCTTCCCGTGCGCGGTCAACGCACCCGCACCAATGCCCGTACCCGCCGCGGCGCCCGCAAGACCGTGGCTGGCAAGAAGAAGTAACCCGTCCGTCTGACCACGGCTCCGCCGCTCAGTCTCACCACCCCATCACCCCACCAGGCCCCCGTCCATGGCGAAGCCAGCCAAGAAGTCCGGCGCGAAAAAAACCAAGCGCAATGTGCCCAACGGTGTTGCGCACATTCAGAGCACCTTCAACAACACCATCGTGTCAATCACCGACACGGCCGGCGAGGTGATTTCTTGGTCGTCGGCCGGCGCGAGCGGCTTCAAGGGAGCTCGCAAGGGCACCCCTTTCGCCGCCCAGACTGCCGCTGAGGCCGCCGGCCGCCGGGCCCTGGAGCAGGGGATGCGTCAGATCGAGGTGCTCGTGCGCGGGCCGGGCTCCGGGCGCGAAACCGCCATCCGAGCTCTGCAGGTGGCCGGCCTCGAGATCACCCTGATCCGGGATGTCACACCCTTGCCCCACAACGGCTGCCGCCGCTCCAAGCGCCGCCGGGTCTGAACATCCGCTCCCAGCCGCTCTTCGGCGTTCCTCTTCACCACCATCAGGCCGTGCATCAGTATCAGATCGATCGGGTCGAGCATCACATTGCCGACGACCGCTCCCAGACCGGTGTGTTCGTGATCGGGCCCCTGGACCGCGGTCAGGCCATCACCCTCGGCAATGCCCTGCGTCGGGTGCTGATGGGCGGCATGGAGGGCAGTGCCATCACAGCCGTGCGCATCGCCGGCGTCAACCATGAATACGCCACCATCCCCGGGGTGCGCGAAGACGTGCTCGACATCCTGCTGAACTGCAAGGAAGTCGTCGTCAACAGCCGCAATCGCGATCAGGAAATCGGACGGCTGATCGTGAACGGCCCCGCCAGCGTCACAGCTGCCGACCTCCAGTTCTCTTCCCAGGTTCAGGTGATCGATTTCGATCGCCCGATCGCCACCGTGGCTGAGGGTCATTCCCTGGAGCTTGAAGTTCACGTAGAACGGGGCGTCGGCTACCGGCCGGTGGATCGTCATCACGAAGACACCAGCGCGATCGATCTGCTCCAGATCGATGCGGTGTTCATGCCAGTGCGACGGGTGAACTACACGGTCGATGAAACAGCAGTCGGCGAAGGCGGTTCAGCCCGTGAGCGCCTTCGCCTGGAGATCGTCACCAGTGGTTCGATCACACCCGACGACGCCATGGCCCAGGCCGCCAATCAGCTGATCCAGCTCTTCCAGCCCCTGGCCACTCTGACCATGGTCGAGGAGCCTGGCCTGGAACCCGAGCCCTCGGCCGAGAGCCAGATCCCCCTGGAGGAGCTGAACCTGTCGGTTCGGGCCTACAACTGCCTGAAGCGGGCCCAGGTCAATTCGGTCTCCGACCTGATGGGCTTCAGCTACGAGGATCTCCTCGAGATCAAGAACTTCGGCTCGAAGTCAGCTGATGAGGTGATCGAAGCTCTCGAGAGGATCGGCATCTCTCTGCCCCAGAGTCGCACCACAGCCTGAGCGGCACCGTTTCCTCCCTTCCCCTTTTTCATCCCCCGGAACCATGCGACACCAGTGCCGCGTCCCTCTGCTCGGACGACCCGCCGACCAACGCAAGGCCCTCCTGCGTGGTCTCACCACTCAGTTGATCCGCGAAGGCCGCGTCACCACCACCAAGGCCCGTGCCAAGGCCCTGCGTGATGAAGCCGAGCGGATGATCACACTTGCCAAGGACGGCAGCCTGGCCGCCCGCCGTCGAGCCATCGGCTACATCTTCGACAAGCAGCTGGTTCACTCCTTGTTCGACAAGGCTCAGGAGCGATACGGCGAGCGCAGCGGTGGATATACCCGGATTATCCGCACCGTCCCACGCCGGGGTGACAACGCCGAAATGGCCATCATCGAGCTGGTCTGACACTCCACTCCAACGCGATCTTGCCCTCGTGCCCAGACCAGAGACCGGTCCAGCGGATCGCCCTCTGCCTGCAGTACGAAGGCTCCTCATTCTGCGGCTGGCAACGCCAGCCGCAGCAGCCCAGTGTTCAGGAGACGCTGGAGCAGGCCATTGCCACGCTCGATACTCATCGTCCCCTGCGGGCCACGGCCGCCGGGCGTACCGACAGCGGTGTGCACGCGGCGGGCCAGGTGGTGCATTTCGAGGCCAACGGACCGATTCCAGCTCAACGCTGGGCTGCTGCCCTCAACGGTCGCCTGCCGACCTCAATCCGGGTCAGGGCCGCTGCCTCCGTACCCTCCAGCTGGCATGCCTGCTTCACCGCAAGCTACCGCCGCTACCGCTACACGCTCTACAACGGCCGCAAGCCCAACCTGTTTCTCTCCCCCTGGAGCTGGCACCGCTACCGGCAGCGCCTCGATGAGCGCGCCATGGCGGCCGCCCTGCGCGGATTGCTGGGCTTCCATGATTTCAGCGCCTTCCAAAGGGCAGGCAGCCGACGCGCCCATGCCCGCACCAAAGTTCAGGCCGTGAGCCTGGAGCGCCACGGCGACCTGGTCGTGGCCGAGATCCAGGCGAGCGGCTTTCTCTACGGGATGGTTCGCCTGATCATGGGTCAGCTGGTGGCTGTGGGGGAAGGCCAGCTGAGCCTGGCCGGCTTCGAGGGGCGCTGGCGGCAGCGGTCCCGCTCGGAGGTCAAGGAGGCAGCCCCTGCCCACGGCCTCTCTCTGCTGCGGGTTGGCTACCCAGCCTCTCCTTTCCCACTGTCTGCCTGGTATGATTGCCAGCCGCGGCACTGGCTGGAATGCCAGGATCCGCCAGAGCTTCCTTCCCTGAGCCCGCCTCCGCTGTTCACCAGCCTTAAGGCGTGTTCGCCACTGGATCATGTATCCAGCGGAGACCCGGAAACGGGCCAAAGGGCCAAAGGTTAGGCTCAGGACTTGCGCGTCGTGCTGTTGGGGTCACCCTTCGACGCCGCCCTTCCACCCCATGTCCAGCCCCATCCTCTCGGATGGCGCCTTACTCCGATCCGGCCTGCCGGTGCGATGAACAAGACCTCCGTTCCCTCTCTTGATTCCCTCGACCGCCAGTGGTTTCTGGTGGACGCCGAGAATCAGACTCTCGGCCGTCTGGCCAGCGAGGTGGCCAGTGTGCTGCGCGGCAAGAACAAGCCAACCTTCACCCCACACCTGGACACCGGTGACTTCGTAGTCATCATCAACGCCGACAAGATCCGCATCAGCGGCAACAAGGCCAGCCAGAAGATCTACCGCCGTCATTCCGGTCGTCCTGGCGGCATGAAGACCGAAACCTTCGAGGCACTGCAAGCTCGCCTGCCCGAGAGGATTGTCGAGAAGGCCATCAAGGGCATGCTTCCTCACAACGCCCTCGGCCGTCAGTTGTTCCGCAAGCTGAAGGTGTACAAGGGTGCCGAGCATCCCCACACCGCCCAGCAGCCCCAGGTTCTGGCCCTCGATCCTTCCGCCACCGCCCAATGAGCACCGCTTCCAACCGCGTCGTCTACTGGGGCACCGGCCGCCGTAAAACGGCCGTCGCCCGTGTGCGTGTCGTTCCCGGCACCGGCTCGATAACGATCAATGGCCGCCCCGGCGACAACTACCTCAACTACAACCCCAGCTACCTCAGTGCAGTGAAGGCGCCCCTGGACACCCTCGGGCTCTCCACCGAGTACGACCTGCTGGTCAACGTCAAGGGCGGCGGTCTGACCGGTCAGGCCGATGCCATCAAGCAGGGAGCTGCCCGGGCGCTCTGTGAGCTCTCCCCGGATAACCGGAAACCTCTCAAAACTGAAGGCCACCTCAGCCGCGATCCCCGAGCCAAGGAACGGCGCAAGTACGGCCTGAAGAAAGCCCGCAAAGCGCCCCAGTTTTCCAAGCGCTGATCCTTCCCTTCCGTATTCAGCCCACTCCAGCCATGCCCAAGGCCAACATCCATCCCACCTGGTATCCCGACGCCAAGGTGATCTGCAACGGAGAGGTGGTGATGACCACCGGCTCCACCCAGCAAGAGCTCCACGTCGATGTGTGGAGTGGCAACCACCCCTTCTACACCGGTACCCAGAAGATCCTCGACACCGAGGGGCGCGTAGACCGCTTCATGCGCAAGTACGGCATGGGCAGCGCCGATACAGCCAGTACCAAGCCCAGCAGCGAAGAGCCCAAGGTCGAGGTCGAGGCCTGATCGCCCGAGATTTGCTTCAGAGGCCGGACACTCACGAGTGTCCGGCTTTGTGCTGTCTGCTCACCTGCCCCCATGGATTCATCCTTGCTGCGTGAGCGCCTTGAGGCTGCCGATCGCACCTTCCACGCGCTCGAGCGTCAGCTGGCAGATCCCGCCGTAGCCGCCGACCCCTCTGAGTTACGCCGTCTCTCCAAGGAACGGGCCCGGCTTGAGCCCCTGGCCACGGGCCTCAGCCATTGGCAGAGCCTGCAGCAGCAACTGAAGGACGCTCAGCAACTGGCGCGCCAGAGCAAGGGGGATCCCGAGATGGAGGCCCTGATCCAGGACGAGCTCAGCCAGCTGGGAGCTCAGCTCGATGCACTCGAGCAGCAGCTCACCCTTGCCCTGCTCCCCAGTGACCCCCGTGATGAACGCAGTGTGATGCTGGAGATCCGCGCCGGCACTGGGGGGGATGAAGCGGCACTTTGGGCCGGCGATCTCGCCCGGATGTACGAGCGCTTCGCCCAGGCCGTGGGCTGGAGCGTTCAGCCCCTCAGTGCTTCGGAATCCGACCTGGGCGGCTTCAAGGAGCTGATCCTGGCGATCCGCGGCGATGGCGTCTACAGCCAGCTCAAGTACGAGGCCGGCGTTCACCGGGTCCAGCGGGTGCCTGCCACCGAGTCCCAGGGACGGGTGCACACCTCCACCGCGACCGTGGCGGTGATGCCCGAGGCCGATCCGGTCGAGGTCCAGCTTGATCCCGCTGATCTCGACATCAGCACGGCCCGCTCCGGCGGAGCCGGCGGGCAGAACGTCAACAAGGTGGAAACGGCCGTGGACCTGCTGCACAAGCCAACGGGCATCCGGGTGTTCTGCACTCAGGAGCGCTCGCAGCTGCAGAACCGTGAGCGGGCTTTGGAGATCCTGCGGGCGAAGCTGCTGGAGAGGGAGCTGGCTGAGGCCGCTGCCGCCGAGAGTTCTGCCCGCCGTGCCCAGGTGGGCAGCGGCGAACGCAGCGAAAAGATCCGCACCTACAACGCCAAGGACAACCGGGTCACCGACCACCGCCTGGGGCGCAACTTCGCCCTTGAGCCGGTGCTGCAGGGCCAGCTCGCCGAAATGATCGGTGCCTGCGTGGCGGCGGAACAGAAGAATCGTCTGGAGCAGCTGGTGGCCGAGGGCGCAGGCGCGGACTGAGGTCCAAGCTGAGGGGCGTCCTGAAAGGGTGCCTCAGGCCCCGATCACGTACTTGGCCCACTCCTGGCGACCGGAGCGGATATGGCGGGTGGCCTCGAAGTAAAGAGTGCTCACCGGCCGCCTCGGCACCCGGGCCAGTGGCATGGCCGCTTCCCTGGGCGTGCGGCTGCCCTTGCGCACATTGCAGCGCAGGCAGGCGGTGGTGACGTTCTCCCAGGTGTCGGTTCCGCCGCGGCTGCGGGGAATCACATGGTCGATCGAGAGTTGCTCCCCCTGGTAGCCGCAGTATTGGCAGCTATGGCCATCACGCTGGAAGACGTTGCGTCGGGTCAGCGGCAACTGCTTGAAGGGCATCCGCACGAACTGGCGCAGACGGATCACCGACGGCAGCAGCATCTCACCACGGATGGGATGCTGAGAATCGTGCTCAAGGCCTTCGGCTTTGCCCTTCAGCAGCATCACCGTGGCTCGACGCCAACTGGTGATGTTCAACGGCTCATAGGATGCATTAAGGACCAGAACCTGGCTCACGGCGCATGGTCCACGGAAGGGGTGCCAGATCCCCAGATGGCCGCCATGCTAATGGGTCTGAGTCATCAGGCATGAGATTGGACTCACGGATCACATCAGATTGACTCTGCTGCGATGCCGGTCTGAGATTGCATAGATGCCCCAGCCCTGCCAACAACTGCCAGTTGAGGATCCCCAGCGGTTCGGGGCGCCCGGGCTGCACCCGCGGCAAAGGGCCTGGGTGGAGGTTGATGAGACAGCGATCGAGCACAACGCCAGGGCGCTGGGCCGGTGGCTGGTTCCGGGGTCATCGCTGATGGCTGTGGTCAAGGCCGATGGCTACGGCCACGGCGCCGCACCGGTGGCTCGCGCGGCCATGGCCGGTGGCGCAACCTCCCTGGGGGTGGCCACCCTTCAGGAAGGCATCGAGTTGCGCCAGGCGGGACTGAAGGCGCCGGTGCTGGTGATGGGGAATCTGATCCACCCCGACGAGCTGCGCAGCTGCCTGGAGTGGGAGCTGATGCCCACCATCAGCGGCATGCGCGAAGCTCTGCTTTGCCAGAATCTGGCCAGCGGCAGCGGCCGCTCCATGGCGCTGCACCTCAAGCTAGACACCGGCATGGCCCGGCTTGGAGTGGACTGGACCGATGGGGTGAGGCTGCTGCAGGCCCTCCATGGTCTGGAGGCGATACATCTGGCTGGGATCTACTCCCATCTGGCCGATGCCGACTCACCCGACCCGGGAGGGGGGGGACTGACCGCCGTTCAGCAGCAGCGCTTCGAGAGTGTGCTGCGTGGCGCCGTTGAGCTGGGGTTGCCCACCGGGGTGCGTCATCTGGCCAATTCCGCCGGCACCCTGCGCTGCCGCCAGCTCCACTACGACCTTGTACGTGTGGGTCTGGCGCTTTATGGCCAGGCACCCGCCGAGCACCTGAGCCACGCAGTGTCCCTGCAGCCCGCCATGAGCGTGCGGGCAAGGGTCTGCCTGATCCGCGAGGTACCTGCCGGAGTTGGAGTGAGTTACGGCCACCGCTACCGCACCCGGCGCCCGACCAGGCTGGCGGTGGTCACGATCGGCTACGCCGATGGGGTGCCAAGGCTGCTCAGCAACCAGCTGGAGGTGCTGTTCGCCGGACGCCGGCTGGCCCAGGTGGGGGCGATCACCATGGATCAGCTGCTGATCGATGCCACCGAGGCTCCCCAGCTGGAGGTGGGCTCGGTGGTCACCCTGCTGGGTGACGACAGAGGTGAGCGCATCTCCCCCCAGGACTGGGCCCAGGCCACTGGCACGATCCCCTGGGAGATTGTCTGTGGCTTCAAGCACCGTCTGCCCCGCCTGCACCTTGGCGAAGCCGAGCGCGATCGCTGATAAGCTCATTCGGCCCCTGGAGAGGTGGCTGAGTGGTTGAAAGCGGCTCCCTGCTAAGGAGTTACAGGAGGCAACTTCTGTCGAGGGTTCGAATCCCTCCCTCTCCGTTCCAAGACCCTGGCGCCAGCAGCATCTTCGCTACGGCACATTCAGGTGAGGCTTTCAGGCCCATGGTGGTCAGCTCGTTGAACAAGCCTCGCTGAGCAGCCGGCTCAGCTCTGGAAGGAGCTTTTCATCGGCGGCCCGCTCTGCCCCTTCGCTGAAGATCACGAGCAGGAAGGGAGCCCGTCCCTCGATCTCCACATAGGCAGCGTCATGGCGGGCCTGGCTCATCCAGCCGGCCTTGCTCCACAGCCGGGCAGAAGCTGGCAGCCCCGCGCCGATGAAACCATCGACCTGGTTCTCCGGATCCGCCGCCCTCAGCTCAGAGTCGAGAGAACGGCTCAGTAGCTCCCGCATCCGGGTGCAGGCGGGGGGAGATACCATGGCGCCGGCCATGATCACGTGCAGGAGCCGGGCCGTGGCATCGGTGCTGAGCCGGTTACGGTTTTCCAGCTCCGGCCCGTAGAACTGCCGCTCACGTCCGTAAGGGCCATCCCCCCAGGTTTTCTGGCAGACGTTGCAGCCCTCGAATTCGGGCCAGCCCTGAGCGGCGTACCACTGGTTCACCAGCTGGCGGGCCTCGATCCAGGCCCGCAGCGGCCGCTCCGGCAGGTCGGGGCCGCTGGTGGTGCCTGTGAGCCAATCCACCAGCACGGCGGTGGCATCGTTGCTTGAGTCGCGGATCATGTCGGCCATCGCCCTGCGCAACTCGGGGCAGTCTTCGAGCAGCTGGCGCTGGAGCCAGGCTTCGGTGGCCGCCAGGTAGAAGAGCTTGACCACACTGGCCGGATAGCGGGCCGTGGAGCCGGCCCAGGCGGCACCCGCCACTGGCTCCAGCCAGGGCCTCAACGACTCACTGGCCTCAGCCGCGCCGATCAGGCTGCGCTGATAGCGCAACCAGGTGATCGAGACCTGGGAGGCCAGACCGGGGCGGCCCTGGAGCTCCAGGGAATGGATGTGGTCCTCGAGAATCGCTCCCATCGCCGCATCGGGGCTGTAGAACGCCATCGGTACCGCTGTCTGCCATGGAGAGCCTAGGAACCGGGGTGAACGCCGATGGGCTGGGGGCAGGCCGCTGCTGGCGTCTGAGCGCCGACATCGACGGTCACGCCCGCTCCAGCGGGCCCGGGCTGGCCACCCAGGCCCGCAGTGGCCGCATGCTTCAGCTGCTCGGCCAGCGCGAGGGAACCCGGCTGCGGGTCCGACTACTGGAGGATGGCTACCCCTGCTGGCTGGAGATCAGCCAGCTACTTGAGCGGGCCATCCCCGCCCAGCCCCGCAGGGTGCTCCCCCTGGAGCCGAGCAGCATCGCCGCTCGCCTGCCGGAGGTGCTGACCTTCGCCGAGCGGGCCCTGGAGCAGCCCAACCGGTACCTCTGGGGCGGCAGCCTCGGCCCCGACTTCGACTGTTCTGGCTTCGTTCAGAGCGCCTTTGCCAGCGCCGGGATCTGGATCCCCCGCGATGCCTACCAGCAGGAGCGCTTCTGTCAGCCGGTGGCCGTGCGGCCGGGAGTCTTCGCGCTGCTGCAGCCAGGGGATCTGATCTTCTTCGGCCGTCCCCAGCGCTGCAGCCATGTGGGGCTGTATCTGGGCGCGGGGCACTATCTGCACAGTTCAGGCAAGGAGCACGGACGGGATGGCCTCGGCATCGACCAGCTCAGCCCCGAAGCCGATCACCCCGTTTCGTGCCATTACCGCAGTGAACTGCGCGGAGCCGGACGGGTGGTGCGATGCCATGACGGCAGCACCCTGGCCTGACCTGGGACTCCCGTAGGTTGCAACTCGACAAAGCCCAGCCGCCATGACCGCGTCGCACGGCCCAGAGCTCTCGGTCGTGATCCCTCTGTTCAACGAGGAGGAAAGCCTCGGCCCACTGGTTGAGAAGGTTCTCGCCAGCCTCAGGCCCCTGGGCCGCAGCTTCGAGCTGGTTCTGGTCGACGACGGCTCCAGCGACGGGACCGCGAGCCGGCTTGAGGAGCTCGCCGCAGCGACCCCTGAGCTGGTGGCGGTGCTGCTGCGTCGCAACTACGGCCAGACCGCCGCCATGGCCGCTGGCTTTGATGCCAGCCACGGCGCCGTGATCGTCACCCTCGATGGCGATCTTCAGAACGATCCCGCCGACATCCCCCTGCTGCTGGACCGGCTTGAGCAGGGCTATGACCTGGTGAGCGGCTGGCGCCACCAGCGCCAGGATGCTGCCCTGCAGCGCCTGCTGCCCTCCAAGATCGCCAACCGTCTGATCGCCAGGGTCACCGGGGTGCGCCTGCACGACTACGGCTGCTCGCTCAAGGCCTACCGCCGCGAAGTGGTGGCGGACATGAACCTCTACGGCGAACTGCACCGCTTCCTGCCGGCGCTCGCCTTCATCGAAGGGGCCCGCATCACAGAGGTGAAGGTGAACCATCACGCCCGCCGCTTTGGTCAGAGCAAATACGGCATTGATCGCACCTTCCGGGTGCTGATGGATCTGCTCACGGTCTGGTTCATGAAGCGCTTTCTGACCCGGCCGATGCATGTGTTTGGTTTCGGTGGCCTGGCCTGCCTGGCGATCGGCCTGGTGCTGGGGCTCGTGCTGATCGGCGAGAAGGTTTTTCTAAACGCCGATGTGGGCGACCGGCCGCTGCTGATGGCGGCAGTCCTGGCGATCATGGCCGGCATCCAGCTGTTCTGCTTCGGGCTGCTGGCGGAGCTGCAGATGCGCACCTACCACGAAAGCCAGGGCCGGCCGATCTACCGGGTACGCGCCACATTGCGCGGCAGCCTGGCGGGCTGAGTGCGGCAGTCCTGAACGGCCGTCCGACCGCGGAACGCCGCAATCCCCTCGGCGGCCAGGGCTGCCACGCAGGGGTCGGGATCGAAGCGAGCCCGCTTCAGCAGCGCCAAGCTGGCCCGATCGCCCCAGACCAGGCAGGCGGCCACGGCCGCCAGACGCTCGCCTTCGCTGCCTGTGGCAGCTGCTCGAAGCTCGGCGAGGACCTGCCGGCGCCAGCGAGGATCCAGGCGCGTGCCGGGCGCCACTGAGGCCAGGGCTTCCGGCAATGGCTCCCGCGGCTCGAGCGCAGAAGGAGCGGTGATCGCCAGCGCAGTGGAGCCTGATGAAGCGGCAGATGAAGTGGCCGGGGTCACGACCCGCTCTAGCTGCGCCCTGTTGAGGGCGGCCACGGCACTGCCGTCATCGCCCCAGAGCAGGGGCAGCCTGCGGCTCCGCACAAGCCAGACCATCAGCAGAAGAGCCGCGGCGGCGGGGAGAGCCTGCTGCATCGGATTGAATTTTTATTTCGCAAAGGCAGGGCGACAAGGCCTGCCCAGGAGTGATCTTTACAGTATCGGCGGTTGCTGTATTGGCCCGCGCCATGACTGGAGAATTTGCCGCCGCCTGGCTGCCCGCGTTGTTGGTCCCCGTGGTGGGGATCCTCGGCCCTGCCGTGGCCATGGCCCTGCTGTTCAACGTGATCGAAGCGCGCGACTGAGCCCCTCGCCCGTTCTTCTGCCTTTCGTTCCCACCACGAGCCCGCCCATGACCGTGCATCCCGTGGCCGACCCCACCGTCGGCAATCTCGCCACCCCCATCAACAGCAGCTACTTCACCAAAGCGTTCCTGAACGCTTTGCCCGCCTATCGCCCGGCACTGTCCCCCAACCGCCGCGGCCTGGAAGTGGGAATGGCCCACGGGTTCTTCCTCTACGGACCGTTCGCCCTCACCGGCCCCCTGCGTAACACCGAGTACGCCACCACCGCTGGCCTGCTGGCCACGATCGGCCTGGTGACGATCCTCACGATCTGCCTGTCGATCTATGGCACCGCCGGCACCGGCCCGAGCGTGCAGCCCCCCGACGCCACGATCGACAACCCGCCCGCTGATCTGTTCACCAAGGCCGGCTGGGCCGAATTCGCCAGCGGTTTCTGGCTGGGTGGCTGCGGTGGTGCCGCGTTCGCCTGGTTCCTGGCCAGCACGGCGCTGGTTTCACCCCTCGTCGACCTAGTCGGCGGCGGCTGGAGCGCCGGCTGAGCCGCACACCGCACCGAGCTGATCTCAGAATCCGGTATTAGCAACTTCAGCGTTGCACCAGGCCCCGCTAACGCGGGGCTTTTTCATGGCAGGGGATCCCCCGCTGATCGAGGCAGGAGGCTCAACGGCAGTGGCAGGACGGGCAGACTCTTCCAGCGTGCCCTGATCAGCCGTTTCAATGTCAGTCTCCGATCCATTCCTGCGTCGGCCTGTGCTCACCCTGGTGGTGAGCCTGCTGATCGTGATGGCCGGCCTGCTGAGCCTGCCTGGCCTGCAGGTGGAGAACCTGCCCCCGATCGCGCCGGTGCGGGTGAACGTTCGCGCCACCTATCCCGGGGGTGGGGCCCTGGCCGTTGAGCAGGGGGTGACCACTCCGCTGGAGCGGCAGCTGAATGGTCTTGAGCGGCTGGAGAGCATCCGCTCCACCAGTTCCGCCAACGGCAGCTCGATCACCCTCACCTTTGAGGGGGGAAATCCCGAGCTCAACCAGATCAATGCCCAGAACGAAGCCGTTCTGGTGAACCGCCGACTGCCGCCGGAAGTGGCCCGTCTGGGCGTGCAGGTGCGCCGCAGCTCCGACGACCTGCTGATGGTGATCAGCTTCAGCACCCCGAAGGGGATGTACAGCGACGCCTTCCTCAGCGGCTGGCTTGACCAGCGCCTCAGGGATGAACTGCAGCGGGTGCCCGGGGTCGGCAACGTGGCCATCGCCGGCGGCAGTGAACTGGCGTTCCGGGTCTGGCTGGATCCTGTGGCCCTTGAGCAGCGCAACCTCACCATCACTGACATCGAAAACGCGCTTGAGGAGCAGAACGTCCTCGCTGCCCTGGGCCAGGTGGGAGACGCTCCCAGCCCAGGGGGTCAGGAGATCACCCTGCCCCTCGAAATGGAGGGGCGGCTGCGCACCCCCGCCGAACTGGAGAGCCTGGTGGTGAGCCGGGCCAGCAATGGCGGCGTGGTGCAGCTCAAGGACGTGGGGCGGGTTGTGCTCGATGTGGAAAGTTTCGAGAGCACCGCCATGAACCTGGCCGGCGAACCCACCCTGGCGGTGCAGATTTTCCAGCGCGACGGCAGCAACGCCCTCGAGGTGAGCGAGGCTGTCAACGCAGCGCTGAGCCGCCTGGAGCCCGATTTCCCGCCTGGGGTGGAGCTGCAGCGCATCGTCGATGTGGCCGACAGCGTGCGCGAGAGCATCGAGCTCACATGGAGCAGCCTGCGTGACGCGGTGCTGCTGGTGCTGCTGGTGCTGCTGCTTGCGCTTGGCAACAGTCGCCTGGCGGCCATCACCGCTGTAGCTGTGCCCGTGGCCCTGGTGGGCAGCTTCACGGTCCTGCGTCTCACCGGCAGCTCAATCAACACCCTCAGCCTGTTCGGCATGGTGCTGGCCACAGGTCTGGTGGTGGATGACGCCATCGTGGTCAGCGAAGACATCGGACGCCGGCTCCAGGCCGGAGAACCGCCCTGGCAAGCCGCCCGAAACGCCATGCAGGAGCTGGGCAGTGCCGTGATCGCCACCTCCCTGGTCCTGGTGGTCGTGTTTCTGCCGGTGCTGGCGATGCCTGGCAGTGTGGGCCGCCTTTACCAGCCGATCGCGATCACGATCAGCGCCACGATCCTGTTCTCCACCATCAATGCGCTCACCTTCACGCCGGTGGCCTCCAGCTGGCTGCTGCAGCATGGCTGGACGGAACCACTCTGGATGCGCCGGCTGCTGGATCGACCCCAGCGCTGGATCCACCGGCTCGGAGAGCACTACGGCCGTGCCCTGGATCGCAGTTTTCGCTGGCGGCGGCGCATCCTGCTTGGCTTGCTGGGCAGTCTGATCCTGGCGGGCTGGGGCCTGGGGCAACTGCCCACAGCCTTCATTCCCCAGGAAGACGACAGTCAGATTCGCGGCGTGGTGGCATTGCCTGGGGGGGCCTCGATCCAGCGCACCGAAGCGGTGATGGAGCAGGTCCGGAAGCAGGTGGCGAGCGAGCCCCTGGTGCGGGTCGGCAACTTCTACGCAGGCCGCTCCTTTGGCGACAGTGCCCCGAACCGGGGCATCTTCTTTTTGCGCCTGCTGCCGCTGCAGGAGCGCGGCTCCCGGCCTGAGGACAGCAGTGAAGCTGTTGCCGAACGACTCTCCAAACGGCTGCGCAGCTCCATCAGCGAGGCCTCCGTGCAGGTCAGCGTTCCACCGGTCGTGAGGGGCTTCAGCAGTGAGGGGGGACTGGAACTGGAGCTTCTCGATCTCAGCGGCGGACGACTCAGCCTGAGCGAATTCGAGCAGTCCACCCGCGAATTCATCGCCGCCGCCAATGCCACGGGGGACTTTGAGCGGGTGGGCACGCGCTTCAGTGCCGATTCACCGCAACTGCGCCTGAAGCCCGACCGGCTGCGCATGGCGTCACTGGGGGTGGACCTCGACACGGTGGTGACCACCCTCGGTGCCAGCTTCGGCAGCAGCTATGTCAACGACACCTTCGAAGGCGAGCGGGTCAGGCGGGTGATCGTGCAACTGGATGGGGCCTACCGGCGCAAAGCCGCAGATGTGCTTTCACTTCAGGTTCGCAGCCGGGAAGGAAACCTGGTTCCCCTCCGCGAGCTGATGACCTTGGAGCAGGACAGCGGGCCGTCGGTGATAAACCACAGCCGCCTGGCACGCTCGATCACCATCCAGGCCCTGCCCAAAGCGGGACTGAGCACAGGCAAGGCGATCCAACGGCTGGAGGAGGTGAAGCAAGAACTGGACAATCCCGTGATCGCTCTGGAATGGGTGGGGCTGGCCAAGGAGGAGCGTCAGGCGGGAGGGCGCACCTGGCAACTGTTCGTTCTGGGGATGGCGGCTGTTTTCCTGGTGCTGGCCGGCCTCTACGAGAGCTTTCTCGATCCGCTGATCATCTTGATCACGGTGCCCATGGCCCTGTTGGGCGCCCTGCTGGGCCTGGCTGGCCGCGGGCTCTTTCTCGATATCTATGCCCAGGTGGGAATGCTCGTACTGGTGAGCCTGGCCGCCAAAAACGGCATCCTGATCGTTGAGTTCGCCAACCAGCGCCTGAAGGAAGGGCTGGGCTTACGGGAGGCCGTTGAAGAGGCTGCCATCAGCCGCCTTCGCCCGATTCTGCTCACAGCCCTCTCGTCCCTGGCCGGATTCCTGCCGCTACTGCTGGCCACCGGAGCGGGGGCAGCCAGCCGGATCAGCATCGGCACGGTGGTGTTCTTCGGGTTGTTGGTATCAACCGGGCTGACGCTGTTCGTGGTGCCGGTGGTGTACCTGGAGGTGAAACTGCTGGAAGGCCGTCGCTGGTGGCCCCAGGCAAAAAGGTCATGAAAAAACCCTCGGAGATAGTCCCCGAGGGTTGGTTGTTGGAGGTGCGTCCCTCGGGGTGACTGATCGCTTTGATCAGCCGAACTTGCCTGAAGTGGAGGCGATCAGGAAGGCGCCGTAAGTGAGGATGTATCCCACTGTGAAGTGAGCCAGACCGACTACACGGGCCTGAACGATCGACAGAGCCACAGGCTTGTCGCGCCAGCCAACCAGGTTGGCAAGCGGGGTGCGCTGGTGAGCCCAGACGATGGTTTCAATCAGCTCCTGCCAATAACCGCGCCAGGAGATGAGGAACATGAAACCGGTAGCCCAAACCAGGTGACCGAACAGGAACATCCAGGCCCAGACGGCAAGGTTGTTCGAGCCAAACGGGTTGTAACCGTTGATCAGCTGGGAGCTGTTCAGCCAGAGGTAGTCGCGGAACCAGCCCATCAGATAGGTGCTGGATTCATTGAACTGGGCCACGTTGCCCTGCCAGATGGCGAGGTGCTTCCAGTGCCAGTAGAAGGTGACCCAACCAACGGTGTTCAGGGCCCAGAACACGGACAGGTAGAAGGCATCCCAGGCCGAGATGTCACAAGTGCCACCACGTCCGGGGCCATCACAGGGGAAGGAGTAGCCGAAGTCCTTTTTGTCGGGCATCAGCTTGGAACCCCGGGCATCCAGGGCACCCTTCACCAGGATCAAGGTGGTGGTGTGCAGTCCGAGGGCAATGGCGTGGTGAACAAGGAAGTCACCAGGGCCGATCTGCAGGAACACATCGGTGTTGCCATTGATGGCATCCAGCCAGAAGTGATCGCCAGGGATGTTGGCTGAAGCCAGGCTGGCGGCACTCGTCGGGTTGGAGAGCAGCACATCGAAGCCATAGATGGCCTTACCACTCGCCGCTTGCACGAACTGGGCAAAGACAGGCTCAATCAGGATCTGCTTTTCGGGAGTACCAAAGGCCACGACCACATCGTTGTGGACGTAGAGGCCAAGGGTGTGGAATCCGAGGAACAGAGACACCCAGCTCAGGTGGCTGATGATCGCTTCTTTGTGCTCAAGCATCCGAGCCAGAACATTGTTCTTGTTGGCTTCGGGGTCGTAGTCACGGATGAAGAAGATTGCACCGTGAGCGAAGGCACCGCACATCAGGAAGATGGCGATGTACTGGTGGTGGGTGTAGAGCGCAGCTTGTGTTGTGTAGTCCTTAGCGATGAACGCGTAGGACGGCAGCGCATACATGTGCTGCGCAACCAAGCTGGTGATCACTCCCAGGCTGGCCAGGGCCAGACCCAGCTGGAAGTGCAGGGAGTTGTTGATCGTGTCGTAGAGACCCTTGTGGCCTGCACCGAGCGCACCTCCGAAAGGAGTGCCCTTAGGGGGGTTGTGAGCCTCCAGGATCTCCCGGATCGAGTGACCGATCCCGAAGTTGGTGCGGTACATGTGGCCGGCAATCACGAAGATGCAGCCAATCGCCAGGTGGTGATGGGCGATGTCGGTGAGCCAGAGCGCCTCGGTCTGGGGGTGGAAGCCACCCAGGAAGGTGAGGATCGCTGTACCGGAACCTTCGGAGGTGCCGAACACCTGGTTAAGGGTGTCGGGATTTTCGGCGTAAACGCCCCAGTTGCCGGTGAAGAACGGAGCCAGACCGGCGGGATGAGGCAGGACATTCAGGAAGTTGTCCCAACCAACGTGCTGGCCACGGGCTTCAGGGATGGCCACGTGAACCAGGTGACCGGTCCAGGCGATTGAACTGAAGCCGAAGAGGACGGCGAGGTGATGGTTGAGGCGGGATTCAGCGTTCTTGAACCATGCCAGTGAAGGCCGGAACTTGGGCTGAAGGTGGAGCCAGCCGGCGAAGAGCGCCCAGGCCGACAGGATCATCATGAAGATGGAACCCTGATACAGCTCGGCGTTGGTTTTCATTCCGATCGTGTACCACCAGTGGTAGAGACCGGAATAAGCGATGTTCACCGGGGAGGTTGCTCCCGCCTGGGTGAAGGCGGTGATGGCCCCCTGGCCGAAGTGGGGATCCCAGATCGCATGTGCGATGGGACGGACATGCAGCGGATCGGCGACCCACTGCTCAAAGTTGCCCTGCCAGGCGATATGGAACAGGTTGCCCGAAACCCAGAGGCCGATGATCGCCAGGTGACCGAAATGGGTGGAGAAGAGCTTTTGGTAAAGCTTCTCCTCCGTCATCCCGTCGTGGCTCTCGAAGTCGTGAGCCGTGGCGATGCCGTACCAGATACGGCGGGTTGTCGGGTCCTGTGCCAGACCCTGGCTGAACGAAGGAAATTTCGTTGCCATTGGGAAAGGTCAGGTGTGAGGTCAGCCGACCGCGATGAGTCGGGACAGGAAGAAGGCCCAGGTGGTGGCGATACCGCCCAGGAGGTAGTGGGCAACGCCTACGGCACGGCCCTGGGTGATGCTCAGCGCACGGGGCTGGATGGCCGGGGCTACCTTCAGCTTGTTGTGAGCCCAGACGATGGACTCAATCAGCTCCTGCCAGTAGCCGCGGCCGCTGAACAGGAACATCAGGCTGAAGGCCCAGACGAAGTGGGCACCAAGGAACATCAGGCCATAAGCACTGGAGGACGAGCCGTAGCTGTTGATCACCTGTGCGGCCTGAGCCCAGAGGAAATCACGCAGCCAGCCATTGATGGTGATGGCGCTCTGCGCAAAGTTCCCATTCGTGATGTGCTGGACGCTGCCGTCCGCATTCACGGTTCCCCACACATCGCTCTGCATCTTCCAGCTGAAGTGGAAGATCACAATCGAGATGGAGTTGTACATCCAGAAGAGGCCGAGGAACACGTGGTCCCAAGCCGAAACCTGGCAGGTACCGCCACGGCCGGGGCCGTCGCAGGGGAAGCGGAAGCCCAGATTCGCCTTGTCTGGGACAAGCCTGGAGCTGCGGCTGTAAAGGACACCCTTCAGCAGGATCAGCACTGTGACGTGGATCGTGAAGGCGTGAATGTGGTGGACCATGAAGTCGGCCGTTCCGAGGGGGATCGGACCGGCAGCGACCTTGCCGCCAACGGCGACGACGGCGCCATTGAACACCTCACTGACACCGGCCAAGGCATTGGGAGCGGTGGTGCCGGCAGCAGCGGCGTGCAGACCCTGAATCCACTGAGCGAAGACGGGCTGCAACTGAATGGCGGAGTCGCTGAACATGTCCTGGGGACGGCCCAGGGCACGCATGGTGTCGTTGTGGATGTAGAGCCCGAAGCTGTGGAAGCCCAGAAAAATGCACACCCAGTTGAGGTGGCTGATCAGGGCATCACGGGCTTTGAGCACCCGATCCAGCACGTTGTCCACGTGCAGGGCGGGGTCGTAATCGCGGATGAGCGCAATGGCCGCATGGGCACCGGCGCCAACGATGATGAAGCCTCCGATCCACATGTGGTGGGTGAACAGCGACACCTGCGTTGGGTAATCGATCCCGATGTAGGGATAGGGCGGCATCGCATACATGTGATGCGCCACGATAATGGTCAACGAACCGAGCAGCGCCAGGTTCACGGCCAACTGGGCATGCCAGGAAGTGGTCATGAACTCGAACAGGCCATCGTGACCCTTCGGAGCCGGGAACAGCAGGGGATCTCCCTTCTGTCCTTCAAGAATTTCCTTGATGCTGTGACCGATGCCCCAGTTGGTGCGGTACTGGTGGCCGGCCACGATGAACAGCACCGCGATCGCCAGATGGTGATGGGCGATGTCGGTCATCCAGAGGCTGCCGGTGACAGGATTCAGCCCACCCTTGAAGGTGAGGAAATCGCTGTAGGCGGCCCAGTTGCCGGTGAAGAAAGCGGAGAGACCCGCACCGAATCCTGGGTACAGCTGGGTCAGCAGATCCAGGTTCAGGAATTCATGGGGCAGGGGGATATCCGCCACAGAAGCGATGGTCTTGCCATCGAGCACCAGCGGCTTGCCGGCGTCGATGGCATCCATCAAGGCCGTGGTCGGCAGGGACACGTGCAGCAGGTGCCCGGTCCAGGACAGGGAGCCCAGGCCCAGAAGGCCAGCAAGGTGGTGGTTGAGCATGGACTCAACGTTCTGGAACCACTCGAGCTTGGGAGCTGCCTTGTGATAGTGGAAGACGCCGGCATTCAGCATCAGGCCAGCCATCACCAGGGCACCGATGGCCGTGCAGAGCAGCTGGAACTCACTGGTGAAACCCCAGGCTCTCCACACATGGAAGAGGCCTGAGGTGATCTGGATGCCGTGGAAGCCGGCACCCACATCGGCGTTGAGAATTTCCTGGCCGAAAATGGGCCAGACCACCTGAGCACTCGGTTTGACGTGCAGGGGGTCGGCCAGCCAGCCGGTGTAGTTGGAGAAGCGAGCACCGTGATAGAAGGCGCCGCTCAGCCAGATGAAGATGACGGCCAAGTGGCCGAAGTGAGCGCTGAAGATCTTCCGGGAGACCTCTTCGAGATCGCTCGTGTGGCTGTCGAAATCGTGAGCGTTGGCGTGGAGGTTCCAAACCCAGGTGGTGGTTTTGGGACCTTTGGCGAGGGTGCGATCGAAGTGCCCGGGCTTGCCGAGAACATCGAAGTCGACGGGAACAGGATTCCGGTCGACCATGGCCTTCGCCGTTTTCCCACGCTCTGGTGGGCTGATGGTCATCGAGACGTTCCTCGAGGGACGGAGTCGAGGTGGAGGTCCACCCCTCCGGACCGGGCCGAAAGGCCAGGCCGGTGGGCCTCACGGTTCCGCGGATCGAGACCCTTGGAACCATGGGCACCAGTGCGGAGTGGCTCCGGAAAAGACCGAAAGCCGCTGCCACCACTGGAGCTGGGGCCCCGATGAGGGGACCGCTGGCGGAAGTATAAGGGCGAGTTTCAGGCCCCTTGGGGGGTCAGTAACAAAGGTTCAATCCGCCACCACCCCTGTCTGGAACAGGGCTCTGACCCAGGCTCCCTATCACTCATCGGCGACGCGATGGCGCGCTTTCTTTATCCAATTCCCAGCAGATCTGGGGCTACATTCAGCATCATTTTTCTACGGGCCCGAGGCACTCTGGGCAAACTGTTGCCTGGGTTCCGGCACCAAGGCCGCGAGCCGACTTCGATCAGGAGCGATGCGCATGTTGGCAGCGGGGCTTCGGGGCCTGGGGGCGATGCTGCTCTGCCTGGCTGTGCTGCTGAGCGGAGGCTGGAGCCTGCGGCCCAGGCCCCAGGAGCCGCCGGCCACCAGTAGCCACCCGGCCACGTCCGGGCGCCTGCGGGAGATCCCTCCACCCAAGGCCAGCCAGGCCTTGCGGCTACGACTGGCGGAGCATCAGCCCCGGCTGCAGATCCTGGCTCCAGCCGACGACGCCGTGCTCCCCATGATCCCCTGGTCGCTGGATCTGTCGCTCGAAGACTGGCCCTTGGCCGATGCCGGCTCCCTTGGCCTTGGCGCCCACCTGGTGGTGCAGCTCGATGACCAGGCACCCCTGCGCCTGGGGCCCAAAGACCCCATGGGGCCAACCAGCAAGGACACCCGGCTGAGCGTGGCCATGGCGCCGCTCAGCCCGGGCAGCCACCGCCTGACTGTCTATGCGGCCAGGCCCTGGGGTGAAGCAGTCAAGGATCCCGGCGCCGCCATGCAGATCCGCCTTCACGGCCTGGCCGCCAACCCCATCAGCCAGCCTCTGCGGGGAACCCCCCAGCTGGTGAGCAGCACCCCCAGCGATCTGATCCATCACGAACCCGTGCTGATCGACTGGCTGCTGATCGATGCGCCCCTCCAGCCACTCGACGGAGACGGTTCGAACTGGCGGCTGCGGGTGACCCTCAATGGCGACAGTTTCCAGGTGGACCGCCAGGAGCCGCTCTGGCTCTCCGGGCTGCACTCCGGCAGCAACCCCCTGCAACTGGAGCTGCTCGACGGGCTGGGGGAACCGTTGAATCCACCCTTCAACAGCCTGGTCCAGGATCTGGTCATGCGTCCCGAAGGCCCCCGTGCCTGGCAGACCGCATCCATCTCCGCCGAGGATCTGAAGCGTCTGCTGGGCGAGCGGCCGAGCGAGCCCGCAGGTGAGATCACACCTTCACCGCAGCCCGTCGAGGCCGCTGAGCAGGACTACAAACCCAGCACGGAGCGGGACCTTCAGGCTGAGGGGATGGCCACCGACCGCAGCGAAGCCGCCAGGTCATTGACAACCGCGAGCACTGAGCAACCGCTTGAGGAGGAGGCAGCTGCATCTGAGCCGGCGCCTGAACCTGAGGCAGCGACAGACCCTGATGCAGGTGAAGACAGGAGCGCCATGGAGCCAGTACCAGCGATGCCTGAGCCTGTCGAGTCTGGGGAGCCTGTGGAGTCGGGTGACTCCCCTGACCCACCGGAGTGGCTTGCACCGCCCGAATCCACGGAACCGCGGACCCCGCCCGAAGCGCCCGGCTCAGCTCCTTTGAGGGAGCCATCAGAGGAGAAAGTGCCCAAGACTGTGAGGCTGCCTGAAACGTCGGCATCGCCGCTGGATCGGCTGCGTGCCAGGTTCGGGGGATGAGTGATTTGATCTGCTGGGGGCTGGCCCTGAGCAGGGCCGGTGCCCCCGTGCTCGAGCGCCTGGATCAGGGCGGGCTGGTGGAGGCCAGAGCGGAGCCCGGCGCCAGAGCGGAGCCCGGCGCCAGCGCCGCCGAGCTGCTCAGCCAACACTGGAAGGGGGCGTCGGCCTTCGTGGTGGTGGGAGCCTGCGGGGCGGTGACCAGGCTGGTGGCCCCGCTGCTCCAGGGCAAGGAGCACGACCCGGCCGTGGTGGTGGTGGATCCCCAGGGGCGCTTCGCCATCCCCCTGCTGGGGGGGCACGGTGCTGGGGCAGAGCAGCTCAGCCAGCGGGTGGCCGCCCTGCTGGGGGGCGAAGCGGTGCTAACGGGCGCGAGTAGTGGCAGCGGCAGCCTGGCCCTTGACAGCTTCGGGCTGGCCTGGGGCTGGCGGAAGGGCCTGGGCGACTGGGATGGCCTGATGAAAGCCGCGGCCCGTGGCGAGCGGATCGCCGTGCAGCAGGAGAGCGGTTGCCCCGACTGGCAGGGCCTGGATGCCGCCGCAACGCTGCTTGAGCTCCCTGCAGAAAACCCGCCTGAGCAGATGCTGATCAGCCCACGCCTGGGCCCCGGCTGCCGCTGGCATCCACCCAGCCTCTGGCTGGGCTTCGGCTGCGAGCGTGACACCAGCCTCAGCCTGCTGGAGCGCTTGCTGGAGCAGGCCCTGGATGGCGCCCAACTGGCCATGGACGCAGTCGCCGGGCTGGCGAGCATCGACCGCAAAGGCGATGAGCCAGCCCTGCTGGAACTGGCCCGGCGCCATCAGTGGCCGCTGCGACTGTTCAGTGCCGAGGCCTTGGCGGCGGTGGAGGTGCCCAGCCCATCGCAGGCGGTGCTCAAGGAAATGGGAACCGCAAGCGTGGCTGAAGCGGCAGCCCTGCTCGCGGCATCCCCACAGTCGGAGCTGCTGCTGGAGAAGCGCATCGAGCGGGCCCAGCCCGGGGAGCGGGGAGCCGCCACCCTGGCGGTGGCCCTGACCGCCGGGCAGTGGGCCCCGCAGCGGGGGAAGCTCCATCTGGTGGGCAGCGGCCCGGGACAGCTCGACCTGCTCACCCCCGAAGCTCGCCTCGCCCTGGCCGAGAGCACCGTCTGGGTGGGCTATGGCCTCTACCTGGATCTGCTGGAGCCCCTGCGGCGCCCCGACCAACTACGCCGCGACGGCCAGCTCACCCAGGAGCGCGACCGCTGCCGGCTGGCCCTGGAGCTGGCCGAGGCCGGACTGAGTGTGGCCCTGGTTTCGTCGGGTGACAGTGGCATCTACGGCATGGCCGGGCTGGCCCTGGAGCTCTGGCTGGAGCATGACCCCCAGACCAGGCCCGCCTTCTCGGTCCATCCCGGCCTCTCCGCCCTGCAGGTGGCCGCGGCCAGGGCCGGCGCCCCCCTGATGCACGATTTCTGCACGATCAGCCTGAGCGACCGGCTCACCCCCTGGCCGACGATCGAGAAACGGCTGCGGGCAGCCGCCAGCGGGGATTTCGTGGTGGCGCTTTACAACCCCCGATCCCTGGGCCGCGACTGGCAGCTGGGCAAGGCCAGGGAGTTGCTGCTCGAGGGGCGCAGCGCCGACACTCCGGTGGTGCTGGCACGGCAACTGGGCCGGGCAGAGGAGAGTGTGCAGCTGCATACCCTCGGGGAGTTGCCCCTGGAGCAGGTGGACATGCTCAGCCTGGTGCTGGTGGGCAACAGCACTTCTCGCCACCAGGACGGGGTGATGGTGACACCCAGGGGCTACCCGGGCGCCGAACTGAACTGAAAGGCTCCGGGCGGCCATCGGGCCCGGAGCTCAGAGATCGGGATGACAGGATTCGAACCTGCGGCCCCTTCGTCCCGAACGAAGTGCGCTACCAAGCTGCGCCACATCCCGCCGCTGGCAGTTTACGGGATCACCCCCGGCTGGGTTTCTAGACTCGCGTCTCCAGGATTAGGCAGTGATGGCTCCCGACGCCCTGCTCAAGCCCGACTGGTTACGCGTCAAGGCCCCCCAGCGGGAGCGGATCGGTGCGGTGGCCGATCTGCTGGTGGACCTGAAGCTGAACACCGTCTGTCAGGAGGCGAGCTGTCCGAACATCGGCGAGTGCTTCGCCGGTGGAACCGCCACCTTCCTGATCATGGGGCCGGGCTGCACGCGGGCCTGCCCCTACTGCGACATCGACTTCGACAAGAGCGTGAGGGCCCTCGACCCCACCGAACCGGAGCGGCTGGGAGAAGCGGTGGCCCGCATGGGCCTCTCACACGTTGTTATCACCTCGGTGAACCGCGACGACCTCGACGACGGCGGCGCCAGCCAGTTCGTGGCCTGCATCGCCGAGGTGCGTCGCCGCTCACCCGGCACCACCATCGAGCTGCTGATCCCCGATTTCTGCGGCAACTGGCAGGCCCTCGCCGCCGTGATGGAGGGGGCGCCCGAGGTGCTGAACCACAACATCGAAACCGTGCCGCGGCTCTACCGGCAGGTACGACCCCAGGGAATGTACGGCCGCTCGCTGGAGTTGCTGCAGCGGGTGCGCCATGGCTGGCCCCGCACCTACACCAAATCGGGATTGATGGTGGGGCTTGGGGAAACCGACGCCGAGGTGGTGGCGGTGCTGGGGGACCTGCGGGCCCACTGGGTCGACATCGTGACCATCGGCCAGTACCTCTCGCCAGGACCCAGGCATCTGCAGGTGCAGCGCTTCGTGACCCCCGGACAGTTCGATGGCTTCAAAGCCACCGGTGAGGAAGAGCTGGGCTTCCTGCAGGTGGTGAGCAGCCCCCTCACCCGCAGCAGCTACCACGCCGGGGAGGTGCAACGGCTGATGCGACAACACCCCCGCTGAGGCAGCTCTCAGCAGAGTTCCCCAGGCGCCGGGGCTTCCAGATCGAGCCAGGCCCCAGCCGGCAGTGGCAGGCGCAGCCGGTGGGCATGCAGCCGGTAGCCGCCGTCGCCCGGCAGGGCTCCGGGCAGGGGCTCCCCCCCCGGTCCATAGAGGGGATCGCCCAGCAGAGGAATCCCCACACTGGCCAGATGGATGCGGATCTGATGCGGACGACCCGTGCGGATCGTCACCTCCACTAGGTGCCCCTGGGAACGGCGCTCCAGAAGTCGCAATTCGCTCCAGGCGGGCAGGGCTCCAGGGTCATCGGGCCCGGCAGCGGCGGCCCAGATCTGACCAAGCCCGGCATGGGGGCGAAGGCCGATCGGGGTGGTGATCGCCAGGGACTCACCCAGGCCCAGCTGCAGCGGGGCCGGCACGGTCAGAGCCCGGTACACCTTGCGGCAAGCAGCGGCAGGGGGAGCGGAGCGGACATCAGGCCGGGCCTGGGGGTGGAGCTCCGCGGTGCTCTCGCGCAGCCTGGCGCTCAGCCAGGCACGGCTCTGGGGCCGGCGGGCACAGACCAGCAGCCCCGACGTGTGGCGCCCGAGCCGGTGCACAGGCCGCGGCAGTGCCGGGAACGCTTCGCCCCCTTCAGGCCCGTGACCAGGGAAGGATCGCTCCAGCAAGCGCAACACGGTGTGCTCCAGAAAGCCCCCGGCGGGGAGCACGGGCAGGCCGCTGGGCTTGTCGATCACATAGAGATCACCGTCGTCGTGGATCAGCCGCCAGCTCGCCGGCACGGCCTCCTCTCGCCAGGGGGGGCGTTGCCACTGGAGCCGATCGCCGGTGCTGAGCAGCCCGTCGCCATCGAGCCGACGGCCATTCAGCAGGATTTCGCCCTCCTGCAGGCGCGCTCTCCAGAGGGAGGCCTCGGAATGGCGGTAGCGATCAGCCAGGAACGCACTGATCAGAACCGGTGCCTGAGCCTGGTTCACCCGGTCGCTGTAGGTCCAGCCCTGGTTGAGCCGGGCCGGCAGCCAGCCCGGCGGCAGCGGCTCAGTCAACCAGGCCGTTCTCAAGGGCGTAGCGCACCAGTTCGGTGCGGCTGGTGGTGCCGGTCTTGGTGAAAAGGCGGCTCACGTACTTCTCGACATTGCGGATCGAGGTTTCCAGGCGGCGGGCAATCTCCTTGTTCATCAGCCCCTCGGCCACCAGCTGGAGCACGCTCGCCTCGCGGGGGGTGAAGGAATGGGTGGCCGGTGTGGCGCTCTTGTGGGAGCCCGTCTGCTGCAGCAGGGAGCGGATCTCGGTGATCTGCCGCGCCATCTGGCCGATGTCCGCATCGGCATAGCGGGCCGCCTCGGCCAGCAGCCGCTCCTGACGGCGCACCACATTGCGCACCCGCGCCACCAGCTCATCCGGGTCGAAGGGCTTGGGGATGTAGTCGTCGACCCCGGCCTGGAAGCCCTCGATCCGGTCGGCCGTCATCCCCTTGGCGGTGAGAAAGATCACCGGTGTGCCCCCCAGGCGCTCGTCACCCCTCAGGCGCTTGAGCAGGCCGTAACCATCCAGGCGCGGCATCATCACGTCGCTGATCACCAGGTCGGGAATGAGCTCCTGCGCCGCCGTCCAGCCCTCCTCGCCGTCGTTGGCGGTGGTGACGTCAAAACCCTCATCCTCCAGGTAGGCCTGAACGGCGGTGCGCAGGCCCGGTTCATCGTCGACCAACAACAGCCGGGCCGGAGCCGGTGGGCTGATCGGGGTGTCCTCGCCGCTGCTCTCCTCTTCCGGCTTGCTGGTGGACTCGATCTGGCTCATGAACCGGCTGGCGTTGAGAGGAATCTATCCAGGCCCGCGCGGCGGTCAGAGGTTGCCGGCAGGCACCACCTGCTCCCGTTCCACCCGGTTGCCGCTGTAGCCGCGCTCACGGGCCAGGCTGCGCAGGCTGTTGGGGTCCTTGCCGGCCTGCTCGGGGAAGCAGGTGGCCCACCAGACCAGATGATCGATGCGGTTGGCCGGCGTAACCACCCCGCCGGGGTTGAGTTCCCGCAGGATCAGGTTGCGGCCGTCGTTGGTGACCCGCAGCGGCGATGTGGGCGAGCACTGGACAGTCTCAGAGCGGACCTTGACGTCGTTGGGGAGCTCCTCCCACACCTTGATCCGCCAGACCTGGGGCTGGACGGGATCGGCACTGATGCCGAACACGCCCAGAGCCTGTTTACCGTCGGCGATGTCCCGCTCCAGTAACAGGGCCAGTCCGGCGGGGCGGTTCTGATCCGGACGCACGAACACGCTCTGGGCCCCGGCGGAGGGGATGGAGATCAGCGCCGCCGGGGCCAGACCCACCAGGGCAAAAGCCAGAAGCCGCAATCGCGAGGTTGAAGCCATCGGCTGGTTCGGGGCGGCTGAGTTGCCAGCATGGAACGGTTCCCCGGGGATGGGAAGGAGGGATGGCCACCACCTATCTGGACCACCAGGCCACCACTCCCTGTGATCCAGCCGTGGTGGCGGCGATGGCTCCCTATTGGAGCGAACGGTTCGCCAACCCCTCCAGCCGCTCCCACCGCTGTGGCCTGGAGGCGGCAGCGGCGGTGGATCTGGCCCGCTGCAGCCTGGCCCAGCAGCTGGGTGTGGTCGCAGAGCAGCTGGTGTTCACCAGTGGGGCCACGGAGGCCAACAACCTGGCGATCAAAGGGCTGGTGGAAGCCCGGCGCCAGCGGGGCAGACACCTGCTCACCCTGGCCACGGAGCACCGGGCGGTGCTGGAGCCCCTGCGCTACCTCGCCGGCCACGGCTATGAGCTCACCGTGCTGCCGGTGCAGCGTGATGGCCTGGTGGACCTGAACCGGTTCAGCGAGGCCCTGCGCGACGACACGCTGCTGGTGAGCGTGATGGCCGCCAACAACGAGATCGGCGTGCTGCAACCCCTCGCCGCCATCGGAGCAATCTGCAGCGAACGGGGCATCGCCCTGCACAGCGATGGAGCCCAGATCTTCGGGAACCGCCCTCTGGGGCCCTGTGAGCTGGGCCTCGACCTGTTCAGCCTCAGCGGTCACAAGATCTACGGACCCAAGGGCATCGGCGCCCTCGTGCTCGCTGAGGGGATCGTCCTGGCACCCCAGCAGCATGGCGGCGGCCAGGAAGGCGGCTTGAGAGGGGGGACTCTGCCGGTTCCCCTGATCGTGGGGCTGCAGCGGGCGGCAGAGCTGGCCAGCCACGACTGGGAGGCGCGACAGCAGCGCCTGGGCGAGCTGCGGGATCGGCTGCTGGCGGGTCTGCTGGCGCTGGGGGGGGTGCGGCTGAACGGCAGCCTGGAGCACCGCCTGGCCCACAACCTCAATGTTCAGGTGGATGGGGTGGATGGCACCCAGCTGCACCGGGCCCTGCGGCGTCAGCTGGCTGTGAGCGGTGGCTCGGCCTGCAGCAGCGGCAGCCCCTCGCACGTGCTGGCCGCCCTGGGGCTGACGCCGGCGGAAGCGGCGGCCTCAATCCGGTTCGGGATCGGACGCCCCACCACGGCTGCGGAGATCGATCAGGCCGTGCTGGTGGTGGCGGAGGCCCTTAAGCAGCTGCGGGGCTGATGAACGATCCTTGCCTTTAAGGCCATCTTTCCTCAACCTTGAATGAATCATGGTTGATCCTTAATCAACCACAGTCCGCTGCGGAAGCTTGCCTTGCCGAGATCCATCTCGATCCGTGCCGCCGCACTGGCTGCAGAGGTACCGACCCTGCAGTCACTGGGAACAACAACGCAGCGGCGGCAGCGGGAGCGCTTCCTTGCCGGTGCGATCGACGGACTGCTGGGAGCCTTGGGCACGGCCCTGGTGCTCTCGGCGGCCGGGAGGATCGCCGGTATCGGTGGCAGTCGACCGACGTTGGCGCAAGCCGTGGTGGCGGGGCTGGGCCTGCTGCTGCTCACAGCCGGCTGGCGCCGACTCGGCCGCGGGCTGCTGGAAGGGACGGCCACGCCCGACGGGCAGAGGCAGCTTGAGCGCGTGGTGGGCTGGTTTCCCTTCGGCGCCATGGCCTTGTTTGCCACTTACAGGCTTGGAGTCAGCGACGTGAAGGCCTACAAGGTTCTGGTGTCGGAAGGGAGCGTGGTGGAGTGGCTGACGTTCCTGTTCTTTCTTGCCGCCGGATCCCTCTTCCTGCTCACTGGGAGAGGGGAATGGCTGACGGACAGGGCCAAGGGACGGCTGGGTCTCGGTGTGCTCTTCATCGCCCTGGGCTTTGTCAGCCTGCTGATCGGCTTCGAGGAGATGAGCTGGGGGCAGACCATCTTCAACTGGGAAACGCCTGAGCTGTTCGTCACCGCCAACGCCCAGAAAGAAACGAACCTCCACAACCTGGCGCTGATTCAGGACCGGATCTGGACCATCACAGCGGCGGTGTGCGTGGGGGCAACCCTGCTGGTGGGTGTGCGTCGTGCCCTGGAGGCAAAAGGACGCCTGATCCCGCGCTCCCTGGCCGATGCGGTTCTGCCGCACTCCACATTGCTGGGCTACTTCCTGTTTGCGGCCCTCCTCTACGTGCCGGTGGTGCTGATCAAGCACGACGTGGCTTTCCCTGTGTTGGTGACCCGCGACCAGGAGGTTGCTGAAGCCCTCTTTTCCCTGGGTGTGCTGCTGCATGCCGGCCGCTGTTACCTCCGCTGGGCAAAGCCTGCTTCGACCCTGCTCAACCCGGCAGCAGTACCCGACTGAGCAGCACGAAACCCAGCACTCCGAGAAGGGCAAGAAGAAACTGAGCCACCCGGCTCACGAGCATCCCGGTGACCACGGCCAGCCCCACCAGCAGGGAGCGGCGCAGGCGAAGCAGACCCAGGGGGCCGAGCGAGGTGGGGGCCGTTAGCAGCTCACCCAGCGATGCTCCCAGCAAAGGACCGAGCAGGGCCCCGAGCAGCGGTCCCCCCACCGGCAGCGCCGGCAACAGTCCCAGCAGACCCACCAGCAAGCCCAGACCAGCGCCGAGATAGGCCCAGCGGGTGGCCTGCAGTCTGGCTGCTCCGAGCGTCACGCCGAGCACATCCGCTCCCCAGCCCAGCAGCAGGATCAGGGCAGCCAGCAGAAACTCCGGCCAGGTGCCGGCCCAGCCCTCGGCCCAGACCCAGACCGCCGCCCCCAACGGCAGCAAGACGAGGCCAGGTAACACGGGCAGCAGTGTGCCAGGGATCGCCATCAGCTGGATGGTGAAGGCGATCCACCAGAACAGGTCAGCGCGATCCATCAGCGGTCCTCCAGCGAGAAGTCCGTCAAACGCCGCCGGGCCATCCTGAACTTTGCCGAACGGCTGCGGGGATTCCGCTCCAGTTCTTCATCGACGGCCACCACAGGCTTGCGGGTCAGGCGCTCAAGGCGGTCATCGCACAGAAACGCCTCCTTCACCCGCCGGTCTTCGAGGGAGTGAAAGCTGATCACCCCGAACAGGCCACCCGGCGCCAGCCAGGCGGGAGCAGCCTGAAGCAAGCTCTCGAGAGCCCCGAGTTCGTTGTTCACGGCCAGCCTGAGGGCCTGGAAGGTGCGGGTGGCGGCATGGATGCGGCCATGGCGGGCCTTTGGCGGATAACAGCCGGCCACGAGATAGGCCAGGGCCGCCGTGCCGCGACTGGAGCCGGTCCAGGGCCGGGCTTCCACGATGCGGCGCGCAATCCGCCGAGACAGCCTCTCCTCGCCGTAGGCATAGATGAGATCAGCCAGTTCCGTCTCCTCCAGCCGATCGATCAGCTCGGCGGCCGTCTCACCGCCGGCGGGGTTCATGCGCATGTCAAGGGGACCATCCGTCCGAAAGCTGAACCCCCGCTCAGGCCGGTCCAACTGGGGACTGCTAACCCCAAGATCAGCCAGCACTCCCACCAGAGGCTCCCTCGGGGAGTAGTTGGCGAAGTTGCATGGCAGCAGGCAAACCCGATCGGCGAAGGGAGCCAGCCGCTCAGCTGCAGCCGCAAGGGCCGAGGGATCCTGATCCAGGCCGATCAGGCGCAGACCGGGATGGGCGGCGAGCAACAGGGCGCTGTGGCCGCCGCCGCCCACGGTGGCATCGAGCAGGGTTCCCTCGCCCTGAATCTCGGCAAAACCAGCCACCACGGCGGCGGCGAGAACCGGCTGGTGGTCGAACGTCTGCTGCATGGGTTCCTTCCTAAGATCCCCGAGTTCGCCTTCGAGTCCACGGGCCCATGACGCAACTGGAAACGCGCACGGAGCCGATGGTGGTCAACTTCGGGCCGCACCACCCGTCGATGCACGGGGTGCTGCGCCTGGTGGTGACCCTCGATGGTGAAGACGTGGTGGATTGTGAGCCGGTGATCGGCTACCTGCACCGCGGCATGGAGAAGATCGCCGAGAACCGCACGAACGTGATGTTCGTGCCCTACGTGAGCCGCTGGGACTACGCGGCCGGGATGTTCAACGAGGCGATCACGGTCAACGCCCCCGAGAAGCTGGCCAGCATCCAGGTGCCGAAACGCGCCAGCTACATCCGGGTGCTGATGCTGGAGCTGAACCGCATCGCCAACCACCTGCTCTGGCTTGGCCCATTTCTCGCGGATGTGGGTGCCCAGACACCATTTTTCTATATCTTCCGAGAGCGGGAGATGATCTACGACCTCTGGGAAGCGGCCACCGGTCAGCGGCTGATCAACAACAACTATTTCCGCATCGGTGGCGTGGCGGCTGATCTGCCCTACGGCTGGCTGGAGAAATGCCTCGACTTCTGCGATTACTTCGGCCCGAAGATCGACGAATACGAGAAGTTGATCACCAATAACCCGATCTTCAAACGCCGCATCGAGGGACTGGGAGTGATCAGCCGGGAGATGGCGATCAACTGGAGCCTGTCGGGTCCGATGCTGCGCGCCTCCGGTGTGCCCTGGGATCTGCGAAAAGTTGACAAGTACGAGTGTTACGAAGACTTCGACTGGGACGTGGCCACGGAGCAGGAAGGTGACTGCTATGCCCGCTACCGGGTGCGGATCGAAGAAATGCGCCAGTCGCTGAAAATCCTGCGCCAAGCCTGCGAGGCCATTCCCGGCGGTCCCACCGAAAACCTCGAAGCCCGCCGCATGAGCGAAGGCAAGAAGAGCGAGTGGTACGGCTTCGATTATCAGTATGTAGCCAAGAAGGTGGCGCCGACCTTCAAGATTCCCGGCGGTGAGCTCTACGCCCGGGTGGAATCAGGCAAGGGTGAACTTGGGGTGTTCATCATGGGCAACGACGATGTGACCCCCTGGCGCTGGAAGATCCGCGCCGCTGATTTCAACAATCTGCAGATCCTCCCCCACATCCTCACCGGGGCCAAGGTGGCCGACATCATGGCAATCCTGGGCTCGATCGATGTGATCATGGGTTCGGTGGACCGCTGAGTTCGTTCTTCTCCCGGCTGCGTCAAGCCGGCTTCCTGCTGCCGGCTGGCCTGACCGGCTACATGTGGTTGAAGGGCGGCAATTCGGCCCTGCCAGGATTCGGTTGTCCGCTGAGGGCCCTCACGGGCATCCCGTGCCCCAGCTGCTTCCTCACCCGCGCCACCTGCGCCAGCCTGCGTGGCCAGTGGTCTGAGGCACTTGATCTGCACGCGTTCGGACCGATCGCGGCCGCAGCCCTCGTGGTGTGGTCTCTCGAGGCGATCCGCCAGCGTCATCTGGTGCCCCACTGGCTCAGGGGCTGGCAGGTGGTCACCGCCACGGCGGCCTTGCTGGGCTACTGGAGCCTGCGGCTGCTGCTCCACTACGGCCTGGGCATCACCGCCTTCCCATCTGGGTGAGCTTTCTTGGTGAGCCGGTTGGCCGCACGGCTGCCAGCATGCCTTCATGGCGCCTTCCGGCTGGCTGCAGCACCTGCGAACCGTGCGCTTCGGTGACACGGACGCGGCCGGCGTGATGCATTTCCACCAGCTGCTGCGCTGGTGCCATGAGGCCTATGAGGAGAGTCTCGAAACGTTTGGCCTTCCATCCGCGGCCATCTTTCCCAGCCCCAGCTGGGACGCCCCCTGCACAGGCAGTACCGATTCCAGCTCTGCGCAAGCGGCCTTGCCGATCGTGCACTGCAGCGCCGACTACCTGGCCCCGCTGGTGTGCGGCGACCGGCTGACGGTCAGCCTCAGCCCTCAACAGCTCGATGCCGGATCGTATGAGGTGAGCTACATCTTCACCAAGCTGGAGGCGGCCAGTCGTCCTGCAGCCCTGGGGCTCACCCGCCATGTGGCCATCGACCCCATCAGTCGCCGCCGCTGCGATCTGCCCGGCCCGATCAAGCGCTGGCTAGAGGCCTCGGCCAGCGGGATTTCAGCGTCCTGATCCCAGGATCAAGGCCGGAGCCGACGCCTAACGATCCAGTCAGAGGATCGGTGGCCTGCGGGAGAGCGCCCAGAGCAGGGCCGCCAGCTGCAACGGGAGCAGGCTGGCCACCAGGGTGAGCGGATGGAAGCCATCCTCCACCGCCACCCCCGCCAGGGAGAAACTCACCGAGGCCGCCATAGCGATGAGCAGGGTCAGGCCGAGGCGGCCGGAGAGCCCGGGTGCCCGCAGATTGAGGGTCCCAGCCTTCGCTGGGATGGGGCCGCGGCCAGCCATCAGAACCACTCCTTCTTGGCGTCGATGTAGGTGGCCTTGAACTCTTCTGGGGTCTTGGTGAGGTAGATGATCCCCTCCACCAAGCCGATCACCCCCATAACAAAACTGGCGATGCCACAGGTGACCACACCACCGGCAACAGACACCACCAGCATGATCACGCCCGATGTGGTGTAGCCGAGCACGAACTTGTGGATCCCGAAGGCACCCAGAAAGATTCCCAGCAGCCCCGCAGCGAGCTTTTTGTTGGAGAGTTCCGGATCAGCGGACGAGGTCATTCAGAGGGCGCGACTGTCCAGCTTTAGCGGACTTCAGCGGCAGCGTCATCGGCGCCGGCTCCTCCGTCACAGGACTGGAGCAGCCAGCGGCTCCAGCGCCCCCGCTCCCACTTGCCCAGGACGTTGGGGGCAAGGTCAGGGCAGGCCAGCCAGTGTTGGGGGCGCTGGGAGGGGGGAAGCCGTTGGGCCAGCCGCTGGCAATGGGCGATGAGGGCCGCCGTGGTGGCGGTGGACGCCTCAGGCCCTGGCGCTGGTGACCCTGAGGCCCCGCCATGACGCACCAGGGCCACCAGGCGCTCGCCCCAGAGGGGATCACGGCAGGGCAGCAGCAGCAACTGTTCCAGGGGCAGCTCCTCCGCCCTGGCCCAGCCCATCAGCCGAGCCTCCACCTGCTCAGGGAAGACGGTTTCACCGCCGCTGCTGATCGCCCCATCCAACCGCCCCAGAATTTCCAGCCCAGCGGGGCCGAAGCGAGCCCCATCGCCACTGCACCACCAACCCTCCTGCCGCTCCAGGGGCTGCAGCTGCCCGGCCTCCAGGCAGCCCGGGCTGAGGCGTTTCGTGCGCACCAGCAGAGCACCACCTGGGTCAAGCCGCAGCTCCACATCGGCCAGCGCCCGGCCACACCCCCCATGCCCCTCCAGGAAACGCTCCGGAGGCAGGGCCGCTACCATCGCGGCGGTTTCGCTGGCGCCATAACAGGGCGAGAGCGGGATCTCAGCCGCCCGGGCCCGGGCGGCCAACTCGCTGGATAGCGCCGCGCCTCCCACCCAGACCACGGCGCAGCCACGCAGCCAGGCGCAGCCCTCCGCTGCGGCCAGCAGCCGCTCCAGCTGGATGGGCACCAGGGAGAGCAGCGCCGGACGGTCGGCTGGAAGGGGAAACGCCGCCGCCAGATCCTCGGGCCGGCGCATCAGCTCCGGCGGCAGCCGGCGCCAGGACGTCCCCCAGACCCGGCTGCGCACCAGGGGCAGCAGACCGCTGACGTGATGAAGCGGCAGGGGGTTGAGCTGCAGCGTCGCTGAGGGATCCAGCCCGATCGATTGCAACCACTGGCCAGTGGCGCAAGCTGAGGCCTCCAGGTGGGCCAGGGGCTGCAGGCACCAGCGGCGACCTCCGGCACTGCCGCCACTGCCCACCACCACTCCGGCTCCGCTCAGGACTGATCCGGCCAAAGCGGCGCCGAGCAGGTCCTGCTCCTGCTCGGCGCAGAGGCCCACCAGCCGCTGCTCACGCCAGGCCTGCTCAAGCCGTGCCACCAGCACCTCGGCCGGCTCGGCGCTGGTGAGCAGCAGAGGAGAACCCATCAGCGACGATCCCGCGTTCAGTCCTGCAGTGCGCGGCGGGCGGCCATCCCCGCCTCCACAGCGGTGACAGCAGCGAGCAGCAGCAGGCCAATTAGACCAACAAGCTGTTGGCGCGGATCGGCCTGGGAGCCCAGCTCCACTCCATCCCGCTGGCCCAGCACCAGGCCGAGCACAAACCAGCCGGTGCTCAAGGCCGAGGTGATCCAGTAGGCCCGCCAGCGACGTTGATAGATGTAGCCGGTGCCCAGGCCCGGCACCAGGTTGAGGACCACGGCCACCCAGGGGGCCGAGGCCGCCAGGGTGTCCTGCTTGCTGAGGCTCATCGCAGTGGCGGTTTCGTTCACGCCAACTCTGGCGGCTCCAGCCAACGCCCGGCGGCCGCCGCCCAGACCAGCTCGGGGTCGGAACTGGCCAGATCGCCGCTGGCGCCCCAGCCCGGGGCCAGACCCGGCGCCGCGGGGGTGGGTCCACCTGCCTGGAGAGCGGCCAGCTGGTTCAGCCAGCGGCGGCCGATGCCGGTCTCGAAGCCCGTGCTGAGCATCAGCCGGGGCACCCCTGCCCGCAACTGCGCCAGCAGGGGCCTGGGGTCTCCCTCCTGGGAGGGCCGTCGCACCTGCCAACCGCCCCAGCTGCGGCGCAGACCCGGATCCTGCGCCAGCGACTCATCCAGGGCCACCGGCAGGGCCGGGGGGCCAGCCGCCAGGGCGAGCAGACCGGCGCGATCGGCGGGAGCCAGCGGTTGCTCCAGCCACTCCAGGCGAGCCTCAGCGGCAAGCCGCGCGCCCCAGGCCGCAGCTGTGGGGCGCGCCCAGCCCCCATTGGCATCCAGGCGGAGTCTGGCCCCGCTCGGCAAGCGCTCCAGCAGCAGCTCCAGCAACTGACGCTCCTGAATGTCATCCGTAGCCGCCACTTTCCACTTCAACGTGAGGGGGAGACCGCCGGGCTGAGCTGGCTGGCTGTGCTGGTGGCTATCCAGGATCCGCTCCAGGGCAGATAACAGCGGCGGCCCTGCCGGCAGAAGCCACGCAGAGGCTGGCGGCGGCAGCCACCCCCCGGCGGCGGGCCCCACCAGCCCCTGGATCTCGCCCAGGGCGGCTCCGAGGGCAAAGGCCAGCGCCGCCGGCATGGCCGGCAGGCGCGCCTCCAACTCCTGGCACTCGATCGTGGGACCCAGGGCTTCCACGGCCCTGGCAATGCTGACCAGCTCCGGGCCCTCAGCTCCTTGATCGGCGCCCGACGGCAGCGGGGCCGCCTCCCCCCAGCCCTGATCGAGCACCGGCGCAGGCCCCCTATCTCCCCCAGCCAGCACCTTGAGCCTCAGCAGCCAGCCGCGCTTGCTCTTCAGGGTGCCCCGACCGGTGACAAGAGGCGAAGGCAGAGTCAGTTCAAAGGGCCGCCAGTGCAGGCCCAGGGTCATCACAGCGGCAGCCAGGGGCCGATCGCCAGGCCCAGCGCCAGGCCCAGACCATTGAATGCCTGGAAGCGCAGGGCCAGGAACTTGCTGCCGGCAATCCGCTCAGGTGTGTCGTGGTGCTCGCGCAGCA
Source organism: Synechococcus sp. J7-Johnson (assembly GCF_024345795.1). Classification (GTDB taxonomy): domain Bacteria; phylum Cyanobacteriota; class Cyanobacteriia; order PCC-6307; family Cyanobiaceae; genus Regnicoccus_A. The sequence goes on from NZ_JAGQBU010000001.1 coordinate 89,242, forward strand.
GCTGGATCAGGCCCCTGGCTGAAGGCAGGCCCACTATCCCCAGCAGGGCCGTCAGGGGCCAGCGCCCCAGAAGCACCGGTGCCCACTGCAGGGCCAGGCTCAGGGCGATGAACCAGGGCACCAGGGCCGCGGCGCCGGCCGTGCCCAGCTTCACCACCGGCGAGCGTTTGCCATGGCTGGCGTCCTGTTCCACCTGGTGGAAATGGGAGCAGAACAGCACCAGGGTGGTCGCCAGGGCGGGTCCGCTGCCGAGCAGCAGGGCCGCTTTCCATGGGATGGCAGCGACAGGTACCTGCTCAACCAGCCCGGCGCCGGCCGTGGGCGCCAGCGCAAGCAGGGCGGCTGCGGTGGCCAGCGGGCCGAAGGCGAGCCAGCAGAGTGGTTCGCCCAGGCCGCGGTAGCTCAGCCTCAGGGGTGGCCCCTGGTAGGCGTAGCCGAGCGCGCAGCAGCCCAGCACCAGCGCCAGCACCAAGGGAGTGCTGCGGGCCGCCACCAGGGCGAACAGCGCCAGTCCCAGTGCCAGGAAACCATTGGCGAGCTGGGCCACCCGGTCGCGGCGGCCGGTGAGATTCACAAGGGAATGGGGCTTGCCGAGCCGGTCCACGCCGGTATCGGCATCGAAGACATCGTTGGCCAGGTTCTCCCAGCCCAGCAGCAGCACCGCCGCCAGCAGGAAAGCCAGCAGCTGATCGAGGCGAGGTGCCTGGCCCTGGCCGGTCCACCAGCCCGCAGCCAGCAGCACCGGCATCACCGCCACCGAATACATCGGCCATTTGATCGCAGCTTTCCAGAGACGGCGGCGGGACGGGTCGTGAGAGCGCCCCCCGGGCGACAGGTCACCGGCGGAGTCCCCATCGGCGTAACGGCTTGCGACGACCTGGGGGTCGGACATGGGCAGCGGGGACGGCGGACCGGGAAGCACCCATACATTTGAGCAGCTTTCCTGGCCACCGCCGCCATCGTCCTGGTGCAGGTCGTTCCCTCCTTCACCGAACTGCTCGCCGCCGCCGCCCAGGGGGCACGGCAGCTGGAGGACGAGGGCGTACTCAGCCTGGCGCTGCCCATGCCCTGCCGGGATCCCCTGGCGCTACTCCCCCACCTCGATGACGGGGGACGCTTCCGCTTTCTCTGGGACGGCGCGCCCGGGCTCTGTCTGGCGGCCAGCGGCAGCACCCACCGCCTGGAGCTGAGCGGACCGAGGCGTTTCGAACTGGCCCAGCGCTTCAGCGCCATGAGCCTCAGCCGCCTGGGGCAACAGCCCCAGACCGTTCCGCCCCTGGCCAGGCCGAGGGTGCTGCTGGCCTTCTCCTTTTTCGACAGTCCCCTGCAGGAGGGCAGCGGCGCCGTTGCCGGCGTGCAGGCCGTGCTGCCCCGCTGGCAGCTGAGCCGTCAGGGACGCCATTGCTGGCTGCGGCTGCAGCGCTGCATCGGCGGAGAGGTCACCCCCCGGGGCGTGGCCGAGGAGCTCTGGGAGCGGGCCCAGCTGCTGAGCCGGCTGCCGGCCGAAGACGAAGCCGGTCTGCCAAGCACCAGCGGGGTGGGCATCACCAGCCGCTCCTGTTGGGAGAGCGACTACCGCGAGGCGGTGCGTCAGGCCCTGGGCCTGGTGGAAAGCGGCGCCCTGCGCAAGCTGGTGGTCGCGGTGCGCCAGCAGGTGGGGCTGGATCAGCCGCTCGAGCCCCTGGAGTTGCTGGCCCGCCTGCGTAGCAACCAACCCGGCAGCTGCCGCTTCCTCTGGCAGCAGCGACCCGGCGATGCCCTGATCGGAGCGTCCCCCGAGCGGTTGCTGGCGGTGCGCCAGGGGCAGCTGCGCTGCGATGCCCTGGCAGGCACCGCCCCCCTGGGACCACCGGCCGAGCAGCTCACCCATTCGGTCAAGGACCGGCACGAGCATGAACTGGTGGTGGAAGCGATCACCCGGGTGCTCTCGGAGGCTGGACTGACGCCACGGCGGCCCCGCCACCCCAGACTGGCCAGACACGGCAAGCTGGTCCATCTGCACACCCCCATCACCGCCGCCCTGATGGAGCACCAGCCCCTGGCCCTGGCCGAGGCCCTGCATCCCACCCCGGCGGTGGCCGGATTGCCGCGGCGGGAGGCGATGGCCTGGCTACGCAGCCTCGAACCGTTCGAGAGAGGCCACTACGCCGCACCGATCGGCTGGATCGACAGTGCCGGCGATGCCGAGCTGAGAGTGGCGATCCGCAGTGGTCGCCTGCAGGGCCACCAGCTGGAACTCACCGCCGGCGCCGGTCTGGTGCGCGGCTCAGAGCCGGAGCAGGAACTCCAGGAAGTGGCACTGAAGCTGGGGGTCCTGCAGCAGCAGCTCAATCTTCCGCTCGAATCCCCAATCCAGCGGGGTGGCCAACCTCAGGGCGAGCGAGCGTCCTGGTGGGGATGAGCGACCTGTCCCCAGAGGAGCGCCTCCAGCAGGTGTTTGCCAGCTCCCGACTGTTCCGTACCATCCCGCCCGAGTGCCTCGAGGCCCTGAATCCACTTCCGCTCAGCCTCTTGGAGGGGCAGCTGCTTTTCCAGGAAGGGGACGCCGCCAAGCTTGCCTATGTGATCGAGTCGGGCATCCTCGGACTGTTCAACGGCCCCCTGAGCCCAAGCACGGCCTGGTTCCGGAAAGTGGTGCGCGGTGATCTGGTGGGGGAATACGGACTGCTGGGCGATGAGCCACGGTCCGCATCGGCGATCGCACTCACCGATCTGAACGTTTTTGGCTTCAACCTGGAGAATCTGCGCCAGCTGCTCTCCCTCTCCGAAGAACTCCAATCGCTGCTGATCACAACCCTGGCTGATGCGGCCTCGATCGGACGTGACCCGCGGCGATCTGCCCTGGGCACGATCCTGATTCACAACGCCAGCCCAGACTCCCCCCTCACCAAGCTGGTCCTGGAGGGGTTGCCTGAGGAACTGATCAGTCTTGGCGCCGGTGAGATCTCACTGGGTGAAGGTCCCCTTCTCAGCCCCTTCACCAATGAAGCCGACCTCCACCTGGCACTGACCCAGGCCACCGGAGCGGGATTGAGCCGGGTGTTCCTCACACAGGCTCCAGAGCTGCTGAGCTCCCGTAATCAGAAGCTTCTCGACCGCCTGGTGATTCTCACGGACGGGACTGCGGATCACATCCAGATTCCCGATCCGACCAAAGCGGATTGCATCCTGGTCCGGCTCTGGCCGAGCGATCAGGAGCGCCCCTGCACGAAACCCTGGGGCGGTGGCAGGCGCGTCTCCTTCGTGCTCAATGTCCTATCCGGCCAGCGCAGCCATCTGCAGCGGCTGGCCCGAACGGTGCTGCGTCGTCAGAATGTGCTGGTGCTCGGCGGGGGTGGGGCCAGGGGATTTGCCCATGTGGGAACAATCGCCGCACTGCAGGAGTGCAAGGCCCTTGACATCGACATGGTGATGGGGGTGAGCATCGGAGCGCTGGTGTCATCGCTGGCCGCATTCGATCTCAAGGCCGAGGAGATTCTTGGCCACCTTGAGCGGGTGATCATCCGTTCACGGCCCTACTCACTGACCCTTCCACGGCAAGCACTCTTCTCCCTGGCCAATTCAGAACGAGAACTCAGGGCCTTCTTCGGCCCCTCGCGAATCGAAGACAGTTGGCTGGTGCTGCAGTGCTTCTCCACCAACCTATCCACCAATCAGCTGCAGGGCTGGACCAGCGGCGACATCCCCACCGCCGTGCTGGCCAGCATGTCGGTGCCAGGGATCTTCCCGCCGGTGGAAGATGCCACAGGACACCTGCATGTGGACGGAGGGATCCTGAGCAATCTGCCGATCGCTCCAGCCCGTGCTCTCACCGACGGACGGATCATTGCGGTGTCGCTGGATGTGGAGCCGGATTCTGCCAATAACTATGGTCCGGATCGCCAGCGGCGACGCCCATCACTGGCTAAAACCCTGATCAATTCGATGATGTGTGCCTCCCATTCAACATCCCAATCTCAGGAACGGTTAGCCGATCTTGTTCTCAGGCCGGAGATTGGGCACATTCCGTTTCTGGAGTGGAAAAGTTATCTCCAGAGTTTCGAGGCTGGTTACAACCATGCCCGTGAGAGCCTCTCCTCCTGGTCTGGCCGTGAGGCGGTAGCCAAACCACCCTCCCAGGATTCGACGCCCTGATCACGATGCTGAACGGACAACCCTGGAGCGAATGGATCAATCGCTATGAGCGGAGCCATCGCCACCCTCTGAACCGCTCCTGCCATCTCATCGGCATCCCTTTGATAGTGATCTCCCTGGTGGTCGCGGCCCTGGCCATCTGGTGGCCTGGACTTGGTGTCCCTGCCCTGGCGCTGTTCCTGGCCGGATGGGCTTTGCAGTTCGCCGGTCACGCTGTGGAGGGAACCCTGCCTGAATTCCTGGGCAACCCTCGCTTTCTGCTGGTGGGGGTCCGTTGGTGGGTGCAGGCCATCAGGGGAAACTGACCAGCCGCCTTGAGACCTCAGATGAGCCTTGAGCCAACCAACGATCAAAGCAGGAGAGCCACGCCCTCCGCATAGCTGTTGAGCTTCGGCAGGGGAGGATGACCGTTGCGAGCGAGCACCGCTTCCGCTATGGGTGTGGCCTGGGGCAGCTTGTCGTAGGGGATGGAAGGGTAGGCGTGGTGAAGAGAGTGATGGGGCAGACCTCCCATCAACAGATTCACCAGAGGACTGGCTGCAATGTTGCGCGAGCTGTAGAGCTGGGTGAGTTCATAGGTGGAAAACCGCTTCCAGATTCCATGGTGTTCAATCATCCCGCGCACCTGCATCAGAGCGCCCACCACCCGCTCCACAACCACCAGCATCAACAGCAACTTGATCAGCTGGCCATGGCCGATCGCCCAGGTGAACATCGCGGCCTGCACCACCAGGATCCCGATCCCATCGCTGACCAGGCCTCCCATCAGCCTCGAATGGCTATCGCGCAGCTTCCAGCCGAACCAGAACATGGAGCCAATCAACTGGATGCCGCCTAGCACCAGCACGCTCAGCCAGAAGGGATGGCTGAAATGGAGCCGCCGCCACCAACCGGCCCTGGCCAGTTCCTCTTCGGATGGTTCACGTCGTTCCGGATCGCGGAGATCCATCCCGTTCATGCGGTGGTGAAGCTGATGGAGATTGCGGTACGTGCGATAAGGCCAGGCCACTGGCCAGCTCAGGGCGCATCCCAATGCCTGCTCAGCGCTGCCGAGATCGAGCAGGCTGGCATGGCTGATGTCGTGGGTGCTGATCATCACGAAGGCATAGAACACCGCCGCCGACAGCAACCAGAGAACAGCCAAAGGCAGATACGGTTCACGGATATACATGACGAGGCAGGCCAGGGCCGGCAGCAGCAACAGCAGCAGCCGGCACCAGCCAAGTGCACGATTCACCTTGAACAGGGGCTGAACCGCATCCTCGATCTCTTCGGTCATCAGCCGATCAGCCCGCCGACTTGCCCCCTTCGTGGCGTCATCCTGGCTCGTGACAGTGTCGCCCTGCTGGGAGTTGAGCGGAAGGGAATCGGAGATCATCGGTCCCGCGCGGGAGGATTGAACCGCAGAGTAGTTCGAGTTTCAGTCAGCTTGCCAGCAGCGCCTCGATGGTCAGATCCGCCAGGGGCACCCCCCCCAGCCGCTCGATCTCACGTACGCCCGTGGGGCTGGTCACGTTGATCTCACTGAGGCGGTCGCCGATCACATCGATGCCAACGAAGAAAAGCCCAGCCTCGCGCAGGGCCGGGGCCAGCTCGGCACAGATGCGGCGCTCGGCATCGGTGAGGGAGGTGGCTTCGGGCTCCCCACCCACAGCCAGGTTGCTGCGGAACTCTCCAGGCAAGGGGCGGCGGTTCACGGCACCGAGCGGTTCACCGTTCACCAGCAGGATGCGCTTGTCGCCGGCCACCACTTCCGGCAGGAAGGCCTGGGCCATCACCGGCAGCTGGCCCTGGTTGGTTACCAGCTCCAGCAGGGCCCGTAATCCCGGCGCCCGCGCCTCGCTGCGCACCACCCCCTGACCGGCACGTCCGCTGAGGGGCTTGAGCACCACCTCGCCGTGCTCGGCGGCAAAGGCAGAGAGCTGGTCGATGTTGCCGCTCACAAGGGTTGGCGCCATCAGGTGGCTGAAACGCAGGGAACCGAGCTTCTCGTTCCAGGCCCGGAGGGAGGCCGGCCGGTTGAGCACCCTCACCCCAGCTGGCTCGGCCAGCTCCAGCAGATGGGTGGCGTAGAGGTAGGCCTCATCAACGGGCGGATCCTTGCGCATCCACACCCAGGGGAAGGCGTCGAGCGGCATCCGCTCAGGTTCCCCCAGCTCCACCCACGGCTCGGGAATATCCCAACCAGCCGCAGTGGGGCGAATCTGGGCGAGGCGGGCGGCCTGGGCCAGCACCGTGGGGCGGTGACCCGGCTCAGTGGCGTCGGCTCGCTGCCCTTCCACCGCCAGATCGGCCAGGCTGCAGATCCAGACCTGATGGCCGGCACGCTGGGCCGCCTGCATCAGGGCAACGCTCGAGTCTTTACCCGGGCGCAGACGCTGGACCGGATCAACGAGAAAGAGGTGGGAGCGGCTGGCGGCCTCGGCGCGACTCGGCACCCTCAGGCCCCTTGCAGCAACGGATCGAGCCGGCCAGCTCGCTCCAGGGAATGGAGTTCATCGCAGCCGCCGATGCCCCGATCGTCGATGAAGATCTGGGGGAGGCTGGAGCGGCCTTCAGCCCGCTGAGCCATGGCGGCACGGGCTGCCTGATCGCCATCGATGGCGTATTCCTCGTAGGCCACACCCTTGCGATCGAGCAGGGCCTTGGCCCGGACGCAGAAGGGGCAGAACCGCCAGGTATAGATCTCGACCTTCGCCGGTGTGTTCACCACAATCGACCAACTACACGGCAATGGCGGGATCCTAGAAGCCTCTCCAGTGGCCCAGTCCCGCTGATACGGTCGGGAAAACCGTTGGGCAGCAGCAAGTGCTCGATCTCACCGACTTCAAGCGCGACCTCTCCGAGCTCACCGACCGCCTGGGCCATGCCCAGGACTGTCTTTGACGTACCGGCCCTGAACGCGCGTCAGCAGGACCTGGAGCAGCTGGCCTCCCAGCCCGACTTCTGGGACGACCAGCAGCAGGCACAGAAGCAGATGCGCCAGCTCGATGAGGTGAAGGCACAGCTGGAGCAGCTGCAGCAGTGGCGAACCGCTGTGGAGGATGCCCGCGCCATCCTCGAGCTCTACGACCTGGAGCCCGACGAAGAATTGCTGGATGAGGCCAATGGCGGCCTGCAGAAGCTCAAGGCCGAGCTCGATCGCTGGGAGCTGGAGCGACTTCTGAGCGGCATCTACGACAAGGAGGGCGCCGTGATCTCGATCAATGCCGGCGCCGGCGGCACCGACGCCCAGGACTGGGCCCTGATGCTGATGCGGATGTACACCCGCTGGGCCGAGGACCACGGCATGAAGGTGTCCGTGGATGAGCTCTCGGAAGGGGAGGAAGCGGGCATCAAGAGCTGCACGATCGAGATCGACGGCCGCTACGCATACGGCTACCTGCGCAACGAGAAGGGCACCCACCGGCTGGTGCGGATCTCGCCGTTCAACGCCAACGACAAACGGCAGACCAGCTTCGCCGGTGTCGAGGTGATGCCAAAGCTCGACGAGGAGGTCAAGCTCGACATCCCCGACAAGGACCTGGAGATCACCACCTCCCGCTCCGGCGGAGCCGGCGGCCAGAACGTCAACAAGGTGGAGACAGCGGTGCGCATCCTGCATGTGCCCACCGGCCTGGCGGTGCGCTGCACCCAGGAGCGCTCCCAGCTCCAGAACAAGGAGAAGGCGATGGCTCTGCTGATGGCCAAGCTGATGGTGATCGCACAGGAGCAGCGCGCCTCCGAGATCGCCGACATCCGCGGCGACATCGTTGAGGCCGCCTGGGGCAACCAGATCCGCAACTATGTGTTTCACCCTTACCAGATGGTCAAGGATCTGCGCACCGCCGTGGAAACCACCGATGTGCAGGGGGTGATGGATGGCGACCTCGATCCCTTCATCCAGGCGCTGCTGCGCCAGGGTGTGGAGATCGCCGCCGATGTGGCCGCCTGAGCCCTGCGCATGCCCCGATGACTGAAAGCAGCAACCCAGACACCAGCCCAGCCGAAGCCAACCTCTCGGAATCCACTCCCACGCAGGGAGCTACCAGCCCACCGCCCAGCTTCGTGAAGCTGGCGATGCGCAACATGGTGCGCAAGGGCCGCCAGAGCCTGCTTCATTTCGGCCTCACCGCCGTGGGATTCAGCGCCGTTCTGCTGCTGCTGGCCTGGTTCGGCCGGCCCAGCCTGCCTCAGTGACCTCGATTAGTCGCCCTGGCCTCGACCTGGCCTTCAGCTGTGATGAGCAGTTGAGCCAAAAGCTACTGGAGGCGGCTGGCCCCCTCGCCGACCCTGCCAGGGCTGATGGGCAGTGGCTTGATCTGCTGGCGGCCTGGCTGGAGCAGATGCAGCCCGAGTTGCCGGAATCTCTGCGGGCGAGGGCCTACAGCCTGGGGCTGAGCCTGGTGGGCGACGGGGAAATGACCGAGCTCAACGAAAGCTGGCGGAGTCAGGAAGGCCCCACCGACGTGCTGGCCTTCGCCGCCCAGGACGAGGGGCTGGAGGGAGCCCCGGCGATGCCGAAACTGCCGGCGCCTGAGCCAGATCAAGAGGAGCCCCTGGAGCTGGGCGACATCGTGATCTCCCTGGAGACGGCTGCCCGCCAGGCTGAGACGGCGGGCGTGAGCCTGGCACGGGAGCTGCGCTGGCTGGCCAGCCACGGCCTGCTCCACCTGCTGGGCTGGGACCACCCCGACGATGCCCGCCTGGAGGCCATGCTGCGCCGCCAGGATCAGCTGCTGGCTGGGCTCCGCCTGTAGCGACGGCAGCTAGCCCCCTGGACGACAGCGGTAACGTTCAGCCCGGATGCCCGATGCGGCGGAACGCAAGGAGGAGGAAGCAGCATGGTTAACCCGGTCCCTCTTGAACCGGTGCTCCTTGCGCTGGCGGATCCCATGAACAGCGACTCCCCTCGACGGGGGCGCGGCCAACGAAGTGGGGCCTGGCGTGTGGCCGGCGACCTGCCGCTGAGCTTTCGCTATGCCGCCCAGGGCCTGGCCTACGGCTTCACAAGCCAGCGCAACTTCCGCATCCATGCGATCACCGGCGGCTGCGTCTTCGCACTCGGGGTGTGGCTGCAGCTGAGCACCGAGCAGCTGGCACTGCTGGTGCTCACTGTGGCGGCAGTCCTGGTGCTGGAGCTGATCAACACGGCGATCGAGTCGGTGGTGGATCTGGCCATCGGCCGCCGCTTCCATCCCCTGGCCCGCATCGCCAAGGACTGCGCAGCCGCGGCCGTGCTGGTGGCCGCAGCTGCCTCCCTGCTGATCGCCGCCCTGCTGCTGCTGCCGCCCCTGCTCCTGCGCCTGGGCGTTTGAATGGAGGCCTGGCGGCTGGCCTGATGCTCCTGGTTCTCGACAACTACGACAGCTTCACCTTCAACCTGGTGCAGTACCTCGGTGAACTGGCGACGGAGCACCCGATCGCCGCCGATCTGCGGGTGGAGCGCAACGATGCCCTCAGCGTGGATCAGATCAGAGCCCTGGAGCCAGCGGCCATATTGATCTCACCTGGCCCGGGCGACCCCGACCAGGCCGGGATCTGCCTCGATGTGCTGCGGGAGCTGGGACCAACCGTGCCGACCCTGGGGGTATGCCTGGGGCACCAGTGCCTGGCCCAGGTGTTCGGCGGCCGGGTGGTTCGAGCCGATGAGCTGATGCACGGCAAGACCTCCCCTGTGCTGCATGGAGGACAAGGGGTGTTCGCCGGCCTGCCCAGCCCGCTCACAGCCACCCGCTACCACAGCCTGATCGCGGAGAGGGCCAGCCTGCCCTCAGAGCTGGAGATCACCGCCTGGCTGGAAGACGGCACGATCATGGGTCTGCGCCACCGCCACTTCCCGCTCGAAGGCGTGCAGTTTCACCCGGAGAGCGTGCTCACCCAGGACGGTCACCGGCTGCTGGCCAACTTCCTGCGCCAGGCGGCCCAGCACCAGCAACCCAGCGCCAGACCCCTCACCGGAACTCCCTCCTGAAAGCCTCCATGCCAACGCTGCTAGGTTCGCGCCACGATCAGCGCCTGCGGCGCGCACCAGCTGGCATGGCCTCCGCATCAGGGCAACCGCACCACGGCCCCTCCAGCACAGGCAGCAGGCCCATACGCCGCCGGACAGCGGCCATGAGCGCCGTGTCCCTGATGGCTGCTGTGAGTCTGGGCCTGCCTGGCGCCGGCCTGGCCGCCGGTGGGGTCTCGGTCACAAGCTTCGGCCACAGCGCCCTGCTGATCCAGGGCGGTGGTGCCACCGTGCTGGTGAACCCCTTCAAGGCCGTGGGCTGTGCTGCCGGCCTGGCGGAGCCGCGGGTGCGCGCCGATGTGATCCTGGCCAGCAGCCGGCTCCTCGATGAGGGTGCCCCTGTGGCCTCCGGCCGGATGCTGGTGACCCCCGGCTCCTACCGGGTGGCTGGCCTGAAGCTGGAGGGGGCCGCTATCCCCCATGACCGCATCGGCGGACGGCGCTTCGGTCAGGCCACGCTCTGGCGCTGGAAGCAGGGCGGCCTGGAGATCGCCCACCTGGGCGGAACTGCTGCGCCCCTTCGTCCCGAAGACCGGGTGCTGATCGGCAAGCCCGATGTGCTGATCATCGGTGTGGGCGGCGGCGCCAAGGTGTACAGCGGCGCTGAGGCCGCTGCCGTGGTGCGTGCGCTCGAACCCCGGCGGGTGATCCCAGTGCAGTACGTGAGTGGGAGTGCCCCAAGCGGCTGCGATCAGGGCAGCATCGAGCCCTTCCTGGAAGCGATGAGCGGCACACCTGTGCAACGGGTGGGCCGCACTGTGAGCTTCAGTGCGCCCCTGAGCGATGGGCCACAGATCAAGGTGATGCGCTGACCATCAGCGCTTCGATCTCCTGATAGGCATCCCAGAAGCGCCCCATCTGCTCGCTGGTGCCCAGGCTCACCCGCAGGGCCCCATCGATCAGGGGCTTGCCGGCCATGGAACGCACCAGGATGCCCGCCTTTCGCAGTTCAGCCTCCACCTGGGCAGCCGACAGGGTGGGCCAGATCAGAAGGTAGTTGCCTCCAGCAGCGTGGTGGCGCACGCCGGAAGCCTGGAGTTGCTCCAGCAACCACTCCCTGGCCCGCAACACTTCGGCCACATAGGCGTCGGTGTAGGCCTGATCGGCCAGGGCGGCGCGGGCTGCCGTGACGGCAAAGCTGTTGATGTCGTAGGGGCCGGTGACGCGGCTGATCCGGTCGACCAGGGGCGGCGCGCCGATCGCGAAGCCGATGCGCAGGCCCGCCAGACCGGCGGTCTTGGCCAGAGAGCGCAGCACCAGCAGGTTGGAATGGGCCGCGAAGGGATCCGAGATGCCGCCTGCGATGGGTGCTGCCGCGGCAGGGCTCAGCAGCGGTGGCAGAACGCTGTCTCCGGTGAAGGCCTCATAGAGCTCATCCACCACGACCAGCGTGCGCGGCGCGGCGGCCGCCAGCTCAAGGATCCGTTCAGGCGCCAGGCGGGTGCCGGTGGGGTTGTTGGGATTGCAGATCAGCAGGATCCGCGGCGGATGCCAGTCGCCGCTGGGTTCGCCAGCACCACCGGGACCGAGCAGCGCCGCACGGATCTCCTCGAGAGGGAAGCCGAAGCCGGGCAGCCGATAGGGGACCGCCTCGATCGTCATGCCCTGCATGCGGGCGCAGGGGCTGTAGTAGCCGAAGGTGGGGCTGGTGGTGAGCAGCCGGTCGCCCTGGGCGCCGTAGGCATGGAACACGGCATGCAGGGCGGCATCGACACCGTTGAACAGGCCGATGTGGGCGGGAATGAGCGCGTCACTCCCGGCAGCGGCTTCAGCGGCGAGCGCACCGATCAACGCCTCGCGCAGGCCGTCGTACTCGGGGTAGATGGCGTAGTGATCGGCGGGGATGGCGCGGATCGCACTGACCACCTGCGGGCTTGGACCCACTGTGTTTTCGTTGAAGTCGAGCCGAAGCAGGCCGCGGCGCCCCTCCAAGGGGGCGCTATAGGCCACCAGGTCCTCAACCTCGGGGCGGGCCGAGAGAGCCCCAGCTGGCTGCGGCCGCCACATTTCGCTCACATCCGCTCCAGCGTGGGGATACCCAGCAAACCCAACCCCAGGCGCAGCGTGTCGGCTGTGAGGCGGCACAACGCCAGACGGGAGCCCCTGGCCGGTTCCTCGGCCTTGAGCACCGGCACCTGGTCGTAGAAGCGGTTGAACGCCTGGGAAAGCTCGAACAGGTAGGAGCAGAGACGGTTGGGCAGCAGTTCTTCGTCCACTTCGGCAATCACCGTATCGAGCTGCAGCAACTGGCGCACCAGAGCCCATTCCTGGGGCTCACTGAACACCAGGGGATCAGGGAAGCCCTCGGCCGATTCCCCCTCGCCGGCACCGAGGCCGCCGCGGCGGGCGATGCCGGCTACGCGCACCAGCGCATAAAGCAGATAGGGGGCCGTGTTGCCGGCCAGGGCCAGCATGCGATCGAAGCTGAACTGGTAGTTGGTGATCCTGTTGGTTGAGAGATCCGCATACTTCACTGCGGCGATGCCCACGGTGGTGGCCACCAGCTGGATGAACTCCTCGTCTTCCTGACGCTCTTCCTCGGCCAGGCGGCGGCGCAGATCGGCCTCGGAGCGCTCCACCGCCTCATCGAGCAGGTCCTTGAGCCGAACCGTGTCGCCGGAGCGGGTCTTGAGCTTCTTGCCGTCCTCGCCCTGCACCAGGCCGAAGGGCACGTGCTCCAGCCGTCCTCCCTCGGGCACCCAGCCGGCACGGCGGGCCACCTGGAACACGGCGGCGAAGTGGCTGGCCTGGCCGGCATCAGTCACGTAGATCAGCCGGCGGGCGCCATCCCCCTCCGGAGGCGCGGCGAACCGGTAGCGGATCGCGGCCAGGTCGGTGGTGGCGTAGTTGAAGCCGCCGTCGCTCTTGCGCACGATCAGCGGCAGCGGCCGGCCGTCTTTTCCTGTCACGCCCTCAAGGAACACGCACTGGGCGCCGGCATCGGTCACCAGCAGCCCGCTGGCCGCCAGATCGGCCACCACCGCCTCCAGATAGGGGTTGTAGAACGACTCCCCCCGCTCGCTCAGAGCGATGTCGAGGCGGTCGTAGATCAGCTGGAATTCACGCCGCGACTGCTCGCAGAGAAGGTCCCAGGCCCTGCGGCTCACGGGATCGCCGCTCTGCAGCTTCACCACCTCCTCACGGGACGTGGCCTGGAAGGCCTCATCGGCATCGAAGCGCGCCTTGGCCTGGCGGTAGAAGGCCACGAGATCACCCAGATCGATCGCATCGGCGGTGCTGAGCGCCTCGGGGGCCACCTGCTTGAGGTGGGTGATCAGCATCCCGAACTGGGTGCCCCAGTCGCCCACGTGGTTGAGGCGCAGCACCGGATGGCCGCGGAACTCCAGCACCCGCGCCAGGGCGTCGCCGATGATCGTGGAGCGCAGGTGCCCCACGTGCATCTCCTTGGCGATGTTGGGGCTGGAGAAATCCACGATCACCGGAGCCAGCACCTCAGCGAAGCTGGCCTGGACGGGATCGTCCGCCGCGGTGGGCACCCCCAGGCGGGGATCGCCCAGGCGGGCACTCAGCTCCGCCGCCAACGTCCGAGGGCGAAGGGTGAGGTTGATGAAACCAGGCCCAGCGATCTGGGCGGGTTCGCACAGCTCAGCGAAGGCCGAATCGGCGGCCAGCTGGTCCACGATGGCGCCGGCGATGACCCGGGGCGGTTGCTTCAGGCGCCGGGCCAAGGCCAGGGCTCCGTTGGCCTGGAAATCACCGAATTCCGGCTGGCTGGCTGGCGCCAGTTGCGGATCGAGGGGGGTGCCCGCCTGCTGCGCCTCTGCCACCTCGTCTGGAAAGGCCCGCTCCAGGGCCGTGCGCAGCTGGGCTTCGAGGGCGTGGGCGATGCGACGCATGGGTGGCGGGTGCGGCCGGACTGCCGGGGGGTGGTGACGGTTCAGGCTCCGATCATCCCTCCTGGGGGTCGGCTTTCAGACGCTGGGCCCGTTCAGGCGCTCAGCCCCAGCTCCTGCTCCATGCCGCTGAGCACCACATCAGCCACCAGCTGGATGCGGTAGCGGCAGGCCTCGGTGACGCTGCCATCAAAGCGGCCGTGCTCCCAGTATTTGTTGCTGCCGGCACCGCCGCCGCAGAGGCCGAAATAGGCGCACTCCTGGCGGCAGAGCCGCACACCGGCTTCGATTTCCCCGCGCACCAGCTGGAACTTGTCGGTGGCCATGGAGGCTTCCAGGCTGCCCTCCAGGACGTTGCCGAAGACGAAGTCGCCGTATCTGGCGGTGGCTACGGCCAGCAGTTCGGGATCGAAGGTGGAGAAATTGCCCCTGGCATCCACGTTCACGATCGCGAAGGGCGTGTTCATGTCGGTGGCCTCCAGGCGGGCCTCGCCGCAGGCCAGGCTGGTGATGCCATCGAATTCGCGCAGCCGCAGCCGGTCAGGCTCCGCGCGGATCCGCTGCCAGAAGCGCTCCATGAAGGCGCTGTAGCGGCGCTCGCTGTCGGGCCGCTCGAGGGTGGAGCGCAGGTTCTCACCCTCGGTTTCCTCCATGTTGAAACCCACGCTGGTGATGCCACTGCCCGTGAAGAAGTCGTAAAGCGCATCGGCCTGATCGAGGGCATCGGCCGTGAGCACGCAGATCACCTGGAAGGGAATGGCGCGGCGCTGAAGGGCCGCGATGCCGCGCATCACCGCCCCATGGGTGGGCAGGCCCGTGCGGGTGCGGCGGTGGGCGTCGTGCAGGGCAGCCGGTCCATCCATGCTCACGCCCACATGGATGCCGTTGCGCTCGAAGCAGTCGCACCAGGCGTCGTCGATCACCACCGCATTGGTCTGCAGCGACTGCACGATGGTGCCAGGCGGCAGACCGTGGCGCTGCAGGGCCTGGTCGATGCGCTCAGAGGCCGCGTCGTAGAAGGCGATCGGCATGGTGAGCGGTTCGCCCGCATGCCAGAGCAAGGTGAAGCCACCCTCGAGGAACGGACTTTCGAGCACGCGCTCCAAAGCCGCATCGAGGATCTCGAGCGGCAGCCGGCTGCGGTCATCGCGGCTGGGCAGGTAGCAGTAGTCGCAGTCGAGGTTGCAGAAGGGCGTGGGCTGCACCACCAGCAGGCGCAGGGGACCAGCCTGGACCGGTGCGGATGCGGTCACCAGAAATTGCGCCAGCCGACGTTGGGCCAGCCGCCATTACGGAATCCACCGTTGCGGAAGCCCCCGTTGTAGAAGCCGCCGTTGCGGAAACCTCCGTTGCGGAAGCCGACATTGGGGCCGTTGATAAACGTCCGCGCCAGCCAGCCGTCTGCACCGGCCGCCTCCACCCCGGCCTCCGGCTTGTCATGGTCCCGGATGGCGGCGGCAATGCGGCGCAGGCGCCCCTCGATGGCATCGGCCTGACGGGGGTGATCACTGGCCGGGGGTGCTGAGCCGGATGCCGCCAGGGCCCGGGCCACCCCAGGATCCAGGGGCAAGGAGGCAGCCAGCAACAGGATGCCGAAAAGCCGGGAGCGGGTGAAGAAGGCCATCGGAGCAGGGTGGAAGCGGGGGAGGGGCAGAGACAACGACGCGCCGGGTGGGCCGCCTCAGGACATCAGGGAGCCGTGGACCTGGCAGGGGTAGAACCCGCCTGGGCCGGCAGAGGGCGCAGGGCCTCCACCCCCAGCAGCACCGAATCGAAGTAGTTGCGGATCTGATCCGGCGTGCGGTTGAGCGCACTGCCGGGTCCCACCCAGCGATCGATGGCGTTCACCGCCTCGGGCTGACCATCGAGGTAGCCCTGCAGCAGCCGTGCAATCGCCAGATTCACCAGATTGCGGAAGGCGGAATCGTTCTCAGGGACCAGGCAGGCCACGGCATAACGCTCGTAGGGCTCTGCGGGGGTCTGAGCCAGCGCGGCACCCTTGTCGCCGGCAGCCAGACCGGCCAGGAGCGAACTGTCACCGATCACCCCCTCCACGGACCCGGCCCTCAGCGCCGCCAAGGCCTCGGTCAGACTGGCGAAGCCCACGGGCCGGGCGGCCGGCTGGATGCCCTTGAGCTCTGTTTCCGCCAGAGAATTGGCGACCACACCGATGCGCCTCCCGGCGAGCGACTGGGGCGATCCATCCAGTCGACCAGCGGGCGCCAGCAGCCTCAGACCGGAGAGCGCGAAGGGCAGGGAATAGTCGAGGGTGTTGTCCTGTTCCCAGTTGAACGGCACGCCACAGGCGAGATCGGCCTGACCGCCCACCAGACGCAGGCCCAGAGCAGCAGGGTCGGCCACGGCCTCGACGCGGAGCCGGACGGGGCGGCCCACGGCCACAGCCAGCTCAGCCGCGATGCGATTGCCCACCTCCATCGCGTAGCCCACCGGTTGCCCTTGGGCAGTGAAGGAGAGCAGGGGTGCCTGATCAGGCAGCCCAACCATCACCAGCTCACCGCTGCGGGCGACCCGGTCGACGACCCCCTCCGCGCGAGCGGATGCCGCCGGCAGAAGGCCCGCGAGCAGGGCCAGGCCAGCCGGCACCAACCGGCGACCCACGCGGGATCGGGACAACGGCAGAACCAGCTGAAGGGGGAAGGGACGTCGCGGCACGGGAGGTCGCAAGGCAGACCATCCACAATCTTGACAAATGCGGCGAATTTGGCCAACCACCAGGCCGCAAGAGCAGTGCTTTGTGATGAAGAGCCATGGCTTATCGAGACGGCCCTGCATCTGGACCGTTTCGGGCATTCACGCCAGCACCGGGTCGTAGCGCATGCTCAGATCCAGCCAGGGACTGCGGGTGACCGCGGCGCTGGTGGAGATCAGATCGATGCCGGTGGCGGCGTAGGCACGCAGCTGGGCGGGATCCACACCGGAAGCCTCCAGCACCACCGGCAGACCCCGCTCGATCGCCCGCCGCTGGAGTTGGGGCACCAACTGCCCCAGGGCCTCGGGAGTGAAGCCGTCGAGCAGAACTGCATCAGCACCAGCGTCAACGGCCTGCACCGCCTCATCGTCGGTTTCCGCCTCCACGATCACCCGTGCTGGCCAGGGGGCGACGGAGCGCACAGCGGCGATGGCGTGCGCCACCCCGCCGGCCCAGGCCAGGTGGTTCTCCTTGAGCATGGCGGCGTCATCGAGCCCGCAGCGATGATTCGTGCCCCCACCGCAACGCACGGCGTACTTCTCGAGCAACCTCAGGCCAGGGGTGGTCTTGCGGGTGTCGGCCAGCTTCACTCCTGTGCCGCTCAGCACCGCCACCAGCGCCGCCGTAGCGGTGGCGATCCCTGACAGGCGCATGGCCAGGTTGAGGGCGGTGCGCTCACCAGCCACCAGGGCCGTCGCCGGTCCCGCCAGCTCCAGCACCCGCTGATCCAGTGCCACCGGCTCCCCGTCGGCCACCAACAGGCGCACCTGCACCGAGGCATCGAGCAAACGGAACAGCGGCTCCACCAGCACCCCGCCACAGAACGTCCCCGCACGCCGAGCCGTCCAGCTGGCCCGGCCTGGCTGGCCGATCAGGGCGGCGGCGGTGAGGTCGCCACGGCCGATGTCCTCCGCCAGCCAGGAGCGGAGCTGGAGCTCCAGCTGAGGCTGGCTGAGCAGGGCGGCGGCCGCATGGGCGCTCGGAAGGATGGCCAACGGGAACCTGGACAGGCTGGGGCTCTCCCCATCCTGACGGCCACAACGCGACTATTTGCCGATGCAGAAGCGGGAGAAGACACGGTCGAGCACGGCTTCGTTCACCTCCTCACCGGTGATCTCACCGAGGCTGCGCGCGGCCTGACGCAGGTCGATCGTCCAGAAATCCCAGGGCAGATCCTCCGCGGCTGCCGCCAGGGAGCCTCCAAGGCTTTCGGCCGCCGCCGCCGCCAGATCACACTGGCGGGCATTGAGAGCCACCTCCAACCCAGGCCCCAGGCTGAGGCCACAACGGCCCAGCAGCGCATCCCCCAGCGCCTCGAGGCCGCTGCCCGTCAGCGCGCTGATCACCACATCCACCTGGGCAGGGGCAACGGCGACAGCACGATCGGCCTTGTTGCCCACCACCAGCACCGGCACCTCGGCGGGCAACTGGCCGGCCAGTGCCGCGTCGGCCTCGGTCCAGCCCTCGCTCAGGTCCACCAGCAGCAGCACCGCGTCAGCGCTGGCCAGGGCCCGGTGGCTGCGCTCAATCCCCAGGCGCTCCACCAGATCGTCGGTGGCGCGGATCCCGGCAGTGTCGAGCAGGGTGAGCGGAACGCCCTGCAGCACCAACTCGCTCTCCACCAGATCGCGGGTGGTGCCGGGCTGGTCCGTCACGATCGCCCGCTCACTGCGGCTGAGGGCATTGAGCAGGCTCGATTTGCCCACGTTGGGACGGCCGATGATCGCCACCTTCAGGCCCTCCCGCAGCAGCCGGCCCTGGGAGGCCTCCTCCACCAGCCTCAGCAGCGCCTGCTGCACCGCCTCCAGCTCCGCCACCAGAGCCGCCGGATCCAAGGGCTGCAAATCCTCCTCGAAATCAACCCGCGCCTCCAGCTCCGCCAGCTGGTCGAGCAGGCGGCCGCGCAGAGCGCCGATCCGCCGCTGCAGGCCGCCATCGAGGCCGGCGACCGCCAGCTGGGCCGCCCGGCGGCTGCGGGCCGTGATCAGGTCGCTGATCGCCTCCGCACGGGTGAGATCGAGGCGGCCGTTGAGGAAGGCCCTCTGGCTGAACTCCCCCGGCCGGGCAAGGCGTGCCCCAGAGCAGAGCACCAGCTCCAGCACCCGCCGCACGGCGATCAGTCCTCCGTGGCAATGAAGCTCGACCACGTCCTCCCGCGTGAAACTGCGGGGTGCCTTCATCAGCAGCAGCAGGGCCTCATCCAGCCGCTCCGCGCTGACTGGGTCAACCACATGGCCATAGAGCACGCGATGGCTCCCCCAGGCCTGCTCACCGGGGGGAAGAAACAGATTGCGGCCGATGGTCTCCGCCTCGGGGCCGGAGATTCTTACGATCGCCACACTTCCCTCACCGGGCGCCAACGCCGTGGCGATCGCAGCAATGGTGTCGTCCGAATCCAAGGAGCCCAAAGGCCAAGGTCCACGCCAGTCTGGGTGGCGGCGCTGGAGTTCTGGCTTCCTGGCCAGGATCCGGCTCTGGATCCACTGGCTGTGGATGCAGGAGGGAAGCCATAGCCAGCGGGCCCGAGGGCTGGCGGCCGGGGTGTTCTGTGGATGCTTTCCTTTCTTCGGTTTGCAGACCCTGCTGGGGGTGGGGCTGGCCAGCCTGGTCAGAGGGAACCACCTGCTGGCGGCTGCCGGCACCTGGATCAGCAACCCCCTGACCTATGTACCGCTCTACTGGTTCAACTATCAACTGGGCTGCTGGCTGCTCGGCCCGGGGGAGGGCTGGCCCAGCCTTGACGCTCTCAAGGGTCAGGGCCTCTGGGAACTGGGCTGGTCGTTCTCGAGCCGACTGCTGCTGGGTTCGACGATCGTGGGCACGGTGGCCTCACTGGCGCTGGGCTTCGTTTACTGGCGCTGGTTAGAACGCCAGAGCGGCAGAAACTTGACCGGCAGCTGAGGGCTCAGCCGTTGCCGAACCCAGGGCAGAGCATCAGGTCGATGTGGCCTCCGCTCGGCTGACGCCACTCCCGGAACTCCTCGGCCAGTGCTTTGTGCTCACGCCGCTTCTGGACCGCATCAAGGGCCTGAAGCCTTTGATGCACCAGGTCAAGGGTGTCGTCGATCAGTTGGGCCGCTTGCTCGGAGGTCATGGCAGCACATGCCAGAGGGTCATCGATAGATGAATTCAGACAGAGCCCAACGGTGGACGCTGTAGCGCCGAGCACTCGGATCGTGCGCTGTGGCTGGATCCTCACTGGCCAACCAGGCGTCAGGCCAGGCCTGCCAGGCCGCCAGCGGCTCCAGGGCAGTCAAGGTGTTCCGCTAGGACCGCTGAAACTGCCCATCCATGCAGACTGTGCCCTGGACGACCTGCAGCGAAACTTGAGCAGACAACGCATCGTGCTGACGGCGCTGTGGCTGCTCACCCTGGTCAGCCTTGCCGTGCGTGTCTGGCGGGCCAGCACCATCTCCGGCAGTTACGATGAAGAGATCGATTCGCTCGTCTATCTCAGCCAGCGCTGGTTGCAGGGGGGGCTCCTTTACCAAGAAAGCTATCTGCGTCAGTGGCCGATCGTCCAGTTGCTCTACGCCCCCGCAGCCTGGCTGGGATCGATTCAGGCGCACCGGATCCTGGTCATGGGCCTCAACCTGCTCGGCGGCGTTCTGCTGGCCTCAGCGGTGCGGAAGTTCTCACGCGCTGGCCTCATCCAGCTGGGGCCCAAGTCCCTGGTCCCCCTGGCCAGTGGGGTCCTGCTGGTGATCCTGAGCCAGAAAATTCCTGGCGGGATAGCCGGGAGCCCGCACCAGTTCGCCAACACCTTTCTGGTGCTCGGCGTCTACATGCTGGGTCGGGGCCTGCCCGGTGCGAGGGAACTCCACGGGCGGCGGGCCTGGCTGGTAGCCACTGGGGCGATGGGGATGATGGCGGTGGCCTGCTTCTTCACCCTGATCTATCCCCTCACCCTGGTGAGTGTCCTGGTGCTGGTGCACCACCGTCAGCCGGGTCGGGCCGCAGGAGCCCTCGCTGGTGGCGCCGTCCTGGCAACAGCCCTGATGTTCCTGCCCTATCTGTTCGTGGCGGATGGGGCTAGCCACGCCTGGGCCGGCGCTGTGGCCCTGCCGCTGCAGTGGATCAGTCAGCAGATCTGGAGGGAAGCCGATGTGGGCTTCCTGTTCGGAGAACTGATCCGCACGCCGCTCGCAGGATTGCCGCTGTGGCTGCTTGCGCTGATGCCAGCGGCCGGGGTGGTCCTGATCGCCCGAAAGACGTGGAACGCGCCCGGGCGACGTCGCGAACGGTTGTTGCTGGTGCCTGGTCTGGCAGTGGTGTTCCTGCTCGAGCTCACCTGGTCGTTCCAGCGCACCGATTTCAACGGCCATGACGGCCAGTTGGTCGTGGTCCCCGTGGTTCTGTTCTTGGCCTCGGGGATGGCGGCTCTGGAGCGCTCCGGCCGACCCGCCGTTCGCCGGGCCGCCTTCAGTGGCACCTTGATCCTCTCGCTGATCCTGTTCAACAACATGTTCATCGCCGAGGTCTTCGGCGCCCCGTCACGACTCTCGAGCCGGGTGATCGCGCTGGAGCAGGACCGCACCATGCTGCGCACCTACCTGGCCTCCCTTCCCGCTGAAAACCGCGGCTTCACGGCGCCTCAGGATCCAGCTCTGCAATGGCAGTTGAACGTGCCGGCCACCACCGTGGGCATCGGCCCCGACTGGAGCCTCAATCCCCAGGGGATGAAAGCGTCCTGGGCCACCACCGTTATCGGCCTGCCGGTGGGGGCGGCCCAGACCTGCGCCCAGCTGCTTAAGCCCGCCAACGCTCACCTGGTTTGGAAGCGGGTCGATCCGGAGGGTCCGAACACCGAGGCCTTCATGCGCCAGTGCCTCAGCCAGGAGCCCGGGCGCTGGGAAGAGCTCACCCAGGATCTGGGGCTGCGCACCGGCGAATTCAAACTGTTCCGCCGCCAGGGCGACCCCATTTCGGGTTCGGCCCCTTCTGGCTTGACACGATCATCAGCGCGGCAGGATCCGCGCTGATGGACCACGGTGCAGCTCCGCATCGCCAATGGCTGGGGCTACTGGCCGTCACCTGGCTCCTGATTCTGGTCGGGATTGGCCTGCGGGTCTGGAATGCTCCCAGCAGCGTGGGGAGTTATGACATTGATATCGACACGTTCTTCTTTCTCGGCTGGAAGTTAACGCAAGGCAGCCTTCTCTACACCGATCACTTCGATTCGAAGTGGCCGATCGTTCAATATCTCTTCGTTCCATCGGCCCTGCTTGGTTCGATCCGCTCGCACCGGGTTCTGGTGGTCCTGCTCAATGCCGCGACGGCAGTGGTGCTGGCCCGCAGCGTCGGGAGCCTCAGGCGCAGCGGCTGGATCGCAGCTGCCCATGGGTACCCCCTGCCCTGGGTGGCCGCTGCGCTCTATCTCCTGCTCAGCCAGAAACTTGTCGGGGGTCTATCAGGCCACATCCATCACTACGCCAACTCGTTTCTGGTGTTCGGCCTCGCCTGCCTCAGCCGTGAGGTGGCACGGCGTGCGGATCTGCAGGCGCCGCCGCGAGCGGCCCGAGGCTGGCTGGTGGCGGCAGGGTTCTGGTTCTTCCTGGCTGCCGCAGTTCGCCCCAACCTGATCGCTCCGCTCCTGCTCACCACCCTGGCCTGCCAGTTGTGGCGATTCGCCAGTGGCCGGCGTCGCGGTCTGTCCACTGGCGCCCTGTTGATGGAGTGCATGGCCATGGTCGGTGGCGGTCTGCTCGGTGCCTTGCTGGTCTTCGCCCCCTACGCGTTCGTTCCCGATGGCCCTGCAAGAGCCTGGGCCGGAGCGGTCGAAGTCCTGCTGGAGTGGAGCGGTCAGGCGATGCAGGACCAGGGCACGATGCTCCACTTCCTGCGGCAGATGTCAGTGGTAGGCATCGCCGGCATTGAGGTCTGGATCCTGATGATCCTGCCCCTGCTGGGCATCGCCGGCTGGGTGCGTCGGGCGAACCGCCATGGCAGCGGCGGCCGCCTTCTGCTGCTGCCGGCACTGGCCACTCTGTATCTGGTGGGACTGGCGCTCTCTTTTGAGCACACCCACTACTGGGGGCACTACGACCTGATGAGCGTGCTTCCGTACACGCTCTTGATCGTCAGCGGCATCGGCCTGCTCACTGCCCAGCAACGGCAGGCACGCAGCCAGGCCTGGAGTGAGGCAATAGTTCTGGTGCTTTCGCTGATCCTGGCTTACAACATCGTGAGCGCCGAACTCTTGACGCCCTCACCCACAGGCCAGAACAGCCGCAAGCAGGCCGCCTCCGCCCGACTCGCAGGCGAATGGAGCCTGGTTCGGAACCACCTGGCAGCGCAGCCGCCGGAGCAGCGAGGATTCATCTCCCCTCAGGACTTCTCCCTGCACTGGCAACTTCACCAGGACGCCTCCACAGTCGGCAGCCATCCCAGCTGGAGCCTTGAGCCCTATGGCCTGACCGCCTCCTGGGCCACCCGCCGCCTCGGCCTTGCCATCACCGACGCCCAGGCTTGCGACCAGCTCGTCGCTGCTGAAAATCACACGATCGTCTGGAAGGCCACCGATCGCGGTGGGCGCCATTCAGAGAGCTTTCTGAAGAAATGCCTGGCCAGCCGAACGTCGCAGTGGACGGAGATCACCGCCAGGGTCGGCCTGAGCGGAGAGATCTACAAGCTGTTTGAACGTCACCCAGGTCCGAGGCAGGCACCCCCTGATCAGCCGATGCCGGTGCGGCAGAGATCGAGCACGTCGGCCATGGAGCGGATCTGATCCATGGTGGTCGCAAGCTGGCTGGCGCTGACGAGCTCCACCTTGAGATCGATGCGGGCGGGCTTGCCGTAGGCCGTGCGCACCCGGGCATCACTGACGTTGATGCGGCTGTCGGAGAGGCGCGTGAGGATGTCCTTGAGCACACCGACACGATCGAGCACCTCGATCCGGATCTGAACGGGGTAGCGACGACGCTGCTGGTCAGCGGCCGGATTCCAGCGCACCGGCAATCGCCGCTCCACCGGAACGGCAGCCACATTGGCGCAGTCCTGACGGTGAATCGTGATGCCGTGGTTGCCCAGGGCGACGCTGCCGACAATCGCTTCCCCGGGCAGGGGACAGCAGCAGCCTCCCAGCCGGTACTCCAGGCCCTCCAGCCCCAGGATCGGACTGCCGCTGCCATCCGCCGAGGATGGCAGCGGCAAACTGGCCTGATCAGACACGCTGCGGGCGAGGTCCTCGTTGCTGAGCACCGGGGCTGCCGCCGCTGTAGCGAGCCGGACCTCCTCACGCAGGCGGTTGACCACCTGCTGCAGGGTGACGCCACCGAAGCCGAGGGCCGCCAACAGATCCTCGGTGCCCACCAGGTTGCAGCGGCGGGCCACCTTCGCGATCGCCTCTCCGTTGAGCAGGGCATCGAAGCCGTCTCGGCCCAGCTCCCGCTCCAGCATGGAAGTGCCCCGCTGGATGTTCTCCTGGCGATGGCTGCGTTTGTACCACTGCCGGATGCGGTTGCGGGCGGTGGGGGTAGCAACGAAGTTGAGCCAATCGAGGCTCGGATGGGCCGACTTCGCAGTGATGATCTGAACGAAATCACCGTTGCGCAGTGGCGTGGCCAATGGGCAGAGACGGTCGTTGATGCGCACGCCCTGGCAGTGGTTTCCCACTTCAGAGTGAATGCGAAAGGCGAAATCCACAGCTGTGGATCCCTTGCGCAACCCCACCACATCCCCCTGGGGTGTGAACACGAAAACCTCCTCATCGAAGAGATCTTCCTTGATCGAGGCGAGATAATCGCTGCTGTCTTCGCCTCCATCGTCCTGCTGCCAGTCGACCAGCTGGCGCAGCCAATTGAAGCGATCGGCGGCACCGGCTGAGGCGGGTGAGCCTCCCTCCTTGTACTTCCAATGGGCGGCAATGCCGTACTCCGCCACCTGG
Source organism: Synechococcus sp. J7-Johnson (assembly GCF_024345795.1). GTDB lineage: Bacteria > Cyanobacteriota > Cyanobacteriia > PCC-6307 > Cyanobiaceae > Regnicoccus_A. The sequence goes on from NZ_JAGQBU010000001.1 coordinate 113,817, forward strand.
TGCATCTCCGTGGTGCGGATCTGCACCTCGATCGGCCGATGACGGCCGATCACGGCGGTGTGCAAAGACTGATAGCCGTTGGGCTTTGGCAGACCGATGTAGTCCTTGAAACGGCCAGGAATCGGGCGGAAGGTGTCATGAACCACCGCCAGAGCGCGATAACAGCTCTCGAGATTGGGCGTCAGGATGCGCAGGGCCGCCACATCGAAGATTTCGTGGAAGGCCTTCTGCTGCATCTGCATCTTGCTCCAGATGCCATAGAGATGCTTGGGCCGGCCGCTCACCTCACAGTCGTGCAGACCCGCGCCCTGAAGCCGTTGCACCAGCAGGGCCACCGTGGCAGCCAGTCGCTCCTCACGGTCACTGCGTTTGCTGGCCACCTGCTGCTTGATCTCGCCATAGGCCTCTGGCTCGAGGATCTTGAAGGCGAGGTCTTCGAGTTCCCACTTGAAGCGGCCGATGCCGAGCCGGTTGGCGAGGGGTGCGTAGATCTCGCGGGTTTCACGGGCAATCCGCTGCTGCTTTTCGGGCTTGAGGGCCCCGAGGGTGCGCATGTTGTGCAGCCGGTCCGCCAGCTTCACCAGCACCACGCGGATGTCACTGGCCATGGCCAGGAACATCCGCCGCAGGTTCTCCGCCTGGGCTTCGGTGTGATTGGTGAAGTGAATGCCTCCGAGCTTGGTGACCCCTTCCACCAGAGCGCGCACCTCGGCGCCGAAGTGAAGCTCAAGCTCCTCGGAGGTGACGTCGGTGTCCTCGACCACGTCGTGCAGGAAGCCGGCGGCGATCACCCCGGCGCTGGCGCCGATGTCGCGCAGCAGATCAGCGACGGCGACCGGATGGATGATGTAGGGCTCGCCTGTGGCTCTTACCTGGCCGTCGTGGAGCTGGAAGGCGAAATCAAAAGCTGCTGCCAGCAGGGCTTCAGGGTCGGTAGGGCAGGTCTCCCCGTCGCCGGGGGGCACATGCACGATGCACTCCCTGAGCCAATCGGGGAGCTTCACCCCGTAGTCGTCGGGGGAGCGGATCGGCCGCCGTCTCAGAGCTGGGACCGCGTCGACCACCAGGGACGGCGGATCGCCACAGTCCTCAGCCAGGCCAGGGCAGTGGCCGACAAGCGTCCCGGCCTCCAGGCTCTCGCCCGCAACGTTGTCCTTGATTCCAACGGCGGTATCGAGCATCACCGGACACTTCTGACTCCATCGTATGCAGATCACGCAACAAAACCACGAGTGCACCCGCACGCCCCCCATGCTGTGCCAGCACGTCCTGATCCGCCGCGTCCCATGGCCGACACGCGTGCCGCCGAGCCGGTGCTGGAGATCAGCGACCTGGTCGTGAGCTACCCAGGCGGCAGCGCGGCCCCCACCCTCAATGGCCTCAACCTGCGCCTCTGCTCCGGTGACACCCTTGCCCTGGTGGGACCCTCCGGCTGCGGCAAAAGCACAGTGGCGCGGGCGGTGCTGCAGTTGCTGCCACCCGGCAGTCACTGCAGCGGACACCTGAGCCTGTCGGGCCAGGACCCCCGTGCTCTGAAGCGTCCGGCCCTGCGCCAGTTGCGGGGGGAAGCCGTTGGGCTGGTGTTCCAGGACCCGATGACAAGGCTGAACCCGCTCCTGCGCATCGGTGAACACCTCAGCGACACCATCTCGGCCCATCGTCCCGGCTGGGAGCGGGAACGGGTACGCCAGCGAGCGGAGCAGCTGCTGCAGCGGGTTGGCATCGGCCCGGATCGCTACAGCAGCTATCCCCATGAGTTCAGCGGTGGCATGCGCCAGCGGCTGGCGATCGCCCTGGCCATGGCCCTGGAGCCGGCCCTGGTGATCGCCGATGAGCCCACCACCAGCCTGGATGTGGCCGTGGCGGCCCAGGTGATGGCCGAGCTCACCGACCTCTGCCGCGAGAGTGGCAGCGCCCTGCTGCTGATCAGCCACGACCTCGCCATGGCGGGGCGCTGGTGCCAGCGCATCGCCGTGCTCGACCATGGGCAGGTGGTGGAGGAGGGGCCCGCCATCGAACTGCTGCGCTCTCCCAAGGCACCGCTCAGCCAGCGGCTGGTGGCGGCGGCCCGTGCCCGCGAAGGCAGCCACACCCCGGCCAGCGCCGAGGCGTCGCTGCTGCTGGAGGTGGAGGAACTCCGCTGCTGGCATCCGCTGCCCTCAGCGCCGTGGCGGCGGCGCTGGCTTAAGGCCGTCGATGGCGTGAGCCTGCGCCTGGGGCCGGGGGAAACCCTCGGGGTGGTGGGAGCGTCCGGTTGCGGCAAGAGCACCCTCTGCCGCGCCCTGATGGGGCTGACACCGGTGCGGGGTGGCCGGGTGAGCCTGGAGGGCCGCGACCTGCTCAGGATGGGCGGGGGGGAGCTCGCCAGAGCCCGCCGCAGCCTGCAGATGGTCTTCCAGGATCCGCTGGCCTGCCTCAATCCGAGCATGACGGTGGGGGAAGCGGTGGCGGATCCGCTGCTGATCCATGGCCTCGCCAGCAGGCTTGAGGCCCGCGCCAGGGCCCGAGAAGGGCTGGCCACCGTGGGACTTGAGCCGCCGGAGCTCTACGAGAACCGCATGCCGCGGCAGCTCTCGGGAGGCCAGCAGCAACGGGTGGCCATCGCCCGCACCCTGGTGCTGGAGCCGAAGGTGCTGCTCTGCGATGAGAGCGTGAGCATGCTCGACGCCGAAGTGCAGGCTGAGGTGCTGGCCCTGCTGCGGCAACTGCAGGGGCGCCTCGGTCTGGGGTTGATCTTCGTTACCCACGACCTGGCTGTGGCCGGCGGCTTCTGTCAGCGATTGATCGTGCTCGACGGGGGGCGAATCGTGGAGGAGGGGCCAGCTGGAGCGATGCTCGAGCGGCCCCAGGCCGTGATCACCCGCCAGCTGGTGGAGGCCTGCCCACGGCTGCCAGCGCCCGCCTGAACCATGCCCTTCCTCCGCCGGGTGTCATTGCGGAAGATCGCGAGCCTGCTGCGGCTGTTCCTGCTGGTGAATGCGATCGGCATCGGGGTGGCCCTGGCGATCTGGGTCTACGGACTGGAGATCCAGGCGGTGAATGCCCTGCGCCTCCAACTGGCCAATCACCTGCCCCGCTGGTTCGTGCTGCCCATGATGGGCGCGCTGGGGGGCGCCATCGCCGGAGGCCTTATCAGCGCTGTGGAGCCCGGTGCCAAGGGATCGGGGATCGTGCAGGTGATGCTCTGGCTGCGAGGGGTGCCGGTGCCCATGGGCTGGCGGGTGGCGGTGGTGAAGCTGCTGGCCAGTGGCGTGGCGATCGGCGGCGGCATCCCGGTGGGGCCTGAGGGGCCATCGATTCAGATCGGTGCCTCCCTGGCCAAGGAAGCCGCTGGTGGGATTTACCCCCACGACCACCAGCAACGTCTGGCGGTGGCCATCGGCAGTGGCGCGGGATTGGCTGCCGTGTTCCACTCCCCCCTTGGTGGAGCGCTGTACACGATCGAGGAGTTGCTCAAGCGCTCGGACGTGCGCACCAACGCCATCGCGGCCTTCGCCACCTTTGCCACCATCGCCTGGACCCGCCTGCTCTCGGCGGCTCCCGTGGGACCGGCCTGGCTGCGTGATTTGTTGCCGATGATCCTCTATCCCAGCCGCGTCGATGATTTCCGCCTGGTGGATGTGCCGATCCTGCTGCTGCTGGGAGTTCTCGCCGGTGGTTTGGCGGTTTTTTATCAGCGTGGCATCCTGCGCCTGCGCCTGGCCCTGAGGCAGCTGAGGCTGGAGGCCTGGCAACTGCTGCCGCTGGTGGGGCTGACGATCGGCCTGGGCTGGTCGCTCCTGCCCGGCAGCTTCGACAACCCTGACCGTCTCGACTTCGACGCCCTGCTGGGGCTAAGCGGCCCGTCCACCGCCCTGCTGGCCCTGGGGGTTCAAGGAGTGGGTACAGCCGTGGCGGTGGCGGCGGAGGCACCAGGGGGGTTCCTGGCACCGGCCCTGGTGGTGGGCGCATCCCTGGGCACCCTGGTGCAGCAACTCTGCCTGCTGCTGTTCTCCTATGCCCCGGCCACCCTGCTGTTCGCCGGGGGCGGCGCCTTCCTGGGCGCCCTCACGCGCACGCCGCTGACGGCGATCCTGCTCAGCTTCGAGCTGAGCAAGAACTACGCCCTGCTGCTGCCGATCGGCTTTGCGGTGCTCACCGCGATAGCCGTGGCCGACCAGCTCGAGCGCCTCACTCTGTTCGATGTGATGCTTGAGGAAGCCAGCCCTGGCTCCCGCTGACGGCTGGGTTGAGGCGCTGGCGCAGGGCGGTGAGCAGGGCCTCGAACACTGGCGGCAGTGGAGCCGCGAAAGCCAGCCGCTTGCCGCTGATCGGATGATCGAGACCCAGGGCCACCGCATGCAGGGCCTGCCCGGGCAGCTCCAGCGGCAACTTGCGGCAGCGGCTGTAAGTGACATCGCCCACGATCGGATGGCCGATGTGGGCGCAGTGGACGCGAATCTGATGGGTCCGGCCGGTGTCGAGCCGGAAGCGCAGCAGGGAGTAATCGCCGAGGCGCTCGATCAGGGTCCAGTGGGTGCAGGCGAAGCGACCCTTCTCATCGGCCACCACGGCGTATTTCTTGCGATCGGCAGGATGACGGCCGATCGCCCCCACGATCGTGCCGCTCTCGGCCGCAGGCGCCCCATGCACCACCGCCAGGTACTCCCTTGAGGCCACCCGCTTCTGGATCTGCACCTGCAGTCGCACCAGGGCCTCCTGGCTCTTGGCGACCACGATGCAGCCGGTGGTGTCCTTGTCGAGGCGATGAACGATGCCGGGGCGCATCTCACCCCCGATACCGGGCAGATCGGGGCAGTGGTGCAGCAGACCATTCACCAGCGTGCCGTCGCGGTTGCCCGGCGCCGGATGCACCGTGAGGCCGGCCGGCTTGTTGAGCACGATCAGGTGGGCGTCTTCGTAGAGCACATCAAGGGGGATCGGCTGGGGCAGCAGGTAGGGCAGCGGCTCAGGCGGCGGCATCCACAGCTGCACTTCGTCGTGGAGCCGCAGGGGAGTCTTGGCCCGGCCCGTGACGCCATTGACACGCACGTAGCCGGCATCGATGAACTTCTGGATGCGGGCCCGGCTCTGCTCCGGCCGCTGGGCCACCAGCCAGCGGTCGAGGCGCATCGGCAGCGGCTTCGGGTAGTGGAGCTTGACCAGTTCACCCTCTCCTTCGCCGAAGCCCGTCATGCCGGCTCAGGCGGCAGCTCGAGGGCGATCGGACCCAGGATGGAGCGGCGGAAGTCGTCAAGCAGGCGCTGGGCCATGCGGGCTGTGTCGCCACTGGTGTGGCGGGCGGCGGCGGCCTCCAGCCAGCCCCAGCCATCCACCACGTTGTCCTCCAGGCGTGTGATCGGCACGCCATATCGCCCAAGTACGCCGCTGGAGGAGATCCCAGCCGCCGGATGGACCTGCAGACCATCAAGCAGGCGCAGGAAGGCCACGGCCACGGCCTCGCCGTCGTAGGCGGCCTGGCCGATGTCATCGCAGAGGGCGAGCAGCAGGGCGGCGCGCTGATCATCCAGGCGCGGCGGCAGCACCCCGGGGGCATCGAGAAGATCCAGCTCCTGGCCAAGTCGCACCCAGCGCAGGGTGCGGGTCACCCCGGCGCGGCGGGCGCTGTCGACCACCTTCTGACGCACGAGGCGGTTGATCAGGGCCGACTTGCCGACGTTGGGGAAGCCGAGCATCAGGGCGCGCACCGGGCGCGGCCGCATGCCCCGTCCCGCCCGGCGGGCGTTGAGCTGCCCCCCAGCGCGGATGGCCGCCTCCTGGAGCTGCTTGACGCCGGTGCCCACCTTGGCGTCGCACCACCAGGGGGTCTCGCCGCGTTCACGCAGCCAGTGGTCCCAGGCCTGGCGTGCCGCTTCGTTGATCATGTCGCGGCGGTTGATCACCAGCAGACGCGGCTTGGCTTTCATCCAGCGCTGCAGGCGGGGGTGGCCGGTGGCCCGGGGGATGCGGGCATCTCGCACCTCGATCACCAGATCCACCTTGGCGAGCTGGGTGAACAGCTGCCGCTCCGCCTTGGCGATGTGCCCCGGATACCACTGGATCGCGGGGGCCGACTGGCTCAGACCCTCTCCGACGGGGGTGGCGATCCCCTCCATCAGGGCACCACCAGCACAGGGCAGGGGGCCAGCTGGATCACCCGCGACGCGGTGCTGGGCTGATCGGCATCGAGGGAAAGGCCGCGGGTGCCCATCACGATCAGGTCAGCATTGATCTCATCGGCCACATCCCCGATCACGAAGGCGGGCCGCCCTTCGCGCTCGATCACCTCGCAGGTCACACCGGCCTGCTCGAAGTGGCCGCGGGCCTGCTCCAGAAGCCGCGCCACGGCGGCGGCATCGTGCATGACACCCTCCTCAGGCTCCACCACGGAAAGCACCACCAGGCGGCTGCCGTGCTGGAGAGCCAGCTTCAGGGTCAGGGCCGCCGTGTCCATGGTCTGGCGGCTCTGGTCGATCGGAAACAGAACGGTGTTGAACATGGGTTCGCCATCAAGTGGTCGCCATCCCGGCGCAAGGGTCAGACAAAAGGTGCCGCCCCACTTGTCCTAGCGCCCGCCTCGAACCTGGGCCGAGGGCTGCGGGTTAATCTCGCCCATCCTCGATCACCCAGACCCCCATGGCGAAGCGATCCCTGACCAGCCTGTCCGCTGCCGATCTGCAAGGCAAGCGTGTTCTGGTGCGGGTCGACTTCAACGTACCTCTGGATGAGAGCGGTGCCATCAGCGATGACACCCGCATCCGCGCGGCCCTGCCGACCATCACCGACCTCACCGCCAAGGGCGCCAGGGTGATCCTGGCCGCCCACTTCGGCCGGCCCAAGGGCGAGGTGAATGAAGCGATGCGCCTCACGCCGGTTGCTGCCCGCCTGAGCGAGCTGCTGGGCAAGCCGGTTGTGAAAACTGAGAGCTGCATCGGCCCCGATGCCGAGGCGAAGGTGTCGGCCATGGCCGACGGTGATGTGGTGCTGCTGGAGAACGTGCGCTTCTTCGCCGACGAAGAGAAGAACGAGACCGAATTCGCCAGGAAGCTGGCTGCCCTGGCCGAGGTCTACGTGAACGACGCCTTCGGCGCCGCCCACCGGGCCCATGCCTCCACCGAAGGCGTGACCGAATTCCTCACTCCCAACGTGGCCGGTCACCTGATGGAGAAGGAGCTGCAGTATCTGCAGGGCGCCATCGATGAGCCGAAGCGCCCCCTGGCGGCGATCGTGGGCGGCTCGAAGGTGAGCAGCAAGATCGGCGTGCTCGAGTCGCTGATCGACAAGTGCGACAAGGTGCTGATCGGCGGCGGCATGATCTTCACCTTCTACAAAGCCCGCGGCCTGGCGGTGGGCAAGAGCCTCGTTGAGGAAGACAAGCTCGAGTTGGCCAGGGAGCTGGAGGCCAAGGCAAAGGCCAAGGGCGTGCAGCTGCTTCTCCCCACCGATGTGGTTCTGGCCGACGCCTTCTCCCCCGACGCCAACACCCTCACCACCTCGGTGAATGAAATTCCCGATGGCTGGATGGGCCTCGATATCGGCCCGGATTCGCTCAAGGCCTTCCAGGCCGCCCTGGCCGACTGCAAGACCGTGATCTGGAACGGCCCCATGGGCGTGTTCGAGTTCGACAAGTTCGCTGCCGGCACCAATGGTGTGGCCCACACCCTGGCCGAGTTGAGCGCTCAGGGCTGCTGCACGATCATCGGCGGCGGTGATTCCGTGGCAGCGGTGGAGAAGGTGGGGGTGGCCGAGAAGATGAGCCACATCTCCACCGGGGGCGGCGCCAGTCTCGAGCTGCTGGAGGGCAAGGTGCTCCCAGGCGTCGCCGCCCTCGACGACGCCTGAGGCCCCGCTCAGATCTTGTCGGCAGGGTCGCCCCAGCCCCCAGGGCCGCCCTTGCCACGGGAGCCCTCACCCCAGCCACCCTTGGGGGCCGGCAGTCCCAACCTTTGATGCAGGGCCCGGGCCTCCTGGCGGTTCCGGTTCATCAGCTCGCGCCTGGCCTGGCGTTCAGTCAGGCGGCAGCTACTGAGGGCCTTCAGGTCCTTGGCCTCGCCCAAGCAGCGCTCCCCCGTGCGAAGGATGGCGATCTGGTCGGTATGGGCCCGCAACGAGAGACTGCGCTGCCCCTTGAACAGCTCGCTTTCCTGGTTGGGGGTGAGCTGGATGCGGGCTGGAGCCTGCCGGGTGCTGGGGGCAGTGCCGGTCTGGGCCTGGCCCGAGCCCACCTGCAGCAGCATCGCCAGGGCGGCCGCGGCAGGAGGAATCAGCACAAGCTGGGCATTCCGTATGAACGACATGGCGGAAACGGTTCAGGCTCAACCATGCTCCCGTAGCCGGATCACCAGATCACAACTGAATCGGCAGGACTGATGACCAGATCTTTCGTGGCCTTCCTCGGTCTTGGAGCACTCGGGGCACCGATGGCAGCCCGTGTACTGGCGGCGGGGTTTCCCCTCATCGTCCACAACCGCAGCCGAGGGGCGGAAGAGCCGCTGGCCGCCTCAGGGGCCACCAGAGCGGCAACAGCGGCTGAAGCGGCGGCCTCAGCCGAGCTGATCGCCGTCTGCCTCAGCGATGACACCGCCGTTGAGGAGGTGCTGTTCGGCCCAGCCGGGGTTGCCGAAGGCGTGGCCCCAGGCTCCCTGGTGATCGACTTCTCCACCATCGCGGCAGCCACCAGCCAGCGTCTGGCCGCCCGCCTGGGCGAGCTGGGGGTGGGATATCTCGATGCCCCGGTCACCGGCGGCACCGAGGGGGCTCGAGCCGGCACGCTCTCCCTGCTGGTGGGAGGCTCCAGCAACCACTTGGAGCGCGCCCGCCCCCTGCTGGAGGTGGTGGGTGGCCGGATCAGTCATTTCGGGCCGGTGGGATCGGGCCAGCAGGTGAAGGCCGTCAACCAGATCCTGGTGGCCGGGAGTTATGCCGCCCTGGCGGAAGGCCTGGCCCTGGCCAGGGCCCTGGGGCTGCCGCTGCAACAGGTCTGCGCCGCCCTCGAGGGTGGCGCCGCTGGCTCCTGGGCCCTGCAGCACCGCGCCGGAGCGATGATCGAGAACTGCTATCCCCTCGGCTTCCGCCTGGCGCTGCACCGCAAGGATCTGGCGATCGCCCTCGAGACAGCCGCCGCGGCCGGTGTGACCCTGCCGATCAGTACCAGCGTGGCCGGGATCGAAGATGCCCTGATCGCCGCCGGTCACGGCGACGAGGATGTATCAGCTCTGGCGCGTTGGTTCAGCCCAGACCAGGCCCCAGGTTTGCTCAGGGAGTGAGCGCGGCCTTATCGGCCACAACCCGCACCCGCTTGGTGGTGCTGATGATGCCCTTGGGGTGGACCAGCAGCACGGCCCAGGTCTGGCTGCCGGGCTTGAGGGGTGCCTGCACCGACTTGAACAGGCCCCCACCGCCGAGGGCCGCCAGCTCCAGATCGGGGGTTTCCAGAGCGCTGATCTGCTCGGGCGTGATGGCGGCGATGCCACCGGCTGCCACCGCCCCATCGAGCGGTTCATCGAAGACCACATCCACGTCGTAGCGCTGGCCCGTGAGCACCGCGTCCGGAATCAGCACACTCACCGGCAGGCTTGCCTCACCGCTGCGCAGGGTGGTGGTTTCACGGATCAATTCCTGGCCGTTCAGCCTTGTGCCGCTGGCGCTGAGGGCCAGCACCTGCTCGGCCTGCAGGCTGTAGCGGAAGGGGCCCTCCGAGCGGCTGCCGGTAACCGCGATCGCCACGGTGGGGCGACCATCGCGCAGGGGAGCTCCACTGCTCACCGTCCAGCGAGCATCGGGGAAGCGATCGCGCAGAAGCTTGTAGCGGGCCTCCAGGCGAGCGGGATCCAGGCCGGGGCCAGCTTCCACCATGGCGGCCAGGTTGGAGGAGTTTCCGCTGTTAAGGGCGCCCTCCAGGCTCTGGAGCAGGGCCGGAGACGGTGGGGCGGCCTTGGCAGCCGGCAGGCTGACAACCACCGTGGCCGCCAGCAATGCCAGAAGGAACGGGTGGAGGGGCGACTGCGGCATCGGGGATGGCCATGGCGGCCCTTTTAAGTTAGGCGCGCCCAGGTCAAGCGCCGTGCCCGTCAGTGAAGGTCCATGTCCAGGCTCCTGATCGCGGCCAGCGGCACCGGCGGGCACCTGTTCCCGGCCCTGGCGGTGGCGGAAGCCCTGCCCGACGGCTGGCAGGTGCAATGGCTGGGGGTTCCCAACCGCCTCGAGCGGGAGCTCGTTCCCAGTCGCTATCCCCTGCACACGATCCGGGCGGGAGGGTTGCAGGGCCGGGGCTTGCGCAAGCTGTGGCAACTGCTGCGCCTGATCGCTGCCAGCGTGGCGGTGCGCCGGCTGATCCGGCGTGAGGGCATCGGCCTGGTATTCAGCACCGGGGGCTACATCGCCGCACCGGCGATCCTGGCGGCCCGCTGGTGCGGGGTGCCGGTGGTCCTGCATGAATCCAACGCCATCCCAGGGCGGGTCACCCGCCTGCTCGGTCGGCACTGCAGCCAGGTTGCGGTGGGGCTGCGGGCGGCGGCGGAACGTCTGCCCAAGTGCCGGCCCCTGGTAACGGGCACACCGGTGCGCGCCGACTTCCTGCGGCCAGCCCCCCTGCCCAGCTGGGTGCCCGATGGAGATGGCCCCCTGGTGCTGGTGATGGGCGGCAGCCAGGGTGCCCTTGGCCTCAACCGCATGGTGCGCCCCCTGGTGCCGAGGCTGGTGGCCGCCGGCTGCCGAGTGGTGCACCTCACCGGCAGCAGCGATCCGGACAGCGGCAGCCTGCGAATCCCCTCCTACATCGAGCGGCCCTTCAGCGACGAACTCCCCGGCCTGTTGCAGCACGCCCAGCTGGCCATCAGCCGTGCGGGGGCCGGCAGCCTCAGCGAACTGGCTGTCTGCTGCACCCCCACGATCCTGGTGCCGTTCCCCCAGGCGGCCGACCATCACCAGGACGCCAACGCCGAAGCCGCCGCGGAAGCCGGAGCCGCCGTGATCGTGTGGCAGCACGCCCCTGAGCATGCGGCCCTGGAGCAGGCGGTGTGGCGGCTGCTGGGGCCACGGCTACGCGGAGCAAGCGCTGGCCTCGATCCGCTCCACACCCTGAGGGCGGGCATGGAGCGCCTGGCGGTGCGCGACGCCGATCAGCGGCTGGCGGAGCTACTGATCGAGCTGGTGAGAAAACACAGCTAGCGGCTGATCTCCTGCCGCAGGGCCCGCAGCAGCCGTCGGTTGTTGCGGCGGTTTTGCAGGGCGATCCGCAACCAGCGCTCGCCCAGGCCAGCAAAGGAGCGGCAGTCGCGCAACAGCACGCGATGGTGCCGCTCCAGCCGCTCGCGCAGCGGCACCAGGGAACTCTCCGAGAGCACCAGCAGGAAGTTGGCGGCCGAAGGCAGTGGCGTGAGACCTGGCAGCTGCTGCAGGCCCTGCTCCAGCCAGGGACCCTCCGCCGCCACCCAGCGCTGCACCCGCTCCTGCCAGCGCCGATCGCCCACCACTACCTCCCCCACGGCGGCGGCCAGACCATTCACCGGCCAGGGGTCGCGCCAACAGGCCCAGCGCCGCAGCCTGGCGGGATCGGCCAGGGCGTAGCCCAGACGCAGGCCAGCAATCGCCAGCAGTTTGGTGAGGCTGCGGATCACCACCAGCTGGGGGTGGTCTTTGAGCAATGGCACCAGCGACTGCTCCTCCCCGCCAGGCACCAGGGGCAGAAACGCCTCATCCACGATCACCAGCTCAAAGCGCTCCAGCAGGGGCTCAAGGGAGCTTCGGCTCCAGAGCTGGCCGGTGGGGTTGTGGGGATTGGTGATCCACACGGCCTGATGAGCACCTGACGGAGCTGGCGGCAGTGGCTGAGGCCAGGTCAGCGCTCCCGGCAGCGGCAGCTCGAGGGGCCAGGCGCTCCAGGCACCGCCCCAGCAGGCCAGGGCCCGGGGATAGTCGGCAAAACCCGGGGCAGGCAGCAGGCTGGCGCCCGCCGCGGCCGCATCGCGGGCCAGCCAGGTGAACAGCTCGGCGGCCCCGTTGCCGGGCAGCACAGCGGCCGGATCGAGCTGGTGGTGGGTGGCGATGGCCTGGCGCAAGCGCAGATGGTCACGGTCGGGGTAATCCCGCAGGGGGGAAGGCCGGCCTGCTGGCGTGCGCACCACCGCCGCCAGAACCCGCCGCACCGAAGCCGGCGGCCCAAAGGGCACCAGGGAGGCGCTGGCATCGAGCAGATCGGCCGGGCGGCAGCCCAACCGCCTGGCCACGGCCTCCAGGTTGCCGCCATGGCGATCGGGCATCAGCAGATCCAGAGGGGCATCGCCCATGCCAGCTCCAGCAGTCCCCCCAGCGTGAACGCCAATGGCCCCCAACATGGACCAGGCCAGTCCTCAGCGGCTGATGGTGCTGGCGAACGACCCCCAGGTGAGGAGGTCGCCATAATCGACGCCCTGAAGAGAAAGAACGGTGGGCAAGGGCTGGGGCACGCCAAACGGGGTGATGGTGGGCCTCACTGCGGCGGCAAGCCTGCTGGCTCCAATGGCCCAGGCAGCCCCTTACTGCCTGGCGGAGCAGCGTTTCTTCAGCCAGGGACCGCAACCGCCCGATGCCTCGGTGGAGCGGGTGAATGGGCTCAACATCCAGAGCTGCTCCAGCGGCCAGCCCTGCCTCAACCAGCTGATCGCCGGAATGGTGGGACTGGAGCCCTTGCCGGCGGCCTACGAATGGAAGAAGATCGGCCCTCGCTGGTGCATCGAGCCCCGCGATGTGAAGGCGTCCCCTGCGGCTGCCCGCTGAGTCCACCCCCATCACCCCCTCCGGCATGGCGCCCCCGCTGCAATTCCATGGCCCCCTCCTGAGGGGATCCCTGCTGCTGGTCACCGGCGCCCAGCTCCTGGGCGGAGCGGGGATGGCCGCCGAAGCCAACGACGTGATGCGCCTGCTCGACAAGCGGGCCTGCGCCAGCTGCCGGCTCCAGGACGCGGATCTGGTCCATGCGGACCTGCGCGACGCCGACCTGAGCAAAGCCCAGTTACAGCGGGCCAACCTCAGCCGCGCCCAGCTTGATGGCGCCAATCTCCAGGGCGCCAACCTCACCTTCACCTCCTTGCTGGGGGCCTCCCTGCGCGGCGCCGACCTGCGTGGTGCCCAGCTGGAGGGCACCGATCTGCGCGAGGCCGACCTCAGCGGCGCCCTGCTGGATGTGGACGGCCTGGCCCGCAGCCACTGGAAGCGGGCAGTGGGGGTGAATCCCAGCGCCAGCAGCTACGCCGATCTGCACAATTCTGGTGTGGAAGCGGCCCTGCAGGGCCGGGCAAGCGAAGCGGAAACCTATTTCAACCAGGCGATCCTGAAACAGCCTGATGCAGCCCTGAGCTGGCTGGCGCGGGGCATCAGCCGGGCTGAGCAGGCCAAGCGGGAGCAGGCTGCTGCCGATTTCACCTATGCAGCCAGCCTGTTCGAGCAGCAGGGCAACACGGTGGTGGCCAAGCAGGTGCTGCAGGGCGCCGAACAGCTCAAGAAGAACTCCCAGGGCAACGCCGGGGGCAACGGCTGGGGTGGACAGTTCATGCAGAGCGCCACATCGATTTTCCAGCAGCTGGCACCGCTGGCGATCAAGTACTTCGCTCCGCTGGCCTTCTGACCACAGGATCTGTGGCCCCTGGGCTCAGGGGCTGTAGATCAGGCGGCGGGCATCCGGGGTGGAAGGGTTGTAGCCGTAGCCGTAGGTCCCCCCCTGCTCGTCATCGATGATGCGGGGGGTCACGAGGATCACCAGCTCATTCTTGAGGCGGGCGCCATTGGTCCTGCGGAAGAACTGACCCACGATGGGCAGATCTCCAAGGATTGGCCATTTCGATACTTCCTGATTGTCTTCATCGGAGATCACACCTGTGAGGATAAGGGTCTGACCATCGTGAACGCGCACGCTGCCGGTGTCGAGACGGCGCAGGCGCAGGATGTCGATGAAGCCACAGCCTGGCACCGGTTGCTGGTCCACCACGCCGGAAATCGCCGGAGAAAGAGTGAAGGTAACGAAGCCATTGTCGTCGATTTTCGATATCCGCGCACCAAAGGTGAGGCCAGCCGTGCTGAACGTGGGTTCGCAGCTGGTGCCCACATCGGCGGTGTTGGTGACTTCATAGGCCGACACGACCTGGCGACCCACGGTGACGAACGATTCATTGGCCCGTGAGCGGCCGATGGTCGCTGGGCTGAGGCCAGAGGTGTCGCCAGCATCCCCACCAAGACCACCCCCGCCAACATTGGCACCGCCCTCAATCAGCTCAGGGTTCTCACTGAGAATAAGGGTGGGACTGGCCAGCACCTTGGCATTGCGCGACACAATCTGAGCCTGCAGGAAGCTGAAGAATTCGTTGTCGGGATAGTTGAGGCCGGGGTTGCGGCGCCGTGAGCCGGAATATTTCTGGAAGGAATCGGTCACCGTGTCCGAACCCGAACGTGAAGTCCTTGAGCCCGTGTTGCCCGAGCCCGACTGACTGGTAGAGCCGGAATTGCTGAAGCCCCCGCGGCTGCGAGCGATGTTGACACCGCTGTTCACCTGGGATGAGACGATCTGAGAGATCCGCGAGGAGAGGTCATCGGTGATCGTGCGGGTGGTCTCTCCAATCGGGACGATGCGATACTCTGTATCGGTAACGGTGATGAAGCGATCACCAGGAGTGGCTGCTCCGGGATTGAAGTTAGGATTGGGAATAAATCGTTCCACCTCAAACGGGTCAATCCGCGTGCCCGTTTCGCGGAACAACTGGCGGTTCACATCGCTAATCTGGCTTTGATCCAGCGAACGGCCGTTATTGAGCGAGAGCGTGAGATCCTCCCTGAAAGAGGAGTCGTTACCCGAGCCGGAGTTGTTCTGAGATTGGGAATTGGAACTTGAATCCGAATTGGAACTGCTACCGGAATTTCCCACCGTTCGCGAGGAGCTGCCAAAGGATTCCCGCGTGTTGGCATCACTGAAATCACTGGCATTCGCCGGAAGATTGCGGCCAAAAGCTGCCAGCAGTCTGCCACCATCGTTCACGATGAAATTGTTGCCAAAGCGAAAGGCAAAACTGTTGTCAATCTCGGTGTCATTCGTGAGGGTTACGTCGAGAATCTTCACCGACAAAGCCACCTGACGCTGGCGCAGATCAAGCTGCTTGAGGTATTGCTCTCCGATCGCCACCAGCGCGGGCTCCCCCACGATCGTGATCGTGCCCAGGCGTGGATCGGTGGTGGCGCGCAGGCCCACCAACGGGCCACTCGAGGCTCCGAAGGCCTCCACGGTCTGTTGGGTGGAGGTGGTGCTCTGGGAGGTGGCGGTGAGGCCGCTGCCGGCAGGCTGAGCTCCAAGGGGGACACCCTGGGACACGGCCGTGGTGACGGACGTGGTTTTGGTGACCTGGGCCCCGAGGTTGGCGAGATAATCCGCCGCTGAATTAGGTGCCACCTGGTTGAGCCGATACACCTTCGACATCTGCGGGCCGATCGTCTTGCCCAGCACATCGGAGCCCACCAGGATGGTGTTGCCCTCTTTGCGCGCCTGCAGGCCGGAGGAGAGGAGCACGAAGTTGAACGCCCGCTCGTAAGGCTCGTTCTGGAACGCCACCGTGACCGGGGCGGGAGGCCTGGCCGCAGACGGGGAATTCACTCCCCCCAGCAGCGAGGCATCGGAGAAAGCGAAGCCATACCCCCCCATCTGCGAGAGCACCATCAGCACGTCGCGCGGATTGGCCGCCCGGGTGGTGAGCGTCACCGGCGGCCCGTAGAGGCTGAGGTAGCCGCGGTTGCGGATTGTCATCGTGCCCACGGCGATGTCGCCCGAGGGAGGCGCCACGGCCCGCGGCCGCAGGGGTGGCACAAAAGGCATCGTGGGTACCCGCGCCGGCGCGCGCAGATCCAGATCCACCCTGGCCGTCCGGCTCACGGCCAGCTCCGGGGCGCTGAAGCGCACCGTGAGATCACGGCCGTCGCTGCTTACAAGCGGTGTGCCCAGGTTGCGCCCGGGCATCGGCGTCACCTTCAGCTGGAACTCCGTGCCGGTGCCATCGAAGGTGATCGAATCCACGCCGGCGTCAGTCATCGACAACGACTGGGGGCCGGCCTTGAGACCGCGGATCTGCGAGGTGCGCAGCTCACCCAGCCACGTCTGACCCTGCATCTGCTGGCGCAGGTCGCTGCCGGTGCCCGCATCCTGGATCACCAGCTCCAGGGCATCGGGCAGACGGCGCAGCTTCAGCTGCAGGCCATCGGAGCGAATGGCCGCCTGGGCCAGGGCTGGAGTGGGCGTCAGGGGCAGGGGCAAGCTCGCCTGCAGAGCGCTGGTGGTACCCAGCCATAGACCGGCGCGGAATCCAAAACCAGTTGAGCCCATCAACACCTTCATCACGCCGGAATGGTATTGGGAGTGCTCTGTAAAAACCAGTTGACCAAATGCAACTGTGACCCCTGCCCTCTCATAGGGGTGGAGCCGGAGGCGGCGCTGTGGGCTTGGGCTGGGGAGCTCGCGGTGAGACCGGCTCAGCGGGGCTGGCCTCTGGTGGCGTATCAGCAGAAGCTGGGGCGACGGTGGTGTTGGCTGGTTTGTTGGCCGGTTTGCCGGCGGGCTTGACGGCTGGGCCTTCGCCGTAGAGCGCCAGGTTCAGCTTCAGCACCACCTGGGGAATGGGCGGCGCCTGGGCTGCGGGCCTGTTGGCGACCGGCTGGGCCTGGGCACGGATGGCTTCCAGATCAAGGTTGAGATCGCTCTGGGCCACCAGCAGGGTGAGACGCTCCAGCCGCCGCAGGAACACCAGCAGGTTCGGGTAGCGACCACGGGCGCTCAGCAGCAGCGTCGTGCGGCGCAGGCCATCGGCTTCGAGCGGATCCGGCGGGGGAGCGGCCTCCTTCTCATTTCCGCCAGCAGGCGCTGGAGCGGCAGCGGGCTTGGCCTCCACGGGCTCGAACACATCGAGCTGAACTCCAGTGGCTGCGGCTTCCCGGTTGAGCTGGGCAAGGAAGGTGCTGATCTGGCCGCTGCCGGCGATCAGCTTCAGCAGGCTGGAGCGCTGACCATCAACGGTCTTGACCTCGTCAAGCTGGCGCACCCGCTGGGCCCGCAGCAGCGGCAGCCGCTCATTCATGCCCCGAAGCTCATCAAGCTGGAGCTGATTGCGGCGCAGCTGATCCCAGGGCTGAAACACTCCCCCCAGGGCCACCAGGCCGGCCACCACAACCCCAGCCGCCACAGGCACGCCGATCAACACACCATTTCGCAGAAGCAGGGACCGGGGTGGCGCGCCCTGCTGAAGATTGGTCATCGCAGCAAGCCCTCCTTCTGCAGCAGCTCAAGGCGGCGTGCCATGCCGCCGGCACCCAGCTCCTGCAGCTGGGTCAACTGGGCCGGTCCAGACGGTGGAGGGCTGAAGGCCGCACTTACTTCAAACTCCACGACGCCACCTTCGGGGCCCTTACTGGGCTGGTTGGGGTCTGTGTCGTTGCGGATAGCGCGATTGAGATTCACGCTGGCAGGGTTGATAAGTGGCGAGCCCTTCAGGCGCAGCACCAGGGCGTTGATCCGCTCAAAGGCCCCGGGGTCGCTGGTACGGCCCTTGAGCTGCAGATCGTCCTTGCCAACCTGAACCGACGTGAGCTGCAACTCAGCCGGTGTGCGGCCGGCCAGGTCGGTCATCAGCGCTGAGCCTGAGCGCACTGCCACCAGGCCAGTCACCAGCTCAGCATTTCCTTTGCTCTTGCGCTCCAGATGCCCCTTATCGGCGGCGAGTTCAGCCTCCAGCGTCTCCACCTGGCCCCGCACCGGAGCCAGCCTGGCGAGTTCCTGCTCCAGCAACATGGCCTGCAGCTTGAGCAGCAGCGTCGCCCCCAGGGCGCAGAGCACGAGGCCAGCTCCGATGGCCGATCCGATCAGCAGCAGCCGCCTGGCGTCGGGCGGCCTGGGCGGCTCCGCGGGCAGGCCCAGCTCGAGGCGGCGTTCACGCAGCAGGTCAAGACCAGGAAGCATCGGGCTCATGAAGCCAGCTCCGCTTGCATCAGCCCATGCAGAGTGAGCAGAGCCGGGCCGAGGGGCAGCTCCTCTTCGCCGTCATCGGGGGGGGAGAGCGATCCAGCCCAGGGACACCGGATCGAGGATCTCCACGGGCCAGTCTCCGCTGCGGCGCAGGTTCTCGGCCAGCAGGGGCAGATCGGGGCTGGCTCCTGCCAGCCAGATGCGAACGTCCGTCGCGCCGGGATCCCGGCTGCGCCAATAGGCCAGGTGTCGCTCCAGCTGATCGCCGAGGTCGTCCATGGAGCCGTTCAATTCCTGCCCATACTCCGGCAGGCCATGGCGCACCAGGGTGAGACGTGCGCCCCGCTCGTACGGCACCAGCAACGCGTCTAGCCGATCAGGCTCGGCCCCGTCCAGCAGAGGGGCCAGGGCCCGCAGTTCACACACCTGGGCGGCTTCCAGCCTCTCCAGCTCCACGCCGGCGATGTCGAACACCTCTATCCAGTTCAGCACCCGCTGGCGGGGTGCGGTCACCAGGAGGGAGGAAAAGCCAGTGGCCTGGGTTCCATCAGCCTCCAGAGGCTGCAGGATGATTGTGGCCTGGGACAGCTCATAGGGCAGAGCCAGGGCGGGATCGATCAGGCGCAGGGCCTCGCCCGGCTCTTCGGGCCATTCGTCGAAGGGCCACTGAAGCACCCTCCAGGCACAGGCTGCAGCCGGCAGTACCGCCACCACCTCAGCCCCCACCAGACCCAGCTCCACCAGCAGATCGCCGATCAGATCACCCAGGGCCATCACCTGCTGGGGATCGCCGCCGGAGCAGGCACCGGCGGGCAGGGACACCCGCCGCAGGAGATCCAGCTGCACCGGCTGGCCGCGACCCTTGGTGGTAAGCACCGTGACGGATCGATCCTCCAGAGCGATCCAGACCCGGCGTGGAAACAACCTTGCGATGAGTGGCTGGAGTTGTTGCCGCGCAACGGCAAGGACCAATCGACTCTTCCTGGATTCCGCAGGCAGCGTATCGGCCTACAGGCGTTTACGCACCTACCCAGGGCAGACCGCTGCCCACGACCTCACTGAGGTGGCTGCAGCCATGACGATCCAGCTGGTCGCCCAGGCCCTCGAGAATCGCTGGCACCAGGCCCGGACCCTGGTAAATCCAGCCTGTGTAGAGCTGAATCAGCGAAGCTCCCGCCGTGATCCGCTCCCAGGCGGCCTCGGGGGAATCGATCCCTCCCACCCCGATCAGCGGCAGGGCTGGACCGGCCGTGGCCCGTAGCCGCCGGATCACTTCCAGAGCCCGACCGCGCAGGGGGGCACCGCTGAGGCCACCGGCCTCCTGGGCGAGGGTTTTCCCGGTCTGGGGCAGGCGCCGGTTCTCCAGCCCCAGTCGGTTGACGCTGGTGTTCACCGCGATCACCCCGGCCAGCCCTTCCTCATAGGCCAGTCGGGCAATCGTGTCGATGGCGTCGTCTTCGAGGTCGGGGGCGATCTTGACCAGCAGGGGCGGGCAGGCCGAGAGACGCCGCAGCCGCTCGACCAGGCGCCGCAGCTGCACGGCGTCCTGCAGGTCGCGCAGGCCCGGGGTGTTGGGCGAACTCACATTGATGACCACGTAGTCGGCCAGGGGCGAGAGCAGCTCCAGGGAGGAGGCGTAGTCGTCGGGGGCCAGCTCCAGCGAGGTGATCTTCGACTTGCCCAGATTGAGACCCAGCACCGCAGGCCGCTGGCCCGGCAGGGGCAATCGCTGGCGCTCCAGGTTGCGCTTCACCCCCAGGGCGCCGTCGTTGTTGAAGCCCATGCGGTTGAGCGCGGCCCGCTCCTTGGCCAGGCGAAACAACCGCGGCCGCGGGTTGCCCGGCTGGGGGTGCCAGGTGATCGTGCCCAATTCAGCGAAACCGAACCCGAACAGGTGCCAGATCCCTGCCGCCACCGCGTTCTTGTCGAAGCCGGCGGCCAGGCCCACTGGATTGGCGAAGCGACAACCGAACAGCATCTGCTCGAAGCGATGGTCTCGCCGTTGCAACTCGGCGCCGAGTCCCGCCAGGCTTCCCGACACCAGGGGCCAGTCGCGGCGCAGGGAGGCCTGAGCCAGGGCCGCGAGGGTGAGGCTGCTGAGCTGCTCTGCATCGGCGCCCTCATCCCTGGCCAGCAGCGGGCCCACCCAACGGCGGTAGAGCGAACCCGTGCTGGTGCCGCTGCTGGCGATTGATCTGGCGTGATCCGGATGCTCCAGAATCATGGGGACTCCTGCAGGGCGGGCTCGGTGCGCTCCAGACGCCAGCGGCCATCGCTGGTGGGACTCACCCGCCAGTCACGCCAGATCCAGGGGCCCTGCCGCTCTTGCAGACGGGCCAGGGGCTGCTCCACCAGACGGGCAAGTTCGGCGGTCGTCAGGGCGTAGCCGCCGCTGGCGAGGCGGTCGGCCACCTCGAGGCGGGTGAGCAGTTCGCCAAGGGCAGCGGGGGCCGGCTGATCGAGCCCCTCCCCCTCACTCTGGGCCAGCTCGGGGGAGCTTCCGCGCGCGTAGGCCACGGCGATCGCATCGCAGCGGTCGTTGTCGGGATCACCGCTGTGCCCTTTGACATGGGCCAGGCTCAACCCCGGCAGCCGCGCCCGGTCCAGCTCCTCCCAGAGGTCGCGGTTGAGCACGGGGCCGCCGGAGGCGGTCCGCCAACCCTTGCGCTTCCAGCCCGGCATCCACTTCGTCAGACCATCAATCAGATAGCGGCTATCGGTGCGCAGGCGCAGATCGGGATGAAGGGGCAGATTCCGTAACTCCTTCATCAAGGCCAGGGCCGCGGTGAGCTCCATGCGGTTGTTGGTGGTCGCCGCGGCTGAACCCCCCAGTTCGCGCACGCTGCCGTCCTCGAAACGCAGCAGGCAGCCCCAGCCACCCGGGCCAGGATTGCCGCTGCAGGCGCCATCACAGGCGGCAGCCACCACCCGCACCGGCTCAGCTGCCACTGGGCAATCCGGCCATTGTTCGGTAGACAGTGGTGCCGTAGACCTTGGCGAAGATGTTTGGACGCATAAATTCCACCATGCAGCGAACCTACCTGGCCCTTGCTGGGGCTGGGCTGGCCGCCACCGCGCTCCAGGCCGTCACGACGCCCCTGGCGGAAGCCGCCGGAGTCTTCGACAGCCAACCGGTGGAAGAGTCCCGCTTTGCTGTGCTGGCCAAGCCGGTGGGCTTCGCCGACTGGTCATTGGTGCTGATCGAGCAGACGGCCAACGGCCAGCCCTGCTGGCAGGCCAGGCCCGACGGCCTGGTGGATGCCTCGATGAACCGCTTCGACTCCAAGGGGATCTGCACCAGCTACGCCGGCAGCAACGCCTACTCCCTGCGGGTGGCTGGCCAGGACCTGGCCAGCCGCTACCGCCTTCGCCTCGCTCAGGTGGGCAACGAGCTCCAGTTGCAGGCCATGACCCCGGCGGACACCACCCTGCTGCTGGTGGGCCGGGGCCAGATGGGCCGCCGCGATCCCGATGGATTCGTTCCGATCAAGCTCGAAACCGACTGGCAGCTGAACCGCCGCGTCTTCGGCCTGCAAACCCTCAACCACATCTATTTCGCTGCCAGCAGCCCCCTGGAGCAACTGATCGCCCAGGCCGGCGGAGGCAGCCTCGAGAGGGTTCAGCCCATCGCCAGCGCGGGGCCGAACAACCTGGGACGTGCCATGGAAACCATGGCCAGAGGTGGCGAGCTGGAGAGTGGTCCGATCGCCCTGCAGGTGATCCCCTTCCGGGAGTGACAGTCGACACAGCGGCCCTGGCGGCTGGCACCCTACGGATCCTTTCCGTATCTTTGACTTGTGTGAGGAGTGCAGAACGCTCTCCCGGGGTCGAAACGAGGACAGACTCCCGGCATCGTTCCACCTCAAAAGCCTGCCTTCGGCGGGCTTTTTTTTGGCCTTGTCCGTCCCACCAGCAAAAAGCCGGCCCCTGGAGGCCGGCTGAGATGGGTGGGGTGGTGCTGGCGGAGGGAAAACCTCCGCCGGGCGCGATCACTTGATGGTGACTTTGCCGCCCACTTCTTCGATGGACTTCTTGAGGGCTTCGGCTTCGTCCTTGGTGATGCCTTCCTTGACGGCCTTGGGAGCCGCCTCAACGAGGGCCTTGGCTTCGCCCAGGCCGAGGCCGGTGGCCTCGCGAACGGCCTTGAGCACCTTGATCTTGGCTGCGGCATCGAAGCCGTCGAGAATCACATCGAACTCGGTCTGCTCTTCAGCGGCCTCAGCGGCAGCAGCAGGAGCAGCAGCCATCATCACGCCGGCGGAAGCGGCGGCGGACACACCGAAGGCCTCTTCGATCTGCTTGACGAGCTCGGAAGCTTCCAGCAGGGAGAGAGTCTTCAGTGACTCGAGAATGTCGTCAGTTTTGGTGGTCATGGTTGAGAATCAGCAACAGATCTGTGGAATGGAACCGGCCGAACCGGTGGATTTCGAGGGGCTCAGCTGGCGTCGCCGCTTTCGGCATGCTGCTTGAGGGCCCGGGCGAGACCGGAGGGAACTTCGTTGATGCCAACAGCCAGCTTGGTGGCCACCGCATTGATCGCACCAGCGATCTGGGCGATGAGCACCTCTTTCGAGGGCAGCTCACCAAGGGCCTTGATGTCGTTCTGAGAGAGGAGCTTGCCTTCGAAAAGGCCGCCTTTCACATCCGACTTCTTGGTGTCCTTCTGGAAGGCCTGAATGGCCTTGACGGCGCCACTGACATCGCCACTGATCAGGACGAAGGCGTTGGTGCCGGTGAGCAGGGAATCGAGTTCCGACCAGGCACTGTTTCCATCGATGGCACGGCGCATCAAGGTGTTCTTGGTCACCTTGCAAATGCCGTTACTGGCCTGCAGACGGGTCCGCAGATCAGTCATCTCCTTGATGGAAAGGCCCTTGTAATCAAGGACCAGTGCCATTTCGGCCTCACCGAGGAGCCCCTTGAGCTCTTCGATGATCTGTTGCTTGTTCTCCAGCGTGCGGCCCATGGGTTTGGTACGGAGTTGGGGGGAACAAGCCGGGACGCGGCCGCCGACTCTCCAGCCGGTGTGAACCGAAGGGGGAGCATCGAGGCCGCTGAACGGTGATCTGCCCGGAGAATCCGAACCGAAAAGAGTCGCGTGCACCTCGGCAGGGTTTACAGGACTCGAGCAACTGGGATCTCCCACCGAAGCGGGGAACCCGAAGCCGAACCACTGACCTGCTGTCTTGGGCCGGGCGCGTGCCCGATCCATGAGCCTACACGGCAGGTTGCGCCCTCACTCCACGCCCAGTGCTCAGCCCTCCAGCTTGATGTCCTGCAGGGCGGTGAAATCGACGGATACGGAGGGGCCCATCGTGGAGGTGAGGTAGAGGCTGCGCCAGTAGCGGCCCTTGGCACCGCTGGGCTTCTGGCGATCGATCGTTTCCTGCAGGGCCTTCAGGTTTTCCAGCAGGTCGTCGACTGAGAAGCTGGCCTTGCCGAAACGCACGTGCACGATGCCGGTGCGATCGGCGCGAAATTCCAGCTTGCCCGCCTTGAATTCGTTGATGGCCCCCGCCAGATCGGTGGCCACGGTGCCGGCCTTCGGGTTCGGCATCAGACCACGGGGACCGAGCACCCGGCCCAGCTTGGCCACCTTGGGCATCATGTCCGGGGTGGCGATCAGCAGGTCGAAGTCCATCTGACCGCCGGCGATGGCGTCCACCAGCTCGTCGTCACCGGCAAGGTCGGCGCCGGCCGCCTTGGCTTCGGCCACCTTCTCGCCACGCGCGATCACGGCGATGCGGATGGTCTGGCCGGTGCCCTTGGGCAGGGCCACGGTGGTGCGCAGTTGCTGGTCGGTGTACTTGGGATCGATGCCGAGGCGAACGTGGGCTTCGATCGTTTCATCGAACTTGGCGTTGGCGTTGGCCTTCACCAGCTCAAGAGCCTCGAGCGGGGTGTAGTCGCGGTCCTCGATCGTCTCGAGCAGAGCGGTGAAACGCTTGGATTGTCTGGGCATGGGTTTCAGCGGGGTTCAGGCGACAGGCTTTGCGCGGCCAGGGCCGGCGGTGACTGTCTCCCCCGGGTGGGGTGATTGGGGTGGATGAAGCAGGAGGGGCGGAGCTTGGCTCCAGCGGGATCAGTCGCTGATGGCGACGCCCATGTTGCGGGCGGTGCCTTCGATGATGCGCATGGCCGACTCCAGACTGGAGCAGTTGAGATCGGGCAGCTTGGTGCTGGCAATCTCCTGGAGCTGGGCACGGCTGATGGCGCCCACACTGCCCTTGGCCGAGGTGGCGGCACCCTTGTCGATGCCTGCGGCCTTGGTGATCAGCACCGAAGCCGGAGGGGTCTTGGTGATGAAGGTGAAGCTGCGGTCTTCGAAGACCGAGATCTCCACCGGGATCACATAGCCGGCCTTGTCCTGGGTGCGGGCGTTGTACTCCTTGCAGAACGCCATGATGTTGACCCCGTGCTGGCCGAGGGCAGGGCCCACCGGTGGTGCGGGGTTGGCTTTGCCGGCGTTGAGCGCCAGCTTGATTACGGCAACGACTTTTTTGGCCATCGGCTGGTCTACGGAGGGAAGCGCTGCGGATCGCCTGACCCTTGGGTCAAGGCGTTGGGCGGCGACACCGGAACGATGCCGCCAGGTCGGGCCACCCTCCGCAGGGAGGCGGCCCCGTGGCGATCAGCTTTGCTTGCTGATCTGGGCGAACTCAAGTTCCACCGGGGTTTCCCGGCCAAAGATCGAGAGCAGGGCCTTGAGCTTGCTGCGCTCGCCGGAGACCTCGATCACCTCGCCCTGGAAGTCCTTGAAGGGACCAGCCGTGACCAGAATCTGATCGCCCTCGGCCAGATCGACCTTGACGACGGGCTTCTTCTCGGCGGCGCGCTTGAAGATCCGATCGACTTCCTGACGGGTAAGCGGCTTGGGCTTGATGTGACCACGGGCCCGGCCGGTGGAGCGACGCTCCTCCTGGCCCACGAAGTTGATCACGTTGGGGGTGCTCCGCACCGCCATCATCGTGTCTTCATCGAGCATCATTCGCACCAGCACGTAGCCGGGGAAGACCTTTTCCTCGGCGGCCTGGCGGCTGCCGTCTTTCTTGAGCTTCACCGCCGGGGTCTGGGGAATCTCGATCTCGAGAATGCGGCTGTCTACCCCCAGCGTGATGGCACGTTGCTCCAGGGTGGCCTTCACCTTCTTCTCACAGCTGGAGGCCACCTGCACCGCATACCAGCGGGCCACCATCGGCTTGCCTTCGCGCTCGGCCGCCGGGGCGGGGGCTTCAAGGGCGGGCCCGTCAAGGCTGGCGGCGTCCTCAGGGGCGCCGTCGAGGCTGGCGGCAGTGACGAGATCGGCTTCGGACACGGGGACGGAGGAGTGGGTGCTCAGAACGAACGGGACGGGGAGAGTGGAGGAGCCAGCGGAACCTCAGGGGAAGACCTGGCTGGAGGCCCAGCTGTAGAAGCGATCGACGGCCGCGATGGTGGCGGCCGAGAGGCTCACCATCAGGATCACCGCCACCGACTCGCTGAAGAGCTGCTGACGACTGGGCCAGACCACCTTGCGCAACTCCTCCAGGGTGGAGGAGACGAAACCACCGACACCAGTGGGCTGGGCAGGCTTGGTCTCCGGCTCAGCGATGTCGTCGGGGGCGTTAGTGCGGCTGGGAGAATCCACGGGCGCGGGCGCACCGGACGGCAAGGCGAACCGGCAAACGAACACCCTACCGGACACCCTTTCAACCCTTACTCCAGGGGAAGGAAGCGCAGACTGTCGGCACCGCCGGGGCCGGCTGGATCGCCGAGGCATACGCGCACGCCTCGGGCCGCACGGAAGTGGTCTTCGAGCAACTCGGTGGCCAGGGGATTCTCGATGCGACGGCGCAGCACCCGGCGCAGGGGCCTGGCGCCGAATTCCGGCTCATAGCCCAGCTCCGCCAGCCGGCTCACCACCGCCTCATCGATCTCAAGCTCCAGCCGTTGCTCCCGCAGCAGCGCCGCCAGCTCCGCCACCTGCAGGCGCACGATGCGTTGCAGGTCGCTCGGCGCCAGGGGCCGGAAGCGGATCACCTCGTCGATGCGGTTGAGGAACTCCGGCCTGAACTGTCCGGACAGGGCGCGCTCCACCGCCGCCTCAAGGCCGGATTCGTCGCCGCTGCGCGCACTTTCAAGGATGGCTTGGCTGGCCAGGTTGCTGGTCATCACCACCACGGTGTGGCGGAAATCGACCGTGCGGCCCTGGGAATCAGTGAGGCGGCCGTCGTCGAGCACCTGCAGGAGCAGGTTGAACACCTCGGGGTGGGCCTTCTCCACCTCATCGAGCAGCAGCACCGCGTAAGGACGGCGGCGCACGGCCTCGGTGAGCTGCCCCCCCTCCTCGTAGCCGACATAGCCGGGAGGTGCCCCCACCAGCCGGGCCACGGCGTTGCGCTCCATGAATTCACTCATGTCGAGCCGCACCAGGGCGTCCTCCTCATCGAAGAGAGCCGCCGCCAGGGCCTTGGCCAGTTCGGTCTTGCCCACACCGGTGGGGCCGAGGAAGAGGAAGGAGCCCACGGGCCGGCGCGGATCCTGCATGCCGGCCCGGGCCCGGCGGATCGAGGCGGCCACCGCCGCCACCGCCTCTGGCTGGCCGATCACCCGCTCCGCCAGGCGCTGCTCCAGTTCCAGCAGCTTCTGGCGTTCCCCAGCCAACAGCCGCTGGATCGGGATGCCGGTCCAACGGGCCACCACATCGGCGATGTCGCCCTCCTCCACCTGCTCGCGCAGCAGGGAGAGACCGCCGCGCTGATCATCGAGCAGTTCCTGCTCCAGGTCGGCGCGGCGCTGTTGCACCAGTTGCAGCTGATCCACCTGCAGGCGAGCCGCTTCCTCGAACTCGCCGTCCCGTTCGGCCTCGGCGATCGCCAGCCTCAACTCGTCGTCCTGCTGCAGCAGCTCCCTGAGCTCCGCCAGCTGATCGCGCTCCGCCTGCCAACGCCGCTGCAGCTCCTGCAGCCGCTCCAGGGCGGTGCGCCGCTGCTCCTGCAGGGCCACCCGCTCGTCCTGGGAGGAGGCCTCAGCCCCAAGCAGGGCCAGCTCGATACGGCGCAGGTCGAGTTCGGCGGCCTCCACCACCTGGGGCTTGGAGGTGACCTCCATGCGCAGCTGGGCGGCGGCCTCATCGATCAGATCGATCGCCTTGTCGGGCAGGCAGCGGTCGGCGATGTAGCGCTCGGCCAGACGCACCGCCGCTTGCAGAGCCCCATCGGTGATGGTGACGCCGTGGTGGAGCTCATAGCGCTCCTTCAGGCCCCGCAGGATCTCGAGGCTCACTTCCTTGCTGGGTTCACGGATCACCACCTGCTGAAAGCGGCGGTTGAGGGCGGGGTCCTTCTCCACCGTGCGGCGGTAGTCCTCCGGAGTGGTGGCGCCGATGCAGCGCAACTCACCCCTTGCCAGGGCCGGCTTGAGAATGCTGCCGGCATCGGCACTGGAGCGGTCGGTGCTCACCACGGCGTGCAGCTCGTCGATGAACAGCACCACGCCACCATCGCCAACCACACCAGCGCGGCCCTGCTCCGGCTCCTTCACCTCAGCCAGCACGCTGCGCAGGCGTTCCTCGAACTGACCACGGAACTTGGCGCCGGCGATCAGGGCACCGAGGTCGAGGGCGATCAGGCGCAGGCCTTTGAGGGAGTCGGGCACTTCGCCGCTGGCGATGCGCTGGGCCAGGCGTTCAGCGATTGCCGTCTTGCCGACACCGGGCTCCCCGATCAGGACCGGATTGTTCTTGCCGCGGCGGGAAAGCACCTGGATCAGCCGGCGGATCTCGGTGTCGCGGCCGATCACGGGATCGAGCAGGCCCGCGCGAGCGGCGGCGGTTAGGTCGCGGCCGTACTGCTCCAGGGCGCTGGGCTCAGCCTCCAGTGTCAGCGGCTGATCAGGGGCTTGCGCCGGAGTTGCAGCCGCCGGGCCGGGCGCCGGGGCTGGCCTGGAGCGGCGTTGGAGGGGAGCTGCCGCAGGGCCGGGAGGCGGTGAGCCCGCCGCGGGCTCCTGGGACGGGCTGTCGATCCAGTCATCCGCTGGGGCCACTGGAGCCGAGCTGATGGCGGGCGGGCGGGGGGCGGGGGCCGCAGCGGGCCGCAGCTGGCGCAGCAGCTCCGGCTCATTCAGCCCCTCCTCCGCCAGCAGCGCGCCCCCCAGGCGAGGTTCATCGAGCAGGGCCAGCAGCAGATGGGGAATGTCGAGCAGGCGCGACCCCCAGCCGGCGCGGCGGCGATCGGCCTCCTCCAGCAGGTCTTCGAGGGCATCGCCGATGTAGAGCTCGTCGCCTGGGGACGAGGGCTGCTCGGCGCAGAACGCCTCCAGACGATCGAGCAGGCGCTCGCGCTCGATCGGCAGGGGATCCACCCAGGCCGCGAAGCGCGGATCCTGCAGGAGAGCCTGGAGCAGGTGCTCCACATCCATCTGGTCGTGGCGCCAGCGGCGGGCCTGATCCTGGGAGGCCAGCAGCAAGTTCCAGGCGGCCTCGCTGAACCGGTCGGGATCGCTGGTGAGGCTGACGGGCTGGGGGGTGCTCAAGGGCAGGGACTCAGGGCGCATCGGACCGCGAGGCCATCGGACTCAGTTCAACCCATCTTCATGCGCCGCTGGCGCTCAAGCGGCGCTCCGCTCGGGACTGGACGACAACTGGATCAGCTCCACCTTGTAGCCGTCGGGATCCTCCACGAAGGCGATCACGGTGCTGCCGTGCTTCATCGGGCCCGGCTCCCGCACAATCCGCCCTCCCTTGGCGGCAATGGCGGCGCAGGTGCCGTGGATGTCATCGACGCCGAGGGCGATATGGCCGTAGCCCTCGCCCAGCTCATAGCGCTCGATGTCCCAGTTGTGGGTGAGCTCCAGCACGCTGGTGTCGCTCTCGTCGCCGTAGCCCACAAACGCCAGGGTGAAGCGGCCGGTGGGGTAATCCTTACGGCGCAGCAGACGCATCCCCAGCACCTCGGTGTAGAAAACGAGTGAGCGTTCCAGATCGCCCACCCGGAGCATGGTGTGCAGCAGGCGCATCGCGTTCAGCAGGGCAGGTCGAGTCAACTCTGGCGGCAGGGCCGACCCAAACGACTGGTCCGTCGGTACCGACCGTCACATCGGAGCGCCCCGGGGCGGCCCATAGGATCCCCGCAAGCCCTGACCGCCTGCAGTTTTCGTGTTCGACTCCCTCGACCTCGTGATCGATTCCATCGTGGCTCGGGAGGTGCTCGACTCCCGCGGCACCCCCACGGTGGAGGCGGAAGTGCGGTTGGAAGGGGGCGCTCAGGGCCACGCCATCGTGCCCAGCGGCGCCAGCACCGGCGCCCATGAGGCCCATGAGTTGCGCGATGGCGGCAGCCGCTACGCCGGCAAGGGCGTGCTCCAGGCGGTGGCGAACATCGAGGAGAAGATCGCCCCGGTGCTCTGTGGCCTCACCGCCATCGAGCAGGTGGCGGTCGACACCGCGATGATCGAGCTCGACGGCAGCGACAACAAATCGGCACTGGGGGCCAACGCGGTGCTGGCCGTGAGCCTGGCGGTGGCGCGGGCGGCCGCCGATGGAGTGGGCCTTCCCCTTTACCGCTACCTCGGCGGTCCGATGGCCACCCTGCTGCCGGTGCCGCTGATGAACGTGATCAACGGCGGGGCCCACGCCGCCAACAACCTGGATTTCCAGGAATTCATGCTGGTGCCCCACGGCGCCCCCAGCTTCCGAGAGGCCCTGCGCATGGGCACCGAGGTGTTCCACACCCTCAAGAGTCTGCTGAGCGCCCAGGGCCTCTCCACCGCCGTGGGTGATGAGGGCGGCTTCGCCCCCAACCTGGAGAGCAACGATGCGGCCGGCGCCCTGCTGGTGGCAGCGATCGAGAAAGCCGGCTACAAGCCCGGCGAGGAGATTTCCCTGGCCCTCGATGTGGCCAGCACCGAGTTCTATGCCGAGGGCCGCTACGCCTTCGGCGGCGGCAGCTACAGCTCCGCCGAGATGGTGGATCAGCTGGAGGCGCTGGTGAGCCGCTACCCGATCGTCTCGATCGAGGATGGCCTCGCCGAAGATGACTGGGAGGGCTGGGCGCTGATGACCGAGCGCATGGGCAGCCGGCTCCAGCTCGTGGGCGACGACCTGTTCGTGACCAACACCAGCCGACTGCAACGGGGCATCGACACCGGCACCGCCAATTCGATCCTGATCAAGGTGAACCAGATCGGCTCCCTCACCGAAACCCTGCAGGCGATCGATCTGGCCGGCCGGGCCGGATACACCAGCGTGATCAGCCACCGCAGCGGCGAAACAGAGGACACCACCATCGCCGACCTGGCGGTGGCCACCCGCGCCGGCCAGATCAAGACGGGCTCCCTCAGCCGCAGCGAGCGGGTGGCCAAGTACAACCGGCTGCTGCGCATCGAGGACGAACTGGGCAGCCAGGCTCTTTATGCCGGAGAAGAAGGACGGGGACCCCAGGGGAAAGGCTGAGCCGCGGCCCCGCCGTTCGATTCCAGGGGCGTACGATCCCGCCACCAGTGTTGGCTCTCCCGTGATCCCTTCCACTCCGGCGCGTCTGACCCATGCCCTGGCAGTTCTGACGATCGGTGTGATGGCTGGGGGACCATCACTGGCCCAGCCCGCTCCCACTTGCACGTTCCTGATGCCCATCGGCGGCTCCGAACCGGTGGTGAGCAAGCGGATTGGACGAGGACGACTGCTGGGGCGCAATAACTGGAACACCGATTTCATCGTTGATCAGCCCTTCACCAGCTACCGCTTCTTCTTCACGGCCACGTCCACCGATACAGCCAGTTATCCAGTGCAGGGTTTCATGCGGTTCACCGACGGGACGAGCCTGCAGCTGTTCAACGAAACGATCACGCCACCCCAGGGCACCGGACGGATGTGGGGCCCCTTCGCCACCGTGCCGGGCAAGCGCACCAGCCTGATGAACTTCAGGATCGGTTCCTCCAGCCAGCCAGGAGCGCTGGGGTTCAGCTATCGGATCTCCGTTCAGGGCTGCAACTGAGATCCAAAGCCGATCGAGCCGATCACCTACCTCACCACCGACGATCTGGAGGACATCGAGCCAGTTCAGGTCTGGTCGAGGCATGGATCCACGTCAGGGCGTGACTCTGCGTCAAGGAACACATCCATTGGTACGCTCCGCCTGCAACATTCGAAGCCGCTATCCGTGGACTCCAGCCTCTCGCCGCTCCTGACTATTCAGACCGTGGCGACTGGAGCGGGCCTGTTGATCAGCGTCATGAGCTCGCTGCTGGCACCTTCAGCCGCGCGGGCCGCTGAACAGTCTCCAGCGGAGCCAACCTCCATGGAGCCGATCCAGAGGGAGGCAGACCAGACAGAACCTGCTGAACCAACCTCCGCTCAACCCAGTTCCGACGAACCATCTCCGTCGCCCTGGGCCGCCACTGTGGAGCTCTACGGCTTCTTACCGCTGCGCACCTACGGGACCACCACTGTCAGAGGCTTCAGCACCGACCTGGATCTGGACCTCGATCAGGTGCTCAGGCCCCTCACCTTCGCGTCCTACATGCGAGGGAGCGTCGAATACGGACGTGTCGGACTCCTCACCGATATCAGCTACGTCTCCGTCAAGGGGGAAGAGGGAAGGCTCAAGGACATCAAGACACGCAGCATCGAAGGCCCTCGCGGCGAGCGCAGCCTCACTCTTACTCCTGATGGCCAGGGCAGCCTGAACGCCAAAGTCGGGAACATCCAGGGGATCTACGACCTGGCCCTGCGCTACCGCTTCGGAGACCGCGAATCCGCCGTGGCACGCTCCGGCAGCTTCACCGTCATCCCCTATGCGGGAGTGCGGTTCGTCAACATGCAGTACGACCTGGATGTGGAGGGCCAGGGACCTGGCCGGACCTTGACCTTCCGGGGGCCGAATCTGGAGGTATCCCGGACACTGCCGGGGTTGAATGTGCGGCGGCAGCAGTCGTTCGGCGGCACCGTGGTCCAGCCCCTAGTGGGAACTCAGGCCATGGTGTTTCTCTCTCCCCGCCTGAGGCTCTTCGCCCGCGCCGACATCGGCGGCTTCGGTGTGAACAACTCCGATGATTACTCCTGGAACGCCCAGGCGGGCCTGGGCTATGCGATCGGCAACTCCACCCAGTTCAACCTGTCCTGGCGCTATCTTCACCTTGGGGGAAGCAATGATCGAATCCCCGAAAATGCCTACAGCATCAATCAAAATGGCGTGGAAGCCGGTGTGAAGTTCTTCTTCTGACTCAGTCGCCGGCTTCAGCCCTGAGCTGAACCCGGCAGGGCATAGAGCTCGGCGAAACCTTCGAAGATCCGCGTCTCCGCTGCGGCGTCAAACGTGGTCGTGTCATCGCCATGGTCATAGGTGCCCCCCAGCAGAATTCCCTCGGAGCGGGGATGGAGATAAAGGGATCCGGCTGAGAGCGTGTAGCGCAGGCGCGGATCGGGAGGGAGCATGGTCAGTTGACCCTTGATGGGCACCAGGTCCGTATCGCCGAACAAGGCGGCGCTGCCGAGCCCGGTGCAGTTCACCACCACGGTTTCCGGCAGCACAGCGATTTCGCCAGGCGCTTCGAAGCGCCGCTGCACCAGCTCCACGCCCAGGCGCCGCAGATCCCGCTGGATCGCCCGCAGGTACACGGGCATGTCGATCAGCATCCCCGGCGCGGCCCCCACCCAGGCCGCCTGAAAGGGCAGGCCACGATCCGAGAGATCCTGGAGCGGCG
Source organism: Synechococcus sp. J7-Johnson (assembly GCF_024345795.1). Lineage (GTDB taxonomy): Bacteria > Cyanobacteriota > Cyanobacteriia > PCC-6307 > Cyanobiaceae > Regnicoccus_A. The sequence continues at coordinate 146,443 of NZ_JAGQBU010000001.1, forward strand.
GAATCAGATCGGCCAGCAGTGCGTCGGCCCAACCGGATGTGGGCGCCTGCGAGCCCAGACGGAGGTGGGGGAGAACCGCCACGCCATAGCCTCTGCCGATCAGCCGCCGGAAGCGCTGATGCGAGAACAGCAACGCCTCCCGCAGCCGGTCCTCGAGCTCAGGTGTGCGGAAGCCGGCGTCCACCAGCTGGGAGGGGAACCAGCGCGCCGCCGCCACATCCGAGGTGGTGTGCGGGGAGAAGCGCTCGGCATACAGCCGCACCGGGCGGCCCCGCTCCCGCAGCAGCCAAGCGGTCGCCAGGCCCACCGCGCCGCCGCCCAGCACCGCCACCGGCCCCCGGCCTGGTGCCGCCAGCGCCAGGTCCACCGCCTGCCGGGCCGTCCCCCAGGAGAGGGTGACGCCGGAGCCGCCGTGGCCGTAGTGGTGGATCAGCGTGGTGCGACCGATCGCTTCCGCCTCGAGCCGGACACCCATGGGCCGGAACGGTCTCAGGCCCACCAGCCGCCGCACGATGCGCTCGGGTGCGAGGTCCGGCACCGCAACGGTGAAGTCGGCGGGGAGGACTGATCCTTCCGGTGTAGGAGCCGAAGCGACGGGTCTCCAGGCCCCGGCCAGGACGGAGCCGGCCAGCGCCGTGGATCCAAGCAGGAACTGACGGCGCGACGGCATGGGCCTCGGATCCCTCCTCAAAGAGTGTCAGGATCGCGCAGACGCTGCCGCGGCAGCAGAGAGGCGCCGGAGCTGCCCGGGTCCTGAAGCAGGCCAACCGGATTGCGAAGAACCTGACGAAGAATCTGCGGGGCCGCTCGGCTTCCGGCCAGGTTGAACCTGTAAGCACTTCGCCTGTATGGACCTCCTTAACTCCCTGATCGGCGGCGTCGTCTCGGCCGTGGCCGGCGATAAAGCACCGGCCCTCAACCAGTTCATCGAGAGCAATGGCGGCGTGAATGGACTGTCAGAGAAATTCCGCAGCGGAGGACTGGCTGAAACCTTCTCCAGTTGGGTGAGCACCGGCGATAACGCCGCGATCACAGCCCAGCAGGTGGAGGCGGTGATGGGGAATGCCCAGGTTCAGGAGATGGCCAGGAAGATGGGCGTTGATCCAGCGATGGCCTCCGAGTTCATCGCCAAGGCCCTGCCGCAGGTGATCGACCAGCTCACCCCCCAGGGCAAGCTCAACTGAATCAGTTGCCCCCTCCGCCGGTTCCGGGCAGCTTCTCCAGGTGTGCGTCGCGGCGCAGCCGTCCCTGCAGCTTCAACCAGCTCAACACCACCGGTGCGGCCAGCACCAGCGGCACGGCCACCAGGGCCGGGATCGGGCCGGTGGCCAGGAGCGCCGCCGCCACGGCGAGGCCGCCGAGCAGGAATGACTGGCCGGAGACCTGCTGGGCCAGAGCCAGACGCCGCAGCAAGCGGTCGGTCTCACCGGCGCGGATCTGCACCTGAAGATCACCCTGCTCGATCCGGGCGAGGCTGTCGTCGAGCCGCCGCGGGATGCCGAGCGCGCGGCTGCCGAGGTCGCCGGCCTGGCGCCCGAGTTCACCTAGAAAATCATTCGGTCCATTCCCGCTGGCAGTCATCAGGGGCAGCAGGTAGGGGCGGGCAATCGAAACAAGACTAAAGCCGGGATCGAGGCTGCGGCCGACGCCCTCGAAGGTGGAGAGGGCTCGCATCACGAAGATCAGCTCAGATGGCAGACGGAACGGCTGGCCATAGACCAGGTCGTAGAGGTCACCGGAGAGCTTCTCGAGGATGTTGGCGGAAAACGGCGGCGTGAGCGCTTCGGTGAGCATCACCCGCACCAGCCGTCGCACCGGGCCGGGGTCGATGCCGGCCGCGATCACTCCGGCCCCCTGCAGTTCCACCACCAGGGCCGAGGCATCCCGTGCCGCCGCGGCCCGCACCATGCGGCCCAGCCGGCTGCGCAGGCGCTGGGAGATCTGCCCCATCATTCCGAAGTCGTAGTAGATGAGGGCACCATCAGCCGCCACGGCCAGGTTGCCGGGATGGGGGTCGGCGTGGAAGAAGCCGAAGCGCACCAGTTGCTGCAGATAGCTGGCCGCCCCCTTTTCGGCCACCGCTGCCGGATCGATGCCTGCCTCCACCAGGGCGCTGCGATCGGTGATCTTGATACCGGGCAAAAAATCGAGGCAGAGCACGCGGCGGGTGCTGAGTTCCCAGATCACCGAGGGGATGCGGATGCCGGCGTCGTCAAAGAACTGCTGGCGGAAGCGGGCGGCATGTTCAGCCTCGAGGCGGAAATCCAGCTCCCGCAACAGCACCCGTCGACACTCCTGGGCGATCGACACCCAGTCGCGGCCCTCACCCCAGCGCGGATGGCGCTGCATCACCGCGGCCACCTGCTGCATCACCTCCAGATCGAGGCGGAACAGCCGCTCCAGCCCAGGCCGCTGGATCTTGAAGACCACCTGGCGGCCACTGCGCAGGCTGGCGCGGTGCACCTGGGCGAGGCTGGCGGAGCCGAGCGGCTGCTCCTCGAGATCGATGATCTCGGCGCAGCGCTCCCCCAGTTCCTGCTCCAGGAGAGCCTGCACCGTGACGAAGGGGAAGGCCGGCACCCGGTCCTGAAGATGGGCCAGTTCCTCCACATATCCCGCTGGCAACACATCCGGGCGGGCCGAAAGCAGCTGGCCCAGCTTGATGAAGGCGGAGCCGAGGCTGATCAGTTCATTCGTGAGCCAGCGGGCGCGCCGCTGCTGCCGCACCTGCCGCCGCTGCTCGCTGACGCCACCTGGATAGGTCCAGTCCTTTCCGTCCCACCAGAGCCCCGCCACCAGGCTCAGCACGGCCGACCAGATGCGCAGCGAACGGGCCAGGGCACGCCACTGTTGGCGCAAGGTCCCCATCAACCCCGGTCCTCGAGTTGGCGGGACAGGGTGGCCACGCGGGCCCGCAATTCGTCGATCTGGTCCAGTGGCGAAGCCGTGGACCATCCTCGGGCGCTTGAGCCTCCGGAGGATGGGCCAGTTTCATCGTCATCTGCGGCGAAACCAGCTCCAGCTTCGGTTTCCAGCCGCTGAGCCTCCTGTTCCACTTCACTCCAGAACAGTTCCAGTTCACGGCGAATACGCTCCGGGGCTTCCTGGGCCAGCACCGCCAGGCTGGCGGCCGAATCGGCGAAGCCGCTGCCAAGGCGGGCTCCCAACCGATTCAACGCAGCCTGCAGGAGGGATTGGGGGGCATGCATCGAATGGACCGTCCGCTCTGGCCAAACTGTGGCAGATCAGGGCTGGAGGTCGGGAGCCGGTGGAGGCGGCACTTCGAGCGAAGGCGGGCTTGGCTCTGGAATGGGTTCCGAGCGCGGAGCCTCAGCTGCGGCGCCGGAGTCAGCGGAGGAGGTGGGCTCCGCAGAAGTGCCGCTCGGGGTGCTGTTGGCCTTCGCCTTCTGCGCGGCAGTCTCGGCGGCCTCGCGCTTGGACTTCGCCGCAGCCTCCTGTTGCTCACGTTCCAGCTCGATCAGCTCGAGATCGCCGCGCAGCTCCTGGCGGTCTGCACCGAAGCGCAGACGCAGGCTCTCGAGGCTGGTTCCTGGAAAGGGCTTGGGATCAAAGCTCTGGTCCAGCTTGACCGGCTCGCCCTGGCCCAGGCTCAGCAGCCGGTCAGTGAGGCCATAGCCCACGCCAAAGCAAAGACCAGCCGCCAGGGGAAGCACCCAGGGGGCCCAGCGCTTCGGCGGTGACGGCGTCTCAAGGGTGGATCCACGGGATCGGCGCCGGGCTCCGGCCTCGGACATGGGGGCTGGCTGTGAACGAAGTCCCATCCTGCCCGCAGCCGCAAGCCGTCAGGTGGTGGTGAGCTTGTAGAGAGTTTCGGCCTGAGCACTGCCAGGCCAAGCGGCGCAGCCCAGTCCAAGGGCGGCAGCGAGGGGCATCAGGACGCGAAACCGTGGCTGGGACCGTTGCTTGAACCGTGTCATGGGCTGGGAAAGCGGAGCGGGGAGCATGACCTGGCTCTCTCTGAACTCTGTGCCTCGCCCATGTCTTCGCATGCAGACTCTTTACACACTGAGACCATCCCGCCTCGCCCCCATCTCCCAGCGGGGATCGCCCCAGCCCCGGTGGTGGTGAGCATGAAGGAAGTGATCGGAGGAGCTCATGGAACGGACCCAGCGGCGCCTCTCGAAGCCTGGTCCTGGAAGGCGGCGATCGCCGTCGGCAGGGTGGGATAAAAGTGCTCGGCGCCGATCCTCTCCGCCACGCCGGCTCTGACGAGCTGGAGGTATAGGTCCTGCTTGACCCGGGCCATGGCGAAGACGATGTGCCGCCCAGCCAGCTCCTGCTGCAACTCCTGCAACACATCTGCAGCGGTGATGTCGACCTCCACGATCGCCTCCGCATTGAGCACGAACCAGTCGACGGCAACGGTTTCGGCATCTATCGCCAGCAGGGCGCGGCGGCGGAAGTCCTCGGCATTGGCGAAGCAAAGCGGCGCGTCATAGCGGTAGAGCACCAGCCCTGGGATCGTGCTGGTGCCCTCCCAGTCCTCGACGTCGTGGAGGCCGGCCAGGTTGGGCGCATTACCCAGTACCGCGTCATGGGGGCGCACCAGGCGGGCAAACAGATCGATCACCGACAGCGCCACCGCCAGCGCCACGCCCATCAGGAGGTCGGTGAGCAAAACACCCGCGAAGGTGACCAGCGCCAGGCGGAACTCACTGAGCTTGAAGCGCCGCAGGCGCTGGAACTCGGAGATGTCGATCAGGCGCAGGGCGGCATAGATGACGATTGCGCCCAGGGCCGCCTTCGGGAACAGGGCCAGCAGCGGCCGCAAAAAGAGCACAACAAGCGACACCGCCACGAAAGCCACCAGCGAAAACAGCTGGGAGCGGCTGCCAAGCGCCTCACCGATGGCCGTGCGGCTGCCGCTGCTGCTGACCGGAAAGCCCTGCATCAGACCGTTGCCCAGATTCACCGCCCCCAGCGCCAGCAGCTCCTGGTTGGCATCGATGCGGTAACCGCCTCGGGCCGCGAAGGCGCGGGCAGTCAGCACGTTGTCGGAGTAGCCCACCAGGGCGATGCCCACAGCAGCAGACAAAAGGAATCTGAGCTTCTGAGGCGCAACGCCCTCCGGCAGGTGAAAGCTGGGCAGCCCGGCCGGAATATCCCCGATCACTGCGACGCCGCGTTGATCGAGCTGCAGCACCGACACCACCGCCACAGCCAGCAGCACCGCCAGCAGCGGTCCGGGGGCCATGGGAAAAAGGCGCTGCACCAGCAGCAGAAAAACCAGCACCCCGATCGCCAGCACCAACGTGGGCCCATGGATCTCACCGCTGCGGCCGGCCAGCTCGCGCAGCTGGTCCAGCAGCGACTCGGCCTGAAGATCCACTCCGCTGATCTTGCCGATCTGGCCACTGATCATGATCACGGCCACCCCGGCCATGTAACCCACCAGGATCGGCTTGGAGAGCAGATCGGCCAGGAAGCCCAACCGGCTCCAGGCCCCCAGCAGGCAGGCCAGACCGACGAACAGGGCCAGCAGGCTGGCAAGGCTGGCGTAGGCCAGAGGATCACCCCCGGCCTGCGGCGCGATCGCCACCGCCGTCATCACGGCCGTGGTGGATTCGGGCCCCACCGAAAGCTGGGGGGAGGAACCGAGCAGGGCATAGAGCAACATCGGCGGCAGGATCGCCCACAGCCCAGCGACCGGCGCCACACCGGCCAGTTCCGCATAGGCCATGCACTGCGGCACCAGATAGGCCGCCACGGTTACTCCCGCCAGCAGGTCCCCCCTGAGCCAGGCGGGTTGATAGGCGCGCATCTGCCGCAAACCGGGCAGGATCGATGTCAGAGAGATCGCTCGTACCAAGGCCTATTCAATCGGCAGGAGCCGCCCGGCAGCCGCCAACCGCCCGGTAGCCGCAACCGACTGGACGATTCGTGACTGGAGCGTTGCACGGAAGCCGGCGCAATCCTCAGCCGATCGGTGCTGCTGTCACCGCTTGGCACACCGGTGTTCAGGTGGTGTAGTCGGCGTTGATGCGCACGTATTGATCGGAGAGATCACACCCCCAGGCCAGACCCTGGCCGGGACCGTCGCCCACCACCAGGCGGATGGTCACGGTGTCGCCGCTGAGATAGGCGCCGGCAGCGCGCTCGGCCATGAAACGGGAAGCGGCCGGGCGATCGAAGGGCAGGGGCTGACCTGCGGCCATCAGCTGGTGCTCCCCCAGCCAGAGGGCCACCGCCTCGGGGTCGAACTCCACGCCGGCGCGGCCCGCCGCCGCCACGATCCGGCCCCAGTTGGGGTCACGTCCGTGGACCGCGCACTTCACCAGCGACGACCCGCAGATGGTGCGGGCGATGGCGCGGGCGCCGGCGTCATCCGTCGCCCCCTCCACCCGCGCTTCGATCAGGCAGGTGGCCCCCTCGCCGTCGCGGGCAATCGCCCTGGCCAGGTGCTGCGACACCGCCGTCAGGCCAGCCTCCAGCGCCTCGAAGTGCTCCGGGCTCAAGGGCTCGCCGGCTGCAAAGGCCAGGAACGTGTCGTTGGTGCTGGTGTCGCCGTCGACCGTGATCGCATTGAAGGAACGATCCACCGCCCGCCGCACCATCCCTTGCCACAGCTCCGCCGGCACACCGGCATCGCAACTGAGGTAACCCAGCATCGTGGCCATGTCGGGGTGAATCATCCCGGAGCCCTTGGCCATGCCGCCGAGGCGCACACGCCGGCCGCCCAGGTCGGCCTCCAGGGCGATCTGCTTGTCGATCAGATCGGTGGTGAGGATGGCCGTGGCGGCGGCGGCGCCCCCCTCGGGGCTCAGGGCCTCCACCAGGGGATCGAGGCCCGCCAACAGGATCTCCATCGGGATCGGCACGCCGATCACGCCGGTGGAGCAGATCAGCACCTCCTCAGCCGCCAGACCCAGGAGATCGGCGGTGGCCTGGGTGGCGCGCAGGCTGTCGATCAGGCCCAGATCACCCGTGCAGGCATTGGCCTGGCCCGAGTTGGTGAGCACCGCCCGGGCAAGGCCGCCGCTGGCCGCCAGGCGCTCGGCGCAGAGATCCACGCAGGCGGCCCGCACGCGGTTGGTGGTGAAGCTGCCAGCGCAGACGGCCCCTGCCGGAGCCAGCAGCAGCGAGAGATCAGGCTTGCCGGAGGCCTTGAGGCCAGCGGTGCTGCCGGCCGCCAGGAAGCCGGTGGGAGCGGTGAGGCCACCGGGGATCGGGTGCCAGGGAAGGGACACGGCGGCAGGATGACTCACACCATCCTGCCGAGCCGCCATGGCGGAGCCAACCACGCCCGAATCGCCGTCTCCGAGGGAAGTGGAGGCCCTCTGCTGCGAGCTGGCCGGCGTGCACTTCCCCTGGGACACCACCCGCTCCCTTGAACTGGCCCTGCTCAAGACCTTCTGCGTCCCCTCGATCTCCGCCCTGCTGGAGCGCACAGGTGAATTCACCCACAGACCGCGCAAGCGCTACGACGACACCGGCCTGATGGTGGCGGAGCTGTTGCGCTGTGGCCCCCGCAGCCCGGAGGGGCAGGCGGTGATCACCCGGATGAACCGGATCCATGGCGCTTATGCGATCAGCAACCGTGATTTCCTTTACGTGCTCTCCACCTTCGTGGCTGAACCGATCCGCTGGTTGGCCCGCTACGGCTGGAGGGCCATGAGCATTCGGGAGCAGACGTGTCTGTACCTGTTCTGGCGCCAGGTGGGCGAGGCGATGGGAATTCAGGCCATCCCTGACAGCCTGCCGGCGCTGATGGCGTTCAACAGCAGCTTCGAGCTTGAGGCTTTCCGGAGCGCCCCCAGCAACCGGCGGATCGCCGAGTCCACCCTGGCGATGCTTCTGGACGACTGGCCTGCTCCCCTGCGTCCGGCCCTACGCGGGGTACTGCTGTCGCTGGTGAGCCGCGACGTCTGCGGCAGCCTGGGGTGGACCAGCTCCCCCGACTGGTTGCAGCACTTGGTGCTGGGCGGCTTGCGCCTACGCAGCCGCCTGGCCCGCCGTTGGCCGCGGGGGCAGGGCAACACCCGCTTTTACTCCGAAAGCCCAACCCCCAGCTATGGAGCCCGCTTCCACCTGGAGCAACTGGGGCCTCCAGCCATGCTGGAGCGGCTGAATCGGCCCCGCTGGCGGGGGGGCCAGCGGCGGATCGGCCTCACCGGCGGCATTGCCAGCGGCAAGAGCAGCGTGGGCCGCTGGCTCGCCGAACGGCATGGGCTCCCGGTGCTGGATGCGGACAACTACGCCCGGGACGCCCTGGCGCCCGGCAGCACGGGGGAGCAAACAGTGCTGGAGCGCTACGGCGCGCGGGTGCGAGCGCCTGCGGGAAGCATCGATCGCGCCGCCCTCGGGCGGATCGTGTTCAGCGACCCAGCCGAGCGGGCCTGGCTGGAGCAGCTGGTGCATCCGCTGGTGCGGAAGAGGTTCGAGGTGGAGCTGAAGCGGTTGGCGGCCGCACCGGTGGTGGTGCTGATGATCCCCCTGCTGTTCGAAGCCGGCCTCGAGGGAATGTGCAGTGAGATCTGGCTGGTGGACTGCGACGCCCAGCAGCAACTGGAACGGCTCCGCCGCCGCGACGGCTTCGATCACGTCGAGGCCGAGGCCCGCCTCGCGGCCCAATGGCCCATGGGCGAGAAGCGCAACCGCTCCGATGTTCTGATCGACAACCGGGGAAGCGAGGAGGCACTGGCCGATCAGGTGGAGCAGGCTCTGCGCTCTGCTCCTTCAGTCGGCTGAGGCCCGCTCCGCCAACGCCGCGGCCCAGTCTTCGAAAGCCTTCAGGTCGGCCTCCAGCCTGCTCCAGACCTCAGGAAGCGCCTTGATCAGGGCGGTGATGGGTTCAGGGCGCAGCTCATCGGCGTAGAGGTTGCGCACCAGATGCCGGAAGCGCAGATACTCCTGCAGCGACGCCTGGGTTGTTTCGCGAAGCACTGCCGGACGTTGATCGGTGGCCATCGCCATCCGCTCCAGCAAGCGCCGATGCCAGCCATCCCCCTGGCGTGGCGTGCCGCCATTGAGTGAGCGGCTCACCAGCAGCAACACGCGCTCGATCCCGGTGTAGAAGCTGTGCAGACGCAACGCTGCTGCCTCCACGGTGTCAGGGCCTTCCCCCAGTCGAGGCAGGGTGCGGACCAGAGTCGCTACCAGGTTCTCCAGCCGCTGACGCTCGCGGCGCAGGTCGTCGCGGAGCTCGCGCAGATCCTCAGGCTGCATCGCCGCCGTTGCGACCCGATGCAAGGAGTCCTTGGGCAACCCGTGCGCCTGCCATCAAGGTTCGGCCGTGGCGCAGCAACCGCTCAGCGAGCTCAGGAGAAAGGTCTTCCAGGCGCTTGAGATCAACCGGCAGCGGCCCAGCCGCCTCGGCCAGAGCGATGGCCTTCAGCAGCTGATCAGCGGGCAGACCCTGCACGAGCAGATCGAGATCGGAATGCTCCTTGAATCCAGAGCCCAACAAGGACCCATGCACCCAGAGCCCGCTGAGCTGGGGCCAATGCTCACGTAAAACCTGCGCGGAGCACTCAGCCTGGCTGAGGCCTGCCTGGCGCCGCTGCTCCAGCGCCTGACGATCGGCCGCAAAGCGCTGGAGCCAGTAGGTCTCGGCGTGGAGCGTCATGGGATGAGTCTGCCTTCAGCCCTTCAGCTGCTCATTGAGGATGCGATTGGCCAGCTTGGGATCAGCCCGGCCACCGGTGAGCTTCATCAGCTGCCCCACGAAGAAACCCTGGAGCTTGGTCTTACCGCCGCGGAAAGCCTCCACCTCGGCCGGATGGGCCGCGAGCAACTCCTGCACCACCTGGGTGATGGCGCTGGGGTCACTGATCATGCCCAGGCCGCGCTCAGCCACGATCGCCTTGGCGGAACCGCCCTGCTCCAGCAGCTCCGGCAGGATCTCCTTGGCGATCTTGCCGCTGATCGTGCCGTCGTCGATCAGACCCACCAGCTCCGAGAGCTCCTCGGGTTTCAGGGGCAGCTCGGCGATCGAAAGCTTGCCCGAGTTGAGATAGGCGGCGATGTCGCCGGTGACCCAGTTGGCGACCGACTTGGCCTCGGCTCCGGCGGCCACGGCAGCTTCGAAGTATTCGGCCATCGCGCGCTCATCGGTGAGCACCCGGGCGTCGTAGATCGAGAGGCCGAACTCCTCGGCGTAACGGTGACGCTTGGCCGCCGGCAGCTCAGGCAGCTCAACTCGCCATCGCTCACGCCGCTCTGTAGTCACCTCGATCGGGCCCAGATCCGGTTCGGGGAAGTAGCGGTAGTCGCTGCTGCCTTCCTTGATGCGCATGCTCCTGGTGAGCTGCTTGGCCTCATCCCAGAGGCGGGTTTCCTGCACCACCGGCTCGCCGGATTCATAAGCCTTGATCTGGCGCTGGATCTCGTGGTCAATCGCCTTCTGGATGGCGGAGAAGGAGTTCATGTTCTTGATCTCCACCTTCACGCCGAAGGGGGCCTCAGGGCCGCGACGCACGGAGATGTTGACGTCACAGCGCAAAGAACCCTCCTGCATGTTGCCGTCGCTCACCCCCAGATAGCGCATAATGCGCCGGATCTCGGAGGCGTATTCGGCAGCCTCCCGGCCTGTGCGCAGATCGGGCTTGCTGACGATCTCGGCCAGGGCCACCCCGGCGCGGTTGTAATCCACCAGGGAATGGCTGCTGCCCGCCAGGCGATCGCTGCCGGCATGCACCAGCTTGCCGGCGTCTTCCTCCATGTGCAGCCGCTCGATGCCGATCGTCTTGAGGTAGGTGTCTTTGCCCTTCTCGGCAACTTCCACCTCGATCCAGCCGTTCTCGGCGATCGGTTGATCGAACTGGGAGATCTGGTAGTTCTTGGGCAGATCGGGGTAGAAATACTGCTTGCGGTCGAACTTGCTGTGCTCGGCCACCTGCAGGTTGAGTGCCAGAGCGGCCTTCACCGCATACTCCAGCACCTTCTCGTTCAGCACCGGCAGCGTGCCCGGCAGGCCGCAGACAACGGGGTCGATGTGAGTGTTGGGATCGTCGCCGAAGCTGGTGGAGGCGGCCGAGAAGATCTTGCTGGCGGTACCCAGCTGCACATGGGTTTCCAGGCCGATCACCGCCTCCCAGGCCCCATCTCCCATCGCCGCACCCATCCCGCTCTCCTGGCTTGAGCCGATCCTATGCAGAGGACAAGGCGCTGGCGCCGAAGCCGGGAGGCAGCCGCAGGCTCAGCAAGGCCTTCGCCCGCTGAAGACGCTTGGATAGCTTGAACCGATGGCACCCCGTCGCATGGATGGAGTCTCGGCAGGCAGGGCCCCATCCGAGTCAGGCCCGGAACCAGTGCTGATACTCGGCGGCGGCCTGATCGGCCTGGCGGTGGCCCACCAGTTGGCCCGCCGGGGCGAGAAGGTGCGAGTGCTCAGCCGGCGCCGCAGCGAGGCCGCCGGGTTCGTGGCGGCCGGCATGCTCGCTCCCCACGCCGAGGGGCTCTCGGGCCCGCTGCTGCAGCTGGGTCAGGCCAGCCTGGAGCGCATTCCGGCCTGGGTGGAGCAGATCGAAACCGACAGCGGCCTGAGTTGCGGCCTGCGCGCCTGCGGGATCGTGGTTCCCTTTGCCACGGCGCAGCAGCGCGACGACTATCCCACCGCTGTCTTCGGCGCACCCCTAACGCGCGCTGGGCTGGAGTTCGAAATCCCCGGCATCGGCCCGCGCTGGCAGGCCGGGCTGCTCTTCCCCCAGGACGGGCAGATCGACAACCGCCGCCAGCTGATGCGGGCCCTGGAGCGGGCCTGCGTGGAGCGGGGCGTGGCCTTCGAGGAAGGGGCCGAAGTGCTGGAACTGATCCGCCATCAGGGCGGAGCGCTCGAAGCGGTGCGCATCCGTCGCGCCCAGGGCGACGACGCCACGATCAGCTGCCGGCGCGCGGTGCTGGCCTGCGGCGCCTGGAGCGCCCGGCTGCTGCATGAGCTGTCGGTGGTTCCCGTCAAGGGCCAGATGCTCTCGCTGCAGGGGCCCCGAAACGCCCTCAAGCGGGTGCTGTTCGGCCCGGGCACCTATCTGGTGCCGCGCGAGGACGGTCTGTTGGTGGTGGGGGCCACCAGCGAACCGGACGCCGCCTTCAGCAAAGGGCTCACCCCGTTCGGGCAACAGCAACTGCAGGCGGGCATCGAGGCACTGCTGCCGGAAGCTGCCAGCTGGCCGCCAATGGAACGCTGGTGGGGTTTCAGGCCGGGCACACCTGATGAAGCGCCCCTGCTGGGGGCAGGCCCGATCCCGGGTCTGTGGCTGGCCACGGGCCACTACCGCAACGGCGTGCTGCTGGCGGCGATCACTGCGGAGCTGATCAGTGCGGCCATCCCCCGGGCCGGTGATCCAGATCTGGCGCCAACGGCTATCGAGCCTGAGGCGGCGGCCCTGCTCAGGACCTTCCGCTGGGATCGCTTTCCAGTGTGTAAACAGGAATCTCTCCCATTCCCTTCACCGGCACCGGGCCGAGCGAGCGCACGGTCAACTCCCCCCTGACAAGCTCGGCGGTGGCCGCATCGAAAACCACCGGCACCTGCAGCGGGCGGGTCTGGCCCTCCAGCCGACTGGCGAGATTTACCGTGTCACCGATCACGGTGAACTCCAGGCGCTGGGGACTGCCGATCTGACCCACCATCGCTGGACCACTGGCCAGGCCGATGCCGCTGTTGAGGGGCTCGATCCCTTCGGCCCGCCAGGCCACATTGAGCTCTTCGAGGGCATGGCGCATGGCCCGAGCGCAGTGCAGGGCGGCCAGGGCCTCCTGCCGCTCACCCCGTCCCAGGGGCGAACCGAACACAGCCATCACCGCATCGCCGATGAACTTGTCGATCGTGCCGCCGTGGTCGGTGATCACCGCCACCATGGCGCCGAGATAACGGTTGAGCTGGCGCACATGCAGTTCGGTGTGACCCTCCTTGCAGCGCTTCTGGGTGAGCTGGGTGAAACCGATCAGGTCGGAGAACAGCACCGTCACCGGCCGCAGGCGCCCGCGCAGCATGCCCTCCGCCGCTGCCGGATCGGCCAGGATCTCGGCCACCACGCTGGGGGCCACGTAGCGCTCGAAGGTGCGCCGCAGCCGGCGCCGCTCCGACTCCTCCCGTTGATAGGCATCACCGCCATAAAGCAGGCCCAGCAGCACCAGACCTCCGGCGGGCCCCAGCAGGGGCAGCCAGCGATGGCCGTGCAAGAAGGTAAACCAGCCCGCCAGGACCAGGGCCAGCAGGCCCACGCCCACCCAGCCGAGTCGCCAGCTCAGGCGTCTCCCCCGCAGGGCCACCGCGCTCACCAGGAGCAGGGGGAGCATGGCCAGCAGTGCCCGCCAAGGCGCAGCGGTGGGCCAGGGGGCCAACCCATCACCGCCCAGGGAGTTGGCTGTGGCGGTTGCCAGGATTTCCAGGCCTGAGAGACGGCCGAACGGCGTGGGGTTACCGGCCTCGCCCTGGGAAACCACAGGCCCGATCAGCACCACGGAGCCGCGGACAGCGGCGCGCAGGGGATGCCCCCGCCAACGGCCAGGATCCAGCACCTCCCAGGCCGGGATGCGCGGGAAGGTGCCTTCCGGCCCATAGACGTTGAGGGCCATGGCGGCGTCATGCTGCCGGCTGCTGCGCCCCGCCAGGCGCAGGGTCGTTGCCGAGAGCGAGGGGAACGGCTCCACCCCATTGGCCGGCAGCAGACGGCGGCCATAGGCCTCGGGGTGCCGCGGCGGCTCACCGGGTTCAGCCGGCAGGGTGTTGCCGAGCCCGAGGCGCTCCGGCCCGCCCAGGGCCTCCAGAACCGCCTCCGGGCGGATCAGGGTCAGACCGGAGGACCCTGTACGCGCATCCTCGGGCTCCAGCATTTCGGCCGCCAGGGCCACTCGGCCGGGATAGCGGCGAAGTTGCGCCGCCAGGTCCCAGTCGTCGGCGGGACCCCGGCCGCTGGGGCCAGCGAAGACCACATTGACGGCCACGACGCTTGCTCCGGCCTCGATCAGGCGTGAGGCCAGCAGGCCATAGGCCGCCCGGGGCCAGGGCAGGGTGCCAGTGCCCACCGCCCAGGCGGGCGGGCGTCCCTGCGGCTGACTCTGGTACCAGTCGCCCTGCTGAAGGGTGGCATCATCGATCGGCACCACCACCACCTGAGCCGGCGGCCGGCGCTGGCCACGCAGCGCCAGCAGCTGGTCTTCCAGGCCCCGCTCCCAGTCACGCCAGCGGCCGAGTGGCCAGCCGCTGATCACTCCCGCCAGCACGGCTACCCCGAGGGAAGCGGCAGCAAGGCTGCGGGTACGGGTCATGGTGGGGATCCCCTATCAGAAGAAACGCGGCAGACCGAACGAAGGAATCGAAGGCGCCGAAGGAGCTGACGGGACCGAGGGAATCGTCACCGAGGGCAGGTTGGAGCGCAGGTAGCTCTCCAGGGATCCGAAGGCCGGCAAGGGGATGGTGAAGCCCTGGAAAAGGGGGCCGCCCAGGATGGCGTTGTAGTCGCCGCTGCTGAGCTTGAGCAGGGCCAACACCACACCGGCCGGGGAAAGCTGCACTTTTTCGCCAGCATTCACGGTGGTTGAGCCACCAGGGGCCGGCTGCCCGTCGCTGAGGGGCTCGACCTCGACCGAGCCTTCCAGCACCGAGAGCTCGGTGCCGCCGCTCTCATCGACCGAGAGCAGGTAGTTGGTGCCCCGCACGCTCAGGCGCGAGGAGCGGGTGCAGCCGGCCTGTTTGCCGGAGACCAGCACCTGACCCTTGCTGAGCAGGAAGCAGTCCTGGCCCAGGCGCAGCAGGGAAAAACGATTAAGGCGGCCGGCGGCACCGGAGGGGAAGGCCAGCTGGCCGCGACTGTTCTGGGTGCTCACCTGCTGGGGCGTGACCGCCTTGTCGTTCACCTTGGCCTGACGGGTGTCGATGAACAGCTCCTTGCCATCGAGGATCTCCCGCACCGTGGCCGCTTCGGCGGCCAGCAACGGCGCAGGCTGCAACGGCACCACCAGGCTGGCGAAAGCCAGCAGCCGCAGCAGCGGTTGCCTCCAGAGCATCCCGACACCAACGGAGGCAGACGACGGCGACGGCGACATGGGCGATTCCGCAGAGGGACGATCAGGCAGGCCTGGACTCAGTCATGGACATTCTGCTGGCCCCCTGGCGCTGGACCACGCAGTCCCAGCAGGGCCAGCACCTCGAGCGGCTCCGGCCAGCCCTTTAGTTGGTGGGCTCCCAGGGGCTCCACCTCCAGCTCCCCGGGCAGCAGGGCCACCAGCTCGGCGCTGATCAGGATCGGATGCTGTGGATAGTGGCGGGTGAGACGCTCCAGGCGGTTGGCCACGTTGACGCTGGCCCCCACCACGGTGAATTCCAGCCGCTGAGATGCCCCGAGATTGCCGGCGATCACCTCACCCACATGCAGGCCGATGCCATGGCGCAACGGCGCCTGGCCCGCCGCCACCAGCTCATGATTGAGCCGCTCCAGGCCCCGCTGCATCGCCAGGGCCGCCCGTACCGCCGCGCGGCCCTCCTGGCGGTCACCCCGGCTGCGGGGCACACCGAACTCCGCCATCACCGCATCGCCGATGAACTTGTCGAGCAGCCCCTGTTCAGCCAGCACGGCAGCGGCCATCTCCTCGAAGTAACGGTTGAGCAGGGCGAAGAGCTGGTCGGGGGCCAGCCTGGCGCTCAGGGCGGTGAAATCCACCAGGTCGCTGAACAGCACGACGCAGCGAGCCCGGCTGCCGACCGACTGGGTCCAGATCGGCCCCGGATTGCGCAGGATGTCGCGCAACAGGGTGGGGGAAACGCGGCGGGCCAGCACCTGGTGCAGGTACGCCCGTTCACGGCTCTCCCCCAGGGCCTGAGCCACGGCCCTCCCGCCGCCGCCGAAGAGCACCGCCAGCACCATGGCGGCCAGGGGCAGGCGCAGCAGGGCACCCAGCCAGAGTCCCCAGCCGGCAAGCAGGGTCAGGGCCACCAGAGCCAGGACCACCAGCAGGGTGCGACCCGCCGTGGCAGCGCGGCCCAGCCCCCATGCCGCGCCGACCCCCCAGAGCAGGAACAGCAGGGCCTCGCCCCATCCCGGCAGGCGCCACAGGCCCTCGGCCTGCATCGCATTGGCCAGGGCCACCCCCTGCACCTCGGTGCCGCTCTGGGGACCGAAGGGGGTCTCCTGAAGGTCGCCCAGATTCGGGGCCGTGACGCCGATCAGGACGGTGCGGCCGCTCCAGAAGCCCGGCGGGGTATCGAGGATGTTCCAGGCCGGCACCTGGCGCAGCGCGCCCGCCGGGCCGAGGTAATTCAGGCCCATCGCGGCCGTCGGCACCGGCGTCCCGGCCGCCAGAAAGGCCATGGGCCGGGGATGGGGGCGGGGGAAACCGGCCAGGTTGCTGTTGAGCCAGTCCTGGCCCGGCACGGCTTCCGCCACCCCCTGGGGTGTCTGCAGCAGGGTGGTGAGCCCGGGCGGACCCAGGGACGGGAGCGGAAGCAGCAGCCGCACCAGCTCCGTACCCTGCTGGTCTCTCAGGCCGTAACGGGCGGCCAGGTGGACCCGCTCGCGCCAGGGGGCCAGCGTGGCGAGGAAGGCCTGGTCGTCCGCGGGGCCGAAGCGGCTGGGCTGGCTGAATTCGATGTTGAACAACACCCGGGCCGCTCCCCGCTCCAGCACGCTGGCTGCCAGCCGGGCCTGTAGGGCCCGCGGCCAGGGCCACGGACCCATCTCCCGCCAGAGCGGCGAGAGGCGCCGCTCATCGGGGGCGATCAACTCCCCCAGCTCGAGGGAATCAGCATCGATCGCCAGAATCACCGGATCAACGGGGGCCGCTCGGGCGCCGCGCAGCTGGAAGAACAGGACCTGGATCTGGCCGTCCAGCAGGTTCAGGGCCTGCCCCGGAGAGGTGGCTGGCAGGCGGTCGAGGCCAGCCAGAAGGGGGGCCGCCAGGCCGAGCCACCACAGCCGCCGCCAGCGGCAGGGGCCCGGCGGCATCAAGGAGTCAGGCCGAGTTCGCGCTCGATCACCGGGAGTGTCTCCATCGGGGCCTCGAAACCGTTGAGCAGGATGCTGCGCTGTCGGCGCTGACGCACCTCCTCGGCGCTGAGGCGGCGTGGACCGATCCAGCCGGCCGGCGTGGCGCGCAGGATCTCTCCGCTGGAGAGGGTGAACACGGTCCCTGAGGTGGTGGTGATCTCCACGGAGCCCTCCCAGCTGAGAAAAAGCACCTCCTCGGGCTGGTCGTCGATGAATACCGTGGTTCCCTGGATCGAAGCCGTTCCCACCCTGGTTCGTATCCGCAGCGGCCGTCGGCGCAGCGCCGACGGGTTGATCCAGGCGATGATCTGGCCCCCACGCAGATTCAGCCCATCCGGATCGAGCTGGAGCAAGGCATTGCCGCCGAGGCGGAAGGCGCGCCCATCGGCCAGCAGCACCTGCAGGCGGCCCGGTTTCTCGGTGCGCAGCTGGGAGAGCGGGGCAATCACCTGACCGCTGCGAGCCTTCAGCTCAGCGGCGCCCGGGGGACGGATGAATGCCGGGCGAGAGGGAACATCGAGCACCCTGGGAAGACGCAGCTCGGCCACTGCCGGGGTGAACGCGAAAGCGACGACTCCAATCGCGGCTGCACCAAACAAGGCCAGCCGCCCGCTTCGTGGCCGGCTCAGGTGGGCGACAGGGGTGGAGAGTGGCGGAGCAGGGTTCATGCCATGGCCTGAGGCTTGGCTCTAACCATGGCCTCTCAGGGCTCCAGGCGCCACACCTGATCGGCCGGCGACCAGTCGCTCAGCTCGGAGGGCTGGAACCAGAGGCCGATCTCGAAGACGGCGGTTTCCGGAGCGTCGGAGCCGTGGATCACATTGCGGCCGATGTTCACCGCCAGATCGCCGCGGATAGTGCCGGGCTCAGCCTCCAGGGGCTTGGTGGCGCCGATCAGCTTGCGGGCGCTGGCGATCACGCCGTCGCCCTCCCACACCATCGCCACCACCGGACCACTGGTTATGAACTCGACCAGGCCGGCGAAAAAGGGGCGCTCGCGGTGCACGCCGTAGTGGCTTTCGGCCAGCTCCCGGCTGGGCACGAGCTGCTTGAGGCCCACCAGCTTGAAACCCTTGCGCTCGAAGCGGCCCAGGATCTCGCCCACCAGCCCCCGCTGCACCCCATCGGGCTTGATCGCAAGGAAGGTGCGTTCGGTGGCCATGGCAAGAGAAGACGGCTGATCGAGCCATCGTCCGCGCTGGGCCTGCCGCTTGGCAAGCAAGCCCTGTCATGACAACCGCCATACGATCGGGCCTCCGGCCGGATGTGCGTCGATGCCTGCAGCGCCAGCATTGCCCGCTGCCTGGCTGGCGGCCCCGAGGATCGGGCCCAACCTCCGGCTCGGCCTGCGCACCACCGTGGCCAGCGTGATGCCTCTGCTGGCGACCGCGCTGCTGCATGAGCCCGCCCTGATCTGGATGGCTTTGGGTGGGCTCTACGTGAACATGGCCGACACGGGCGGTGCCTACCGCACCAGGGCAACGGCGATGGCTTGCGCTTCCCTGCTGGGCGCCGTGGCGCTTGGCGGGGGGATCGGACTGGCCACCTGGCCCTGGCTGTGCGTGCCGGCCATGTTCGCCGTCGGGCTGGGCTGCGGTCTGCTCTCGCTCTACGGCAATGCCGGTGCCCTGATCGGCCTGGTGACGGCCTGGTGCTTCCTGATCGGAATCAATCTGGCCGGCCCCGACCCTGCCAAGGCCCTGTCCTTCTCCCTGCTCTACCTGGCCGGGGGGGCCTGGGCCACCCTGCTGGCGGTGGCCATCTGGCCGCTCCGGCCCTACCGGCCCGTCCGGCTCGCGACCGCTGATGTCCTGCGGGCGATCGCCGATTTCTTCAGCCAGGCCTGCCCGGGGAGCGGCGGGATTCCAGCCGCTGAGGACCAGCTCTTCCAGGGCAAACTCCGGGTCCGCACCGCCCTCGCCACCGCCCGGGCGACCCTGGCGGATACCCGCAGCGGCCGCCTCGGAGACAGTCCGGCCGATGGGGCCTTCACCCGCCTGATCGAGTCCGCCGACGCGCTGTTCGTGACCAGTGCGGCAATGGGCAACCTGCTGGCGGGGGTACCGGGGCGGGAAGCCCCCCAGCTCCGGCCCCGGATCAATGGGCTCAATCGGCACGGTGTCGCGGCGCTGCGTCAGTTGGAACAGGCGCTGCTGGGGCGCGCCGGCTTGCCCCCGTGCCAGGAACTTGTGATCGAGGCCCGACGGATCGCTGCCGCGATCGATCGGTTCCCTGCACCAATCGCCGCGCTCCAGCAGGCCCAGCTCAGCCAGGTCCACTGGATCACCACCCTCGCCCAGGTCGGCGAAGCCATTCCTGCGGCAGCGCTCAACCGCAGATCGACTCAGCTGCGCCGCCCCAATGACGCAGTGCGGGTTGCGGTGGCCCAGGGCTGGAGAACTCTTGGCGCAAACCTCACGCTCGACTCGAGCGTGTTCCGCCACGGTCTTCGGTTCGGAGTCGCCTCGGCCGTTGCGGTGAGCATCTATACCCTGTTCGCGCTGCCGATCGGCTACTGGATCACGTTGACCGTGTCGGTGATCCTGCGGCCCTCGGCGGGTGAGAGCCTCACGCGCACCAGCCAGCGGGTGCTGGGCACGGTGCTGGGCGGGATCCTGGCGATCGTGCTGGCCACCCTCTTCCCCCATCCCCTCGCGATCGTGCTGCTGCTGGTGCCGCTCACGCTGGTGATGATGGCGATTCTGCCGGTGAACTACGGGCTGTTCGTCTTCTTCCTCACCCCCTGGATCGTTCTCTACAAGGACATTGCCCAACCCGGTGACTGGAGCCTGGCCCTGTGGCGGATCGCCAACACCCTGATCGGCGCCGTCCTGGCCCTGGCCGCCATCCACCTGATCCTGCCCCGCTGGGAACGGGAGCAGCTGCCGGCCCGACTGGCGGCCAGCCTGCGCTGCAAT
Source organism: Synechococcus sp. J7-Johnson (assembly GCF_024345795.1). Lineage (GTDB taxonomy): Bacteria > Cyanobacteriota > Cyanobacteriia > PCC-6307 > Cyanobiaceae > Regnicoccus_A. Next base: position 166,307 of record NZ_JAGQBU010000001.1, read on the forward strand.
GCCCAGTTTGTTTCGGAGGTGCTGGATCGGGTTCTGGAGCCCCCACGAACAAGCACCGGGCCGCCGACCACTCCTGCCGCCGTGCGCCTGGCGATGGGCAACGCCCAGGTCTCGATCCAGCGGTATCTCAGCGAGAAGGCTTCGCACCGGCCGATGGCGCTGCCATTGATGGCTTTTCTGCTGCACAGCCAGCGTCTGATCGACGCCCTCCTGGTGCTGGGGAGCGGTGCCCGCCAGTTCGATGGCAGCCCGGCACCGGTCAGCGTTCGGCCCCTGCGGGACGAGATGCTGACCACGCTCACGGCCCTCGCCTCGGCGCTGGAGCGCGGCGAGCGGACTGGCCCGCTGCCGGATCTGCGCCGGCCGGAGCTGGCCGACGACTTGCTCCAGCAGGAGTTGGAGCACCTTGTTGAACCGATCATGGGCCTCCGCAACGCCGCGGAATCCTGGAGCGCCGGCATGGCCCTCCCTGGCTCATGATCAAAGATTGGCGATCGGCCGCAAAGTGGTGCAGCCCATAGGTGTGGGCATGCGGTAAGGCCATGGCCCCAGTCTGGCAGCGCCATCCCGCCTAGATTCCCACCGACAGGCTTCGCCGCAACCCAGGCTCCGATGGTGCTCGCCGACCCGACCCGCCCGCCGGGAGCGCTCCCCGGTGATTCCGCCCCCTGGAGCGTGGCCGACAGCACGCGGCTGTACGGGTTGGAGGGATGGGGTGAGCCCTATTTCAGCGCCAACAGTCGCGGTCATGTGATGGTGCAGCCCCGTGGGGATCGCGGTGGTTCCCTCGATCTGGTCGACCTGGTGGAGGGCCTGCAGAGCCGCGACCTCTCCCTGCCGCTGCTGATCCGCTTCGACGACATCCTCGAGGACCGGCTGGAGCGGCTCCATGCCGCCTTCGAGCGGGCGATCGCCCAGTACGGCTACGCCGGCCGCTATCAGGGGGTGTTCCCGGTGAAGTGCAACCAGCAGCGCCACGTGGTGGAGCAGCTGGTGGAGAGCGGCCGCCAGTGGCATTTCGGCCTGGAGGCCGGCAGCAAGGCGGAGCTGCTGATCGCGCTCTCCCTGGTGGAGGACCCCGAGGCCCTGCTGATCTGCAACGGCTACAAGGACCAGCGCTACATCGAAACGGCGATCCTGGCCCGACAGCTGGGCCGCCAGCCGGTGGTGGTGATCGAGCAGCCCGACGAGGTGGAGAGGATCATCCGTGCCAGCCGGGATCTTGGGGCCGCTCCCCTGATCGGCGTGCGCGCCAAGCTGGCCAGCCGCAGCACCGGCCGCTGGGGCAGCTCGGTTGGTGAGCGCGCCAAGTTCGGGCTTTCTGTGCCGGATCTGCTCGCCACGGTCGAGGCCCTGCGCCAGGCAGATCTGCTCAGCGAGCTGCGCCTGCTCCACTTCCACGTGGGCAGCCAGATCAACGACATCGCCGTGCTCAAGGACGCCCTGCAGGAGGCGGGCCAGATCTACGTGCAGCTGGCCGAGCTCGGGGCGCCGATGGGCTATCTCGATGTTGGCGGCGGCCTCGGCATCGACTACGACGGCAGCCGCACCGCCACCGCCGCCTCCACCAACTACTCCCTGCAGAACTACGCCAACGACGTGGTGGCCACGGTGCGGGAGTGCTGCGAACCCCGCTCGGTGCCGCTGCCCACCCTGGTGAGCGAGAGCGGCCGTGCAATCGCCAGCCACTTCAGCGTGCTCATCTTTGATGTGCTCGGCAGCGGGGGGGTGCAGGGGGAGGAGCCGGCGCCGCAGGAGGTGGAACCGCTGATCGTGCGCAACCTGCGCGACACCCTGGCCTCGATCCAGGCCACCGTCCTCGATGCCCCAGGCCACGCCGACCACCTGCAGGAGGGCTGGAACGACGCCATCAAGTTCAAGCAGGACGCACTCTCCGCCTTCCGGCTTGGCTACCTCAGCCTCACCGAGCGGGGGGCGGCCGAGCAGCTCTACTGGGCCTGCTGCCAGGCGATCGCCGCTCAGCTGGAGAACTGGAGCTCAAATACCCCCATTCCCGACGATCTCAAGGCCTTGCAGGCAGCGCTGGCGGGCACGTACTACGCCAACCTCTCGATCTTCCGCTCCGCTCCGGACACCTGGGCGATCGATCAACTCTTTCCGGTAATGCCGATCCACCGGCTCAATGAGCGCCCCAGCCGCCTGGGCAGCTTTGCCGACCTCACCTGCGATTCGGACGGCAAGCTGGCTCGCTTCATCGGCCCCGGACAGGCCAAACCGCTGCTGGAACTGCATGAACTTCGCGAGGGTGAGCCCTACTGGATCGGCCTGTTTCTTGGCGGTGCCTACCAGGAAGTGATGGGCAATCTGCATAACCTTTTCGGCAGCACCAATGCGGTCCATATCCGTCTGGGTGCCAACGGCCGCTATCGGGTCGACCATGTGGTGCGGGGCAACAGCAACGCGGATGTGCTCAAAGCGATGGAACACGATCCTGAGGCCCTGCTTGAGCGTCTGCGGGTGGCCAGTGAAGCCGCCATTAACCGCGGCACCCTCACGGTGACTGGCGCCGGCAGGCTGATGGCCCATCTGCAGAGCAGCCTGCGCCAGAGCACCTACCTTCAGACATGAGCGGAGCGCACCATGTGGGGAGACGAACCGCAGCTGAAGGTGGTGAGGGAGCGGATGAAACTGCTGCTCGACATTCATCACGAGGAGCTGGCCCCAGTGCATCGCCATGCCGACGTGGGGGAGCTGGTGATGCGGCAGGGTCAGACGGCTGACAGCCTGATGCTGCTCACCAGAGGCAAGGTGGCGATCCAGATCCGGCTGATCGAAGCCGAGCCACACACCCTCGCCGTGATTGAGGCCGAGGAATTGCTGGGGGAGATGGGGCTGTTTGGCTCAGGTCAGCACTCCGCCGATGTGCGGGTTGTGGAGGGCCCCGCCGAGCTGGTGGAGGTGAGCGGCGACAACTTTCTCAAGACCCTGCTCTTCGATATCGACCTCGCCATGGAGATGCTGGCGCTGGTGAGCCAGCGCTGCATGCGCAGCAATCAGGTGATCGGCCTGCTGCTCGATGGCATCGCCGCCAGCGAGCGGGGTGACACCGACCAACTGGGCAGGCTGGCAACCGAGATCGAACCCCTCAATTACTGCCTGAGCAAAGCGATGGATCGGTTGCTGGCAATCGGCCACGGCCGCTACAGCGAGCCACCGGACTCAACGGGCTGATACCGCTCAGCGGGGGAAAGCCTGCAGCAGACCCCCTGAGCCCAGAGGAGCGAGGCTGACCAGGATCAGCACCCAGACCACTTTGCAGGCCATGTGCAGGACTTGATCGACCCCAAGTCCATAGCGGTGACGGCACTTGCCGTAATCGATCAGTGCGTGAATCCCCCACTCGGCCAGACCGAGCCAGACCACACCAGTGAGCCAGGTCACGACGAAGGCATGGATGCCCGAATGGGCGAGCAGCCACCAGGGCCAGGGAAGAGTGTGATCTTTCCCCGGGCACTTCTCCACGGCCATCCGATCACTCTGAAGACCGAAGTCGGCGACGAAGTGGCCCATGGCCAGCAAGGCAAACAGCCCGAAGCCTGAGATGGCCTGGGCGCCGTCTGATGACATCACCGTGATCAGAGATACATCAAGCATGCCGCCTCAAGGTCGATGGCGATGGGGTGCATGGTCACCCTTGGCCCTGGAGAGGCCTTCAGCGGGCACAGAACCGCACCACCATCCCGAGCCGATCCGTGGGCGCCGGCAGTTCAGCGGCATCGAAAGCCGGGACGGCGTCAGCCGCCATCGCCCTGGCCTGGACCGGCCGGAACCCGCCCTCGATCTGAACCTCCAGGGGCGTTGGTGTCCCCAGGCCAATGGTCTCGGCCAGCTCTCTGGCCTGGAGCAGCGCATCCTGGTAGGCCAGCCGCAGCAGCCGGCGGCGCACAGTGGTGTCGCTGGTTTGATCCGCCTGCGCCGACACCGGGTTGAGGCGCACCCCTGGCAGCGCACCCACCTCTCGGACCAGGGCCTGCAGCTGCGCCGGAGCCAGCTCGCCGCTCACCTGAAGACTGGCCTCCGCCGCAGCAGGACGGTTTGGGCTCACGGGTCTCTGCCAGCTGGAGGGCGAACTCACCGCCAGCTCCTTCACCTGAAGGCGCTGAAGGGCCTGGCGTACGGCTGCCAGGCGCCGCTGCAGCTCGCCCAGGGCCCCGTCCGCCGAGGCAGCCTCAGCTGAGAGCTCCAGGGACAGCTTGAGCACCTCGATCGTGCGCTTCTGCTCGGCATTGCCGCGGGCTTCGAGCAGGGTTCCATCGCAGCGCAACTGCACCTGCTGGGCTGCAGCCGGCGGGGCGAGGTGGAGCAGCATCAGGGCCAGTGGCAGCGCCCCCATGGGGCGAAAAGGACGAACCATGGGCTCTCGATGGCAGAGGGCAGGGACAATCCAAGCCTGACAGTGGCTGGCGTGATAAGAGCAGCTCTGCCCGTCACCCCTATCCTGCGACGTGGGCCTGCCGGGCTATGGACTGGGTGGCCTGCTTCGTTTGACTGCTGAACCAAAGAATGCCCGTGCTGGAGGTGTGGCTCACCGCCATCGTCTTGATGGTCCTGCTGTTGCCTCTGCAGCTCCTGATCAGGCGGCTGCGCCTGCCAAAGCTGCCAATCCAGCTGGCGACCCTGGCGATTCTGAGCTGGTCAGTGGTACGCACCCTGCCGCTGATCGTTCTGCCTGCCCAATATCAGGCCTGGATCTCCACCCTCGACGAATTGATGTTCAGCTATCTGGGCATCCGCATGGCTCTCTGGGGATTCCTGGAGCTGCCTGCTGCGCTGCGTCTGAGGAAAGAACCGGCCCAGATTCTGCTGCAGTTGCTGATGCTCGGTGGAGGCACAGTGGCCACGGTGATCGTGGTCCAGGAGCAGGCCCGCTTCAATCTCGTCAGCCTGGTCACCACCTCTGCTGTGCTCACCGCCATGCTGGGCCTGGCCGCGCAGGAGCCACTCAAAGATCTCTTCGCCGGCCTTGAGCTCCAGTTCGATGATGTTTTCTCCGTTGGGGATTTCCTCGACCTTGGCGATGGGACCCTGGGTGTGGTGGTATCGATCAACTGGCGCGACACCTGCCTGCGCGACCTCACAGGTGCTCTGGTAGTGGTGCCCAACACCAAGGTCACTGAAGTGGTGGTGCGCAATTACGTGGCCTTTGGGGCCATGGGCAACCGCTTCAACCTCGGGCTCGATTATTCGCTGCCGCCATCAAGAGCCAGACAGTTGCTGCTGGATGTTCTGGAGAAACATCCCCGGGTGCTCAAGCAGCCCTCGCCAGCGGTACGGGTGCAGGCTTTTGCCGACAGTGCCATCACCTACGACCTCCTGGCCTTCCAGCAGCCAGGGAACCTGGGAGACATGCTCGACCTGCGCAGTGAGCTACTTGAGCAGATCTGGTTCAGCCTGGAGCGTGCCGGCCAGAGCGTGCCCTATCCGGTTCGGGAGCTGCGTCCGAAGCGCGTCATCCTCGACTCCGGACATCCCGAGCAGCTCAGCTTGCAGGAGCGTTGCAACCTGCTCAGCCGCAACCCACTCTTCGGCGACCTGAGCGAGGAGGAGATGCTGCAACTGGCCACGACCACCAGCTGTCTACGCTTCGCCCCGGGGGAAGTGGTTGTTCGTGAGGGCAACCGCGGCGATTCCCTCTTCCAGGTGGTGCAGGGGCAGGTGGAGGTGCTCAAGGACCAAGACAACGATGAACCGTTCCAGGTCGCCTGCCTCAAACCTGGCGATGTCTTCGGAGAGATGTCCATGCTCACAGACACCAACCGCAGTGCCACTGTTCGGGCCCTGGAGGAATGCGTGCTGCTGGAGGTGTCACGCCCCAGCCTTGGTCCCTTGCTGCAGCAGAATCCACCGCTGATGAACCAGCTGGCCCACCTGGTGAGCAAGCGCCGGGGCGAACTGGATGGGATGGAGCGGGAGAAGGTGAAGCAGCACGAGAATCAGCTGCTCAAGCGCATGAAACAGCTCTTCGAGACGTTCACCCTCTGAGCGTCACCTGAAAGCCAGGGTCGCGGGGCGATCGAAAGTGATCAGCTGGCGCTGTAGCACTGGGAGAAGGCGTCCTTGATAGCAGCGCTTTTGGGAAGGTCGCTCTGGCCTGTGGTGTGCCGGCTCAACAGGGACTCGTACTGGCTGCGGCTGAGCTTGCCCTGGCTCACGAACTCGCCATCTGGGGTGAAACGAGCCACCTCACAGGCGCAGACGTATGTGGTGTTGCCCGAGGGATCGCCGGCTACTGCCCCCCCAGAGGCGGAAGTAGAGGACTCCTGCTTCTCCTCGTAGCCATCCTCAGGGCCCACGTACCCCTGTCCCTCAAGCACCACGAAATCGAAAAGGCCGTCGTCGGCGCGAGTGAGGACGAAGGTGGTGCCCTTCACCCCCAGCACCTTGGTGCCAAGGCAAGCCTTCTGGGGACCACTCACCAGCACGGCACCCTTGTTGAGGCGAAAGCAGGTGTTGCCAAGGGTAATCACACTGGAGCGACCCAGAAAACCAGTGGCGCGTTGATCGAAGAGCAACTCTGCCCGGCTCTTGCCTGTGCGCACCTGCTGACCGGAGCGAGCGACTTGACTCACACTGGCGGTCTTGCCGTCGATGTAAACCTCGCGACCATCCACCAGCCGCTTGATAGTGGCCTGCTCGAAAGCCGCCGCTTGGATCGGGCCGGCGGGCGCCATCAGCACGGCTTGCATCAGGCCAAGTTGAAGCAGGCCTGCAAACGTTCCAACGAGGCGGTGGTTCATGAAACCTGGACAAAAGCGGTCAGGTTCAGGCTAACCCCGCTTCTACTCATAATAGTCCCTCGGCTTCATCGTGAACACCTCCTGGGCGCCCTGTCCTCGGATCTCGAATTCACCCACCCGATCCAGGGCCCATTCGGGGGCGGCTTTCTCTCCCACCACACGACTGAGAATGATGTCGCGTCCCGACTGCTTGGCGACGCCCTCCAGTCGGCTGGCCATGTTCACAGTGTCACCGATCACGGTGTAATCCATCCGCGAGGCGCAGCCGATGTTGCCGCTGATCACAGGCCCCGCGCTCAGGATCATCACCTGCTCCCAGGGGTCCTTGCCCTGGGTGGCCCAGCGTTGGTTCAGGGCCACCATCTGGTCCTGAAGCTCCAGAATCGCCTCCAGCGCCGACTGCACCTCCACCGCCATCCCTCGGCTCAGGGGCACTCCAAAGACGGCCAGAACCGCATCACCCATGTACTTGTCGATGATCGCTCCCTTGCGCTGAAGGGTATCAACGACAACAGCAAAGTACTCATTGAGTTGCAGCACCAACTCGCTGGCTTTGCCCTCCAGACTCATCTGGGTGCTGCGCCGGGTGAAGCCACGCACGTCGCAGATGAACACCACCACCTCCGACACCTTGCCCCCCAGCAGTTCATCGGCTTCCTCCGGCTGGCTGGCGATCTGGGCCGCCACCGCCGGTGAGAGATAGCGCTCCAGCATCCGGCGCAGCCGCAGCCGGTTCCACTGCAGCCGCACCGTGGCGTCGCCGGCACTCACCAACCCGGTGGCCAGGGTAAGAACGGAGATACCGAGCAAGCCGATGCCGGCCCCGGTGCTGCTCAGCATGATCAGTCCCACAAGCACCATGGCTCCAGCCAGCAGCGCCAGAGCTCCAAGGCGAACCTGTGGCTTTTCGGCCCGGGCGCTGGCCAGTCCCAGAGCCAGTACCCCCAGCCCCAGCAAGGGGGCCACATACCAGGCCGTGGGGGGGATGTAGAGGGCCCGGCCCTCCAGCCGGTTGGCAATCTCAGCGGCGTGAATCTCGACGCCAGGCATGCCCTCGGCGCCAGCAAAGGCTGTCCGGTGGATGTCCTGAAGCACGCTGGCGGTGGGTCCGATCAACACCACCTGATCGCGGAAGGCGCCCTGTTCCTGGAGTCGGGCGAAGCTGCCCGACTCCAGCACCTCCCAGATCGGGATCGTCGGGATAGTGCGGGGCGGACCATATGGGTCCACCAGAGGACGCCAGTTGGAGAAGATCGGCGGCGTCGGGATCTCCGCCAGTCGGCCCTTGGCGATCAGCTGGCTGGAGAGTCCGGCCGGCACATCCAGCATCCCTGAGGTCCGCAGCTGCTCGGCATAGGTGCTGGGACGAAGGCGGATATAGCCATCGGGATCCTGCAGACCATTGAGCAGCCCCGAGCTGCGGGGCCCCGCAGCCTCGCTGAGGAAAGGCATGGCGGCGCTGAGGGTGAGCCCACCGACCCGTCCGCGGCTCTCGAACACCTGGGCCCCCAGCACCACCCGGCCGCTATAGCGGCGCAAGGCCGCGGCCAGGGCCGCATCATCCTCGGCGCCGTGGCTGCTGGGGGCATCGAAGAGAAGGTCGAAGCCCACCACCCGGGCACCGGCGGAGAAGAGTCGATCCAGCACCCTGTCGTAGATCGCCCGCGGCCACGGCCAGTTCGCCAGGCGGCGCAGCTCCTTGTCCTGGCTGAGGTCGGCGTTCTGCCCCTGCACGAGGCTGTAGTCGTCAATGCCGACGATCACCACCCCGGACGGAGGCTTGCGTGGACCGCGCAGCTCCTGGGTGCGGGAGGAAAGATCCAGCTGCCAGCGCTCATAAACGTCGGAGAAGAGTCCGTAGCCGAGGGCACAGGCGCCGGCCCAGGCCACGAACACCCCGTAGCGCCGGATCCAGGTGATCGCTCGAGGGGTCATGGGCGCAAGGGCTTCACAGATGTTCCATCAATGTGAGCTGATAGCTGGTTAGAGCGAGCTTGGTGCCCAGATCACGGGTGAGGGCCAGCAGTAATTCAGTGACGGCATCAGGTTCCCACTGGCGCAGGTTATCGAAATCGTGGCGCTCCAGCACCCAGCAGCTGCCGTCGAGATCAGCTGTCACGTTCGCTGTGCGAGGTGTGCCGGAGAGAAAGGCGATCTCCCCGAAGCACATCCCCGGCTCAAAGGTGGCCAGGCGCGATTCATAGACCTGCCCGTCACTGCCGCGAAGTTCGACGGTGATGGTGAAGCGTCCCTCCCGGACCAGAAAAAGCTCATGCCCTGAATCGCCTTTCTTGATCACATGGTCCCCCTTGGCAAAGCTGCGGCACTGCATCAGATCGGCCAGGGTCTGGCGGTGGGCAGGTTGCAACATGCCCAGAAAACCGAGTGTCTGATCAATCTCCGAACTGAAAGGAGGATCACGATCTTCTCCTTTGGTTAAATCCAGCAGCAGATCTTCGGCCCATTCGAGTGCCTGATCCAGTTGCTCGAACTGGGGCATCTCCTCCACCCCCCCGGCCACACTGAGCGTGTGGGGAAGGCTGAGATGGCGGGCACGGGCCAACAGCACGATCACTCCCCTGCGCCGAAGAGCCGTGAGCTCATTCAGGAACAGCCCCTCGGATTCCTTCGGAAGCTCCGTGACGTGGGCCACATCCAGCACCAGAATCCAGGCGTCAGTCATGATTTCGCTGAGCTCGGAGAGCAGCCTCTCGATTGCGGCGAAATCGAGCACTCCCTGGGTATGCACGATCCGGATCGCGTCACGCCGCTCCTGCAACAACCTGGCCTGATTCGTCGCACGCCAGCGCCTCGACTGGCGCTGGGAGCCTTTGTAGGAGCGCCGGATCGTGGAACTGGTCTGGGGATATTGATTGAAGAGGCTGAGGCCGAGGCTGTCGGAGAGCTCGTTGCAGACCGCAATGCCGCGCACGCTGTTGCCCAGCTCGTCGAGCGGCGGTGAATAGGTAGCGATGCCGAGCCGGCCGGGCACCACCGCCAGCACGCCCCCACCCACGCCGCTCTTGGCCGGCATACCCACGTCATAGAGCCATTGACCGGCAAAGTCGTAGGTGCCGCAGGTAGCCATAAGGGCCAGCATGCGCACAGTGATCTCGGGGGTGAGCGGCCGGGCGCCGGTGAAGGGGTTATGACCCTGGCAGGCCAGGGTGGCGGCCATCACCGCCAGATCGTGGCAGGTGACGATGATCGAGCACTGCTTGAAATACAGGTCGAGGGACTCCTCAGGGTCATCCTCGATGATTTCGAAATTGCGCAGCAGGTGGCCGATCGCCCGGTTGCGGTGGCCGGTGGCACGTTCCGACTGAAACACCGCCTGATCGATGCTGAGGCGCCGCCCGGCCAGTTCACTGAAGAAGTCGAGCATCAGGGCTTCGGCCTGATACGGGTCATGGCTCCAGATCTGCGCCGTGGTGGCGATCGCACCCGCATTGATCATCGGATTGCGGGGACGGCCCGACTTCTGATCAAGGCTGATGGCGTTGAAGGCATCCCCGGATGGCTCCACCCCCACCTTCGTAGCCATATGCTCATCTGAGAATAACTTCAGCGCAAGGCCATAGGCAAATGGCTTGGAGATCGACTGAATTGTGAATGGTTTACGTGTATCGCCCACCTCATAGACGCGACCATCAACAGTGGTGATCGCAACACCGAAATCTGAAGGATTAGCCTTGGCCAGCTCCGGAATGTAATCAGCAGGGGCCCCATCTTCCAGCAGTGAATAGCGCCGATGGAGATCCGCGAGCAGCCCCTGAATCACATCTGCGGTACTACCGGGGGGCTCAATCATGCGATCAGGATCCAGCGGGTCAGGGGATGCCGCATGGCATTGATACCAATCCCCAGCCAGGCGGTCGGTCTGTAGCGAGCGCTACGCGGGGTCGATCACGAGAGCTGGGTGATCAGGTCAGCGCGGGCCTGCTCCAGAGCCGGGTCGAGGGCGGCGGCATCGCGCCCGCCCGCCTGGGCCAGCTGGGGACGACCGCCACCGCCGCCGCCGCAACGCTTCGCCACCGCGGCGATGAAGCTGCCGGCTTTCGGCCCGGCAGCGATCACCTCGGCGCCAAAGGCTGCCACCAGCACCAATTTGCCAGGCTCCTCAGGGGCTGGCAGGCCGCCCAACACCACCGCCCCAGCCGAGCCCAGTCCGTCCTGGAGTTGCAGGGCGGCGGTCTGCAGGGCGGCACCCTCCACCCCATCCAGCCGCGCCGCCAGCACCCGGAACCTCCCCACTTCCCGGGCGCCGGCGGCCAGAGCCGAGGCCCTGGCCAGAGCCAGCTCGGAGCGGGCCGTCGCCAGGGCCCTGGCACTGGCCCTCAGCTCGTCCTGGAGGCTGCTCACCCGCTCGAGGATCTCCCCGGGCTGCACTTTGAAGCGATCTCCAAGGGCTCGCACCACGGTGTCGCGCTCCTTGAGGTAATCGAGAACCGCCGGACCGGCCACCGCCTCGATGCGACGGATGCCGGCGGCCACTCCGCTCTCGCTCACGATCCGGAACAGACCGATCTCGGCGGTGTTGGCCACATGGGTGCCACCACAGAGCTCCATCGACACCCCAGGGACATCCACGACGCGCACCGTATCCCCGTACTTTTCGCCGAACATGGCCACAGCTCCCGCCGAGCGGGCCCGCTCCAGCTCCATCTCGTGTACCTCCAGAGCGTGGGCGTCGCTGATCCAGCCGTTGATCAGTTCCTCGATCCGCTCCAGATCCTCGGGGCTGATGGCATGGGGGCAGTGAAAGTCGAAGCGCAGCCGCTCGAAATCCACCAGGGAACCGGCCTGGGCGATCGAGGGATCCACCAGTTGCTTCAGGGCCGCCTGCAGCAGATGGGTGGCGGTGTGATGGGCCTGGACCCTGCGGCGGCAGGCGCGGTCCACCAGGGCGGTGAGCATGTCGCCCAGGGCAAGCTCGCCCCGCTCGATCCGGCCGTGATGAACGATCAGCTTGCGCTGGTGGCTGACCGCCTCGATCCGCACGATCACACCGGCCTCGGGGCCAGCCCCAGGCACGCCACCAGCCAGCACACCACGATCGCCGATCTGGCCGCCGGATTCGCCGTAGAACGGGGTGGAATCCAGCACGATCTGCACGGCATCCCCTGCCCGGGCTCCCTGGGCCGGCTCCCCGTTCACCACCAGGGCCATCACCTGGCTGGGATGCTCCAGGGCCTCGTAACCGCGGAAATCAGTGGCTGGCAACTGCTCGGCCATGGCCTCGATCGCCCCCTGCAGGGTGAGATCAAGGCGGACCGCCGCGGCTTTGGCCCGTTGGCGCTGGGCCTCCATCGCGGCCTCGAAACCGGCCAGGTCGACCGCCAGCCCGTGCTCCTCGGCGATCTCCTCAGTGAGCTCCAGGGGGAAGCCGTAGGTGTCGTAAAGCTCGAAGGCCTGCTCACCGCTGATCTGGCTCGGCCCTTCGGAGAGCACATCTGCGAGCAGCTTCTCGCCGCGCTCGAGGGTTTCGAGGAACCTCGCCTCCTCCCGGGCCAGCTCGGCCGTGATCGTCTCGCGCCGCTCCACCAGCTGGGGATAGGCATCCACCATCAAGGCGATCGCCGCCTCCCCCATCGCCGTGAGGAAGGGTGTGGTGATACCCAGCAGGCGGCCATGGCGCACCACCCGCCTAAGCAGGCGCCGCAGGATGTAACCCCGGCCCAGATTCGAGGCGTTCACCCCATCGGCGATCAGCTGGGTGATGGCGCGGCTGTGGTCGCCGATCACCTTCAGTGAGGTCTGGCCGCGGGCGTCGAGCTGGCGGTAGTTGACCCCCGCCAGGGTGGCAGCGGTTTCGATCAGGGGGTAGATGAGGTCGGTTTCGTAGTTGTTCGCCGCCCCCTGCAGGATCTGGGCCATGCGCTCGAGGCCCATGCCGGTGTCGATGTTCTGGTTCTCCAGCGGCGTGAGGTTGCCCTCGGCGTCGCGATTGAACTGCATGAACACCAGGTTGTAGAACTCGATGAAGCGACTGTCGTCCTCCAGATCGAGAGGCTCATCGCCCAGCTCGGGGTGGAAGTCGTAGTAGATCTCGGAGCAGGGGCCACAGGGGCCGGTGGGGCCTGACACCCAGAAGTTATCGGCCTCCCCCAGGCGCACGATCCGCCGGGGATCGACCCCCACCTTGTCGCGCCAGATCGCCGCAGCCTCCTCGTCGTCGCGAAAGACGCTCACCACAAGGTGCTTCGGATCGAGGCCGAACACCGTGGTGACGAGCTCCCAGGCCCAGGTCATCGCCTCGGTCTTGAAGTAGTCGCCGAAGGAGAAGTTGCCCAGCATCTCGAAAAACGTGTGATGCCGGGCCGTGCGGCCCACGTTCTCGATGTCGTTGGTGCGGATGCACTTCTGGCTGCTGGTGGCCCGCGGTGCCGGGCGCTCGGCCTGCCCCAGGAACACCGGTTTGAAGGGCAGCATGCCGGCGATGGTGAGCAGCACCGTGGGGTCATCGGGCACCAGCGAGGCGCTGGCCATGCGCCGATGCCCCCGGGCTTCGTAGAAGGCCAGGAAGGCCTCGCGGATCTCAGCACCGCTGTGGGGGCATGAGCGCCGCTCGGAGCGGCTGGATGAGGTGGCAGCCATGGCCGGACGCGGCAAATCAACCCTGGAGAGGGCATGATCGCCCAGCACAGGCCCTCCCCGATCCGCGCTGTCCCCGTGCCCGCCCTGACAGCCCCAACCGACCACCGCGCCCAGCTGCGCCTGCAGTCGATCGCCTGGGCCCTGCTGGCGGGCGCCACCGCCATGGCACTGGCGCTGGTCCTGGGACTGGGACCGGCCCTGCGGGCGGGGGGGTGTGGCTTCTTCTACGGCCTGCTGGCCTTTCACCTGCAGCGAGTGGATCCCGACGACAGCCACCTGCAGGCGGGTCTGGTGGGGGCGGTCTGCGGCATCCGCAGCCTCGGCACCAGCCCCGAGCTGCCGGCCTTGGCGGAGCTCCTGGACCAGGGAGGGCTGCGCCTGCTGCCAGGGCTGGCGCTGGAGCTGCTCCTGGTCTGGCTGCCGCTCTGGCTGCCCCTGGCAGGCAGCGCCATGTTGCTCCAGGCCCTGCAGCGCTTGCTGCCGCCTCTGCGGCCGTGAGTTGGGGCCTGGGGGCGCGTCATCCGGCAGAGTGCACTGGGAGTCGCCACGCTCACGCGAGCCGAGGCGATGTCCGTGGTCAATGTCCGTGGTTGCTGCCGGTGTTCACGATGCGACGCCACATCTGGTCTGAGCGAGCCCAGCGGCAATGAGCCTGCTGCACGCCACTTGGCTGTCGGCCGACACCGCCGCCGTGCCCGCCCTAGGGGGCGGCTACCGCCCGGGCTTGCTGCTCTGGGCAGACACCTGGCGGGTGGCGGAACCCCAGGCCCCAGGCAGCGAGCCGCCCCTGCACCCCCTCAGCCTCGATCAGGACGACCTGGGCGCCTGGCTGGAAGAAGCGGACCTCTGGACTGAGGATTTCCGTCCGGCCGGAGCCACCCTCTGTCTGCCCAGCCGCCGGCAGACAGCCAGGGGCAAAAAGAAAACCGACAGCAGCAGCTGGAGCGGCCTGCCCCTGCAGGCAGGCGAGCCGCTGCCGAAATCGGTGGAGTGGTGGCCCTGGCGGGTGGAGGGCTGGTGGCTGGAGCCCGGCGCCGCCACCCTCTGGCTGGGGCGCCTGCCCCTCTCGGGCGACCATCCCGACCTGGCCGATGACCTGCGCTGGTGGAGCCACCTGCAGCGCTGGTCGCTGAGTTTGCTGGCCCGGGGCCGGCTGCTGCCCCAGGTGGAGGAAGGCCGCGCCCGCTGGCTGCCCCTGATCAACCGCGAAGACGACCGGCGCCGGCTGGAGGATCTGGCTTCGCGTCTGCCCCAGGTGGCGGTGGCGGCTCTGGAGCCGGGCCAGGGGGAGGCCGGTGTGGCGATGGCGTGCTGGCGGCCGGGGTCCGGCCGGCGGCGGCTGGCTTCGATCCTCACCCACCTGGTGGATGCCCGCATGCGTGCGGGCTTCATCCCCACCGAGGCAGGGCTGGATCCACTGCTCGCGGCTTGGCAGCGGGCCCTCGGCCCCGGGGATGGCCGCCTCGACCTGGGCAACGACGACTGCGAGCGCCTGCAGGTGGCCACCCACCACTGGCGCGAAGCGGTGGCCGGGCGGGTGGAGCCGGCCCGTGCCTGCCTTGAGCTCGACACCCCCGGCGAGGGAGAGGAGCTCTGGCCCCTGCGCTTCAGCCTGCAGGCCGAGGCCGACCCCAGCCTGCTGCTGCCCGCCGCCGGGGTCTGGGCCGCCGGGGCCGGCTGCCTGCAGCTGGGTGAGACCGAACTACAGCAGCCCGGTGAACTGCTGCTGGAGGGACTGGGGCGCGCCCTGCAGGCGTTCGAGCCGATCGAGCGGGGTCTGGACACGGCCACACCGGAGCGGATGGAGCTCACCCCGGCCGAAGCCTTCGTGCTGGTGCGCACCGCCGCTGTGAAACTGCGCGATGTGGGCGTCGGCGTGGTGCTGCCCCCTAGCCTCAGCGGCGGCCTGGCCAGCCGGCTCGGCCTCTCGATCGAGGCCGATCTGCCGGAGCGCTCCCGCGGTTTCAGCCTCGGTGAAAGCCTGCAGTCGAGCTGGGAGCTGATGATCGGCGGCGTCACGCTCACCCTGCGCGACCTTGAGAGGCTGGCGGGCAAGCGCAGCCCGCTCGTGCAGCACAAGGGGGCCTGGATCGAGCTGCGGCCAGGTGATCTGCGCAATGCCGAAAAGTTCTGCGCCCTTGATCCGGTTCTCAGCCTCGATGACGCCCTGCGCCTGACAGGCAACGAGGGGGAGACCCTGCAGCGGCTGCCGGTGCATCGCTTCACGGCCGGCCCGAGGCTGAAGGCAGTGCTGGAGCAGTACCACCAGCAGAAAGCCCCTGATCCCCTGCCGGCTCCCGAAGGCTTCGCCGGCCAGCTGAGGCCTTACCAGGAACGTGGCCTTGGCTGGCTGGCCTTCCTGCACCGCTTCGATCAGGGGGCCTGCCTGGCCGACGACATGGGCCTGGGCAAGACGATCCAGCTGCTGGCATTCCTGCAGCACCTCAAGGCGGAGCAGGAACTGAAGCGGCCCGTGCTGCTGGTGGCCCCCACCTCGGTGCTCACCAACTGGCTGCGGGAAGCGAAGGCCTTCACCCCGGAACTGAACGTGCTGGAGCACTACGGCCCCCGCCGGCCCTCCACTGTCGCCGCCCTCAACAAAAAGCTGGAAGGCGTGGATCTGGTGCTCACCAGCTACGGCCTGCTGCAGCGCGACATCGAGTTGCTGGGCAGCCTCGATTGGCAGGGGGTGGTGATCGATGAGGCTCAGGCGATCAAGAATTCCTCGGCGCGCCAGTCGCAGGCGGCCCGGGAGCTGGCACGCCCGCTCAAGCAGAGCCGCTTCCGCATCGCCCTCACCGGCACCCCGGTGGAGAACCGGGTGAGCGAGCTCTGGGCCCTGATGGACTTTCTCAACCCCAAGGTGCTTGGGGAGGAGGAGTTCTTCCGTCAGCGCTACCGCCTGCCGATCGAGCGCTACGGCGACATGGCCTCGGTGCGCGACCTCAAGGCCCGGGTGGGCCCGTTCATCCTCAGGCGCCTCAAGACCGACCGCTCGATCATCTCCGACCTGCCCGAGAAGGTGGAACTGAGCGAGTGGGTGGGACTCTCCCCCGAGCAGGTCAAGCTCTACCGCCGCACCGTGGAAGAGACGCTCGATGCGATCGCGCGGGCTCCGCTTGGCCAGAAACACGGCCAGGTGCTGGGGCTGCTCACCAAGCTCAAGCAGGTCTGCAACCATCCGGCCCTGATGCTGAAGGAAGGCGAGGTGGGGGCCGGCTTCAGCGCCCGTTCGGCCAAATTGCAGCGACTCGAGGAAATCGTGGAGGAGGTGATTGCGGCCGGCGACCGCGCACTTCTGTTCACCCAGTTCGCCGAATGGGGCCACCTGCTTCAGGCCCACCTGCAGCAGCGCTTCCACCAGGAGGTTCCCTTTCTATATGGCAGCACCAGCAAGGCCGAACGCCAGGCGATGGTGGATCGCTTCCAGGACGACCCCCGTGGGCCGCAGCTGTTCCTGCTCTCGCTCAAGGCAGGCGGCGTGGGCCTCAATCTCACCCGGGCCAGCCACGTGTTCCACATCGACCGCTGGTGGAATCCGGCGGTGGAGAACCAGGCCACCGACCGGGCCTACCGCATCGGCCAGACCAACCGGGTGATGGTGCACAAGTTCATCACCAGCGGCTCGGTGGAGGAGAAGATCGACCGCATGATCCGCGAGAAGGCCCGTCTGGCGGAAGACATCGTCGGCAGCGGCGAGGAGTGGCTCGGAGGCCTCGATCCCGGACAACTGCGCGACCTGGTGGCCCTGGAGGAGTGATCCGCCGAAGCGGACGCAACGCAAAAGGTGTGCCCTGAACCCCGCCCGCGACTGGCGACGGCTGGAATGCTGATGCACGCAGACACAGCGGCGACGATGGCGGAGCAAGCGGCCGGAGAGGTGGTGGGACGGGTTGAGGCGCTGTGGCGCTACCCGGTGAAATCGATGCTGGGCGAACCTCTCAAGGTGGCGAAAGTGGGGCCGTCAGGCCTCCTCGGCGACCGGGGCTACGCCCTCTGGGACCATGCAACCGGCCGGGTGGCCAGCGCCAAGAATCCAAGGCTCTGGCACAACCTGCTTGGCTACATGGCCCGCTGCCTGGAATCGGCCGATCCAGCCTCGGGCCCAACAGGTGTGACGATCACGGCTCCCGCCGAAGGGGAGGTGGGAGCAGAGCGCGCCAGCGTGCTCAGCAGCGATCCAGACGTGAACAGCTGGCTCTCCCAACGCCTGGGACGGCAGGTGAGCCTGCTGGATCAAGCGCCGGAGGGGGCCAGCCTCGATCAGTACTGGCCACCGGTGCAGGAGCGGGCTTTTCAGGATGTGGTCAATGAACTTGTGCTTCCAAGCGGCACCTTTTTCGATTCCTGCCCAGTCCATGCCATCAGCACCGCAAGCCTGGAGCGGCTGCGACAGCTGGAGCCCCAGCTGGATTTCGCTGTTGAGCGCTTCCGCCCCAACCTGCTGATCCGCCCGGAACCGGGTGCCAGCGGCTTCGTGGAGGAGTCGTGGATCGGGCGCAGCCTGATGGTGGGAGAGACCCTGCGCCTGCAGGTGAGCGATGGCTGCCCGCGCTGCGTCGTGACCACCCTCAGCCAGGGTGACCTGCCGGAGAACCTGGAGATTCTGCGGGCCACAGCGCGCCACAACAACGTGGTGGCCGGCATTCGCTTGAGCGTGAGCGAGCCCGGCGAAATGAGTGTGGGAGATCCTGTGCGCCTGCTGGACTGAGGGCAGAGATGCAAGCCTCTGGGATGGCTCAGATCTCACTCAGCCAGTAGAACTGACCACCACGAAGAGCGATACTCCCATCATGCTGGGAGGGGCTGGTGCCGCTATATAGATCACAGCACTTCGCTCACGGGTTGATGCCGTAGCGGTTGTAGCTTTCAAGCTCGAGCTGCGGGGTAGATCGTGGAAGTCGGCGATAACGAACACCTGCTCAGAACTCCGCACAGCCCACACTGCGGGGGTTCGGCTGATGGCTTTTTGAGCTGAACTGTCAGAGGTCAATCAGCAATGTCGACCAGGGAGCCGCCCGACGAGAAACGCAGCCCGGGCCCAACGATTGGCCCTACGTGATCCAGGTCTTAGTGTGGGGATGAAAGTGCACAAGACCTTCAAGAATTCCGGCGCTGTAATTGCCATTCATCGCCAGAGAGTGGCCTTGGGCCAAATATAGTTGCTGGCTTGTACCCCGCTGCCTGGAGGCTTCGTGGGCCTGTTTGAGCACATCAGGGTGGGCATTGGCCACAAGAACAGAGGGAACGGAGCTCACCAGAATCGGGAGATCATTGCCGCTGTCTCCAGCGAAAACCGTGCTGTCGCTCCCCAGTCCCAGCTGATGCATCAGGAACTCAACAGCATGCAACTTGGTAGCCCGTTCAGGCAGGATATCAAGCAGACCCATCTGAGCCTGTTCATCAAAACTGTAGATCCAGCTGGAGCGAGCCTGCAGCTCCATGAGCCGAGCCTCCATCACCTGACGCAGGCTGACCAGATCAACACCCAGGGGCAGAAAGTAACTGAGCTTGTACTTGCTCTGGCGATCCTGCCCCTGCAGGATGGGGCCCTCAATGGAGGTGAAGGCCTCCAAGATGTCCCAACTGCTCAGCCCTGGCCAGTCGCAGGCAATCTCCATTTGCCAGGCCATCGACTCCAGCCATCCCCCTTGTAGCTGCCAGTGATACATCCGACTGCCAACATCACTGATCACCCAATCAGGCCTGGGGATCCCATACTGCTCAATCGCCTGCTCCACCAGCATCAGATCGCGACCTGAGACATAGGCCAGGGTCAATTCAGGCCGGGCCACCACTGCCGCAAAGCGATCGCGGACTCCCGGCGACTCCGGCGCCTCTCCGTTTGGGAGAAGGGTGCGATCCAGATCTGTGCAAAGCAGCAGTCGTGTCATGGCTGAGGGGATGATTTGGTCCATTCAAGCTCCGTGAATCAGGACCCAATCAGTCCCGTTCAGTCCCGCTCCAAGAAATGATCATCAGAAGAAGCCGTAATGCCTGATCGCTTCGAGGATGCCCCAGGCATGGGCTCCGTTGGCAAAATAAACCTGCTCATTCTCGCTGAGATTGGAGAGCTCTTCCTGGTGCCGATTAGAAACCACCACCCCCAAGGTATTGCCACGGAGCATGTCTGCGTCTCCGCCGGATCCACCAGTGACCAGGGTTCGCTCAAGCGGAATGTTGTACTGATTGGCGACATAGCGCAACGCCTGACCCTTGGATGCCCGGGCCGGAACAACATCAAGGTATTGCCCGAAGGAGAGAGTGGCATTGACCGAAAGCTCCTGCTGACGCAGCAGGGCATGAATATCGTCGAGAGAGGGCGCCAGCTCGGAGTCGTAGTAGTACGACACCTTGAAGCGACTTTGTTCAGCCTTGGGCTGGGGGGACAGCCCCGGCAGCGACTCCAGCACCCGGCGTAGAACCTGTGGGGTCCAGGAGTGATCAATGTGATGGCTCCAGGCAATATCCGCAAACAGCTCAGAGGTGTAATAGATCTCCGTTCCCAGGCTGGTGATCAGCACATCGGGAGCGGGGATATTGTTGCGTTTGAGGATAGTCAGAACGGCATCAAGCCTCCGGCCTGTGGCGATCCCGAACAGAAATTGGCGGCGATGGGTGCGAACTACCTTGGCGAACTGGTCAAGAGCCTCAGCATCACCCATCAAGGTGTTGTCGATGGACGTGAACAGAGCCCGATTCCTATAACTGCTGAACTGATGGGTCGCTGCTGGCTGGGCCAGCGGCTTCGGCTTCGACACCACCGGCTGAAGCATGGCCAGATAAGCCTTGGCGTGGGCTTCCCAGGAATAAAAGCGGGCGATGTTTCTCAGTCCATTGCCGGAAAAATCATCCCAGCACCTGGGCTTGTCCAGGATGGAGAGGATGGCTTCAGCGATGGCCTCGCGGCTGAGTGGGTCCACCAGCAAGCCATTGCGGCAATTGCCGATGATGTCTACCGGTCCACCATTCTCAGTGGCCACCAGCGGCAGTCCGCTGGCGGCGGCCTCGAGCAGGGTTAGACCGAATGGTTCAGTCAGGGCTGGATTGACGAACACCCCCCTGGAGGCCGCCGCCAGGCGATAGATCTCGGGCACCTCCTCAGCGCTGTGATGCTTAGGCAGAGCCACATGCCCATACAGCTCGAAAAAATCAATGACGCAGAGCAGTTCCGTCAATACCAACTGGGCGCCTTCATTAAGCTCACGGATGTCATCACGATTCCCAGCCACAATCACCAGATTCGCCAACTCCTGCAAACGACGGCTCTGGCCATAGGCCTCCAGCAACGAGACAATGTTCTTGCGTTCATCTGGCCGCGAGAGTGCCAAAATCATCGGCTTGTCTGGATTGCGCAGGAACTGGCTGAGGATGCCCTGAAACGATGTGACAGCCGAAGACTGACCCTGGCTGGGCGGATGAAACTGCTGGAGGTCAGTACCCGGCGGGATCACTGCCATCTTCTCAGGTGTGTAGTAGTCGTAGAGCTCGTATTGGCTTTCAATTTCGTTGCGCGTACTGGTGATCACCAAATCGGCGCAGCTGAGCGTTTCTTCCTCAGCGCTGATCCGCGCTTGCATGTGATAGCGCTGCTCGATCTGATCTATGCCCATACCAACGGCGAGCAAGCGCCGATATTTGTCGCGACCGAGGGAGTGGCCCGTATGAATCAGTGGCAAACCTGTGAGATTAGAGAGCCGCACGCCCACGTAGCCTGCATCAGCGTAATGGGTGTGAACCACATCCGGCATCCTGTGCTGCTCCGCCAACCATGTGGAGAGGTGGTCAGCAAAGCTGTCCATGTGGGGCCAGAGCTGCTCCTTGGGCAGATAGTCATTCGGGCCTGCCTTGACCCTAATAATCTGAAGGTTCTCAGCCAGCTTTTCAATCGGAATTGCATAGTCGGGGCTGACATGATCATCAACAATCAGGCGTGTGACCAGATCCACCCGCTCGACACCTTCCTGGATGGCAAGGGCCTTGGCCAGCTCCACCACGTATTTCGTTTGGCCACCCGTGTCGGCATCACGGCCGAGCTCGAGATCCTTGCCTCGAATCAATCCATGCACACTGATGAGCAGGATATAGAGCCGACTGGGACTGGCCGCATCAACCATAATCGCCTAGTGGAAAGTGATTCAATAACTCACAACAACTGGCCTGGCGTGGCAGAAAGTGAATAGCTCCGAGCGCGCCAATCGCTCAAAACGCTGACACGAAGAAAGCGCTCAGAAGTGGAGTCTCTAAAGCAGAACATGAACAAACAACGGAACGTAACCCATTTTCATTAGCTCGCCAATAACTTGATATTACATATCGCCAGGCATTTGGTCAAGTGATTATTGCAACTTCAGGAATGTCTTGCAGGACAACAAAACCTGAAGGTCTTCCACCAGAGAGAAGCCTCAGTCGCAGTCGCAGTCGCAGTCAGACTGGTGGTAGGTACGCGGCGTGTCGTAAGCAAGGGAGTTCCTCGCGCTCACCACTGCGCTGCAGCAGCCCAGATCCGGCAGCTCGCTTGACAAGTGGAGACGGTTCAATCGGCGATGCTCGACCCCCAGGTGAGGGGGCCGAGCACTCCCTCCTGATTGGAGACCGGCACGCCGGAGCTCTGGCTACGAATCACAGCCGCCTTCGTGCGTGGACCGAAGATGCCTTCCTCCGGACCGGCGTCGAAACCCTGGCGATTCAGGCCCTGCTGGAGCCGCAGCACGTCGCGCCCCTGATCTCCCTGACGCAGAAATTCGCCAGGCAGCCGGGGCCAGGTGGGAGGGCCGGAGGGCTTGGGAGCCAGTGATCCCCAGGTCTGAGCACCCACGACACCATCCACCGTGATCCCTCGATTGGCCTGAAAGTCGCGAACGGCCTGCTCGGTCTTCGGGCCGAAATCGCCATCAAAGCCACCCAGTACAGCGACGGACACTGGGCTACGAAAGTGCAGAAGGTATTGGAGATCGACAACTTCGGGGCCCTGGGAGCCTCTGCGCAGAACAGTGATGGCCATGGCTCTCCAGCGGATCACCCGATCGTATTCAGGCTTGGGGCAAGAGACCGTGAAGGAGCGTGAAGCCGTTCTCGAAGGATGAGAGGCCTTGTTCTACGTAAGCAGCTGGCCGGCATGAGGATGGTCTGCCTGCCATGTAGTCACAGCCGATTGCATCGCGACTTTGATCGAGCTTTGGTCAATACACCTTCAGTGAGCTTGCTCTGGGTCTGTACGAAGACAATCAAAGCTGGAGTGATTCGATCAGAACTCTCGCCATATAGGCTATGCGCACAGCTGCTGCATGGCCGCAAGTGAGTTGATCAGCATCATTGCAGGAAGGGATATGGAGATTATCCTGGAATGATCCATGGATCATATATTTGAATTTGTCGCCTGTCGTGGACTCCCAATGTCCTGTTGGAGAACAGTAATTGGCATTGTCGCGAGATCGATTGAGGTATTCGACCTGAAGGTCGGCAGGCCCTCAGAACGGTGCTTTGGTAGCTGGCTGGAACTTACCGGTGACATCACCAGAAAGCGCAATATTGTCAGGATTGACGATCATCACGGGAGAGCCAGGTGTCAGCTTGAACTTTGTGAGGTCGGCCCAGATCACGTTGGGGGCTGTCGTCAGCTCAAAGAAATAGCGTCTATCGGTAAGATTCATCGCGGTACGATACTCAGTGTTGTAAATGCCGAAGCCCTTATAGGGAGCACCGAACGGAACCGAAACATTGCGCGCAATCGCCAGGATGGACGCCACGGCCTCGCGTTCGCTGGTCGGCTTAGGCAACATCGCTGAGTAGTAAGCAGCACGTTGGAAGCGGTCGGCAGGGTTGACATTGCCGGGCAATGGCATGGTGCTGCTCGGCTTCGAGAAATCCTGCTTCTTCAGGAGCACGAGCTGCTCCTCGTAGGTCGGATCGTTGGTCATGATCCGGTACTGGCGACCATGGTGCACGACCTTCTTACCTTGTACGAACTCGATGATTGCGGAGTCACCGCTGGCATCCTCGATCGCGAGGTGGACGTTGGCCTTGTGACCTTGCGTCTCGACCATCACGACCTGGACTGTGTCAAGCAGCGCGAGTGCTTCCTTGACGGTGGCTGCATTGTCGAGCAGAAACTGCGCCCACAGTCCGGCTTGAATACCGGGTTTGCCCGTGTCACGGGGACCGAAGTCGGTTGCATTGAGATAGAGCATGTGGGCGCCGAGGCCGCGCTCGTTAAGCCCGTCAGCCGTACCAATCCCGTAGATCGTCGTGACAAGGCTGCCGTACTTGGAGGTCCACTGGGCCGGATTTTCACTCACGACCAGCTCTGCACCGGCGCGACCACCGTCGCGCTTCATGCCTCGTGGCAAGACGGTGAGTGCGGGTTGGGTGGATTGGGGCCAGTCCATGGTTCGGCCGACAACGACTGCGAGCCCGTTGTCATTCCACAAAATCCTGGAGCACGCTTGCGCGGAGGGTTGCCACGCGAGCAGAGATGTGGAGACGGCAAGCAGCGAGACGACCGCGCACTCGCCCATGAATGTGCCCCTTGTCTTCATAGTGGAGGTGCTGTTGTGCTCGAGAGCTTACCGGGGTGCAGAACAGAGGTATCAGCTTCGATACATGACGACTAACGCAAGATCACATCCTGCGTGAACGGCAAGCAGTAGTTCCATGCAATCTGCAAGCATTTGCTCTCCTGTCCGCTGGATCTTGACATTCGATCTATGTTTGTTCGCTTAATCTGCCCTTGATAGCCAGGGCTCCTTCGCATTCCATACAGGAAGTGTCTCAACGTACTCTTTCAAAGCCTCATCCATCCAAGCCGGCCAGCCGGCGCCAGAAGCCTTGAAATAGCCAAGAACTTCAGTGCCATATCTTATCGAAACCGGCAGCTTCTTGTTCGTTGACTTCGGACGTCCAAGCCAAAGGTCGAAGCTGCACTATTTACTCAAGCTGCCGGGGCGTAAGAGCGGGCGTTAGAGGCAGTGCGTCCAGATCAGATTTCGCTGCCACAGTGATTACATCAACTTGCACAAGCGTTGAGCCATCGAAGGGATCCTCTCACCTGCACGCCGCCGTAGCTTGACTCTTAATGGCCCACGCACTGTTGTTGCTGGCGAGCGCTTCGCGCGAGGAGGAGCTGGTCTTCTGGCTGGATCGGCATGGCCGATCCCTGGCCGGCCTTCCTCTGCTCGCCACCGCCGAACTCGCCCGCCGCCTGCGCGAGCTTGTCCCAGCTGGCGATCTTCCGCTCGCCGAGCTCCCCGCCCTGGCTGACGGGGGCGACATCATGGCCGCCGCGCGTGTACTCGCCGGCGAGGTGGTGGCGGTGATCGCTTTCGCTGACCCCTGTGAGCCGCCGGGCTCAACCCCCGATCCGGCGCTGTTGCTCCGCGCCTGCGACCTGGCCGGAGTGCCCCTGGCGCTCAACGCGGCCAGCGCCGACCTGGCCCTGCGCGGCCTGGCCCATGGACGCATGGCCTATCTCCTCTTCAATCCGGTGGCCGGCCAGGGGGATCCCAATGCCGATCTGGCCCTGATCCGCTCGATCCTCGAGCCGCAGCTGCTGATCACCGTGCTGCTCACACGTCCTGATCTCGATCCGGCCGAGCAGACGCGCGAACTCGTCGACATCCTGCAGGCGCGGCCAGCCGGCGATCCCGGCGACGTGATGATCGTGGCCTGCGGCGGCGACGGCACCGTTTCGGCCGTGGCGGGAGCAGTGGCCGACACCGGCATTGTTTTGGGCGTGATCCCCCGCGGCACCGCCAACGCCTTCGCTGCGGCGCTCGGCATCCCCACCGACCTGATCGGCGCCTGCGACACCATCCTGGCGGGCCATACCCATGTGGTCGACGCCGCCCGCTGCAACGACGTGCCGATGATCCTGCTGGCCGGCCTCGGCTTCGAGGCCGGGATGGTGGATCGCGCCACCCGGGAGCTCAAGACCATGCTGGGTCCCATCGCCTACGTGCTCGCCGGCGCCCAGCAGCTCGTGGCCCAGCAGCCCTTCCAGGCCCGCGTCGAGATCGACGGCGCCCTCACCGTGGTGCAGGCCGCCGCCATCACCGTGGCGAATGTGGCGCCCGCCACCTCCGTGCTGGCCCAGGGGTTTGGCCAGGTGATCCCCGACGACGGTCTGCTCGAGGTCACCATTGCCTCCCCCACCACCCGCCTCCAGGGCTTCAACGCCCTGGCCTCCCTGCTCGCCTCCGCCGTGGTGCAGTCGCCCACCACCCATCCCGACCTGCTCTGCCTGCGCGCTCGACAGATCACGATCACCACCGATCCACCCCAGAAGCTGGTGATCGATGGCGAAATGCTGGAGGCCGATCCCGTCACCTTCACTTGCCTGCCCGGCGCCCTCACGGTGTTCGCCCCGCTGCCGCTTCCGTGAATCTCGCCTCCGAGGCGGGCATCGCCACCAAGATCCGCCGCATGGCGGCGCGGGTGCGTTGGGGCCATCCCGAATTCGCCCGCCACGGTATCGATCCCTGCCGCCTGGCGATCGAGGGGGATCCGGGCACCCCCGAGGCCTTCTCCTTCCTGGTACTTGGCGACAGCGGCACCGGGCGCCACCGCCGCAGCAGTCCCCAGCGCCAGGTGGCCGAGCTGCTGCTCAGCCATGGGGCCGATGCCCGCTTTCTGCTCCACACCGGCGACGTCGTCTACCTGACGGGCTCCAGCGAGCAGTACCGCGACAACTTCATCCGCCCCTACCGAGAGTGGCTCGTGGGGGGCGATGCCTGGCGCCGTCTCCGCTACGACCAGCTGGTTTTCAGGGTGCCGTTCCTGCCGGTGCTCGGCAACCACGACTATTACGACCTCCCCCTGCCGCTCAGTCTGCTCGCCGGCCTCACGGCGCCGCCGCGCCGACTGCTGCGTTCCTGGATCGACCTCGACGTGGGCTGGCACGGCTCCTTCGTGGGTCAGGCCTGGTCGCGCGCCTTCCTCGACATGCTCGACGCGGTGCCGGAGGCTCGCCTCAGTGCCCATCTCATGCGCACCCGCAGCGCCGTGGTCGACGGGGCACGCTGCCTGCTCTACCGCCCCGGTGCCTACACCCGTCTGCCCAACCGCTACTACGCCATGCGCTGGGCCGGCATCGATCTGTTCGCGCTCGACTCCAACACCTTCAACCAGCCCCTGCCGCCCGATCCTGCCGACCTTGCAGAAGCGACCCGCCGCGATGATGCCCTGAACCGCCGCCGCCGCTCTCTCGCAGCCGAGCGCCTGGCCCTGCTGAGCGATCTCGTCCGCGACCCCGGCGACAACGAGGTGGAGGCCCGGGAGGATCGGGCCGCCAAGGCGGAGCAACTCGACGAGCAGATCCGCGACATCGACAAGCAGCTGGCCAGCGGGGTCCGGGCACGCACTGGCCGGGCGCCGGAGCTCGACGACGCCCAGCTCGACTGGTTCGCCGCGGCCCTGATCGCCTCCTGGCGCAACCCAGCGGTGCGCGGCCGCCTGCTGGTGCTGCACCATCCACCCTTCGTCACCGAAGCCACCAAGTGGGATCAGGGGCAGACCCTGGCCGTGCGCGCCCAGTTGCGCCGCGTACTCGATCGCGTGGCCGCCGCCCTGGGCGATCGCCCGGCCGGCAGGCCCCTGCTCGATCTGGCCTTCAGCGGCCATGCCCACTGCCTCGAGGTGGTTCAGGTGGAGGACACCGGCCATGGCGATGCCGGCATTCCCTGGGTGATCTGCGGCGGCAGCGGTTACAGCCTGCGGCGGCAGCGGCCGGAGGGTGAGGAGCTGCGTGAGGGGCCACCCGGCGCTGATCGCGTCATTGCCCGCTCACGGCTGTTCGTGGGCCGCAGCGGCCGCGGCTCCAGCCTGCGCCGCGCCTACTCCGCCCTGCGCGTCGACGTGGCGGAGGGCACCCCGCTGCGGATCAGCCTCACGCCGCTGGTGAGCGAAAAGGCCGAAGGGCGCTGGCAGTCGAGCCAGCTGCCGGCGATTCAGCTGTAGGGCAGCAGGGCTCTTCCCCGCCGCTGCAGGTGGGGAGGCCGATCACAATGAGCGTCTAGCCGCGTTCTCCGGTCTTGAGCCTCGCCATCGCCCTGCTCACGGTCTCCGACCGGCGCAGCGCCGACCCGTCCAGCGGCGATCCTTCCGGGGACGTCCTGCAGGAGCGGCTGGAGACGGCCGGTCACCGGCTGATCGAGAGGCGCCTGGTGCCCGACGACCGCTACGCCATCCGCGCCGTGATCAGCGGCTGGATCGCCGCTGCCGCCGTGCAGGTGGTGATCAGCACCGGCGGCACCGGCCTCACCGGCCGCGACGGCAGTCCTGAAGCCGTCGCCCCCCTGCTCGACAAGACGATCGAGGGCTTCGGTGAGCTCTTCCGCGTGCTCTCCTTCGAGTCGATCGGCACCAGCACCCTGCAGAGCCGAGCCCTGGCCGGCGTGGCCAACGGCACCGTGATCTTCGTGCTGCCGGGCTCCCTCGATGCCGTCACCACGGCCTGGGACCGCCTGATCCGCGCCCAGCTCGACGCGGGCACCCGCCCCTGCAATCTGGTGCAGCTGCTGCCGCGGCTGAGCGAATCCCCGCACCGGCCAGCCTGAAGCCGTGGCAGGGGCCCGGTCATCGACTGGGGGCAAGGCGGCCGTAAGCGCGCACCAGCATGGCCAGGATTCCTCCGAGCACCAGCAGGGCCGCCGCCAGGGGAACCATGGAAGTGGCGGAGATTCCCGCAGCCATGGCCACCAGCAGGCCCGTTCCCTCCTGCTGCAGGAGGCCCGTCAGCGCCGTGGCCTGTCCGGCCTGGGCGGGGAACGCCTGCATCGGCATGGCCAGGCCGATCGGAACCAGGAGGCCGGCGCCCAGCGTGACAACGAGCATCGGCAGCAGCAGGGAAGCGGCATCGAAGCGGCCCGCCAACCCCAGCACCAGCATCAAGCCCGCACCGGCCAGCACGGCGCCGAGCCCGCCGCGCAGCAACCGCTCCTGGCCCAGGCCCATCACCCAGCGGCTCACGATGGCGGCGCCCACCAGATAAGGCACGCTCAGGCTGAGGGAGATGGCACCGAACTGAGACGGGCTGAAGCCAAATCCCTTCTCGAAATCAAACGGACTGACCGCGCCGTAGACCACCATCAGTCCGGTGCCGAAGGTGGCAATCAAGGTGGGCACCAGGAAGCGGGAATCACGGGCCAGGCGGCCATAGCCCAAGGCGATCTCGCCCAGGCGCACCCCTGCTCGCCGCTCCGCCGGGGCCAGGCGGCGGACTTCCTTGAGCCCTCTGGAGAGCACCGCGGCCGTGACCGCCCCCATTAGCGCCAGCAGCAGAAAATCAACTCGCCACGGAGCCACCCGGGCGATCAGTCCGCCCAGAAAGGGCGCCAGGCCAAGAGCCACGGCGTAGCTCATGGCAACGAAAGACATGGCCCGGGTCAGCAGCCGGTCGCTGAAGACATCGCGCAGGCAGGCCCGTGACACCGAGGTGCCGCAGCCGGCGCCGATGCCCTGAATCAGGCGCATGATCAGGAATGGAGCAAAGCCCGAGACCACCACCAGCAGCAGGCTGGCCAGGCTGAACAGAGCGAGCCCCGTGAGGGCCGTGGGACGGCGTCCCCAGCGATCGGAGAGCGGGCCCCAGACCAACTGCGAGAAGCCATAGCCCAACGCGTAGGCGGTGATCGACTCCTGACTGCCAGCGGCGCTCACCTGAAAGTCGCGCGCCAGGAGCGGAAGGGAGGGCAGATCGATGAACAGCCCCGACTGGCCCAGGAACGTGCCGGCGCAGCCGTAGAGGATCTGGCTTCGGTGCGCTGCGACTGGGGGGATGCCGGATCCAGCAGCTGAGCCCTGATCGTATCGGCGGCAACAAGCCGAAACCCACGACTGGGCCCTATGGGCGGAGGGGCGCGCCATCCTGAACGAGTGGCCGTCGCAGCGAGCATCGTGAAGGCAGAACCGCCCGGATCCAGCGGCACCCCCAGCCTGGGCGGCGGCTGGCCCGTGATCGACGGCTGGGCCAAAGCCACCCTCTCCCCCCGCGGCCCGCTGCTGTGGCAGACCCTGCTGCACAAGAGCGCCTGCCTCTCCTGCGCCTGGGGCACCGGCGGTCAGAACGGCGGCTTCGTCGATGAGCTGGGTGAGCCGCTGCAGCGCTGCCTCAAGAGCGTCGAGGCGATCAGCGCCGAACTGCAGGCGGCGGTGCCGGAATCCGTCTTCTCCGGCCGCAGTATCAACGAGCTCCAGCGCCTGAGCTCCCTGGAGGCCGATCGGCTCGGGCGCCTCAGCCATCCGCTGATCCTGCGCGAGGGCCGCAGCCACTATGAGCGCCTCGGCTGGGACGACGTCTTCGAGCTGGCTGAAGCTGCTTTCCGGGTGCCGCCGGAGCGGCTGGCCTCCTACAGCTCCGGCCGCTCCTCGAACGAGGCCGCCTACCTGCTGCAGTTGATGGTGCGGGCGCTGGGCTCGAACAACCTGGCCGACTGCTCCGATCTCTGCCACGCCCCCTCCACCGTGGGGCTGGGCGAGGTCTTCGGCTCGGGCACCTCGATGGTGAGCCTGGAGAGCCTGCAGCAGTCCGACTGCGTGGTGCTGGTGGGCTCCAACGCGCCGGCCAACCACCCGCGGCTGATGAACGAGATGATCCGCCTGCGCGAGCGCGGCGGAGCTGTGATCGTGATCAACCCGGTGCTGGAGGTGGGCCTGCTCAAGTTCGGCTCGCCCGCCTTTCCGATCAAATCGATGCTG
The DNA here is from genome assembly GCF_024345795.1 of Synechococcus sp. J7-Johnson. Taxonomy (GTDB): domain Bacteria; phylum Cyanobacteriota; class Cyanobacteriia; order PCC-6307; family Cyanobiaceae; genus Regnicoccus_A. Next base: position 196,354 of record NZ_JAGQBU010000001.1, read on the forward strand.
CGGGGTTCGGAGATCGCCTCGCTGTTCCTGCAGCCGGTACCGGGCAGCGACACGGCCGTGTTTGTGGGGATCCAGAAGGCGTTGCTGGAATCCGGCCACGTGCGCCATGACTTCCTCGCCGCCCACACCGAAGGGTCCGAGGCGGTGCTGGAGCAGCTGCGCGCCACCGCCTGGGAAGCGATCACCGCCTGCTGTGGCCTCAGCCGTGAGGAGATCGAGCACGCAGCAGCCGTGATCGCCCGCGCCAGGGGCGTGGTGTTCGCCTGGGCGATGGGCATCACCCATCACGCCAACGGCACCAACAACGTGCACGCCATCGCCAACACGGCCCTGCTGAGCGGCAACGCCGGCCGGAGCGGAGCTGGCACGATGCCGATCCGCGGTCACTCCAACGTGCAGGGCTTCGGCTCGATGGGCGTCACGGTGAAGCTGCGCGCCGAGATGCAGACAGCCCTCGAGGCGCTGCTTGGCCGCCCGCTCAGTCGCGTACCCGGCTACGACACCCGCGCCCTGATCGGGGCCGCCGAAGCCGGTGCGGTCGACACCCTGCTCTGCCTGGGCGGCAACCTCTGGGGCGCCAACCCGGATTCGGAGCAGGCCCGCCGCGCCCTCGGCCGTATCGACACCGTGATGTACCTGGCCACCAAGCCCAACCAGGGGCATTTCCATGGGCTCGGGGGCCGCCAGACCCTGGTGCTGCCGGTGTTCAACCGCTTCGAAACACCGCACCGCACCACCACCGAAGCGGGCAACAACTTCGTGCGCCTCAACGAACCGGGCCAGACCCACCTGAAACGAGCCGATCTGATCAGCGAGGTGGGCTTCCTGGCCGAGCTGGCCCGGCGGCTGATGGGCGCAGACCCGATCGACTGGGGCCGCCTGCAGGATCCCGTCTATGTGCGCCAGCTGATCGCCCGCACCGTGCCCGGCTACGGCCCGATCGCCACGATCGATGCCACGAAGCGTGAATTCAGTGTGGAAGGACGGCTGTTCGAGCGGCCCAGCTTCCCGACCCCATCAGGGAAAGCACGGATGGCCCCCACACCCCTGCCGGCGCTGACGCTGCCTGAGCCGGACCAGTTCGGCGGCCTGGCTCCTGGAGAAGCCGGCCTGGTGCTGGCCCTGATCACCGCCCGCAGCTACTCCCAGCACAACACTGTTGTCTACAAGCAGGGCGATTCCTACCGGGGCATGCCGCACCGCCAGACAATCCTGATGAACCGGGCCGATCTGGCCCGCTCAGGCCTGAGCGCCCACCAGCGCGTGACAGTGCAGGGCGAAGCCGGAAGCCTGGAGGGGATCGAGATCATCCCCGGCGAGATCCGCGAGGGCGCCGCCCTGATGTTTTACCCGGAGGTGAATGCGATCATCCGAGCCCCGGTGGATCCCCGCAGCGGCACGCCCGCCTTCAAACGGGTGCCGGTGCTGGTGCGGGGCGGGCTCAGGCCGGCGGCGATGGCGTCAGGCGCCGCGTCAGCCGATGCAGGGGAAAGCTGAGCAGGATCAGGCCGAGGGCGCCAGCGCTGTTGGCGGTGTCGTTGCGGATGGCGGCGACCAGGAAGGCGAAGGAACCCAGCCACACGATCGCGGCGCTGATCGGATAGCCCGGATCGCGGAAGGGCCGCTCCAGATCCGGCTCCCGCCAGCGCAGCAGGACCAGGGCGGTGATTCCGCTCAGGTAGAGCAGCACATAGAGAAAGGAGGCAATGCCCAGCAGGATCGTGAAATCGCCGAAGATCACCAGCAGGCCGGCGCTGGCAGTGGTCACCACCAGCCCCAGCACGGGGGTGCCGCTGGCGCTCACCGCAGCGAACTGAGGCAGGAAGAGGCCATCGCGGCTGAGGCCGAAGAGGATGCGCGGCGCGCCCATCACCACGGCATTGACGAGCCCGAACGAGGAGATCAGGGCCAGCACCACGATCAGCTGAGCGCTCCAGGCCCCGAAGATCACCTCGGCCGCATCGGCCAGAGGCAGCACCGACCCGGCGATCCGCGAGACCGGCAGCAGCCGCAACAGCGCCAGATTCACCAGCAGATACAGCCCCGCCACGCTAAGCACACCACCCACCAGGGAGCGGGGCAGATCCGAGCTGGGCTCGGCGAATTCCTCGGCGAAATAGATCGGGCTGTGCCAACCGTCGTAGGTGGTGATCACAGCCTGCATGGCGAACACCACGCCGATGCCGAGGCTGATGCCTGAGGCCGCGATCGGCTCTGCGGGCTCGGCGGCATCCAGCAGCGGTTCGGCCAGGCCCGCCAGATCTCTGAGAGGGGCATGCAGAAAGCAGGCCGTGATCAGGCCCAGGAAGGCGATGGCCTTGCCGAGGCTGAGGATTTTTTGGCTGAGGCTACCGGCCTCCAGGCCCAGCTGCTGGATCAGGGCGAAGCCCACGAGCACCAGCAGGGCCACCGCCTTGCTGCCCACAGGCAGGGCCGGCAGCAGACCGATCGTGTAGTCGCCGATGGTCACGGCCACCCAGGCCAGGCCGGCGCAGTGCCCAACCCAGTCGATCCAGCCCACGGTGAAGCCGGCCTGATCCCCCAGGGCCCGCCGGGCATACACGGTCCAGCCGCCGGCACGGGGCAGGCTGGCGCCCAGCTCAGCCACCGCGAGCGCACCGAGCAGGGCATAGAGCGCCCCCGCCACCCAGGCAGCCACGATCAACGGGCCGCTGCCCAGTTGCGCAGTCACCAGCCCCGGCGTGCGCAGGATGCCGGCACCCACGGTGCCCCCCACCGCCCCGGCGATCCCGAAGCTCACCCCCAGGATGTGCAGCAGGGTGGACGGCGGTGCCGGTGGGGCCGCAGCCTGGTCGGGAGGGGACATCGAGCACCTGGCGATCAGCGCGGGATCCGAGCCGGCTCCCGCCATGGGCGAGTCTGCTCGCTGGTGAGAATGCCGTCCGTCTTGGCTGCGGAACACCTCCCCCAGCTAGTGCACCACCCACCAGGCGTGGCTCATGGCTGCCAGTCGGGCAGGGACTGGCGCAGGGCGGCCAAATCCGGGGACTGGCGCAGGGCCGTCACCACCACGGCCAGGGGCTCTGCGAACACCTGCGGATCGGTGCGCTCGCCGGGGAGGCGCGCGGAGTAGGCCAGAGAGACTGCCGGTGGCTCGAAGCGGGTCGCCACTCCCTCGCGATCGCCGCGAGCATCGAGTGGATGCCAGCCGAAACCGGGCAGCGCCACCCAGTTGAAGCCATGCAGGACGAAGGGCGGACCGCTGTCGTTGAGAGAGAGGCGCTGATACCCGAAGCCAGCCGGGATCCCGTTCGCCCGCAACAGGGCCGCCAGCAGATGGCTTTTGGCGAAGCAGATACCGCTGCGCTGCTCCAGCACCTCCGAGGCCGTGCAGGTCACTGGTATCGCGGCGGTGGTGGTGCCCATGGATGTGGGGCCTGCGCCGACGATGTCGAAGCTGTGGCGCACACGGTCGCGGACCCACTGGAAGCAACGCTCGGCAACCTGCAGCTGGGTGCCATCGCCCAGTTGCCGCGCCAGTGACCGCACGATGGGTGTGTGCCAGTCAACGATCGCGCTGCTGGCCAGATGGTCTTCGGCTGGCGTGGTCGTTGGACTCAAGCTGGTAGTGGGGCTCGGCTCGTTCATGCTCAGAGACCGGTTAGGGGCCAGGCGCGGGTGGAGGCGATCAAGGCCTCGTCGGGGAGGGCATCACTGCGGCGCACCTCAGCCTGGCGTGACTCCGCCACGGTGCGCTGCAGAGCCTCCCCCATGGCCTCCCTCAGCACCGGGCTGGCCTCGAACGCCCGCACCGCCTCCGAGAGGGTCTGGGGAAGCCGCGGCGCCACGGCGGCAGACGCGGCGGCAGGATCGCCCGAAAGCGGCGGCGGCAGGGGCCTGGGTTGCTGCAGGGCGTTCTGCACCATCGCCAGCACAGACCCCACCAGCAGATAGGGGTTGGCGCTGAGATCGGCCACTTTGAGCTCCAGGTGGCCGGGCTCGCCCCCGCCGGCCGGCACCAGGCGCAGGGCCGCCTCCCGGTTCTCCACCCCCCAGACCTGGAAAGGCGCCGCCCAGCGGCCCGGTGCCAGCCGCTTGTACGAGACCGCCAGGGCGCAGGCCAGGGGCATCAGGGCCGGCAGCTGCTCCAGCAGACCCGCCAGCAGCGCTTCCCCCCGGGCCGTGAGGCCAGCGGTGCCCGTGCCGCCACCGAGAAGGGGCACACCCTGGTCCGCCACGCTCAGGTGCAGATGGCCGCCATTGCCCACCAGATCAGCCGTCACCACAGGGGCAAAGCTGCAGATCCAGCCAAAGCGACGGCTCACCTGCTGGATCACCAGGCGCGCCGCCACCAGGCGATCGGCGGCCTCGAGCGGCGGCGCCGGCGCCAGCGCCAGCTCGAACTGGCCGGCGCCGTACTCCGGGTGCAGCTGCAGCCAGGAGAGCTCGGCCGCATCGAGGGCCTCGGCCACGGCAGTGAGGTAATCGAACCCCTGCACCAGCCGATCAGCGCCGTAGGGGCCGCCCACCACCGCCGGACTCCAGCCCCCGGCACCGCCAACCGGCTGGGGCAACCCCACCATCCACTCGATCTCGAAACCGGCCAGGGCGCTCAGGCCGGCAGCCGCGAAAGCCGCCTGCTGCCGGGCGCAGAAGCCGCGCTGATCCAGGGCATAGACCTCACCATCGCGGCCATGGCGAACGCCCGGAGCCCAGGCCCAGCCGGAGGCAGGGTCGAGCGGGCGCAGCGCTGTGAGATCGGGCTTCAGGCGCAGGTCGCCATCAGGGCGGGCCAGGCTCTGCTGCGGATCGATCAGGCCCGTGGCCCCGAAGGCATCGGCCACCGGTGAAAAGCCCACTCCCTGGCTTGCCACCAGCGCCAACCGCTCCAGCGGCACCACCTTCACCAGCACCGATCCGGCGTGATTCACGAAGGTGATCGCCAGCCGGCGCAGGCCGCGCTCCAGCAGTGCGGTGGTCTGGGCAGTGGCGCTGGGGAGGTCCGGCACGGCAAGGCAGCCACGGGCCAGGAATCATTGCCCGATTCGGTAACAGAGGCCATGGTGGAGGCCGCGGCCCCTGCTCCCTTGGCTCCCACGGCCCTGCTCCTGGTTGACATCCAGAACGGCACCTGCGGACCGGCCGGTCCCACCGGCAGCGCTGGAGCCATCCAGCCATCCACGCTGCCGCATCCGCCGCAGCCACCCCGGCCTTCCCGACCGCACGGCTTCGACGCCCACTTCCAGGCGACGGTCCTCCCCCGGCTGGAGCAGGCGCTGGGCTACGCCCGCTCGAGCGGCCTGGAGGTGATCCACACCGTGATCGCCAACCTCACCGCCGACGGCCGCGACCGCAGCCTCGACTACAAACGCTCCGGTCTGGGCTTTGCCCCAGGCAGCTGGGAGGCCCGGGTGATCGATGCCCTAGCTCCCTGGCCCGATGAACTGGTGCTGCCGAAGAGTTCCTCGTCCCCCTTCAACTCCACCAGCCTCGATTACCTGCTGCGCAACATCGGCATCACCCAGCTGGTGGTGGCGGGCTTGCTCAGCGATCAATGCATCGATCACACCGTCAAGGATGCGGCCGATCGCGGCTACGAAGTGATCTGCCTGATCGATGCCTGCATGGCCGAATCAGCCGAGCGGCACCGGGCTGCCATGAGCTGCTTCCAGGGCTACTGCCGGCAGATCAGCGTGGCTGAGTTCATCAGCACGTTCGTTTGAATCGGAGTTCCAGAGACTTCACTGAGCTTTCACTGCCTCTCCGGCTCCTGAACCCGTCTCGGGAAGTGGTGGACACTCCAGGTTCCCCTGCCAGGACCCCCCACCGTTCGGATTGGCCGTCCAGACGATGCCCGGGCGGCCGTCACGCACCACTGCCTTGCACGAGCGCCGCGCTCCGGCGGGGGTGGTGAGCAGAGCCTCGCCGCTCTGGCAGCTGTATACCTCCTTCAGACCCTTACCACTGGCGGCACAACCGCTCAAATTGGAGAAGTTCACCCTTGAACCATCCTCCATCACTTTCTTGCCGAGATAGATGGCAAACGAGGTGGGATCGGGCTTGAAGGGCAGGGCGAGGGCCGCCAGCGGCAAGCTGATCACCGAGATGGCGAGCGCGGCCTGAAACGTGTGGCGCATGGATAGGAAAGCGATTGACAGCTGAGCGCATGGGCGTCAGAAGAATCATCACCCCCCCAGATAGGCCATTTCAGCGTGGGAGCGTTGAATTGTGACGGTCCCTGAAGAATGCTCTTCGGCGCGCTCCTCGCTGTAACGGTCGTGGCGCCGGCCCCAGAGACTCCGCATGGCCCCGCTCAGGCTCTCCCCAGCGGCTGAAGGCGAGCGCAACCAGGGCTTGAGATCCAGGCCGCTGGAGGCGAACAGGCAGGTGTAAGCCACACCGTCGGCGGTGATGCGGAGCCGGTCGCAGTCGCCGCAGAAGGGGGCCGAGATCGAAGCCACCACGGCGAGATGCCCCCCGCCATCGCGGTAGCGCCAGCGGCTGGCCGTGCCATGGGCCTGGCGGCCCAGGGGCTCAAGCGGCCAGTAGGCGCCGATCCGGCGCACCATCTCGGCGGCGGGCAGCACCAGATCCGGCTGCCAGCCGTTGCGGTTGCCCACGTCCATGAACTCGATCAGCCGCAGCTCGATTCCCCGTTGCCGGGCCAGCTCCGCCAGGAGCAGCAGCTGATCCTCGTTGCGGCCGCGGGCGATCACGGCGTTGAGCTTGAGAGCGCCCCTGGCGGGATCGAAACCAGCGCCAGAGGCATGGTCGAGGGCCCTGAGCACCTTCTCGAGCACGGCCTCTCCAGCCATTGCCCCACCGGCGAGGCCCGCCATGCGCGCCACGCTGGCGCCATCAGTGCCATCGAGGCTCACGGTGATCCGATCCAGGCCCGCTGCCCGCAGTTCCCGGGCCCGCTCTGCGCTGAGCAACACCCCATTGGTGGTGAGAGCGATCTCGCTCAGCCCCGACGAACCTGAGCCGTCCCGCGCTCCGCGCAGGGGCCGCAGGGCCGCCACCAGCTCCTCCAGACCCATGTGCAGCAGGGGCTCACCGCCGGTCAGCCGCAACCTGCTGAAGCCCAGCTCCGCCGCCGCGCCCACCAGCCGGAGCCGCTCCGCCTGGGTCAGCAGCTCCGGAGGGTCATGGCTGTCCGGGCAGCAGTAGGGGCAGGCAAGGTTGCAACGGGCGGTGAGGGAGAGACGCAACACTCCTGGCGGGCGGCCCAGTTGATCGAGGGGAGGGGTCGGAGCTGCCACATCTGCCCGGCCTGGGCGGCCGGCTGCCGGGGGCTCAGCCTGGCGCAGACCCGCTGAAACCGTCGCCTGGCCCTGGCCCGCAATCGCCAGGCGTGTTGGCATTGAGCAGCTGGGCTGGATCGAGCTCCACGACACTGACGCAGCGGGTCTGCTCGAGCCAGCGCAGCAGGCTGCGCCCGCCCCGGCCGGTGAAGGCCTCTGCTGACGCCCGGTTGGAGGGGGTGGCCGGATAGAGACCCAGCAGAGGCTGCAGCCGACGGCCATCGTGGGCCAGATGAATGGTGTCGGGATCGAAGCCAGCCTCGGCAGCCGCCACCAGGACCCGCAGGCTCTCGAGCTCCAGCCGGGGCATGTCCACCGGGGCGAGCAGCAGGCGCTGGCCGGGGTGGAGCGCCATCAGCCGGGTGAGGGCCAGCAGCGGCCCCTCCCGGGGTGGCGGCTCCAGCAGCACCTCGATCTCCAGCCCGAGCCGCTCGTTCAACTCACGGGCAAGGTGGCCGTGGGCGCGATGGCGGCTCACCAGGGTGAGCGGCGCCCCGAGGCCGGCCAGCAGCCGCAGGGCCTGCTCCAGCCATGTGCCGCCGTTGGGGTGGCTCAGCAGGGCCTTGTCGGTGCCCATGCGCCGGCTGTCGCCGCCGCTGAGCAGGCAGGCCCGCAGCGGGGCCGGCTCCGGTCTGGGGTCAAGGCGCGACGGGCCGCCGGCTGATCCGCTCATGGACGAACTGAAGCACGGTCGCGATCACGGCTCCTTGCTCGCCATCACGGAAGAGCTCATGGCCGCAGCGGCGGAGGCTCACAACTCATTGAGGGCATCGGCACCTGCACCACGAGGCCGAGCTGGATCAGGGCTGGCTCCAGGGAGCTGAAGGTGGCTGTGCTGCCGCAGAAGCCATGCAGCAGCAGCAGACCAACCGGGCACCCGAGGGGCTGGCAGCTCACTGGTTAAAGAAGGGCCCCGACCTCATCCGCTCGGAAACCTTGGCTTCCGGATCCACCCCGGCGAAGGTGGGCGGCAGCCAGACCCTCACCACCATCAAAACGGCCATGGTGATCAGGAACATGCAGACCGCCAGGATCTGGTGCCAGTCGGTTTCCAGCACACCGTTCACGATCACCTCCCGCAGCACCGACACGATCGCGATCTCCACAGACACGCCGATAGACACCCGCTGCTCCTGCAGATAAATGATCAGCAGGCGGAACAATTCCACCAGGATCAGGATGAAGAGGATGTCGGCGGTGATCGCGTGGAACTGCGGCGCCGAGAGCAGCGTCGAGAAGAGGATGCGCATCTGCAGCACCATCACGCAGAACAGGCCCACGCAGAGCAAGACCGCGATCAGATCCTGAATCGCCTCTAGCGACTGGACTATCTGGACACGGCGGAACTGCTGGTACCAGGGCACCACGCTGGGGGGTGGGACGAGTGGCCGCTCGACGGTGATTTGATCGACGGCATTGGGGATGCTCGTGCTCACAGGGTTCAGGCTCTTGGGCCGGGGATCAGTGGGCGAACCTTACGCGGCATTTTTCTTATGGGTCAACCGGCGATTGATGAGCTTCGTTGATTGGCGCCATAGGCCTTGCCCTCACTCCGACTTCGCCCGTCTCCAACGCAGCCCATGGGTCAGCATGGAGAGCGACTCCCGTTGCACCACCTGCCCAGTGCCCGCTCCCGCCAAGGCTCAATGCCCCTACTGCGGGGTCGGCTGTGGCCTGGAGCTCAAACCACCGGCAGCGGACACCCCAGCCCAAGCCGAGGCGATCTGGACCGTCCGGGGTGACCGGCAGCATCCCTCCTCCCTCGGCCAGGTGTGCGTGAAGGGGGCCACCGTGACCGAAACCCTTCACCACAACCGCCTCACCACACCGTTGTGGCGCGAACAGCGCGACCAACCCTTTGAGGCGATCAGCTGGGAGCGGGCCTTCACGATTCTGGTGGAGCGAATTCAGGCGATTCAGGCCGAGCGGGGATCCAGCGCCATCGCTATGTACGGCTCCGGCCAGTTCCTCACCGAGGACTACTACGTCGCCAACAAACTGATCAAAGGGGCCCTGGGCACGAACAATTTCGATGCCAATTCACGGCTGTGCATGAGCTCGGCGGTGTCGGGCTACAAGCTCAGCCTGGGCTCCGATGGCCCCCCCTGCTGCTACGACGACCTCGACCTGGCCGAAACGGTGGTGCTGATCGGCACCAACACGGCCGAATGCCATCCCGTGCTTTTCCAGCGACTGCTGAAGCGCAAGCGCCGCCAGAAAGAGGCGCTGCAACTTGTCGTTATTGATCCCCGTGCCACCGCCACCAGCGATGTGGCCGACCTGCACCTGGCCATTCGCCCCGGCACAGATCTGGTGCTGCTGCACGGTGTGGGTCATCTGCTGCTGGAGAGGGGTGCCGTTGACCCTGAGCGGGTGGCGGCCACGGCCGACGGCTTCTCTGAGCTGGCGGCCCTCTGGGCCGGCTGGACACCGGAGAGGGTCTGCGCCCTCTGCGGGATCGAGGAAGAGGCGCTGCGGCAACTGGCGGCGCTCTGGGCCGCCAGTTCCGGGGTGCTCAGCCTCTGGTCGATGGGGGTGAACCAGAGCGTGGAGGGCACCGCCACCGTGGCGGGGATCATCAACCTGCATCTGGTCAGCCGCCAGATCGGCAAACCCGGCGCCGGACCCTTCTCGCTCACCGGGCAGCCCAATGCCATGGGCGGACGGGAAGCAGGCGGGCTGGCCGCGCTGCTGCCTGGGTACCGCTCGATCCATGAAGCCAGCCACCGCGCCCAGATCGAGCAGCACTGGGCCTTCCCCCCAGGCGCGATCTCCGAGCGCGATGGCCTCTCGGTGTGGGAGCAGATCGAGGCGATGGAACGCGGCGAGCTGGGCCTGTGGTGGGTGGCGGCCACCAACCCGCTGGTGAGCCTGCCCTGGCTGGATCGGGTGCGCCAGGCTGTGGCCCGCTGCCCCCTGGTGGTGCTGAGCGAGGCCTACGCCGGCACCGAAACCGAAGCGGTGGCCCATCTGGTGCTACCTGCCGCCCAGTGGAGCGAAAAGGTGGGCGTGATGACCAACTCGGAGCGCCGGGTCACCCTCTCCGAGGCCTTCCGGGAGCCCCCGGGCGAAGCCCGCCCCGACTGGTCCATCTTTGCGGAAGTGGGCCGGCGGCTGGGCTTTGGCCAGCAGTTCGCCTACGGCTCCTCAGCTGAGGTCTACGCCGAGTTCGCGGCGATCACCGCTGGGCGGGTCTGTGACCACAGCGGTCTCAGCCACAGCCTGCTGACCGAGCACGGACCCCAGCAGTGGCCCTTCCCGGCCGGCACGGCGGCGGGGGGCGGCCAGGCGCGGCTGCACACCCAGGGCGTCTACCCCACCGCCAACGGCAAAGCCCGCCTGGTGGCCCAGCAACCCCTGGGGCTGGGGGAGCCGCCGGATACCGGCTTCCCACTGGTGCTCACGGTGGGGCGCTACCTCGGCCACTGGCACACCATGACCCGCACCGTCCATGTGGAGCGGGTGCGCCGCAGCCACCCTGAACCCCTGCTGGAGATCCACCCGGCTGACGCCGAGCGCTGCAACCTCGACGATGGCGGTCTGGCCCGGGTGAGCTCCCGCCGCGGCGATCTGAAGGTGAAGGTGCAGATCAGCGATCGGATTCGCCCGGGCACCGTGTTCCTGCCGATGCACTGGGGTGCCGCCCAGGAGCAGGCCTGTGAGGCCAACCGGCTGATGCATGCCCTGGGCTGCCCGATCTCGAAACAACCCGAACTCAAGGCCGCCGCCGTGCGGGTGGAGCGGGCCGAGACAGCTGGCTAGGAATCAGCCGATCGGCAGCATCGCCTCCACCAGCTCAGGCGATAGGCGCAACACAGGAGGGCCACTGCCGGCGGGATGGTCGTCCACCAAGCCCGACTGACGCAACCGCGTGAACATCTTGGTGACTGTGACGCGGGTGTTGCCGATCAACTCAGCCAGGCGCTCATGGGTGATCCGGATCGGCAGCTCGTACCAGAGGCCATTGCGACGACCCATCCGCTCCACCAGCAACGCCAGCAGCGCCCTCAGTCGCTTTTCGGTGTCGGGGTGATGGCGGATCATCAACAGTTCCAGGGTCCAGGTGCTGAGATCCGTGAGATCGCCCAGCTCTTCCCTGCGCTCGACCCGCTCGATCCGCACCAGGGTGAGGGCTTCGAGGCCAACCCAATCGCGGCGAAGGGTCAGGGCATCGCAGACATCATCCGGCTGCAGAAAGCCGATCGTGATTTCCTGGCCCGAGGAGGCAAGCAGAAACACCCGGAGGATGCCGGAGAGGACCCGCATCGGCGAGGTGGCGGCAGCGTGGCCGCCATCAAGCAGCAGGGTCTGGCCAACGGCCATTGAAAGCTGGCAGAAGGACTGATGAGCCGGAAGAGCTGTCCTCACGTGTCGTCGTGGGCGAAACGGCGATAGAGAAAATCAAGGGCGCGGTTGCGGTAGTCAAAGTATTCGGGAAGCTCCATCAGCCGGGCGCGATCGCGGGGCTGTGGGAAGGGAAGATCAAGGATTTCGCCGATCTTCGCCGCCGGTCCATTGGTCATCATCACGACCCGATCCGCCAGGAACAGGGCCTCATCGATGTCGTGGGTGATCATCAGAACGGTGACCTTGTGCTCGGCCCAGATCTTGAGCAGCTCTTCCTGGAGCTCCTCCCTGGTGATCGGATCAAGGGCGCCGAACGGTTCATCAAGCACCAGCACCTTGGGTTGCAGGGCCAGGGCCCGGGCGATCGACACCCGCTGCTTCATGCCACCGGAGAGGCTCCCTGGCTTCTTGGCTGCGGCTTCGGTTAGGCCCACCATCGCAAGATGCTTCTCCACCAGAGCCCTGGCCTGGCCGTTGCGCTTGAGCTCAGGAAAGACGTTGTTCACCGCCAGGGCAATGTTGTCGTAAGCCGACAGCCAGGGGAGCAGGCAATAGTTCTGGAACACCACCATGCGATCGGGGCCTGGCTCCACGATCGGCTCTGATTCCAGCCGCACCTGTCCCGTAGTGGGCTCGCGAAAGCCGGAGACCATATCGAGCAGGGTGGATTTGCCGCAACCGGAGTGGCCGATGACGCAGATGAACTCCCCTTCACGCACCTCGAGGTGAACATCATCAAGGACGGTATAAGGGCCGTTGGGTGTGGGATACACCTTCGAGACCCCATCGATCACCAGGAACGGCTCCGATCCCTTGGTGGTGGCTGCGGTAGTGGAGGGGAGAGTCTGCATCGGTTGAAGGGTTAAGGAGCTCAGCGGAGCGACGCAGCTGGCTCGAGGGAGCTGGGTCTGGCGGGCAACGGGACGGTTTCGTAACGGATGGGCCCGGCGGTCGGCAGTTGCTTTAGGTAGGCGATCGGATCGTTGGGATCCAGGAGCTGGTTTTCGAACAGGGGCACAGGCAGCAGACGCTGGCCATTGGCGCTGGGCTCAGCAGGGAAGTCGGCGCTGGCCTGGGCGAAGAGATCCGGTCGCTGGACACGATCGAGCACGTCTCTCCAGTTCTCGGGGAAGGCGCTGATCCCCCAGCGGGCCAGTTGGGTCAGGATCCAGAGGCCGTCGCGACTGGAAGGAGCATTGACCTGGGCGCCGAAGAACTGATTGAACTCCGGAATCAGCTCAGGGGTGCCGGTACCGCGGTCGTAAGGATCGACCAGGCCGGGAAGGAGCGTGTCCAGCTCAGTGCCCACGTACTCCCGACGCGACAGCAGTGCCGCCACTTCAGGACGATTGGCGGGGTCCTGGCAGTACTGACATGCAGCCAGCAACGCCTTGATCAGGGCCTGGTGGGTGCGGGGATGGGTGGCGGCCCAGTCTTCGCGGACACCCAGCACCTTTTCGCAGTGGCCGGGCCAGAGATCGGCATCGGTGGCGATCACCGTGCCCAGCTGTTGCTGAACGGCACGGGTATTCCAGGGTTCACCTACACAGAAGCCATCGATGGTGCCCGCCTTGAGAGTGGCCACCATCTGGGGCGGCGGGATCACGATCAGGCTGACGTCGCGCTCTGGATCGATGCCGCCCGAGGCCAGCCAGGCCCGCATGATCAGGTTGTGCATCGACGCGGAGTGCACCATCGCCAGCACCGGCTTGCGCTCGGGATGGGCGACGATCCAGGCCTTGAAATCGGCCAGGCTGCGCACCCCAGCTTCATGGAAGCGGCGGTGCAGAGTGATCGCATTGCCATTGCGAGAAAGGGTGAGGGCCGTGACCATCGGCAGCGGCGACGTTCCCTTGCTTCCCAGAGCGATGGCCAAAGGCATGCCGGCCACCATCTGACCACCATCGATCACCCCTTGGCGCAGGTCGGCCTCGAGAGTTTTCCAGTTGGTTTCCCGCCGAAGGCTGACCTGATCCAGGCCGTACCTGGCAAAAAATCCCTTCTCTTGTGCCACCACCAGCGGGGCACAGTCGGTGAGGGGAATGAAGCCGAGAGTGAGGTTGATCTTCTCGAGATCGTTGGAGGCAATCGCCGCTGAGGGGTTGAGACGCTGTTTGCGGGCTTCCTTCTGCTGGGTGAGAAACTGCACCACTTCACCCCGCAGGCTGTAGTAGCAGGGATCCTTCACCACGGTGAGGTGAGTGCGGGGCCGGGGCAGGGGCACGTCGAGAATCTGGCCGATATAGGCCTCTGGCCCATTGGTCATCAGCACCACCCGGTCGGAGAGCAGCAGAGCTTCATCGACATCGTGAGTGACCATCACCGTGGTGACCTTGGCCTCCTCGCAGATGCGCATCAACTGCTCCTGAAGATTGCCCCGAGTGAGGGCATCAAGAGCACCGAATGGCTCATCCAGAAGCAGCAACTTGGGGCGCAGGGCAAGGGCCCGGGCGATCGCCACCCGCTGCTTCATTCCACCAGAAATTTCATGGGGGAACTTCTCAGCTGCAGCCACCAGACCAACAAGCTTTAAGTTGTAGCCGATGATCGCTTCGCGCTCCTCCTTGGAGGATCCACGCATCACATTGTCAACGGCGAGCGCGATATTCTCACGAACGTTTTTCCAAGGCAGCAAAGAGTAGTTCTGGAACACAACCATTCGGTCGGGGCCAGGCTCAGTGACCTCTCGGCCGTTCATCAAGATGCCGCCTTCGCTTGCCAGGGTGAGGCCAGCCAGCAGATTGAGCAGCGTCGACTTGCCACAACCAGAGTGACCAACCAGGGAGAGAAACTCCCCTTCGGCCACGTTCAGAAAAATATCCTTGAGCGCCACATAGGTGCTGCCATCCCGGAGAGGAAAGGTCTGGGTGACATTATCAACAGTGAAAAGAGCCGGCATTGTCAGTGGCCTCCACCACTCATCTTCCAGCCAACGAAGGCAACCAGGCGGTCAAGGGCGAGACCGACAAGACCGACATACACAATCGCCAGGATAATCTGGCTTGAGCTGGAGTCACCGCCAGCGTTATAAGCGTCCCAGATGAAGTAGCCGATCCCGCCATCGGCTTTGAGCATCTCTGCGGCCACGATGGCCAGCCAGGCCAGACCGATGGCAATCCTCAGACCAGTGAAAACATACGGGACCGTGGAAGGGATCACGATTTCACGGATATAGGCACTTTTGCTGAGCCTCAACACTCTGGAGACGTTCGTATAATCCTGGGGAATCTGACGGATTCCCACAGCCGTATTGATGATGATCGGCCAGATGGCAGTGATGAAGATCACGAAAACAGCTGATGTATTCGCGTCCTGAAACAACATCAGAGCGATGGGGAACCAGGCGAGCGGCGGCACTGTCCGCAACACCTGAATGACAGGATCAAAACCCTTACCGATGAAACGGTTCAAGCCGAGCAACCCACCAATCGCAATGCCCACCACAGCGGAAAGAATGTAGCCAATCCCGACACGCTGCAACGAAATCAGGATTTGCCAGCCCAGCCCTTTGCTGGTGCCGCCGTCATCGAAAAACGGCTGGCTGATGTAGGGATCCCAGGTGTCGATCAGCACATTGATCGGTCCTGGCAATCGTGCGACTCCGAGCAAGCCTGAGAGCAGTTGCCAGAGCAGAAGGAAGACACCGATACAGACCAGATAGGGCAGAAATCCCTTGAACAGTGCCGATCGGCGTGATCGTGGACGGCGCCTTCCGGCGGCGGCTGTGAGAGTCATGGGGTCAGCTCGAGTCAGGCCAGGGCTTTGATCTTCAGGCCATCGAGGTATCCCTTGGGATTCTCGGGATCGAAGACCACCCCATCGAAGAAGGTTTCCTTGCCGCGGGAATCACTGGCCGGGATCGCCTTCTCCTGGCCGATGGCCTTGGCGGCCTCCTTCCAGATATCGGCCCGGTTCACCTTGTTCACCAGCGCATCGATGTCGGTGCTGGCAGGCAGATAGCCCCAGCGGATATCTTCAACCACGAACCACTGGTCGTGGCTTTTGTAGGGGAAGGAGGCACTATCCTGCCAGAAGCGCATCCTGAACGGGCTGTCCTTAACTACCCGGCCATCGCCATAGTCGACATTCCCAGCCAGACGGGGCTGGATGTCCTTGACATTGGCCTTGATGTACTTGTCTTTCGCGAGGATGGTGCACATCTCATCGAGATTGGCCGGATCATCGCACCACATCTGGGCTTCCAGAACGCCCTGCAGCAGAGCCTGGGTCGCCTTGGGGTTCTTCTCCACCCAGTCGGCCCGCATCGAGAAGGCCTTCTCCGGATGGAGCTTCCAGAGCTCGCCGGTCTGGGCGGCGGTGTAACCCAGCTTCTTGTTGACGAGCCGCTGGTTCCAGGGCTCGCCCACGCAGAACGTGTCCATGGTGCCGGTCTGCATGTTCGCCACCATCTGCGGCGGCGGAACCACCACCAGGTCGGCTGTCTTGTTGGGATCGATGCCGTTGGCCGCCAGCCAATAACGCATCCAGAGGTCATGGGTCCCGCCTGGGAATGTCACCGCTGCCTTGAACTTCTTGCCTTTCTCAGCAGCCAAGGCCACGGCTGACTCCAGGCCAGCCTTGTTGTCAATCGTGAGCTTATTGGCCAGAAAGTCCTTGGAGACGGAGAAGCCCTGGCCCTGCAGGTTCAAGCGCGCCAGGGTCGCCATCGGCAACGGCTGGTTGGACTTGGTGATCGTGCCTGCCGTCAGCAGCAGGGGCATCGGCGAGAGGATATGGGCACCATCGATGCCACCGCCTTGGGAACCCAGCTCCAGGTTGTCTCGGGTGGCCGCCCAGGAGGTCTGCTTCACCACCTTCACATCGGGCATGCCGTGCTTGGCGAAGAATCCCTTCTCCTTGGCGATGACCAAAGGGGCGCAGTCTGTGAGGGCAATGAACCCGAGGGTGGCCCCTTTGACCTCTGTATCAGTGGCTCCGGAAGCAGCCGGGGCAGTGGTGGTTTCTGACTTCTTGCCACCGCAGGCACTCAACCAGACCGCACCGGCGGCCGTGCCGGCTGCGGTGATGAGAAATCTGCGGCGTGAAAGATTGGACATGGAGCCTGGAACGGTTGGGGAAGTGTCGGGCTGCGACGAGTCGCAATCCGGACGGGCTTCGCAATCAAGCGCACCGAACCGGGATAGTGCTGGCGCTCAGGCTGACCAACGCACTCAGAACATCACGAACGACTACCCCTCGGGGTGTTCATTGATACCAGCAACAGGGAATGAGGACGGTTCTCTGCGCCTGGCTAGAGGCCGAACTCCCGCAGGGCCCGGGGAAGATTGCGGTGCTCGTGACCGGGATGGCTGAGCTTGACCAGGGCAAAACGCTGCAGTTCATCCAGTGATTGCCACTGGCTGGACTCAAGGGAAGCACCCAGCTGGGCGCAGGCGGCCTGCAGCCGCTCGGGAATGTCGTCTCCCTGCTGCCAGTCGAGGCCGGCGGCCGGTTCAATCCCCCGGGCGGGGCCATCGGCAAGGGTGGCCGTTCGCCGCTGCAACCAAAGCCGCAGATCACTGATGGCTCCAGGGTGATCCGGCCACGCAAGCAGCTTGGCCCTCTCCTCCGTTGTGAAGGAATGCCAGTGGCTCAGCCGGAGTTTGACGCCGGCCAGATCGAGCTTGCGGCGTACCGCCATCGGCAGGCAGCGCAGATCAGCCACGAAATCCTCTTCGAACGCGAAGCAACGGTCGTGCAGGCTCATGCCGAGAGCTCCTGACGCAAACGCTCGCCGCTGCGGGCCGCCAACAACCCCCTGGCCTGCTCCAGTCCGGCTTCGAGGCAGTCGCAGCGGTCGGCCTGCCACCAGTACACAGCCAGATTCCAGAGCAGGGCATCGGCCAGGGGACCAACCCCCACCAGAGCCGCCAGGGCCTGATCGCGCCAGATCTCCAGGTTCTGCCATGAAACCTCCTGGGCGGTGATGCCGTGATCGCGGGGATGCAACAGGATCCGGGTCATGGTGCCGTGGCGCAGCCGTGCCGAGATGCCGGCCCTGGTGGTGGGCAGGTCGGTGGAACCCTCCAGGCCCTTGACCGTGTACACATCGGTTTCACCGGCGTGGCCGAGGGCTTCCCAGGCCCGGCTTTCCGTAGGGGGATGCACGAAGCCACTCACCAGCAGGTGCTGCCCCTGGTGGGGCGTCCAGAGCAACTCCAGACTGGCCACCGGCGGCCGCTTGCCGATGGCGTCGCGGACCGGCAGCAGACGCTCGGCTCGCGGGAAGTGATCAGCCTGGTGGGTGAGGGCCAGGCCATGGCGATCCAGCCGGAGTTGCACTGCTTCCAGGCTCAGCCCCCGCCATTCGATTCCCAGGGCGGCGAACAACTCTGCCAGGGTGACGCCGTATTTCACCGGCATGGGGCCACCGCCGTGCAGCACAACGGGCTGATCCGCAGAAGCCAGCACCAGGGCCAGCAGCGGCAGCACCGGTGCCGTGCGGCTGCGGCCGTCATAGGGGACGCCAAAACAAAGGGGCCTGAGCCCCGGGGTGACCAGGGTGGGCCCCAGGGCCCTGTAGCTGTCGAGCATGCCGGTCAGCTCGATCGGTGAAGGCCGGCGAATGCGGTGGGCGATCAGAAAAGCCCCCAGCTGGGCATCGCTCACCTGGCCCAGAAGCATCAGGTCCATGGCCTCGCGAGCCTCGGCGCGGGTCAGCCCCGTGCTGGTGTGCTCGCCGCTGCCCACCTTGGCCAGCAGCTCCCGGAAACGCACCGCCTCTGGGGGCATCGGCGGCCGCCTCGGCAACTCCCCACGGATCCCCTCTGGAGCCATGTTTGGTAAAGCTTGCAACAGGGTGACGGGGCTCTGGCTGAGACGCTAGTGGGTCAGGTCTCAGCATTCGGGAGCGACCGTGAGCGCAGCTCAAGCATCCGCCGGGGGGCCAGCGTCCCAGGCCTCCAGCAGCGCGAAGTTGAACAAGGTGGAGAAGGCCAAGGCTGAAGCCTGCGGGCTGGATCTGGCCCCGCGCCTGGCCGAACTGGGAGCCGCGGGCTGGGAATCCCTGGATGAAGCCACCCTCACCATCCATCTCAAGTGGCTGGGCATCTTCTTCAGGCCCGTGACTCCGGGACGCTTCATGGTGCGCCTGCGGCTGCCCAACGGAGTGATCAGCGCCGATCAACTGGAGGTGCTGGCCGACGCCATCGATCGCTGCGGCGAGCACGGCAGTGCTGACATCACCACCCGGCAGAACATTCAGCTGCGGGGCCTGCTGCTGGAGGACATGGCCCCCCTGATGAGCGCCCTGGAGTCAGTGGGGCTCACCAGCCGTCAGTCAGGCCACGACAACCCCCGCAACGTCACCGGCAATCCACTGGCGGGTCTGGATCCTGAGGAATTCCTCGACACCCGCCCCCTGGTGGACGCCATTCAGGAAGCTCTGCTGGGGCCCGACGGCCCCCGCAACCTGCCCCGCAAGTTCAACGTGGCCGTGGGCGGAGCACCCGACAGCTTCCTGCTGCACAACGATCTGGCCTTCCTGCCGGCCCATCACGGCGGTGAGCTGGGCTTCACGGTGATGGTGGGCGGATTCTTCTCCGCCCAGCGCAACGAGCTGGCCGTTCCCCTGGGGCTGTGGCTGCGAGGCGATCAACTGCCTGCCTTCAGCCTGGCGGTGCTGCGCCATTACGAGCGGGAAGGCAGCCGCGAGAATCGCAACAAGACTCGGTTGATGTATCTCATCGACGCCCTCGGGCTGGAGGACTACCGCTCCCAGGTGCTGGACACCTTCGCGGAGTTCGTGGGTGTGGAGGAAGCCGCCGCCACCCCCGCCCACGACGGCTCCCATCTGGTGTGCCAGGCCCCACGTGACATCTGCGGCGTCCACGCTCAGAAGCAGGAGGGCCTGCACTGGGTTGGCCTGCACGTGCCGATGGGCCGGCTGGAGGCCGCCAGCATGGTGGAACTGGCCCGTCTGGCCCGGGAGTACGGCACAGGCGAACTGCGGCTGAGCGAAAGCCAGAACGCCCTGATCGCCAATGTGCCCGAGGGCAGGCTGGATGCCCTGCTGGTGGAACCCCTGCTGGAACGCTTCCAGGTGACCCCGGGTCCTCTCCAGGCCGAGGCGGTGAGCTGCACCGGTAACCGCTACTGCAGCTTCGCTCTCATCCCCACCAAGAGCACGGCCCAGTCGGTGGTCGACGAACTGGAGCGGCGTCTGGAGCTGCCCCATGGGGTGCGCACCCACTGGACCGGCTGCCCCAACGCCTGCGGCCAGCCCTACATGGGCCAGATCGGCCTGATGGGCGCCAAGACCCGGGTGGATGGTCAGATGGTGGAAGCCGCCAAGATCTTCCTTGGTGGCGCCATGGACGCCAACCCCAAACTGGCGGCCCTGCACGACAAGGGTGTGCCCCTCAGCGAGCTCCCTGACGTGCTGGAGGCGTTGCTGGTGGAGCACTACGGCGCCCGCCCGCGCGGGGCTGTGAGCTGAGAACGCCGCGGCGGGGTGCCCCGCCACCCCAGCCCCAGCGGAACCCAAGCCGGGGTTCGACGGCAGCCTGCTGGCTCCAGCTCGAATCAAGGGCCATCAGGCCCTGGCGGTCGTCGCAGGGCTGACCGCCATAGAGCAGGGTGGTGATGCGATCAGGGTCGATCTCCAGCGCCGCCACTTCCTGCCAGAGCCGGCGGGTGAGCTCCCGGTCGGCGCGCACGAACTGGGCTTCGGCCAACTGGCGCACCAGGGTGAACACCAGCTGCTGCTGCTTGACCTCGGAGAAACTGGCCGGCGACTGACTCTTTGGCCTGGCGCCGGGGCGGACACAGGCTGCCCGATCCATCGAGTGCTCTGTGGTGGCGTGGTCCATGGCGTCCTTGTCCTGACGGCTGTATCTCTTTCCTTGCTAGAGGGGCTCTGGCAACGCACCAGCCCTGCCCCATAAAACGTATTAATGGAGACACTTTGCGATTCAGATCAGGTTCCGGGCGACGCCTGATGGCGCAGGGACAGCCCCAGTGACACCTCTTCCGTCCCAGCTGCCGCCTGAAGACAGCCAGGAGCGCTGGCCCTGGCTGCAGCGCCTCAGGCGGTCGGAAGCGGTGGCCACAGGCCCCTGGCTGGAGGCGCTGGAACAGGGTCTGCTGCCTGCGGCCAGTGACCTGGTGGCGGTGTTGGTGGAGAAGCTCGATGGAGCTGGATCAGCCCGTCTGCTGCGCTGGTGGCTCAGCCTCCCCGACACCAGCGAGCCCGCCGAGGTGGCCCATCGCCAGGAGCTGCTCGATCTGCTCGGTCGCCGCCGGGATCCCGCCTGTGCTGCCCAGCTGCGGGCCGCCGTGGCTGAGCGGCCGAATCTGGCCCTGCTGCCCCTGCTCGGGCACCAACGTGACAGCCAGGACTTTGCCCGTCTCGAGCATCTGGCCCGTCAGCCCGGCCCGTCTCCGTTGCGGCGCGCCGCCCTGGAAGGCCTGGCCGTGGGATTGAGCGCCTGGCCCCAGGCGGCCCTGCAGCAGCTGCTGCTGGAGCTCTGCAGCGACCTCGATGGAGCGCTCGCCTCCCAGGCCGTGGATCTGCTCGCCCGCCTGCCGAGCGGCCGCCAGGGGCTCGAGCGGGTGCTGGCCAGCCCCCTCGACCCTGGGGCCGAAGCCCGGGCCCGGCGGCGGCTGGCGGCCCTGCCCCGCAGCCCGCTCCTGCTGGTGGTTCATGGACGCGCCGGGGGGGTGATCCCCGAGGAGCTGCAGGCCCTTGCCCTCGACCTGGAGCGCCGTCGGCGCGCTCCTGTGCGGCTGCAGCCCCTGAGCGGCAGCGTGGCTCAGGCCGATCCAGCCGCCCCGGGGCTGGGGAACGCCCAGCGGCCACTCACCCTCGTGCCCCTGCTGCTGCTGCCCGGCACCCACGTGCGCCAGGACATCCCGGCGATCGCGGCGGCCTGGCGCCGCCACGGCCCCGTGCGGCGGCTTCCCTTCCTGGGAGCCTGGCCCAGCTGGCAGGCGGCGATCGCCGACGAACTGGCTGATCTGGCGGCCAGCCACGGCCAGGGATCGCCGCCGCT
This sequence comes from Synechococcus sp. J7-Johnson, assembly GCF_024345795.1. Taxonomy (GTDB): domain Bacteria; phylum Cyanobacteriota; class Cyanobacteriia; order PCC-6307; family Cyanobiaceae; genus Regnicoccus_A. Next base: position 217,958 of record NZ_JAGQBU010000001.1, read on the forward strand.
GTTGCTGCACCACCCGCTAGAGCCGGGCCTGGCCGACCGCTATCTGGCGCACCTTGCGCGCCGCTGTTCAGCGACTTGTCAAGCCGCTCCATACACTGCGACTGATCTCGAGGACCTGACTCTGGCAATCCGCGGCGCTGCCCTGCCCCTGGCCCTGGCCGCGAACCGGCTCACCGAGAGCCTGCCCGCTGCGCTGGGGGCCCCGCTGCTGCAACGTCCACGCTTCCAGTCCCTGCTGCTCGATCAGCTCGAGGCCCTGCCATGAGCGCAGGCACGGCAGATTCTTCGCAGCCAGCTTTAGAGCCTCTGGGCACCGTGTATCTGGTGGGAGCCGGCCCAGGCGATCCCGAGCTGATCACGCTCAAGGCCCACCGGCTGCTGCAGTGCTGTGATGCCCTCGTCTACGACTCCCTCGTGCCGACGGCCCTGCTGGACCTGACCCCGGCAGGCTGCGAGCGGCACTTCGTGGGCAAGCGCCGGGGGCATCATTCCGTCCCCCAGCCGAGCACCAACGCCGTGCTGGTCGACCTGGCCCACCGCCACCGCACGATCGTGCGTCTGAAAGGCGGCGATCCATTCCTGTTCGGCCGGGGTGGCGAGGAAGCGGCCCACCTGGCCAGCCATGGGGTGCCGGTTCAGGTGGTACCCGGTGTCACCGCCGGCATCGCCGCACCGGCCTACGCCGGAATCCCCGTCACCCACCGCAGAGCGGGCTCCAGCGTCACCTTCGTGACAGGCCATGAGGAGATCGACAAGGGGCGGCCCGGGGTTGATTGGCGGGGCCTGGCCCGCAGCAGCGATGGACTGGTGATCTACATGGGGCTGCACAACCTCCGCCGCATCTGCGATGAGCTGATCGCCGGTGAGCTGGCGCCAGACACACCCGCGGCGGTGATCCAGCAGGGGACCGTCAGCGGCCAGCGGCAGCTGGTGAGCACCCTGGGGGAGCTAGCTGATGCGGCCGAAGCCGAGGGCTATGGCTCCCCCTCGATCGTGGTGATCGGCCATGTGGTGCTCGAGCGGGTGGCGGCCTGCGCGCCCCCACCGGCGGATGTGGAGATGCCGATCCCGTTCTGAACCGGATGGCTGGGCAGTACGCCCTGCCATGGGACGGGGTACGGCAAGCCGCCCACAGGGGACCGCCCAGAGCTTGTAACGTTATGTAAAAATAATCGTCATGAACACCTCCCTCTCGCGCGAATTCTCCACAGCCGTGCACTCACGGGCCATCGACAACTGCAACGACATCGAAGAGCTGCGCCAGGTGGCCAAGACCCTGCTGCGCGCCTGGCAGCTCCAGGCCGACTTCACGGCCGACTACGGCGCCAAACTGCTTAACATCAAGCTCCGCTGACCAACCGGCACAACACAACCGGCCCAACACAAGTGGCCGGAATCACTCCAGCTGCAGCACCCCACGGGTGCGTTCACGCCGCTGCTGCTCCTGAGCCTCGAAGCTGGCCATGCAGTTGCCCTTGGGCACCAGCAGGCAGCTCACGTAGCTCGAAGCATCGATCAGCGCGGCACGGATGGCCTTGGCCGCCGGGGTGCGCTGGGCCTCTGAACTGTTGGAGCCGAAGCGCAGGGTGCCTGCAGCCGCGGTGAGGCCTTGGCCTGTGCGCCCCATGTTGGGGGCAAGGAAAAGCGCCAGACCGGCTGCCGGCAGCAGATTCACCCCATCCTCACGGGCAGCGGCTGTGTTGCTGGCTCGCCCCTCCACCGTGCGCTGGCCCACCACTTCACCGGTGGTGCTGTCCACCACCCGCACGTCGATCGCCACATAGTCCTTGGTTTCGGCCTGCTGCTTGTCGGTGCCGAAGCCCAGCAGACCGAAGTTGCTGCCGGAGGTCTTGCTCTCGACGTTGGACTCATACGAGCTGACCGTACCGAGCACGATGTAGCGGGCCCCGGTCATCTGCCCACGCTGAGCTGAATTGGCGCTCTTGCGCACGATGCCCAGCTCCGCAAGTTCCTGTTCGGAAAGCACCGCCTTGAGGTTGTTGCGCTCCACCACCTGGATATCGCCGGTGGCCTGGAGTTCATTGGCGAGCATCGCCGCCAGATCGGTGGCCACGGGTCCCTGCCACCACCAGGTCTGCTGGGTGACGGTGTTCTTGAAATCCGGCACCGAGACGGTGGGCCGGCCCGCGGGCCGCGGCTGCGAAAGAGCCGGTACCGCCGCGACGCCAAGACCGAGCCCAGCGGCCAGGAGCGCAATGGTGAAGAAGATGGGGCGATCGGGCAAGGCCATGAATCACAGCGAGCGTCCATTCAAACGATGATGTCCAGGAATTCCAGGGGTACGCCCGAGGAAAGCTGCCCGGTGCCTGGCTGTCATGACCGGATCGGCATCTGTCCGCAGCGAGCCGGTTCCGTAGCGTCCTGCACGTCCGCGGGGACAGCGGCTCTGTTGAATGGAAGGACTTCACACCGTCTGGCCGTAAGTGCCGACGGTTGCCGCCATGGCCGCATCTTTGCTCCGTAACAGTGAACAGAAAGGGCCCAGGCCGGCTCCGATGTTTGAACTGATTCCCTACGAGAAGTTCCGGGACACCCCGGCTGTGCGCTTCTTCGACATCACGGTGCCCACCTCCAACGCCCGGGATCTGGTGGTGCACACCGGGCCGGCCGTGAGCCCCCCAGACGACCCCGAGACCGGCGCCTGGCAGTTCTATCTCCATCCCCACCAGGAGGACAACCTGCTGGCGATGCACGGCGGCCGCACCTTCTTTCTGGTCAACCTGGGCTGGAACTACCCCTTCCACATCGTCCGCCTCGACACCGGTGGCGACATCCTGCGCATCCCCCCTGGCACCTTCCACCGCTCGGTCTCCGACCCCGATGGCTCTCTGGTGCTCAACCAGGCTGTGCGCGAGAAGGGAGCCTCGCTGGTGCGTGAGTTCCGCGTCTACAACAGCCATAACATCCCCCGGCTGTTCGCCGTCACCAGCCAGACGGCACCTCTGCCGAAGCTGCACGGCGTGAGCTGGTGAAGGACTGAGAGATGGGGGTCGCGAGGATCGAACTCGCCTAAGGCGGATTATGAGCCCGCTGCATTCACCAGATTGCTAGACCCCCTGGCTGGTTCCTGACCTCACCAGAGGCCACGAACCGGTCTGAGTTCGGGGGAACTCTGAACGGGCTGGTCCATTGGGAAAGAATTGGCTCGGGGCTGAGCCGCTTCGACCGGCAGCGAGATGGGAGCCACCTGCAGGCTGGCGGAGAAGATCGAGGGGAGATCGGCATTGCGCCAGGGCATCGGGGCGCTTTGCTCCTCGAGCAGCGCTGCTGTGGTGTTGCTGATCGCGGAGGAGTCCCAGATGATGGCCTGCTCGGGGAAGCCCAGCCCCATCACCCTGTTGCCTTCGGGGCCTCCCATGGCGATGCCAAGGATGTCGGTGATCTGGTGGGTCAGGCTGACCCCACGGGCAAAGGTGGAGCGCCAGCTGTAGGCACGCTGCTGAACGAGTTCCGCGGTGGTCTGGATCTCTCCACAGCGGGTGACCTCCACGGGAGCACTGAGCGGCTGGGTGCTGTTGCCGGTGCCGGCCAGGGGCGCCTCCAGGGTGGTGGTGCAGATCACCGGGCCCGCGACAGCGGGAGTTGAGGGCAGCAGAGCCAGAGCGCCGCCGGTCAGGGCGCCAAGTACCACAGGCACCACAGGCACTGCACGGGCCCATTCAACCCGGAGGGAGATGGGGAAGGCGTCTGAGGGCATGGCTTTGCGGCAGTTCATGGCTCAGGCGGCCAGCAGGGGACAGGAATGGGCATGACACCCTGATCATCGCGCAAACTAGGCCGTTGAGCCGTGCTCTGCCAGGGGTCTTGGCCGGAGCGCCGCCGCCCCTGCTCACCCGCTTGCTCTCCGCTCCGATGCCATTGACCCCCATCCCCGAGACAGCCCCGGGGCGCCGCCAGGTGCTGCTGGAGCTGCTGGCCACCAGGGCCTACCGCCACGGCCAGTTCACCCTGGCGTCGGGCCGCAGCAGCGACCACTACGTGAACTGCAAGCCGGTGAGCCTCAGCGGTTACGGCCTGGCCCTGCTGGCCATGGCCCTGCTGGAGCAGGTGGAAGGGGACGCAGCGGCCGTGGCCGGCCTCACCCTCGGCGCCGATCCCCTGGTGAGTGGCGTGGCGATGGCCGCAGCCCAGGCGGGGCTTCCCCTCGACGCCCTGATCGTGCGCAAACAGGCCAAGGGGCACGGCACCGGCGCCTGGCTGGAGGGGCCCCTGCCCGCCACAGGAAGCCGCATCACCGTGCTGGAAGACGTGGTGACCACGGGCGGTTCGTCGCTGCAGGCGGTGCAGCAGTTGCGCCAGGCCGGCTACGTGGTGGAACGGGTGGTCACGATCGTCGATCGCCAGGAGGGGGGCTCAGGCGCCATGACGGCGGCTGGTCTGGAGCTGCGCAGCCTGTTCCTGCTTGAAGAGATCGCCGCGGCGGCGCGGACTTTGCAAGGGTGAGCCCATCGCTGCCCCCGCCATGGACTTGAACCGCTCCACCCCCTTGGGCCCCTGGGACTGGCGGCCCGCCAGCCCCAGCCGCTGGGATCAGCCCGTGAGCCTGATTCGCCTGGAAGGGCCTGACAGCCTGCGCTTCCTCCATGGCCAGAGCAGCCAGGATCTGGAGCGTGCCCAGCCCGGCCAGTGCCTGGCCACCTGCTGCCTCACCCCCACCGCCCGAGTGCGAGGCCTGGCGGAGGTGCTGGTCGACGCCAGCGGGGCCTGGCTGGTGATCACCGCCGGCGAGGGGGCCGCCATCCATCAGGCCCTCGACCGGGTGCTCTTCCCCGCCGATCAGGTGAACCTGGGGCCCCTGCTGTCCGGGACGCTGATCAGCCTGGAGGGAGCTGCCGGGGCCATTCAGGACACCAGCGTGGGCTGGCGGCTGCCGGGCGATCGGCTGGTGCTCATGGATGGGGAGTACCTCACCGCAGAGCTTGAGGCCATCCCGGCCCTTGGGCCGATCGAGAGCGAGCGCTGGCGCCTCAGCCAGGGGAGGCCGCTGGCCCCCAACGAAATCAGCGAGGAGGTGAACCCCTTTGAGCTCGGGCTGGCGGATCGGGTCAGCCTCAGCAAGGGTTGCTATGTGGGCCAGGAAACCCTGGCCAAGCTGGCCACCTACGACGGCGTCAAACAGCAGCTGCGGCGCTGGTGCTGGGCGGAACCGGCGGCAAGCACCGCTCGCACTGACGCAGAGCCGGTGGTGGGGACAGTGCTGCGCACCTTCAGCGGTGAGCGGGCTGGACGGATCACCTCCAGCCTGCGCCTGAACGCCGGGCCCGACGGCACCAGCCTTTGGCTGGGGCTGGCATTGGTGCGGCGTCAGGCCCTGGCGGAGCCACTGCTGCTGGCCGGCGAGGGGATCACCCTGGAGATCTCCGAACCCATGGGGGTGGTGGCGCCACCGGTGGGGGCTGGCAGCGCCGCGTCCTGATCCAGCAGCCAGCGGGCCACTGCCCAGGTGGCCAGACAGTCGTCGTGGTTGTAGCGGAAGATCCGGCGCAGGCCATGGAGACTTCCCCGGCCCGCCGGGGTGCCGTCGCCGCGCCACTGGCGCCACCAGAGCAGGCAGCGGGCCCCATCCACTCCCTTCTGGCTCCAGGCAAAGCCAAGCCAGCCGGCCACCGCCTTGAGGCCATAGCTGTTCACCGGCAGTAACCAGTGCTGGCGCAAGCGCTGGTGCAGGTCCACCAGGCGCCTGCGCAGGGCTGCAAGCTCGCGCTCGCTGGCCCCCTGGCGGTGGGCCAGGCGTACCAGGGCGATCGACTCGGTTTCGCCGTAGTGGAGCAGGGGCCAGTCGGGGGGCGTGGCCGCCAGCAGCCGGCGCAGCCGCTGCCAGAGCCTGGCCTCGCCGTGTTCCTGCAGGGCCAGCAGCGGGCGGTAGCAGCCGATATCGGTCGCCAGCCCTGCGGGCCAGTGGCCAGCGGCATCCCGCTCAATGCGAAGGAAGCCGTGCAGAAAGTCGTCGCGGGCGTCGGGATCGGATTCGATGTCGTAGACGAGCATCCCGCTGGCGGTAGCCAGCTCGGGCAGGGCTGTGGCTGCCTGGCCGGGCTCCACCGGCAGGCGCAGGGGCTCCCCCCGCTGCTGCACGCTGGCCTGGGCCACCAGCCGCGCCGCCACCTCGCGGTGCTGCTCGCCGTGCACCTCCAGCGCATCCGCGAGGACCTCGGGATCGGCCGCGGCCAGGGCACCCAGCTGGGACAGGCCGAGCTCAAGCAACAACTCACGCCGCTTGGCGCCGATGCCGCTGACCTCGCTGAGGTGGCCCTGCACGGCCGCCTCCTGATCGCAGAGACCGCGCCAGGAGCAGAGCACGCACTTCTTGCGGTCGCTCACCAGCGCTGGCGGCTTGGGGCGCTCCAGGTCCGCCGCCACTTTGGGCAAGGCCTCATCCAGCTGGCGCAGCAGTCCATCCCCGAGCACCAGCCGCTCCCGCTCGAGCCGCCCGGAGCCTGTCGCCACCACCAGGCCATGGCTGACAGGCCCCTGCTGCCACCCCGAGAGCAGCTGCCCCCATAGCCCCATCACCAGCCGGTGCTCACGGGTGAGGCGACGGCCCTGGCGGGCCATGACGGGCTCGTAGGCGTAGGCCCCCCAGCGGCTCTCCCCGCTGCTGCGCCGCAACAGCGGTGGATGGGCCTCCAGCGCCAGGCCGGCGGGGCCCCTGCCCCTGAGTCGAACGCCTACCACCGCAGGGGCCCCGTCGGCGCAGGCGGCCTCCCCTGCCAGGGGCTGCTGCTCGAGCAAGCTCACGAAACAGCGCTGCTGATGGTCGAGCTGAAGGGCCCGGTGGGCGCTCCAGATCCGCTGGTCGGGATCACCGTGGCGATCGAGCCAGGCACGGCGCCGACAGCGCAGCCAGCTGCGCAGCAACCGGTCGGTCACCAGCTGGTTGGACGGTTCAGCCGACATGGCGGCAGGCTACGGCGGGGGGTGGCCTGCCGCCAGGCCGGCACCTGCTGGCGCCCAGGCCGGCCTGCCGACTGCTACGAGCTACTGAACACCGATGCCCCCATGGCTTCTGCCCCCCTGCCCCTGGAGCCCAGTCCCATCCGTTTCGGCACCGACGGCTGGCGCGGCATCCTCGGCGTCGATGTGACCCTGGAGCGCCTGCTGGTGGTGGCCGCGGCCGCGGCCAGGGAACTTGAGCGCGCCGCCCCTGCGGCACTCACGAGCCGCGAGGTGGTGATCGGCTATGACCGGCGCTTCCTGGCACCGGAGCTGGCCGAAGCCATCGCCAGCGCCGTGCGCGGCGCCGATCTCGAGCCGGTGCTAACCGATTCAGCCGTGCCCACACCCGCCTGCAGCTGGGCCGTGGTGGAGCGGGGCGCCCTCGGGGCTCTGGTGATCACCGCCAGCCACAACCCTCCCGAGTGGATCGGCCTCAAGATCAAGGGCCATTTCGGCGGATCGGTGGAGGAGGCCTTCACCGCCGATGTGGAGAAGCGCCTGGAGGCGGGTGGCATCACCGTGCCGATCCCCGGAGACACCCCACGCTTCGATGGCTGGGGCGGCTACCTGGCGGGCCTGCGCCAGCTGGTCAACACCGGCGCCCTGCGCCGGGGACTGGAGGAGATGGGTCTACGGGTGATTGTTGATCCCATGCACGGCTCTGCGGCCGGAGGGCTGCCGGCCCTGCTGGGGGCCGGCTCTGTGGCCGGCTCTGGACCCGGTGAAGAAGCCTCTGACGGTCCCGATGAGGAATGCATTGAGGAGATCCGCTCCTGGCGTGATCCGCTCTTCGGCGGCCATCCCCCCGAGCCTCTGGCGCCCTACCTGCAGGAGCTGATCGCGGCCGTGCGCGCCAGCGGCGAGGCCGGCCGGCCGGCGGTGGGGATCGTCTTCGATGGCGACGGCGACCGCATCGCCGCCATTGATGAGCGGGGCCGCTACTGCAGCACCCAGCTGCTGATGCCCCTGCTGATCGATCACCTGGCCCGGGCCCGGTCGTTGCCGGGCGCCGTGATCAAGACCGTGAGCGGTTCCGACCTGATGCAGCTGGTGGCCGAGGGGCTCGGACGACCGGTGATCGAGAAGCCGGTGGGCTTCAAGTACATCGCCAGCGAGATGCTCGCCGGCGGGGTGCTGGTGGGCGGCGAGGAATCCGGCGGAGTGGGCTTCGGCCTGCACCTGCCTGAGCGGGATGCCCTGTTCGCCGCCCTGCTGGTGCTGGAAGCACTGGTCGAGGGTGGCCTGCCCCTGGGGGAGCGTCTCGACCGGCTGCAGGCTGACCACGGCGGAGCCAGCGCCTACGACCGGCTCGACCTGCGCCTCAGGGACATGGCCAGCCGGGAGCGGCTGGAGCGCCAGCTGGCCCAGGATCCCCCCACCAGCGTGGCCGGCTGGCCGGTGCAGGAAGTGGTGAGCACCGATGGGGTCAAGCTGCGCCTCGGCCCCAGCCACTGGCTGATGCTGCGCTTCTCAGGCACCGAACCGCTGCTGCGCCTCTACAGCGAGGCAGCGAGCGAGGTGCGGGTGGGCGAGATCCTGGCGTGGGCCCGCCAGTTCGCTGAAACGGCATGAGCACCTCCAGCCCACAGCCGGCCCCGAAGCTGTTGGTGATCGCCAGCGGCAACGCCGGCAAGCTCAGGGAATTCACGGCCTTACTGGCCTCGGCTGGCCCTGAGCTGAACCTCGAGCTGGGCAGCCAGCCCCTGGGCCTGGAGGTAGAGGAGACCGGCGACAGCTTCGCCGCCAACGCCCGCCTCAAAGCAGAGGCGGTGGCACGGATCACGGGGCAATGGGCCCTGGCCGATGATTCCGGGCTGAGCGTGGAGGCCCTCGGCGGGGCCCCCGGCATCCACTCCGCCCGCTACGCCGACAGCGACCCGGAGCGGATCGCACGGCTGCTGCGGGAGCTTGCGGGCGAAGGCAACCGGCGGGCGACGTTCACGGCTGCCCTGGCCGTGGCCGATCCCAGCGGGCGAACCGTTCTGGAGGTGGAGGGACACTGCCAGGGTGAAATCCTGGAAGCCCCGGACGGAGAAGCTGGTTTCGGCTACGACCCGGTGTTCCTGGTGCCCGAGACAGGCCTGAGCTTCGCCCAGATGACACCCGAGCTCAAACGCTGCGTGGGACACCGCGGTCGGGCCGTGGACGCCCTGCTGCCCCAACTGCTTCAGTTGTTCAGCACCGATGGCGAGCGAACGACAGCTCGCCACGGCGGCCAGACCAGGGAGATGGGGTGATGGCGAAGCTGAAGGAGCTGCAGCGGGGGGTGGCCACGGCGGCAGGCAGCCTGTTAACCCTGGCGATGCTGACCCAGTTGACCCCTGTGCCGGCTGGCAAGACAGCCCCCGCAGAGCCCAGCAATTTTAGCCAACCCCTGCCCTCCTGGCGCGAGGGGCCCACCAAGGCGCGGATCCTCGCCTTTGTCGCCAGCGTCAGCCGTGAAGGAAGCGAGGGCTACGTGCCACCGGCTGAGCGCATCGCCGTATTCGACAACGACGGCACGCTCTGGTCGGAGCAGCCGATGTACGTGCAGCTGGCCTTTGCGATCGAGCGAGCCCGCGCCCTGGTGGCTCAGCAACCCGAGCTGGCCAGCAATCCGGTGCTTGCGGCGGCCTCCGCGGCCGGAAACGGCGAGGCGGTGCTGACCATGGGCACCAAAGGCCTGCTCGACCTGGTGGCACTCACCCATGCCGGCATGAGCACCGAGGTGTTCCGGGATCTGGTGCGCGAGTGGCTCGACGGCGCCTGCCACCCGACCCTGAAGCGCCCCTACACCACCCTGACCTACCAACCGATGCGGGAGCTGCTCGACTACCTGCGCGCCAACGGCTTTCGCACCTACATCGTCTCCGGTGGCGGCGTGGAGTTCATGCGGGTGTTCAGCGAAGAGCTCTACGGAATCCCCCCCGAGCAGGTGATCGGCTCGACCGTGGGCAGCCGCTACAGCAACCGGGCCGGCCTGCCCGTGATCCTGCGCAAACCCGAGGTGCAGGTGATCAACGACCACGCGATCAAACCGGTGATGATCGAACAGGTGATCGGCCGCCGGCCCATCGCCGCTTTCGGCAACTCCGACGGTGACTTCGAGATGCTGGAGTGGACCACCAGCCAGCCGGGAGAGCGTCTGGGGGTGATCCTTCACCACGATGACCCGGAGCGGGAGGTGGCCTACGACAGCCAATCCTCCTTCGGCCGCCTCGATCGAGGCCTGAAGGAGGCCTCGCGGCGAGGCTGGTCGCTGGTGTCCATGCGCGACGACTGGAGCCAGGTGTTCGCCGCCCCACCAGCCCCAACCGGATCAGACGAAACTGGAGGGACCAACCGCTGTGAGCGTGGCGCTGGGCAACTCCCCGAACAGCCGGCGGTAATCCCGGGCGAAGTGCCCCGGATTGAGGAAGCCCCAGCGGGCCGCCAGCCCTGAGATCGTCACCGTCCCCGGCCGCGCCGCCAGCAGCGCCCGGCGCACACCATGGAGCCGCTGCAGCTTGAAGTACGCCATCGGGCCCATGCCCAGGTGCTCCTGGAATCCCAGGATCAGGCTGCGTCGGCCGGCATACCCCTCACGGCAGAGGGACTCCAGGTTGATCGGTTCCAAGGGGTGCTCCTCCACCCAGTGCTGCAGCTGCTTGACCAGTTCGATGCGTGCCGGGGGGCGGCTGGGCCCGCCCCGCTGATGGAGCCCATGCTCCAGAGCTTCCACCAAAAGGGGCAGCAGTCCGTCCTCGCCACTCCCCAGCGATGACGGCGGCTCCTCCCCTGCTGAGGGCAGCTCTTCCCGCAGGGGCAACCGGTTGAGCAACCAACGCTGAAGCTGGGCAGCACAGGTGGGACCGATGGGCAGGCAGTTGGAGCGGAAGGCTTCCGTCTCCAGGTCTGGAAAAACCTGATAAGAACTCCAGCCCGGCAGGGCGGAGGGATTGAGCATCACCACCGCCAGATCCAGCTGCTCGGGAGTGGAGAGGTGAACCTCCACGCAGGGATCAAGGCCGAACAACGCCTCCGGTCCGATGGGAGTGCCGTGGGCCCGAAGCGGCGGAGCGCAGCCGTGAGGCAGCAGGCTCAAGGCGATCATCCGTTGGTCCCGGGGCTTTCCGCCGGCCACGTGCAGGCGACGGTTGACCTGGAGCCGGAGCAACTGCAACCGCCCAAGCCTGCAGGTGACGAGGGCACCGCTGAGTCGGCCGTTGGAGAGCTGGCTCAGCCGCAGATCAAGCCCCGACCGCCGCAACTGAGCTTCCAGCTGCTCGACAGCCTCGAACCGCTGGAGCGAAGCCATCGGCGCTTGCACTTTTTGAGTGTCACCACACTGCCATGGGCGGCAATTTGAACAAGAGTGCATTCACGTGCCAACCACCGGCCCCTCCTCCCATGCCAAACGGTCAACCCAACATCCTCATTCTCTGGGGCGACGACATCGGCCAGAGCAACCTGAGCTGCTACAGCGATGGCCTGATGGGTTACCAGACCCCCAACATCGATCGCGTCGCCAAGGAGGGCGGCCGCTTCATCCACTACTACGCCGAACAGAGCTGCACCGCCGGCCGGGCCGCGTTCATCAGCGGCCAGAGCGTGTTCCGCACCGGTCTGAGCAAGGTGGGCCTGCCCGGCGCCGAGCTGGGCTACCGCGCCGAGGATCCCACCATCGCGGAACTGCTCCAGCCCCTGGGCTACCGCACGGGCCAGTTCGGCAAGAACCACTTCGGCGACCGCGACGAGCATCTGCCGACGATGCACGGCTTCGATGAGTTCTTCGGCAACCTCTACCACCTCAATGCTGAGGAGGAGCCCGAGTTACGGGATTATCCCAAGGCGGATGATCCGCAGTTCCCGAACTTCCGCAAGCGCTTCGCCCCCCGCGGCGTGTTGCACTGCTGGGCCAACGGTGACGGAACCCAGCGGATCGAGAACACCGGACCGCTCACCAAGCAGCGGATGGAGAACTGCGACGAGGAGTTCATGGCTGAGGCCAAGCGCTTCATCCGTGATGCGGTGGCCTCCGGTGAGCCGTTCTTCGTGTGGTTCAACACCACCCACATGCACTTCCGTACCCACGCACGGCCCCAGGACATCGGCCAGTCAGGGCGGTGGCAGTCGGAATACCACGATGTGATGATCTATCACGACAACTGCATCGGCCAGATGCTGGATCTGGTGGATGAGCTGGGCATCGCGGGCGACACGATCGTGATGTACAGCACCGACAACGGCCCCCACATGAACAGCTGGCCCGATGCCGGCATGACCCCCTTCCGCAACGAGAAGAACTCCAACTGGGAGGGGGCCTACCGGGTGCCGGCCCTGGTGCGCTGGCCAGGGCAGATCGAACCCGGCACCCTGTTCACGGGCGTCGTCAGCCATCTCGACTGGCTGCCCACCCTGCTGGCCGCCGCCGGCGAGCCCGAGATCAAGCAGAAGCTGCTGGACGGCCATCAGGTGGGAAGCAAGAACTTCCACATCCATCTGGATGGCTACAACATGCTCGATTACTGGACAGGCAAGACAGGCACGAGCCCGCGGGTGGAGTTCTTCTACTTCTCCGACGACGGCGATCTCACCGGCCTGCGCTACGACAACTGGAAGTTCGTGTTCATGGAGCAGCGCGCCGCAGGCACGCTGCAGGTGTGGGCCGAGCCCTTCACCGCGCTGCGGGTGCCCAAGATCTTCAACCTGCTCACCGATCCTTACGAGCGGGCCGACATCACCTCCAACACCTACTGGGACTGGTTGCTCGACCATGCCTTCATGCTGGTCCCGGCTCAGTCCTTCGTGGCGGAGTTCCTGGCCTCGTTCCAGAAGTACCCGCCCCGCCAGAAGGCCGCCAGCTTCACGATCAGCGACGTGCTCGAGAAGATGATCTCCGCCGGGGGCGCGAGCTGATCCGCCCATGACCGTTGCCCCCAGCACCAGCCGCTCCCGGCCGGGTCGCCCCCCGGCCCGTGGAATGGAATGGATCCCTGGGGGCAGCTTTGTGATGGGCTCCGACCATCACTACCCCGAGGAGGCCCCGGCCCATCGGGTGCAGGTGGAGGGGTTCTGGATCGACCGCTCACCGGTGACCAATACCCAGTTCCTGAAGTTCGTGAAGGCCACCGGCCACGTCACCCTGGCCGAACAGCCCGCGGATCCGGCGGCCTATCCCGGCGCCCTGCCCGAGTTGCTGGTGCCGTCCTCGATCGTGTTCGTGCCGCCCCCCGGACCGATCGGCACCGGCGATCCCTATCGCTGGTGGCGATACGTGGCCGGCGCCAATTGGCGTCACCCCGAAGGTCCGGGCAGCTCGATCAAGAACCGCGACCACCATCCCGTGGTGCACGTGGCCCATGCCGACGCGGTGGCCTATGCCGCCTGGAGCGGCAAACAGCTGCCCAGCGAAACGGAGTGGGAGCGAGCCGCCTGGGGCGGCCGTAAAGGCGCCGAGTTCGCCTGGGGGGAAGAGCTGCACCCGGGCGGCCGACCGGTGGCGAACACCTTCCAGGGCGATTTCCCCCACCACAACAGCCTGCTGGACGGCTACGCGGGCACCTCGCCGGTGGGTGTCTTTCCGGCGAACGGCTACGGCTTGTTCGACACCATCGGCAATGTGTGGGAGTGGACCGACAGCTGGTATGCCAATCACGCCCCCAAGGCCGATCAGGAGTCAGCGGCTGAGGGGAGCAGCGGCTGCTGCGCCGGAGCGGCTGATGACGCCCGCGAGGCAAGCATCGACCCCACCAGCCAGCACGGAGCGATGCCGCGCAAGGTGGTGAAGGGCGGCTCGTATCTCTGCGCCCCCAGCTACTGCCGCCGCTACCGGCCGGCGGCACGCATGGCCCAGGGCATCGACACCTCCACCTGCCACATGGGCTTTCGCTGCATCGTGCGCCCCTGAAGCCATGGCTCACTCACATCGACAAACCTGGCTGACCCGTCAGCAGCGCCGCCACGCGTCCCCGTTCTTTCTGCTGCTGGATCGCTCCTTCGGCTTCAGGGTGCTGATCGCGGCAATTCTTTCCTTTGCGCTGCTCTCCCTCGTCAATCGCTTCGACAACTGCCATGGAGCCGACCCGAGAGAGAACTGCCTGACCAGCAATTTCCTGGACGTCATCAGCATTGGCAATGTCGAATCGTTCAGCATCGTCACAGCGGGTTTCGTCTACATCATTGAGGCGGGGCGTCGCAAGGAGAAAGAACATCACGAGCAACTTACTCTGCTGTTAGCGCAACAAGAGACTGGAGTAAAATATAGCCTGGGGCGTATCCGAGCCATCGAGGATCTCAGCTCAGACGGCATCTGGCAGGACGACTTCGATTTGCATGGCACGAACCTGGAGGGATTGAGAATTCCGTTCAGTCGTTGGCGGGGTGGCAACTTCGCCAACACGGTGTTGCGCAAGGCCAATCTCCGGGGTTCGGACCTGAAAGGGGCCAACTTCAAGGAGGCTGATCTCACCGGAGCGGATCTTTCCGGTTCGGACCTCACTCAGGCCAACTTCACCCGAGCGATCCTCACCAATGCCGATCTCAGCGGTGCCATCCTGACCGGCACCGTCTTCCAGGATGCTGATCTCAGGGGAAGCAACATCGATCAGAGCCTTGCGGCCTTGAACGATCGCCCGTGAGTCCATATCAGCGGGTCGTTCGACGTCGTTACCTCGGCCTGCGTCATCGGCGGCGGCCCTGATCCGCCTCCATCTCCCAGCACCTTCACCAGCCGCCACCTCACTCCCCCGACGCCATGGCCCAGTCACCCCTGCTGCTCGTCAGCATCACCCTGTTCACGATCATGTTCGGCCTGGGTGTTGGCCTGAAGGGAGAGGCCATCGTCCAGCTGCGCCGCAGGCCTGCCCTGGTGATCCGGGTCCTGATTGCGTCCTGTGTGCTGGTGCCTCTGATCGCCCTGCTGCTGATGAAGCTGCCCCTGAGCCTGGCCCTGACCAAACCGGCCCGAATCGGCATCGCTCTGATGGCAGCCTCCCCGAGCGCTCCCCTCACCCTGCGCAAGGCCGGCAAGGTGGGGGGCGACCGCGAGCTGGCGGCGGTGCTTCAGGCCTGCGCTGCGATAGCCGCGATCGTTTCGATCCCGCTGGTCGCCGATCTGTTCCGGTCCTCTTTCGGGGTGTCCGGCTGGGACATCGGCTCGAAGGAGGTGGCCATGCAGGTGGGCAAGGCCCAGGTGCTGCCCTTGCTGGCGGGCCTGGGGCTCAGGCGCTGGCGGCCGCTCTGGGCAAAACGCCTGTCGAATCCGCTCGAGAAGCTGGGCAATGGGCTGCTGCTGCTGCTGATCGTGCTGGTGCTGGTCAAGTCGCTGCCTCTGCTGCTGCCCTTCGCGGCCGCCAACCTGGAGGCCCTGGGTTTCATGGCCGTGATGGTGCTGGCGGCCCTGGCCATCGGCTATGGGATCGCTGGCCCTGAGCCCCGGGAGCGCACCACGCTCGCCCTGGTCACCTCGATGCGCAACCCGGGACTGGCGCTGCTGTTCGCCACGACCTATGGCGCCGACATGCCTGGCCTGACACTCGCGGTGCTCTCCTACCTGCTGGTCACTGTGCTGCTCTCGATTCCCTTCCTGCTCTGGCAGCGCCAGAGGCAGCAGGTGCCCTTCGTGACCTCTAGATGACTTGGCTTGAATCCCCCGAGGCCCTGCTCCAGGGACTTGCCGGTGTCGTTCGCTTCACCCTGGAAACACTTTCAGTGCTCTGCGTAGTGGCGGGCATGGTCGCCACCTTTCGTCTGGGCTTGCCATTTCTGCCCGTCGTAGGCCATCGCGCTCACCGCCCCCCCAGCACGATCCGGATCAGCTTCGGCAGCTGGCTGTCGATGGCACTGGAATTCCAGCTGGGGGCCGACATCGTGGCCACCACCACGGCTCCCTCGGAACGCAACTTGATCCAACTGGCGGCGGTGGCTGTGATCCGCACCTTCCTCAATGTGTTCCTCGCCAAGGAACTTGAGACGGAGCGGCGGCTGGAGCAGGATCGTCCTGTACGGCCGAAACCTTGATCAGCCAGCCCTTGCTATCGGCATCCCCATGAACCTCACCAACGAACTGGCCAAGGAGCGCAACCGGGAGGCGGCCGAGCGCACCCTGATGGCCTGGATCCGCACCTGCCTGTCGCTGATCAGCTTCGGCTTCGGACTCGACAAGATCATCGGGGCGATCCAGGCCAGCCGCTTTGAGGGAAGTTCCCATGCACAGCTCAGCGTGCGGTTGATCTCCATCGGATTCGTGCTCACGGGGATCCTGGCCATGGCAGCCGCCACCCGCCAGCACCGCAGGGTGCTGCGGCGGTTGAAGCGCGACGATTTCGTCTACATCGATGCGGCCTCGATCTCGACGGCGACGGCCCTGGCGCTCACCCTGATCGGCCTGGTGGCCCTGGCGCTGCTGATCGCCGGTGGGATGAGAGCCTGATGAGCCGTTACCGGCAGGGGCTGGGGCAGGCGGATCTGGCCGCCGGACTGACCGCCGCGGCGGTGGTGCTGCCGAAGGCGATGGCCTACGCCACCATTGCCGGTCTGCCGGTGCAGGTGGGTCTTTACACGGCTCTGGTGCCGATGGCGGTCTATGCCCTGCTGGGTAGCTCGAGACCCCTGAGCGTCAGCACCACCACCACGCTGGCGATCCTGGTGGGCAGCGAGCTGAACCGGCTGACGCCGACCGGCGAGCCCGGCGCCCTGGTGGCGGCCAGCGCCACCCTGGCCCTGCTGGTGGGAGCCATGCTCTGCGGCGCGGCCCTGCTGCGGCTCGGTTTCATCGCCAACTTCATCTCCGAGTCGGTGCTGGTGGGCTTCAAGTCCGGCATCGGCGTGGTGATCGTGGCCGATCAACTGCCCAAGCTGCTCGGACTCCATGCCGAGAAGGACGGGTTCTTCCGGGACCTGGCCGTCCTGCTGGGCCAGATCCCCCAGGCCTCGCTCGCCACGATCCTGCTCTCGGCGGGTCTGTTCAGCCTGCTGTTCAGCCTCAGGCGGCGATGGCCATCTGTGCCGGCGCCGCTGGTGGTGGTGGCCATCGCCATCGCCAGCAGCGCCCTGCTGGGGCTCGATCGCCTCGGCGTGGAGCTGGTGGGGGCGGTGCCCAGGGGCCTGCCCGCCCTCACCTGGCCCCGGCTCGATCTGCTTGGTGGGCTCTGGCCTGGGGCGGCCGGCATCGCCATGATGAGTTTCACGGAAAGCATTGCGGCTGCACGGGCGTTCCGCGCCAGCGACGAGCCCTCTCCGGATCCCGACCGGGAACTGCTGGCCCTGGGGCTCGCCAACATCGGTGGCGGGTTCTTCGGGGCCATGGCCGCCGGTGGTGGCACCACCCAGACCGCCGTGAACCGCCAGGCCGGCGCCCGCAGCCAGGTGGCCGAGCTGGTGACGGCTGGGGCCGCCCTGGCCACGCTGCTGCTGCTGGCCCCCTGGATCGCCTTGATGCCCCAGGCCGCCCTGGCGGTGGTGGTGATCGTGTACTCCTTCGAGCTGATCGCTCCCGGCGAATTCCTGGCGATCCGCCGCGTGCGCCACATCGAATTCCGCTGGGCGGTGGTGGCCTTCCTGGGGGTGGTGTTCCTGGGAACCCTCAAGGGCATCCTTGTGGCCGTGATCCTCTCTCTGCTGGCCCTGGTTCAGCAGGAGGTGAACCCACCGGTGTATGCCATCGGCCGCAAGCGCGGTACCGATGTGTTCCGGCCGCTCTCAGCCAGGCATCCACATGATGAGACCTGGCCTGGGCTGCTGCTGCTCCGTGCTGAGGGGCGCCTGTTCTTCGCCAATGCCCATGGCGTTCTCACCAGGATGCGCGCCGAGGTGGATCGCCACCAGCCCAGGGTGGTGGTGCTGGATGGCAGCGCCGTGATCGACCTTGAATACTCCGCCCTCAAGGTGCTCACCGAAGCGGAACGCCAACTGGATCGGGAGGGCATCTCACTCTGGCTGGCGGGGCTGAACCCCACGGTGCTGGAGGTGATCCGCCGATCGGAGCTGGGCGAACGCCTGGGCAAGGAGCGGATGCACCGCAACATCGAGCGGGCGGTGGAGCACTACCTCGCTGAGGGGCTGGAGGCGAAAGGCTGATCACCTGAACGATCGAACCTGCTGATGCGACGGATCAGACCTTGGGAACGGTACTGGCATTGCCGTTGCGGATGGCGTGATAGCCCGGCGAGAGGATCTCCACCTCGGCGGCGGCGAAATGGTCCTGCAAAGCCGCCAGCACGTCCGAGAGGGTTTCGCGGTAGGTGTCAGCCCCGATCACGAAGGCATTGAGCTCATAGCTGATATGGAAATCATTCAGGGAGGTCTGAATCACGTATGGCTCCACCTCATCACTGATCCCCTTGACACTCTTGGCCGCAGCCAGCATCAGTTCATGTACACGGCGCCAGGGCACGTCGTAGCCGATGGTGATCGTGGTGGCGATCGCAACGGGTTGCTGGATCTCACGCCGCGAGAAACTGAAATTCACCACAGAGGCGCCGATCACCATGGCGTTGGGAATACTCACCAGTTCATTTCTTGGTGTGCGCACCCGGGTCACCAGCAACGCCCGCTCCTGCACCACCCCCACCGTGCCGTTGATGTCCACCCGGTCGCCCAGGCGAAATGCGCGGGTGTAGATCAGCATCAGGCCACTGATGATGTTGGTGGCGATGGCACTGGAGCCGAGGGCCGCCAGGGCACCCACGAACAGACCGGCCCCCTGGAAGGCCTTGCTGCCGGATCCAGGGATGTAGGGGTAGGCCAGCACCACGCCGATCAGGGCAATGAAGATCGTGGCCAGCCGCGCCGTGGGCAGGGCCCATTCCTGGTAGAAGCCTGGAATGCGCACCCGGCCGCGCTCGAGGGCGGAGAACCAGGCGTTGCTGGCGCGGATCGCCATCACGGTGATGGCCAGGATCAGCAGGATCGAGACCAGGTTCGGAAGCGCCCCGGCCGCTGCGTCAAAAGTTTTGCGGATCACCTCCAGAATCTGCTGACGCAGGCCTTCGGCAATCCCCTGGGTGGGCGGGAACAGCCCCAGCAGCAAGGGGACCAGCAGGTAGCTGATCAGAAGCAGCACCGACCAGTGGATGACCCGGCGGACCAGCTGCAGGATCTGGCGAATCTGGACGGATTCGAGAAGCTGATTGGAGCCGACGCGCAGGCCCTGCAACAGACGGTTCTGATCAAGGTCGATCCACCGGGCCGCCCAGCGGTTCAGCTTCGACTGGGTGCGGATCCAGAACAGGTAGACGACGAGCACCAGCAGGGCCAGGGCCGTTCCCTTGACCCAGGCGATGGGCGTGCGGCTGCGCCTGTAGGCGGTGACGGCGCTGACCAGACGGCTGCGGTACGTCTCGGCCAGCTCCTGGCGGCTGAGATCGAAGCAGGCCGCCACCCGGTCATCGACGGCCATGAACCGCTCCGAGCCGCCGTCGGCGCGGGGGCGCACGAGGAAGGTGTAGGGCGCAGCATCCTCGATGCTGAGGCGCTCGGGCTGGAACGACGGGCTCTCAGCCAGACGACCCAGTTGCTGAGTCGCCTGCCGGGCGAACTCCACTGGGTCCCGTGCTCCAATCGCCGAGCGGATCTCCAGCACCTTCCGGCCATCAAGGGTGATGAACTGGGGAGGATCGATGCAGTGCGCCTTGTCGGCGGCCGGGGTCGTGTCCTTCTGGGCGTGAAGCGGCAGCGGCGAGACCAGCGCCAGCGCCAGGGACACCCCCAGGGCCAGTGTCGCCCGCAGAGCCAAGTGAAACCGGCGGGCCTGAGCACCTGATCGCACCACGGGAGGCGTCACGGCTGGCTTAATCCGACTGAATGGGGATCATGGTGCACCTCCTACACACGTGTAACCGGTGAATAGGTTGCCCGAAACCTGGGGAGGAGGTCAGCCCATGGACCCGACAGTCTCAAGCCCAGGTCTGCCTGGTCGCCGCTGGCCCAGACGGCGGGGATGGTTCTGGTCGGCCGCGCTGCTGGTGGCACTTCTGGTGACCCTGCCATAAGTTTCACCCGGCCGGGCAGCAGCTGAGATCCCTGCCGCCCAGGTGGAAGTTGATGGGGCCAGCTTGTTCCAGGTGCGGAGCTCGAAGGACTACAGCGCCGAACAACGGGCGGATGCGGCCAATGACCTGCCCCAGAGAGCTGCCCGGAACCCCAGGCCGGATGTGCCGAGTCCGAAGCAGGAGACGGCGGTGCAGAAGCTGGTGAACGAGTGACAGGGGCTGCGTTTTCGCCTGGTGGTGGTGCGATCGGCGGTGGAAGTGGTGGGTCCGGAGACCGCACCCAATCCCCAGCCTGCAAACGGTGAGTCGCCGCTGCCGCCCGCCGGCACGACCGCCCCCGAGCCGCCCAGGCAACCGCCGCCCAGCGGATCCTCTGGGCCAAGTGTATCAACGCCGGCCAGGTGTGCGTCAACGTGGATTACCTCTTCATGCCCGATGGGAGCATCGACGCCTTCGTCGCCCATGCGAAGCGGCTCGTCGCCGAGCACTATCCCGATCTGAATGGGCCGGACTACACCGCAATGATCGTTCAGCCTGCCTTCGATCGGCTCGTCGCAACGCTGGAGGATGGGAAGGCGCGCGGCGCGACCGTGATCAACCTGGCGCCCGACCAGCAGCTCGATGCCCGTCACCGCAAGCTCGCCCCGCACATCGTTCTCGGGGTGTCCGACGAGATGACGATCATGAAGGAAGAGATCTTCGGGCCGTTCTTGCCGATCAAGCCGCATCGTCAGGCCGAAGAAGTCATCGCCTACGTCAACGGCCACGATCGCCCACTCGCGTTCTATCCATTCACCAACGACAAGCGACTGGTCCAGCGGTCTATCACCGATATTCTCTCGGGCAGCGTCGGCGTGAATGAGGCGATCGTGCAGGTGGGGCAGCACAACCTGCCGTTCGGCGGCGTCGGCGCCAGCGGCATGGGGCACTACCACGGTTATTAGGGCGTTTTAACCTTTTCGAAGCTCCGGCCAATCTTTCGCCAAGGGCTCTTTCCCTCCATTCAGTTGGCGCTGCAGCCCCCCTTACGGGAAGCGCGCCAAGCTCATCTTGGACTGGTTGTCGACGTTACGAGGCTAGTGATTGCGGTCGCTCAATGATCGGACCTTAGCGAATTTCGATTGCAGATCCACGCTTGAGCCAACAGCGAACGACACGGGTGATCGGGCCACGCAGCAGCAGGTACGGCACAAAGGCCAGCAAGCCCGCGATGATCACAGCTTCGGCTGGATGAAACGTGTCGAACACGATGAATTGGTAGATCAGGTCCATGCACAGGCCGAGGAGGATGACCCGCGCTGTGGAGACCAGCCCCTCGTGCAGGCGACTGCTGCGCTTGGTTGGGTCGCTCAGAAGGGTCCAGAGGTAGGGAATGCGCCCGGTCCGGGCGTCCTTGATGCCATCGACCAGCGCCGCAACCGACGCCATGATGGGTTGCAGAACAAAACGGAAGGTCATCGGCCCGCTGGGACGGTCGAGCAGGTTTTGCCAGATGCGCTCAAAGACCGGCCCCGAGAGACCGTGCATGGCCACCCCAAGAACCACGAACGCGACCATCAGCACGATCACCAATCGAGCCAGAAGAATCTTCGTCTTTGATGCTTTTTCTGTCATCGTCTGATCTGCCTCGCTTGCCCTGAAAATGGTGTTGTTCCTGCCAATGCAGGGATTGATTTTTGGCGCAGTGATGCAGGCGTGCTTCTATCAGTTATATCGCAGACTCATCCAGCCTCCACTACGCGCTTGATCCTATCGACGGCCAGGGCGAGCGGCAGTAGCGATCCCTCCTCCACCGACCTCGCCTGTCCTGCTGCAAACGGGCTGTCGAGATAGGCGATCAGCAGCAGCAGCAGCTTTATCAGCAGGAAGGAGATCACGCCAATGAAGAACAGGGATTCGCCGAAGGGCTCGATTTCGGTCCGCACAAGCCCCCCGGTCTGCAGGTCCGCTCCGATGTAAGCCATCCAACAGACGGAGGGCACGAAGGTGGTTTCCCTGATCGCCTCGATGTGATGCACGGCGCGGCGGATCTTGGTGAGCTCAAGGAGCAGGCGGGCCTGCAGGGGCGCGGCACCGGCATCAGCGGCGGCGTTTGCGGACTGATGCGCCGAGCTCGCCTGAAGCCCGGGCCCCTGTCCATACTTAAACCTGCCTCCTGTGGCCCCGCATCACCATCGATGCCAGGGTTCCTCTCCGGCCTTCTGGCCCTGCTGCGCCTGCCCTATCCCGTCGATGCGCTGAAGCCGGCGATCGATTCCACCACCATGGCGATCCACCACAACCGCCATCACCAGGCCTATGTGAACAACCTCAACGCCGCCGTGGCCGCTGATCCGGTCCTGCAGGGGCTGACCCTGGACGCCCTGTTGGCCAGGCTGTCGATGCGCTCCGATCCCGTGCGCAACAACGCCGGCGGACTCCGGAATCACCCCGTTTTCCGGACCTCCCTCACCCGGCCCTGCCGGGGCGGCGAACCCGCCTCAACCCTGGCGGCCGCGATCGAGGGAGTTCGGTTCCTTCGAGGCCTTCGAGGCCGCCTTCTGCAGCGCTGACCTGCAGCACTTTGGTTCCAGCTGCGCGCCAACGACGTGTGGGAGCACGCCTACTACCTCCAATACCGAAACCGCCGAGCCGACTACCTCTAAGCCTGGTTTTCGGTGGTTGACTGGGATCAGGCGTGACGCGGCCACGAGGAAATTCTGCGGCCAGGCTAAACACAGAAGAATCCGACCTAATGTCATGAGATTGTTGCCAAGTGAAGATGCCAAGCAAAGGCATACAATGCCATCTGCAACATCCAGATCCAGACCATCGCTAGAAAAAGCCGGGCGTGCCTTGGCCATATTTGGCGCAGTACTGCTACTGACCCTCACCACCCCTGTCTTTGGAACGGCTCAACCACTGATAGAGCCTGAAGTCTCTAACAAACAAACACATCTTGAGAGAAGTATTGACGGCTTTCCAGTTACTCTAGATCAAAAGCCCCTCTTGTATGTCCGGCGGGGGTTTGGGCCATTTACGGCGGAGGAGAGAGCCTCTACTATAAGCAGAAGAATTGAACGCATTGCCAGAGATGATTCTATCTCTGTTGAAGACCTTAAGATGGTGAAGAGCACTTATGATAACTCATTCTATCTGAGCACAGGCAGAGAATTGTTTCTGACGGTGCACGAGCGAGATGCAAGAGATAACCGTTCAACGCCAGAGATGGTAGCTCAGAAATCATTGCAGAGCATTAAGGACGCTATTTCACAATATCGACAGGATCGAAAACCTGAACGACTGCTTCGAAACATTATGCTTACCGCTATAGCCAGCATTGCTTTTATAGGTGTCAGCATTTTTGCTATCAAGATTTCGGGAAAAGTATTTCCGCTTGTTGGACAGTTTATTGCGTCACGTATGCCTGAGACCCGTATCAAGGATATTAAGATAATACCATCCTCTGTAATAAGCGCTGTGTCGCTTAAACTGCTGAAGCTTATTCGTCTATTCCTCCTTTTGGTTTTGCTGCTTGTTTATGCTACTTTTGTACTTCGCTTATTTCCCTGGACAAGGAATCTAGGTGAAAGTATTGCCGGGCATTTTTATCAGTCACTCGAACTCGTTGTAACTGCCATAGGCAATTACTTGCCCAATGTTTTCGTCATTACAATTATCATTATTATAACTTCTTATATAACAAAAGCAATGAAGATCATGTTTAGGGCCCTTGAAAGCGAACATTTTGTTGTTCCAGGCTTTTATGCTGATTGGGCTAAGCCTACTTATAATCTTCTGTTGGTTGTAGTCATCGCCTTGGCCGCTGTCCTGGCATTTCCATACTTGCCTGGTTTTGATTCTCCGGCCTTTCGAGGTATTTCCGTTTTTCTCGGTCTTCTTTTATCCCTAGGCTCTAGCTCGGCAATCACCAATATAATCGGAGGAATAATTTTCATCTATACCCGTGCCTTCCGAATTGGAGATCACATTCAAATAGGAGATGTAATTGGAGACATAGTTGAGACAAGCTTTTTAGCGATTCGCGTTTGCACTCCATCAAATCAGATAATTACTATTCCCAATTCAACACTTTTAAGTGGCAAGGTGATAAACTATAATATTTCTTCGCGTGAATTAAACAGATATCCAATTCTTCAGACAACGATTACCTTGGGGTATGACCTTTCATGGCGAAAGGTTAACACAACACTAATTGAAGCTGCTCTAGCCACTGAGCATATTCTCCGTGAACCGGCACCTTTTGTCCTTCAAACTAGCCTAGACAATCATTACATAAGTTATCAATTAAATGCTTACACTAGCAGGCCTAACCTAATGGTGCTTATCTATTCGGAACTTCATCAAAGTATTCTAGATAGGTGCAATGAAGCAGGGATTGAGATTCTATCCCCCAGTTACACCTCTCTCCGTGATGGAAATGCAATAACAATTCCAAAAGACTACTTGCCCTTAGGCTATGTCGCGCCTCCCTTTTGTGTTGCATCTTCAGAAATCAATGTTATCAATGAGAATAATGGGTAGAGTGCGTAAGGGCGCAAATCAAGTAACCTGAAATCATGCAGCTGGGGACTCCTTGCAACAGCAAATCCCTTGCGACACCCGTAGTTCCAGCGATCTGGACCCGATAGATTGCTCCGCCGCCCATGTACCGCAAGCAGAGGGCGACGACTCAGCCGATTAAGGTCCAAACGCTAATCATCAGCTTCCTCTTGTCCTCCTGGTGAAGCCCACCAATTGGCCAGCGGAAGTGAATTAGGCAACTCTCAGCATCGATGACTCCTGTACGCCGGCAGATATCACCTATCCTACGGACCTGAAGCACCTGAATGAGGCGAAGGTTTAACTGAGCAAGCGCTCATGCCCGAGGCATTCTACTGGACACCAGCGCCCGCCTCAAGGTGCCGAACTCCCTGACCTTCACAATCGGCAAGCTGCACCGTGCCATCAATGCTTTGCTTGGTGGCACGAATGCAACTCCGACAGCTATGATGGATGGGAAGCTCACGTTGAATCTCGAATAGGAGCCCTTCAATGACGCAAGCAGATCAAACATTTTCAGATACTCAGCATTTTGACCCCAAGGGCAAACTGCCTTCTTCTTACACAACCGAATTCCAGAGGGTGCTTCGCAGGAGCCTCCCGTTCGAGGACGAGAGAGACTTTGAAGAAGCCAAACGCGGCTTCATCGCTGCACCAGATTACAAGCAGATCATGGCTGACGCAGGCAACGTCGCCTGGGATATGGGCAGCTATGAGTTTCTTCTGCGCGGCTTCGATAGCGTTTTTGACAGCATCCACCCTTCGTTGCAGCGGCAGGCCATACTCAACATGGCCTATGGCCTATACGAAGTACTTCCAGATAAGATTTACCAAGTGCGGGGCTTTGATCTCGCCAACATGACCATCTTCAAAGGTGATACGGGCTGGATATTATTCGACGTTCTCACCTGCAAGGAAACCGCGCGTGCTGCGCTGAAGCTTGTCAATCAGCATCTTGGCGAGCGGCCGGTGGTGGCTGTTGTCTACTCTCATTCCCACATTGATCACTATGGTGGGGTGCGCGGGGTGGTGGATGAGGCCGATGTGAAAAGCGGCAAAGTGCAGGTGATCGCTCCGGTTGGTTTTATGGAACATGCGATCGCGGAAAACGTGTACTCTGGCAACGCCATGACCAGACGTGCCTATTTCCAGTACGGATTGTTATTACCACGCAGTCCCTTTGGTCACGTGGATCAGTCCATTGGCAAGAATGTAGCAGCAGGCAATACAGGGCTGATTGAACCCACTCGATATATCACTCAGGACATTGAAGAGCTGACGATTGATGGCGTCCCGATGGTGTTTCAAAACACCCCCGGCACAGAAGCGCCCGCCGAAATGAACACCTATTTCCCGGATTGGAAAGCATTCTGGGCAGCGGAAAACATCTGTGGCACCATTCACAACATTTATACGCTGCGGGGGACACTGGTGCGGGATGCCCTGGAGTGGTCAAAGAAAATTAGTGAAGCCCTCTATCTGTTTGGGCAGGAAGCGGAGGTCATGTTCGCCTCCCATAGCTGGCCCCGCTGGGGGAACGATCGGATCCAGGAAGTAATGCGCGTGCAGCGCGATACCTATGCCCACTTGCATAACGAGGTGCTGCACCAAGCCAACCAGGGCGTCACGATTAATGAGATCCACAATGTGTATAAGCTGCCCGAAAGTTTGCAGCAACAGTGGCCCGCCCACAGCTACCACGGTTCTGAGGAACACAACAGCCGGGCGGTGATTAACCGCTACCTGGGCTACTGGGATGCCAATCCCGCCACTCTGATCCCACTGTCACCCAGCGAATCTGCCCCCCTTTACGTCGAGATGATGGGCGGTTCCGAGAAGATTCTGGCAAAAGGCAAGGAGTTGTACGACCAGGGCTACTACCGGGAAGCGATGGAGATCCTGAACAAGCTGGTCTATGCCGAACCTCAAAACCAGGCCGTCAAAGACTTGCTGGCGGATGTGTTTGAGCAGATTGGCTACCAGAAAGAAAGCCCCAGTGTCCGCAATAGTTTCCTGTCCGCTGCCTATGAGCTGCGCAATGGTTTTCCCAGCGGGGTGGCAACAAAGTCGGTAACTCCAGATACGGTTCGCGCCATGTCCACCGAACTCCTGCTTGACTTCATCGGCATTCGGGTGGATAGCCAGAAGGCGGCAGGGATGAAGTTCACTATCAACTTAGTCACACCCGACAATGGCGAGCAATTTGCGGTGGAAATGAACAATTCAACCCTCACCAGTATCAAAGACTTCCTGGCGAAGAACCCAGATCTCACTATTACCATCAACCGGAGTGACCTGGAGTTGATCATGGCCGGGTTAAGCACATTTCCAGTCATGATCGGCGAAGAGAAAGTTAAGCTAGAGGGTAATCCCTGCGTCTTTGAGCAACTCAAGAGTGTCCTGGTCGAATTCACTCCCGACTTCGACATCATGCCGGGCACCCATCCTGCAAAAGCGACAGGCTTATCGGATAAGGATGCTTTTGAGCAGCCTCAGCCAGCCGATACCTCCGGTGGCTAATAGAGTTATCGAAATAACGGACATTGCTGAAAAGCAGGATGAATTGAAACAAAGTTGCAAGCATCCAGTATCTGTTTCGGTTTTTGGGTTAATCCCAATCTCGGTTATTTTCTTCGTGCACTGTTCTTCTGGAAAGGACTTTTCTTCTGGAAGGAACAATCTGTCTGGCTGGCATAACCGGGATCCCCATGTCACGTTCACAACTGTCTAAACAACTGCAACCCTCTCCCAACTGGAGAGCCGATGGCAGCGCCGCACTCACCAATACGCTGACGATGATCCCCGATGCCCTGGCGAATGCCCTGCTGATGGGGGTGAATCCGGTCTATGGCCTGCATGCACTGATGGTGGGAACTCCCCTCGGTGCCCTGGTGAGTGGCTCTGAGTTCATGACGATTAACGCCACCGGTGCGATGGCAGTGGTCATGGCGGGTGTGCTGGCCGAGTTTGGGCCAGAGCAGCAAGCGTCTGCCCTGGTGACACTAACCGTTCTGGTTGGGCTGTTTCAGGTCTTACTGGGGCTGTTTCGATTGGATGGCTTTCTCCGCTTTGTCTCCAACGCTGTCCTGACTGGATTTATGAACGGGGTGGCCGTTGCCATCGTGCTAGGACAACTCGGCAGGTTGACTGGATACAACAGCGAAGCTGGAAATCGTATTACTCAGACTCTCGATCTGCTGCTTCATTTGAATCAAGTCGATCTTGCAACCACCCTCATTGGTCTGGGCGCGATCGGCCTGATTCTGTTGTTGAGCCGCACTCCACTGAGGCAGTTTAACCTGGTGCTGGCGCTGCTCCTCATGACAGCGCTGACCGCCCTGTGGCAGTCCGCCTCCAGGGCTGCCTAAAAGTGTGATCAAGCCGTGCCTGGGGCCAGGCTGCCCTCTCCCAGCGCCAGCATCCGGCTGATGTCATGGGCCACCTCCTGCTGGCCGGCATGGATCGATCGAAAACCGCTCCGGCGCAGCAAGTTCATCACCACCGTGCGCAGAAATGAAAACAGCGGTGCACCGACGCGGTTCGCGTAACGGTGGGTGTCCTCAGCCAGATGAACATCCCGCACCCAATGCCACTCGTTTTCAATGCTC
>NZ_JAGQBU010000010.1 GCF_024345795.1 Synechococcus sp. J7-Johnson
GTGATGCCATCACTGCTGCCGGATCCCTGAATTCAGCAGCAAGAGCAGCACTGCTTCTTTGCCCGCTCAGCGATGAGCGATCAGGCGTGCATTCGCGCGGCGGCGCATCCCGACCCCTGAATGGTTACGATGGAGCCTTTGCCGTCGACGAACTAAACCGGCGCATCCTGACTGAGCCCAGGCTCGCTTCAGATCCCATGGTGCAAGCCGTCCTGGCTGGCGACCTTGGGAAACTCCTGGCAGGCGAACACTTTGATGGCCTGATGCAGATCTTGGCGCTCACTCATGCTGGGATGACGACCGACGAGTTTCGTGACGCGGTAGAGGCATGGCTCACATCGGCCAAACATACGCGATTTGGCAGGCCCTATGACGAACTCACCTACCAACCCATGCAGGAGCTTCTGCGCCTTCTGCGGGTAAATGGCTTCAAGAACTTCATCGTTTCCGGTGGCGGTGCGGACTTCATGCGCGTCTGGGTGGAGCGCGTTTACGGCATCCCACCGGAGCAGGTTGTCGGCTCGACAGCGCGGACGACATTTGAGCTACGCGACAGCGGACCGGTGCTGACAAAAACCCTCGATTATTTATTTGTCAATGACAAGGAAGGCAAGCCCGTCGGCATTCATCAGTTTATCGGCCGGCGACCTACGATCTGTTGTGGGAACAGCGACGGCGACCATGCGATGTTGCAGTACACCACGATCAACAACCCGCTCCCTAGTTTCGGCCTGATCGTCCACCATACCGACAGTGAACGCGAGTATGCCTATGACGCCGAGACGAAGAGCACCGGCAAGCTTGTCGAAGCCCTCAAGGAGGCCCCCAAGCGTGGCTGGCTCGTTGTGGACATGAAGCAGGACTGGAATGCCATCTTCCCTCCCGAGTAGAGGTAACCCGTGAATGGGCGACGTTGGTTCTGCCAGCTATCAACGCCCATGCACACCGACCGCCGAAGGTGATTGGTAATGGTGTACAGATTGCCTGCGGCGGGTGATGGGCATCGTTGGGCAGCACTTCGCTGTCCTCCGGTTCCATCCGCATGAACTTTTTTGTTTGCAGTGCCATGCCATTGTTGGTTGGTAGCTGCTAAGCGTCTGCTCCCCCTTGCTGGGCGTCAGAGAATTCCATCTCCCCCTATTTCCACCAAGTTCAGATGAGCTGCATCGCCCAACTAAGAAGTATGCCGCAGAAGATACTGCTCCCATTGCCATTCAGAGCGGAAGATCTGATCACCACGCTCCATTCCCATGAATGACACCACCCCAGACCCACTGCCCGTCGGATTCCGTGATGTCGATGCGACCGCTCCCGACAAGATCATCCGCTGTCTCGACTCTCTTCAGTCGATGGCAGCGGGGCGGGCGTACAAGGCGCGCGCACTCGACCTTCTTGGGCTCGAACCGGGAGCCTCCGCCCTCGACGTGGCCTGCGGACTTGGCGACGATGTGGTGAAGATGAAGGCGCGAGGCGTACGCGCCGTGGGCGTCGACCGCAGCCGCACGCTCATCGCTGCGGCGCAGTCGCGGCACGCCGGAAGCGGCTGCGAGTTCAACGTGGCCGACGCCGCGGACCTCCCCTTCGCTGACTGCAGCTTCGAGGCGGTGCGGATCGACCGCTCCCTCCAGCACATCCCCGACCCGGGCCGAATCGTCCTGGAGATGGCCCGCGTCGCCCGGCGGGACTCGGTGGTGCTCTGCGCCGAGCCTGACTGGGGCACGTTCCTGATTGGCGGGCGCCACAGCGCTGTGACCGAACGCATCCAGCACGACTGGATTCGGACATTCCAGAACCCGTGGATCGGCCGCGAGTTGTCGAGCCTCCTTGCCGACGCCGGGGTGGGCGACATCCGCCAGGAAGGATTCTGGCTGCCCACCCACGGGTTCGCCGAGTCGGATCTCCTGTTCGAAATCGATGCCAACGCCAGGGATCTCTCCGTCGAACTCCCCGAGGCCCTCCCCTGGCTCGATGCATACCGCCGGGGTGAGGCATACGCGGGCGTTCTGATGCTGATCTGCTGGGGCCGCAAGCACTGACCGGTCACGACTGAGAGGACGAGGACCGGCTGGTGCGCTTTTCGCTTCGGGGGCGTTCAGCAAGGGGTCGCTGCAGGTAGCTGTGAATGAAATCCACGCAATACCAAGCTCAGGACTTGCGACGGCGCGAGATGGAGTGGGTGGAGGTAAAGCTCAGGGTCAAACGCAGGGTTGCTCAGGTGGAGGGGATGCCCAGAAAGTAGGGCTCCTGTTCATCGGAGTAAAATGTGACCCTTGCCACGGACTTATTGGATCAGGATGAGCACATTCTGGATTATGTCATCGTTCATGAGCTGCTTCATCGCCGTCCTGATTGATGCCGACAACGCCCAGGCGCCCGTGATCACTCAGCTGTGGCTGAAGGAGGCCCAGGACGCCACCGATTCGGCTGGGCACTGATAACGCCCATACCGGCTGAGTGGCGATCGAGCCCGGACAAAGGTTGAAGCACTCAGAGCAGGTTCGCTGCCAGCTCCGCCAGGGCTGAGCGTTCCCCCTTGAGCAGGGTGACGTGGCCCGCCAGCCGTTGCCCTTTGAAGCGCTCCACCAGCCAGGTGAGTCCGTTGCTGTCGGCATCAACGTAGGGGTTGTCGATCTGATACGGGTCGCCGGTGAAAACGATCTTCGTGCCCTCTCCCACCCGGGTCACGATCG
This sequence comes from Synechococcus sp. J7-Johnson, assembly GCF_024345795.1. Classification (GTDB taxonomy): domain Bacteria; phylum Cyanobacteriota; class Cyanobacteriia; order PCC-6307; family Cyanobiaceae; genus Regnicoccus_A. The sequence continues at coordinate 2,691 of NZ_JAGQBU010000010.1, forward strand.
TCTTCACCTCATGGGGTGTGAGGTTCTGGGCCTCATCCACCACCATGTACTGGCGGGGAATCGAGCGGCCGCGGATGTAGGTGATCGCCTCCACCTCCAGCAGGCCCATGCCCTTGAGGTCCGACCAGTTGCTGCGAGGACCACGGCTGGAGCGCATGCTGCCCTGGGACGAGTCCTCACCACCGAGCAGGTAGTCGAGGTTGTCGATGATGGGCTGCATCCAGGGACCCATCTTCTCCTGCAGATCCCCGGGCAGGAAGCCGATGTCCTTGCCCAGGGGGATCACCGGCCGGGTCACCAGCAGGCGGTCATAGAGGTGTTCATCGGCCACCTGATGCAGCCCGGCGGCAAGGGCCAGCAGGGTCTTGCCGGTGCCGGCCTTGCCCACCAGGGTCACCAGGCTGATGGCCGGATCCAGCAGCAGGTCGAGAGCGAAGGTCTGCTCCCGGTTGCGCGGGCTCACCCGCCCCAGCTTGATCCGCGTTGCTTTCTGCAGGGGCCGCAGACCCCTGGCGGAAGCATCCACCCGCGCCAGCAACGTGTGCTGGGGTTGCAGCGCATCCACCAGGGTCACCCCTTCGTTTGCCACCAGCGGCGCCTGGGGCGGCACACCTGGCGGCAGCTCCTCCAGGGCCAGCGATCCCTGGCTGTGCAGCTGCTCCATCTGCTCAGCCGTGACCACCCACTCGCAGAAGCCCGGGTAAAGGTCGGCGATCGCCACCTTGTCGGTGCTGTAGTCCTGGGCGATCAGGCCCACCGCATCGGCCTTGATGCGCAGGTTGGTGTCCTTGGTGACCAGCACCACGGGGGGCTGGTTGCCCATCACGTCCTGGAGGCGCTGCTCGAGTGCCACCGCCAGGATGTTGTTGTCGCCGTTTCCGGACTTCAGTTCCGGCGGCAGTTGGGCGAGCGTTTCGCTGCGGCAGAACACCACCTTGAGCATGCCGTGGTGCTCGGGATCGATCTCCACCCCTTCGGAGAGATTGCCCTTGTTGCGCAGCTCATCGAGCAGACGGGAGGTCTGGCGGGCATTACGGCCCTTCTCAGATGAATCGCGCTTGAAGCGGTCAATTTCCTCGACCACCTCGATCGGAATCACCACCGTGTTGTCTTCGAAGCGGGTGATGGCCTGGGGATCGTGCAGGAGCACGTTCGTGTCGAGAACGAAGGTCTTCTTCATCACCCACGCCGCAATGGCTGTTCCGTGAACCTAGGCCGCAGCGGTGTCCACCCCGCCAGCCCCTGGCGCCAGACACGACCTACGCTCCCGCAGAACCGGCGCCCCTGCCCCTTGCCGACCCTGCCTCCAACGCTCTGCGCGCTGCTTCTGCTGGCGCTGCTCTTCGGCCTCACCCTGCTCTGGCTGGAGTTGCGCCACCGCCTGCGGCCGGCCTCACCCCTTTGCCTGAGTTCGGGCCCCTGGACCACCAGCTGGAGCAACGAGGGAGCAGTGACGCTGGAGGGCAGCTTCCGGATCGACAACCCCCATGCCCGCATGGAGGTGATGGTGCCGGAACTTCAGCTCCGCCCCACCGTGCTCGGCCGGCAGGACCTCTCAAGCCTGCAGGTGAGCACCACCGTCGTCGCCGACCATCCCGATGAGCCGAGCCGGCCCGATGGCTACTGGGCGGCCTACATCGTCAAGGGGCACAAGAGCACCCAGCTCAAGGCCACGGTGAGCATCAGCCTGCCGGCCGGAGCGAGCGGACCTGGCCCCAAAGAGCGCCACACCCTTCTGGAGGAGCTGCTCGACACCCTCTGGCTGGATGTGATCTGGGTGAACTACGGACCATTCGGGCGTCTGGAGCGCCGCCAGGGCTTCCTGGTGCCGGTTCGCCATCCCGCACCGCTCGATCCGGCCAGCGCTGCCTGGCGAAACGGTGATGGCTGCCAGGTCTTGCCGGTGCCCACCCACCTGCTGGGGGTGCTGGATGATCCCGCCGAAGTGCTGCGCCGCTATGCCGGTCCGGTGCTGCGTCCCGGCGACATCCTCACCATCGGCGAAACGCCCCTGGCGGTGATCCAGGGCCGCTATCAACACCCGTCAATGGTGGAGCCCTCCTGCCTGGCCCGGCTGCTCTGCCGCGTCTTCCATCCCACCAGCAGCCTGGCCACGGCCTGCGGTCTGCAGAGCCTGATCGACACCGTTGGGCCGGCGCGGGTTCTCTGTGCCTGGCTGGCCGGCAGCCTGATGAAGCTGGTGGGCAGCAAAGGCGGCTTCTACCGCCTCGCCGGTGACCAGGCCCGGCTGATCGACGACATCACCGGCACCACTCCCCCCTACGACCAGACGATCGTGCTCGGTCCCGATCAGCCCGAACGCAGCTGCCAGGAGCTGGCCCAGGCCCTGGGGGTGCCTGTGGCCGTGGTCGACGTCAACGATCTCGGCCGGGTCAAGGTGCTGGCTTCGAGCGCGGGCTGCGACGAGAACCTGCTGAAGCGTGCTCTGCGTCCCAATCCGGCCGGCAACGCCAACGAACGCACACCCCTGGTGCTGGTGCGACCGGCCTGAAGCCTCAAGGCTCCTGTCTCGCCCCGATACAGTTGGTCATCAGCGGTTCTTCCGTGCGTCACCCCACGTCATCCCGTTCCCCGGGAGGTGATTCACCCATCGCCCCCGGGGAGGTGCAGGTTGAACCCCTGCAGGGTTGGATGCTGCCGCACCTGCAGGACGCAGCTGTCCTCGATCTGCAACCCCTGCTCCAGAAAGCTCTCTTGCTTCAGACCCCGGAGCGGCTGCTGAGCACCCTGGTGCGGCGGCCACCCCTGGCCCCTGAAGTGCTGGTGGCCCACCGCGGCGGCGATCGCCTGCTGGGCCTGAGCGTGGTGCGGCGTCTCAACCGCAGCGGCAGTTGCTGGGGAGTGGAGGAATTGCGGCTCTGCCGCGAAGCCCTCAGCGAACCGGGCTCTCCCACCGCCAGACAGGTGGAGGGAGCCCTGCTGCGCGAGGCTCTGCACCGCTGCCCCGGGGCCTCCAGCTGGATCACCAGGGTTCCGACAGGGCATCAGGATCGCCTGGCCCTGCTGCGGGAGCAGGGGTTCCAGCCGCTGCTCCAGGAAACCCTCTGGTACTGGGAGCCCGATCCGGCTAATGCAGGCACCAGCCAGCCGGCGGCCGCGCCACCCAGCGACGATCTGCAGCTGCGGCCCCTCAACCGCCGCAGCGCCCCCCTGCTCTGGCACCTGGAGCAGGCCACCTGCCCGGCCCAGTTGCGCCAGCTGCTCGATCGCCGCATCGAAGACGTCCTCGATCAGAGCGAAGGGCAGGGGCTGCTTTGGATCGACCCCAGCCGCCAGCAGGCTGTGGCGGCTGTGCGACGGCTGCGCAGCCACCGCCTCGGTCCAGCGGAGCTGGAGGTGACCCTCCACCCCGGTTGGGCCCACCTGCATGGCTCCGCCCTGGCTCATCTGGTGCGGCAGCAGGCACGTGGATTTTCGCCCCTGCGCCTGCGCAGTGACACTGACGATCACGAGCGCGAGCGCTGGCTGAGCCTCCTTGGCGCGGTGGCGGAGGGGGAGGAACTGCTGATGGCGCGCAGCGTCTGGCGGCGCCAGGACTCCCGCGTTCTCAGCCGCCAGTCCTGGCGGCTCGACACCGTGCTGGACCCCTTCAAGCCTCGTCGCCGACCTGTTCCCACCCCGCTGCAGCGGGGAGTGGGCGGCCACCACGGCCCCCAATCCCTCGGTTGCCCCCAGTCCCTGGGCAGCGACCGTTGAGCCGCCAGCCGCCGCCGCCCCGCTCCGTTCTTGCACTCGATGTGGGCCGGCGGCGGATCGGCCTGGCCGGCTGCGACCCGCTCGGCCTGACCGTCACCCCCCTGCCCCCCCTGGCCCGGGGAGCCTTCCCCGCTGATCTCGAGCGGCTGCGCCCCCTGGTGGCCCAGCGGCGTGTGCAGGCCCTGGTGGTGGGGCTGCCCCTTGATGCCAGCCAGCAGCTCACCGTCCAGGCCAGACATTGCCGCCGCTACGGCCAGCGCCTGGCCCAGGCTCTGGCTCTGCCCCTGGCCTGGGTGGATGAACACGGCAGCAGCTGGGAGGCGGGCGAGAGTCGCGGGCTGCATGGAGATCGCAGCGGCCAGCTCGACAGTGCCGCGGCGGCCCTGCTGCTTGAGCAGTGGCTGCGGGAAGGCCCCGAGGCCCGTCCGGTCAGCCCAGCGACACCGAGACTCGACCAGCCGGCAGGCGTTACGACATTCTGATGCGAACTGCTGATTCCCCATGAGTGCCGAAGGACCGTCGATCAGCGGATCCGGTGACGTGCCCACGGTGCTTGTTCGTGATGGCCAGAACCGCCAGCTGCTCTGCTTTCTCGAGCAACTGATCCCCCTCGATGGACATGACTACGCCCTGCTTACACCGGTGGACACCCCGGTGTGCCTGGTGCGCATCGCCGAGGACGACGACGACGAGGACGAGGTGGTCGAAGAGGTTGATGCCGCCGAGTCGATCCTCAGCGTGGCCGATGTGGTGCTGCAGGAGCACGACCTGACCCTGGTGCGCTCGGCGGTGACCCTCACCGTGAGCGGTGAGCTGGAGGAACCGGACCCTGAGGACTTGGAAGACGACCTTCAGGGCGACGGCGATGGCGACGAGGAGACCGATCTCTACGAGATGCTGATTCAGTTCCGCGCCGAAGACCGGGAATACGGGCTTTACATCCCCCTTGATCCCTTCTTCGTGGTGGCCCGCATGGTGAACAATGAAGCCGTGCTGGTGGAAGGCGAGGAATTCGAGCGGGTGCAGCCGCGCATCGAGGCCGAGCTCGACGATCGGGAGAGCGTTGGGTGAAGCTCCAGCAGCTGTTGCGCCCTGACTGGATGCTGAGCACGACGCTTGCCCATGTGCCGCTGGAGAACCTGCTCGATCGCGGAATCCGCGCCCTGGTTCTTGATGTGGACCGCACCCTGCTCCCCCGCCGCCAGGCCGAGATGCCCCCGCTGATGGAGGCGTGGCTGCGGCAGGCCAAGGATCGTCTGCGACTGCATCTGTTCAGCAACAATCCCTCGCGGCGAAGGATCGGCTCGGTGGCCCAGCGCCTGGATCTGCCCTTCACCACCTCGGCGGGCAAACCTCGACGCAGCGCCCTGCGCCGGGTGCTGGCCGACCTCGACCTTCCCCCCGCTCAGGTGGCTCTGGCCGGTGATCGCCTCTTCACCGACGTCCTGGTGGGCAATCGCCTCGGTCTGTTCACAGTGCTGGTCAAGCCCATCGGTCCGGAGGGTCGACCCTGTCAGCAGGATCGGGTCCAGCGCCTGGAGGTGCGTCTGGCACGGCTGGTGGGCACCGAGTTGAGCCGATGACGCCTTCCACGCCCCCGACACGCCGTGTGATCAAGGTGGGCACCTCCCTGCTACGTGGCACGGCCCAGCGCAACACCGAAGCGGTGATCGCAGGTCTGGCCGCCAGCCTCAGCCGCAGGCGCCAGCAGGGGGAGGCCATCGCCCTGGTCACCAGCGGAGCCGTGGGTCTGGGCTGCCATGCCATGGGATTCGGGGAGCGCCCGGAAGATGTGGTGGCGCTTCAGGCGGCCGCCGCCGTGGGCCAGGGCCGGCTGATGCGCCTCTATGAAACTGCCTTCGCCCAGCACGACACCACCGTGGCCCAGGTGCTGCTCACCCGCGGCGATCTGGCCTCGCGCCGCCGCTACCAGAATGCCTGCCGCACCCTGGAGCAACTGCTGAGCTGGGGCGTGGTGCCCGTGGTCAACGAGAACGACACCCTCGCCACCGATGAGTTGCGCTTCGGCGACAACGACACCCTCTCGGCCCTTGTGGCGGTGGCGATCGGAGCCGATGAGCTTGTGCTTCTCACCGATGTGGACCGGCTCTATTCGGGTGATCCCCGCAGCGACAGCAGTGCCAGGCCGATCGAGGAAGTGCGTGATCTGCTGGAACTGGAGCGGCTCAGCGGCGTCGCCCAGGGCGGCGGGAGCTGGGGCACCGGCGGCATGACCACCAAGCTGGCCGCAGCCCGCATCGCCACCTCCAGCGGCATCGCCGTGCGCCTGGCCGATGGCCGCGATCCAGCGGTGCTCGAAGCCCTGCTGGCCGGCGAGCGTCTCGGCACCCTCTTCCGCCCCAGCCCCAGCCCCCTGCCCGACCGCAAGGGCTGGCTGGCCCATGCCCTTCTGCCCAAGGGGGAGCTGCTGATCGATCAGGGTGCCGAGCGGGCCCTGATCGAGCGGGGCGCGTCCCTGCTGGCGGTGGGTATCCGTGCCGTCAAAGGAGAGTTCGAGCGCCGGGATGCCGTGCGGTTGCTGTCGCTGGAGGGGCGGGAGATCGGCCGAGGTCTCTGTGCCCTCAGCAGCACCGAAGTGGCCCAGGTGCTGGGGCTGCGCAGCCAGGCGGCCGAGACCACCCTTGAGCATGGCGCCGGTGATGCCGTGGTTCACCGCGACCACCTTGTGCTCACCACGCCGGCGGCGGCCCGGGGCTGAGGAGCCGCCCTACGATCCGGCCGCCGGCCGCGATCCCTGGAATGCGCTTCAGCACCTTGCTCACCCACTTGAGCGAGTTGAGCGAGGGCAGCCCCAGGGACCTGGCCGCTGACCCCGACCTGATCACAGCGGCGGCCGTGGACCGGGCCGCTGCGACGGAGCTGGCCTTTCTCGAGCCAGGCCACAGCCTGGCCGCAGCTCTCGAGACCTGCTCGGCGGGTGCACTGCTGTTGCCGCCGGATGCCGCCCTGCAGGAGCTGGCCAGTGCCCGCGGCATCGCCTGGGTGGCCCTGAAGAATCCGCGGCTGGGCTTCGCTGAAGCCCTGGAGGCCCTGTATCCACCCCGCCGCCTGCCGCCGGGCATCCACCCCAGCGCCGTGATCGCGCCAGGGGCCAGCCTGGGCCTTGATGTGCACATCGGCGCTCACGTTGTGGTGGGGGAGGGCTGCGTGATCGGCGCTGGCTCCACCCTCCACGCCGGTGCCGTGCTCTACGACGACGTGCAGCTGGCCGAGGGCTGTGAAATTCACGCCAATGCGGTGCTGCACCCCGGCAGCCGCCTGGGCCGTGGCTGTGTCGTGCACTCCACCGCGGTGGTGGGCTCGGAGGGGTTCGGCTTCGTGCCCACCGCCAGCGGCTGGCGGAAGATGCCCCAGACCGGCCTGGTGGTGCTGGAGGAGGCGGTGGAGGTGGGCTGTGGCACCACCATCGATCGTCCCTCTGTGGGTGAAACGCGCATCGGCGCCGGCACCAAGATCGACAACCTGGTGCAGATCGGCCATGGAGTTGTCACCGGCCGAGGCTGTGCCCTGGCTTCCCAGGTGGGCATCGCCGGCGGCGCCACCCTCGGCGATGGGGTGATCCTGGCCGGACAGGTGGGCGTGGCCAACCGGGCCAGGATCGGCGATCGCGCCATCGCCTCCTCCAAGTCGGGGATCCACGGCGAGGTGGCCGCCGGCGAAGTGGTGAGCGGCTACCCGGCCATCCCCAACCGGTTGTGGCTGCGCTGCTCCGCTGCTTTCAGCAAGCTGCCGGAAATGGCAAAGACTCTGCGCCAGCTGCAGAAGTAGCCTCGCGCCCAGCGCTTCCTCCACGATGACCAGCTACCGGATCACCCTGCTCCCCGGCGACGGCATCGGACCGGAAATCACAGCCGTGGCAAGGCGCCTGCTCGATGCGGTGAGCGCGCGCCATGGCTTCAGCCTCACCTACGACGAGCAGCCCATCGGCGGCGACGCCATCGACCGCACGGGTGTGCCGCTGCCGGAGACCACCCTGGCGGCCTGCCGCAGCTCAGACGCCGTGCTGCTGGCAGCGATCGGCAGTCCCCGCTTCGATGCTCTGCCGCGGGAGCAGCGGCCCGAAACCGGCCTGCTGGGCCTCAGGTCGGGACTGGGCCTGTTCGCCAACCTGCGGCCGGTGAAGATCATTCCGGCCCTGATCGGGGCCAGCACCCTGCGGCCGGAGGTGATCACCGGGGTGGACCTGCTGGTGGTGCGTGAACTCACCGGCGGCATCTACTTCGGCACCCCCAAGGGACGGGTGGTGGCCGATGGCCACATACGTGCCTTCAACACCATGGTCTACAGCGACTTCGAAATCGACAGGATCGCCCGGGTGGCCTTCCAGCTGGCGAGTGAGCGCAGCAGCAGACTCTGCAGCGTCGACAAGGCCAATGTGCTCGATGTCAGCCAGCTCTGGCGCGACCGGGTGGAGGCGATCGCCGCTGAATTCCCCCAGGTGGAGCTCAGCCACCTCTACGTCGACAACGCGGCGATGCAGCTGGTGCGCTCCCCCCGCCAGTTCGATGTGCTGCTCACCGGCAACCTCTTCGGTGACATCCTCAGCGACGAGGCGGCGATGCTAACCGGCTCGATCGGCATGCTGCCCTCCGCTTCGCTGGGTGCCGAGGGTCCCGGGCTGTTCGAGCCGGTGCACGGCTCCGCCCCCGACATCGCAGGGGCTGATCTGGCCAACCCGATGGCGATGGTGCTCTCCGCCGCAATGATGCTGAGGGTGGGCCTGAAACAGGAGAACGCCGCCAGCGAGCTGGAAGCGGCGGTCGACCGGGTGCTCAGCGCCGGCTACCGCACGGGCGACCTGATGGCGGAGGGCTGCACCCAGCTGGGTTGCGCGGCCATGGGCGAGCAGCTTCTGGCGGAGCTCTGAGCGCCCACGGACCGACGACCTGCCAAACTCGCCTTCGCCCTTCCTCCCCCTGCGCCGATGTCCAAGCGTCACCCGGTTGTAGCGGTCACCGGTTCCTCGGGCGCAGGGACCAGCACCGTCAAGCGTGCCTTCGAGCACATCTTCCAGCGGGAGGGGATCGAGCCAGCAGTTGTCGAAGGTGACAGCTTCCACCGCTTCGAGCGCGGCCCGATGAAGGAGGAGATGGCACAGGCCCAGGCCTCTGGGGTCAACTTCTCCCACTTCGGCCCCGAGGCCAACCTGTTCGACAAGCTCGCCGAGCAATTCAAGTCCTACGGCGAAACCGGTGGCGGCCAGAAGCGCTACTACCTCCACTCCGTGGAGGAGGCCGCCGAACACAACGCCCGGCTCGGTACCGAGCTGGAGCCCGGCCAGTTCACCCCGTGGGAGCCGATCCCCACAGGTACCGACCTGCTCTTCTACGAAGGTCTCCACGGCGGTGTGGTGGGCGACGGCTACGACGTGGCCTCCCTGGTGGACCTGCTGATCGGCGTGGTCCCGATAGCCAACCTGGAGTGGATCCAGAAGATCAGCCGCGACAATGCCGAGCGGGGCTATTCGGCCGAGACGATCGTGGACACGATCCTGCGCCGCATGCCCGACTACATCAACCACATCTGCCCGCAGTTCAGCCGCACCGACATCAACTTCCAGCGGGTGCCCACGGTGGACACCTCAAACCCGTTCATCTGCCGCAACATCCCCACCCCGGACGAGAGCTTCGTGATCATCCACTTCCGCAAGGGAGCCCGTGAGAAATGGGGCATCGATTTCTCCTATCTCCTGCGGATGATCAACGGGTCCTTCATGTCGAGCCCGACCAGCATCGTGGTCAACGGCGGCAAGATGGGCTTCGCCATGGAGCTGATCCTCACCCCGATCATTCACCGCATGATCGAGGAGAAGAACAAACTCGCCTGAGCGATTAAGCTGCAGGGGCCGATCGGAATGGCTGAGGCCGATTACCTTCGCCACACCTCCATCCTTCGACCCCGTATCCCCGGCGGCTTCCAGCGGCTCCAGGAGGTCAACCATGCCGTCCTTCGAGATCCGCGGGGCCTCCAATCCGGGCAATCCTCCGGTGCGCTGGGATCAGATCAACAGCGGTGTGGTCATCAAACAGGCTCGGCGTGTGTATTTCCACTACGTGGAGCAATGCCCGGGGGGGGCTGAACCGATCGGGATCGTGCTCGAGAGCAGTGGTGGCCTGGGCCGGGTGGTGTTCGAGGCACCCGTGCTGCTGCCGGATGAGCAGTTCGTCCCCCTGGAGCTGATCCGTGGCCGCAGCGCCGGCCGACCCCGCTCGATCCGCAGTCCCCAGCGCAGCTGAGCGAACGCCATCCGCGTCCTAGTGCCATGCCTGTGGAGCCCGACACGGCCGCCCCTCTCCTGATCCCCCTGCTGGTGGCCCTTCTTGGGGCGTGCGTCGGCAGCTTTCTCAACGTGGTGGCCTGGAGGCTGCCGCGGCGGGAGTCACTGGTGCTCCCCGCCAGCCACTGCCCACGCTGCGGAGTGCCTCTGGCCTGGTACCAGAACCTGCCGGTGCTGGGCTGGCTGCTGCTGCTGGGTCGCTGCGGCAACTGCCGGGGCCCGATCTCCCCCCGCTACCCCCTGGTGGAACTGCTCTGCGCCGGGCTGTGGGTGGCGGTCCTTCAGGCAAGCCCAAGTCCCATGGCCGGGACGCCGGCCTGGCTGCAGATCGGCGCGGGCTGGCTGCTGATCAGCTGGCTGATTCCGCTGGTGCTGATCGATTGTGACCATCTCTGGCTGCCGGAACCCCTCTGCCGCTGGGGTCTGCTGCTGGGTCTGGGAGTCACGCTCGCCGCCGGCCTCAGCCAGTCGGAAGTGGTTTCGCGGGCTCTGATCTTCAACCACCTGCTCGCCGCCTGCCTCGGCCTGCTCGCCTTCGAGGGGCTCAGTGCCCTGGCCGAAAAGTTGATGGGCAAACCGGCCCTGGGGCTGGGCGACGCCAAGCTGACCGCCCTGCTGGGAGCATGGCTCGGGCTCTCCGGTCTGGGTCTGGCGGTGGCCCTGGCGGTCTTCAGCGGAGCTGCCCTGGGAGTGCTGGGCCGCCTGAGCGGCAGGCTCGGGCCATCCCAACCCTTTCCCTTCGGCCCCTTTCTCGCCCTTGGTGGCGTGGCGGTCTGGCTGGTGGGGGAGGGCTGGTGGCTGCAGCAATGGAGCCGGTGGGGCGCCACCCTTTAATGGATTCACCGCTCCGTTGCCAGGTCCAATCCCGTGTCCCTGTTCGACTGGTTCGCCGATCGCCGCAAAGCCAATCCGGTGGTGCGCACCACCCAGGAAGTCGACGATGGGGACGGACTGTGGAGCAAGTGCCCGGAATGCGGGCTGGTGGTGTATCGCAAGGATCTGATTGCCAATGCCAGCGTCTGCAGTGGCTGCTCCTACCACCACCGCATCGACAGCGATGCCCGCATCCGGGTGATCGCTGATGAGGGCAGCTTCAGAGCCATCGACACCGAGCTGGCCCCCACTGATCCACTCGCCTTCAAAGACCGTCGCAGCTACGCCGACCGTTTGCGCGACACCCAGCAATCCACTGGGCTGCGTGATGCCGTGGTCACCGGCCACTGCCGCCTGGAGGGCCTGCCTCTCTCCCTCGGGGTGATGGATTTCCGCTTCATGGGGGGCTCGATGGGCTCCGTGGTGGGCGAAAAGCTCACCCGGCTGATCGAGCAGGCCACCGAACTCCGCCAGCCTCTGCTGATCGTCTGCGCCTCCGGCGGCGCCCGCATGCAGGAGGGGATGCTCAGCCTGATGCAGATGGCCAAGATCTCAGGTGCCCTGCAACGCCACCGCCAGCAGAATCTGCTCTACATCCCCCTGCTCACCCACCCCACCACCGGCGGGGTCACGGCCAGCTTCGCCATGCTTGGTGACCTGATCCTGGCCGAGCCCAAGGCGCTGATCGGCTTTGCCGGGCGCCGGGTGATCGAGCAGACCCTGCGCGAAAAACTGCCCGAAGGCTTCCAGACCGCCGAATACCTGCAGGAGCATGGGTTCGTGGATCTGATCGTGCCGCGTACCCGCCTGCGCAGCACTCTCGCCAGCCTGTGGAGACTGCACGGCGTCAGTGTTCCGGTGGCGGCATGAGCGGACTGCAGCGGTTTCTGCGTGCCGCTGTGGTGGCGGTGGCGCTGCTGGCGATCGGCCTGGCGGCAGGGCCCGCCACTGCCTGGGCGGGTCCGGTGAACTGGCAGGAGGTGCCCGAGAGCCCGGCAGGCCGCCAGTGGTGGGACACGGGCAGCCTGCGCCTCAGCCGTGGCGGGGAGCTTTCGGTGCTCACCCGGTTCCAGCCGGCCTCCGAGGATCGTGGCCAGCTCTACGTGATGGAGCTCGACTGCGATCAGGGGCTCTACCGCGACACCTCAGTGAACGGCTTGCCCCGCTTCAAAGCCGAGTGGCAGCCCACCGGCGGCGATTCTCTGATCAGCGATGTGCTTGATCAGGCCTGCGCGGCTGGCACCGAGCTGCTGGCGTCCCGTTGATCCACTGAACACTGAACCCCCCTCCCATGAGTAAGCCCCTCCAGGTCGCCGTGGCCGGCCTCGGGTTCGGAGAGAAGGTGCACCTGCCCGCCTTGCGGGCCTGCCCGGGCACGGAGCCGGTGGCCATCTGGCACCCCAGGCCCGAACGCCTGGAGGCCGCCTGCCGTGCCGCTGAGTTGCCGGGCCACAGCGATTTTGCTGCGCTGCTTGCGGATCCTGCCGTGGAAGCTGTGGTGATCGCCACCCCGCCAGGCCCCCGCTTCAAGCTGGCCCGCGCCGCCCTGGAAGCCGGCAAGCACCTGCTGCTGGAGAAACCCATTGCCCTGGAGGTGGCCCAGGTCCGGGCGCTGAGACGGCTGGCGATCGAGCGGGGCCTCAGCGTGGCGGTGGATTTCGAGTACCGTGCCGTGCCGGTCTTCCAGCAGCTGAAGGCGCTGCTGAGCCAGGGGGTGCTGGGGGACCCGTGGCTGGTGCGCTTCGATTGGCTGATGAGCAGCCGCGCCGATCCCGGCAGGGCCTTCAGCTGGGCGTCCCAACGCTCTGAAGGTGGCGGCGTGCTCGGCTCCCTCGGCACCCATGCCTTCGACAGCCTGGAGTGGCTGGTGGGGCCGGTGCGCCAGCTGAGCGCCAGCCTCTCCACCGCCATCCACCAGCGCCCCCTGCCCGGAACCCCAGAGAGATCCGGAGTCGTCGACGCCGACGATGTGGCCCTGCTTCAGCTTGAGCTCGAAACATCCACAGGGGCATCGGTGCCAGCCCAGCTCAGCCTCTCTTCGGTCACCCGCGCCGGAAGGGGCTGCTGGCTTGAGTTCCATGGCAGCGAGGCCACGCTGATTCTTGGCAGCGATAACCAGGCCGACTATGTGCACGGCTTCCATCTCTGGCTGGCCCGGCCTGGGGAGCTGCTTCAGCCGGTACCGGCGGATCCAGCCCTGGCCTTTGTCCGCACCTGGGCCGACGGCCGCATCGCCCCGGTGGCGCGCCTGCAGGGCTGGTGGAGCGACAGCTGTCGCGAAGGACGACCCATGCTGCCGGGCCTGGCGGAAGGAGAACGCAGCCAGCTCTGCTGCGACCTGGCCCTTGAGTCAGATGCCAGCGGCCTGCGCCAGAACCTTGGCAGCTGAGCCTGAATCCGAGGCCGCTGGGACCTCATTTACAGGGGATCGACTAGATTCTTTCCAGCCCGCGTCAAGGTCCCGACGCCGGTGATCCGGTCCTCCGGGGCCGAACCTGACGCATCACCCACCCAACCTCCAGAGATTTTTCCCATGGCCCTCGTTCCGCTTCGGCTGCTCCTCGACCACGCCGCTGAGAACGGCTATGGCATTCCAGCGTTCAACGTCAACAACCTGGAGCAGGTCCAGTCGATCATGGAGGCGGCCTACGAAACCGACAGCCCTGTGATCCTGCAGGCCTCCCGCGGAGCCCGCCAGTACGCCGGTGAGATCTTCCTGCGTCACCTGATCATCGCAGCCACCGAAACCTATCCCGACATCCCGGTGGTGATGCACCAGGACCACGGCAATAGCCCGGCTACCTGCTTCGGTGCCGCCGCCAATGGCTTCACCTCCGTGATGATGGATGGATCACTGGAAGCCGACGCCAAAACGCCCGCCAGCTACGAGTACAACGTGGCCGTCACCAAGGAAGTGGTGGATGTGGCCCATGCCATCGGCGTGAGCGTGGAAGGCGAGCTCGGTTGCCTCGGATCGCTTGAAACCGGCAAGGGTGAAGCCGAGGACGGCCACGGGTTCGAAGGTGCCCTCTCCCGCGAGCAGCTGCTCACCGATCCTGCCGAAGCCGCTGACTTCGTCGCCAAAACCAAGGTGGATGCCTTGGCGATCGCCATCGGCACCAGCCACGGCGCCTACAAGTTCACCCGCAAGCCCACCGGCGAAGTGCTGGCCATTTCCCGCATTGCCGAGATCCACAAGGCGATCCCCAATACCCACCTGGTGATGCACGGCTCCAGCTCCGTGCCCCAGGAATGGCTCGACATGATCAACAAGTACGGCGGTGCCATTCCCGAAACCTATGGCGTGCCGGTGGAAGAGATTCAGAACGGCATCAAGAACGGCGTTCGCAAGGTCAACATCGACACCGACAACCGTCTGGCCTTCACCGCCGCCGTGCGTGAAGCCGCCTTCAAGGATCCCGCCAACTTCGACCCTCGTCACTTCAACAAGCCGGCCCGGGCCTACATGAAAAAGGTGTGCCTTGATCGCTACCAGCAGTTCTGGTGCGCCGGCCAGGCCAGCAAGATCAAGCAGCAGAACATCAACTACTACGCCGCTCTCTACGCCAAGGGCGCCCTCGATCCCAAGACCGCTGTGGCCGTCTGAGTCTTTCTTCAGCTCAGTCCAGACACTCGCTCGCGACCTGTCCAGGGAGCCCCAGGCTCCCTTTTTTCATGCCTGCTCAGGGAACTGGGGTGAACGTGGGCAGGCCAGGGAGCCCCAGCGGACTAGGCACAACGGGTCCGCCTCCGCCTGCCGGCGCACCCACCGGACTCTCCCCGCCGGAGACCAGCTTCTCCAATGCCGTGTTGAGATCCCGCTCCATCACGAAGCGGCGTCCGTCGGTGACCACCACCCTCACCAGGGTGGGCAGATCGTTGTTCTTCGACTGCAGATAGATCGGCTCCACATAGAGCAGCCCCTTGCCCACAGGCAGCAGCAGCAGATTGCCGCGCACCAGCTGGGAGCCTGTGCGGTTCCACAGACCAAACTGAAAGCTGATCAGCGGATCCTGCTCGATCAGGGCCGAAATCTGCTGCGGGCCCAGCAGCAGCCGCTGCTGCGGGAAGCGCACCAGCACCAGTTCGCCGTAGTGGGGCGGATCGTTGCGCGCCGCCAGCCATCCCACCAGGTTGGTGCGGCGCAGGGGCGAGAACGGCAGCAGCAGCACGAATTCCGGCCGCTTCTCTCCTGGGAGCTGCAAGGTGGCGTGATAGGGCTCCACAGGCACGTTGTTGGAGCCGTAGACCTCGAGCGGGATCGACCAGACGTCATCGCCGTTGTAAAAGGTGCGCACATCGGTGACGTGGTACCGAAGTAGCCGCTCCGACTGGATCGCGAACTGGCTGAGCGGCACGCGGATGTGGCTGAGCAACGCGGCAGGCATCTCCAGCAGCGGGTTGAACAGCTCGGGAAACGCCCGCTGCCAGGTGCTCAGCACCGGATCGGTGGGATCGTTCACATAGAGCCAGAGGCGCCCGTCGTGGGCGTCAACGACCGCCTTCACCGGGTTGCGGAAGTAGCGGATCCCCTTGGCATTGGCGTCGCTGTAGGGATAGCTGCGGCTGGTGGTGAATCCGTCGAGCATCCAGTACTGATGCTGAGAGGGCTCGAAGCCAGGCGAGCCCTCCACCCGCGCCGTCACCAGATAGGGCTCGGCCTCAAAGTGCAGAAACGGCGCCAGGGCCTCCAACCGTTCGTTCACCTGCCTGCGGATCAGCAGCAGCGAGTCGGGCGTGAACGAACCGCTGAACAGCATCCGCGGTTCGCGCAGATAGACAGCTGCCTTGAACCTTTGCCAGGAGGTGTCGAGCCGGATCCCGAGCCGCCCCGAGAAATGGGTGTAGACGTTCAGTTCCCCGTCGGGGAAGTCGAACTCCTGCACCTTGGTGGGGGCGATCACGTAAGGAGCCCGCGCCGAGGCGTAGTAAAGGCGTGGTTGCCCGAGCGGCAATGACTTCTCGGCGGCGGCGTCACTGATTCCCAGCTTGGAAATGCCCTGCACCCGGCCGCTGCTGCCCAGGTCCTTGACGAAGAACAGCGGCAGGCCGTCAGGGCCGAAAACGTTCACCGGCGAGACGGTGAAGCCGAAGCCGTGGGTGAAGACGAGATGACGGTTCAGCCAGGTGCGCGAGCCTGCCGGCAGGGCGCCGCTGTCGAGTTCCCGGGCCGCGATCAACACCTGCTGCGACCCGCGGCGGAGAGGATCCCCCAGCAGCGGGTAGCGGTCCACCGCGGCGGAGGGGAAGGTGTAGTACAGCCGTAACTGCTGCAGCTGCCTGTTGGCGGCCAGCAGAGGCCGACTGTCCCACAGACGGATGTTGGCCAGGGTTCCCGGCGCCGATTCCAGATCGCCAGGGGTGAGCTTCTGTTCTGGATTGAGAGTGCCCTCCTGGATCGTCCCCAGCCCAAAGGCCTGGCGCGTGCCGCGGATGCTGCGCTCGATATAGGGCGCCTCCATCACCAGCTCCCGCGGCTGCACCACAAAGCGCTGCACCAGGGGAGCCACCAGGAACTCGGTGATCGGCACCAGCGCCACCGTGGCCAGCAGGGGAACCAGCGCGACCCTCCGCAGCCAGTGGCGACGCACCGAGGCGAGCAGACCGAGGGCGGTGAGCACCAGCAGGGCGGCGAGCAGTAGCCGCAACGGCAGGCGCACGTGCAGATCGACGAATCCGGCGCCGGAGGCCACGCCGCTGCCCCGCACCATCAGATCGAAGGGGGCCAGGGCGGTGCTGAAGGCGGCCAGCAGGCAGAGAACCGCGAGCTGGGGCTTGAGCACTCCCTGCTGGTCACGGCTCAGGCCCACGAAGCGCAGGTCACTCAGGCTGGATCCTTCGGTGAAGGTGAGCCAGAGGCAGGCCGCGAACCCCACGATTCCCTGGGCCAGAAGGATGCTCAGCAGCAGATGCAGCGCCGGCAGGCGCAGCACCGTGAAGCTGATGTCGAACCCCGTGAGCGGATCCCCTTCTCCGAACGGCACCGCCAGCAGGGCCGGCAACCACAGACTCCAGCCCCGCGCCAGGGCGGTGGCTGATCCGGCCAAGGCGGCCACCAGCACCAGCTGCAGGGTCGGCAGGGGCTTGACCAGCAGCGGCAGCAGCAGTCCGGCTGCCATGGCGAGCAACAGCGGCAGCGGCAGGTCGGCCAGCACTCGAAAGCCACTGAAGATCTCGCCACTGAAAGGGGCGCTGATCAGTCCCCACGCCTGAACGATCAGGTAGGTGAGGCCAGCGGCCAGGAACAGCTCCAAGCCCGCCAACACCAGCACCATGGGCAGGGGCTCGAGCCGCAGCAAGGTCAGGCGCGGCATCACCTTGGTGGCACTGGCGCTGCGCAGACGCCAGCAGCGCTGCAGCTGTTGCAACTGCAGGGGAACCCCCAGCCCCATCACCAGCAGGAACGCCCCGACCTGCAGCCACCAGCGGCGCCACAGCACCGATTCGAAGCCGAACTGGGCAAACCAGTCAAGCTCGATGCCCAGTCGGGAGATCAGCACCAGCGCCAGAGGGACGAGCGCCAGCACAGCCAGGGCTGCAGGCAGCGACAGCAGGCGCGGGAGACGGGAGGGCACGGCATGAGGCTAGACAGCGGCAGGCAACCACGCCCGCTCCGTCCTTGATCGCAGTGAGCACAAGCCGATCCCAATACCCGACCCCGGAGATCGGCTTTAATGGAACGTTCTGTCCGGCGCTGCTAGCTTTCACCCACAGCTGTTGTCGGGCCTTGACCGCCACCCTCTCCCGCTCCACCTTCACGGGCCTGCGCTGCAAGGAATGCGGCCACCCCTATGAAGCGAGCGCCCGCCACGTCTGTGAAGACGTCTGTTTCGGCCCGCTCGAGGTCGTCTACGACTACGACGCCATCCGCAACCGGGTCAGCCGGGCCTCGATCGAAGCCGGCCCCACCTCCATCTGGCGGTACCGCGAATTCCTGCCGATCGAGGGGGATCCGATCGATGTGGGCACCGGATTCACCCCTCTGCTCAAGGCCAACCGGCTGGCCCGCCGCCTCGGCCTCAGGAACCTCTACATCAAGAACGACGGCGTCAACATGCCGACGCTCTCCTTCAAGGATCGGGTGGTGTCGGTGGCACTCACCCGGGCCCGCGAACTGGGCTTCACAACGGTGAGCTGCGCCTCCACCGGCAACCTGGCCAACTCCACAGCCGCCATCGCTGCCCATGCCGGCATGGAGTGCTGCGTCTTCATCCCCAGCGATCTGGAGATGGGCAAAGTGCTCGGTACCCTCATCTACAACCCCACCCTGATGGCGGTGAAGGGCAACTACGACCAGGTGAATCGCCTCTGCTCCGAGGTGGCCAACACCTACGGCTGGGGCTTCGTGAACATCAACCTGCGCCCCTATTACTCCGAGGGGTCCAAGACCCTCGGCTACGAGGTGATCGAGCAACTGGGCTGGCAACTGCCTGATCACATCGTGGCCCCCCTGGCCTCCGGTTCCCTCTTCACCAAGATCCGCAAAGGCTTCGACGAGTTCATCAAGGTGGGCCTGGTCGACGAAAAGCCCGTGCGCTTCAGCGGCGCCCAGGCCGAAGGTTGCAGCCCGATCGCCCAGGCCTTTGCCGAGGGCCGCGACTTCATCACCCCGGTGAAGCCAAATACGATCGCCAAGTCGATCGCCATCGGCAACCCGGCCGATGGCCCTTACGCCATCGACCTGGCCAACCGCACCAAGGGCACGATCTCGGCGGTGAGTGACCAGGAGATCATCGACGGCATCAAACTGCTGGCCGAAACCGAGGGCGTTTTCACCGAAACCGCCGGAGGTACCACGATCGCGGTGCTCAAGAAGCTGGTGGAGCAGGGCAAGATCGATCCCGGCGAAACCACAGTGGCCTACATCACCGGCAACGGCCTCAAGACCACCGAAGCCGTGGCCTCCTCAGTGGGCGAACCTCACACGATCGAACCCCAGCTCGCCAGCTTCAATGCCGCCTGGGAGCGGGCCCAGTCGCTGCACCGCGCCAGCTGGGAGCCGATCGGCGCCTGAGCCATCTTCCAACTCCCATCCACGTCCCGTTCCCTGCGGCTCCGCCGCTCTCCCTTACGCCATGGCGATACAGGTTCTGATCCCCACTCCCCTGCAGAAGTTCACCGCGGATCAATCCAGCGTCGAGCTCGAGGCCACGAGCGTCGACGGGCTGCTCGAGGCTCTTGAAGGACGCTTCCCCGGCATCCTTGCCAGGCTCACCGACGAGAGCGGCAAGCTGCGGCGCTTCCTCAACGTCTACGTGAACAGCGAGGACATCCGCTTCCTCGACAACCAGGCCACGGCCCTCGCCGACGGCGATGAGGTGAGCATCGTGCCCGCCGTGGCCGGCGGCTGATCAGGCTCCGTTCACGACAGCCCCCAAAGCGCAGGTGTGACCGCAAGCACCCAATGGGGTGGGCATCCTCCATAGGCTCAGCGCACGTTCCGTGCGGCTGGATCCATGACCCAAGCTCCCGAAGCCCCGGTGGCCCCGCGGCCTGATGAGAGCGCCGCCCTGTCGATGGCTCCGGCCGGCAAGGCCCTGCTCTTCGACTACCGCCAGGCGGCCAATCCTGTGCGACGGGGCCTCACCGAGCCGATTCCCGAGGGGCGCTGGGGACCGGAGCTGCACGCCAGCGGCCCCAGCGCCATCCTTCCCCTGGATCTGAGCCGTGAGCTGGAATGCCGTGGTCCGGCCACCAGCCCGGCCCTGAGCGCCAACTTCATCCGCATCCTGGCCGGTGAGTCGATCAGCGCCGGGGCCAACGCCACCAGCTTCCTGTTCTACGTCTGGCGCGGCGCCGGCAGGTGCCGGCGGGCGGCGGGCACCCTGGGCGGTGCGGTGGATCAGAACTGGAGCCAGGGGGATCTGTTCGTGCTGCCCTGCGGCGAGGCGGCCCAGCTGGAAGCCAGCGAGGAGAGTGTTCTCTACTGGGTCCATGACGCCCCACTGCTCAGCCACCTGGGGGTGAGCGCCGATCAGCCCCGTTTCGAGGCCACCCACTACCCGGGCGAATGGCTGCGGCGGGAGCTGGCCGCCCTGGCGGCGGATCCCAGCAGCGCCCGCAGCAACCGGCTCAGCCTGCTGCTGGCCAACAGCGATCTTCCGGCCAGCCGCACGGTGACCCACACCCTCTGGGCCATGTACGGGCTCGTGCCTGCCGGGGCTGTTCAGGCCCCCCATCGGCACCAGTCAGTGGCCCTGGACCTGGTGATCGCCTGCGCCCCGGGCTGCGCCACTCTCTCGGGACCCGAGCTCAATCCTGACGGCACGATTCGCAACCCGCTGAGGATGGAGTGGGAGCCTGGCGCGGCCTTCGTGACCCCGCCCGGCCACTGGCACGGCCATGTGAACGAAAGCGGTGAGGACGCCTTGCTGCTGCCGATCCAGGACGCCGCCCTGCACACCTATCTGCGCAGCCTCGACATCCGCTTCACCTGATCAGCCCTGGCCAGATCTCGGTTTCTGGCTCAGGCGTGGCCAGCCACCGGCAGGGCCGCCTGGGAACCAGCCTCAGCAGGAGAAGCCCCGCTGGCTTCGAAACTGTCAACGATGGCGCGGAAATCGTCGCCTCCGAGAGTTTCCTGCTCGATGAGGCGGTCGACCAACTCATCCATCAGGGCACGTCTGGGGCGCAGCAGAGCCAACGCCTGGTCCAGGGCCTGCTGGGAGAGCTGACGCACCTGAAGGTCGATCTGACGGCCGGTGGATTCGGCGTAACTGGGGCGGGTATGGATCAGATCACGGCCCAGGAACACTTCATGGCCATCCCCCTCCAGGGCCACCTGACCGAGGGGAGAGAAGCCGTAGCGGGTCACCATCTCCCGGCTGATGCGGGTGGCCATCTGCAGATCACCGGAGGCACCCTGGGTGATCTCACTCGGACCGAAGACCACCAGTTCAGCGGCGCGGCCACCCATGACCACCACCAGCCGGGCCCGCAGGTAGGCCTTGCTGATCAGTCCTGAATCGAGGATCTCCTCATCCGGCATGGTGCGGGCAAAGCCGCCTACACCACCGGAGCGGGGCAGCAGGGTCACCTTGTCGAGCTTGTCGGCGTGGGGCACCAGAGTGCTGAGCAGGGCGTGACCGATCTCGTGGTACGCGATCAGGCGCTTCTTGGCGCTGTCCTGCAGAGGGGCAACCGCCAGGCCCATGGTGATGCGTTCCAGGGCGTCGCTGAGCGCCTGGTCGTCGATGCTGCTGCGCTGGCGGCGGGCGGTGAGAATGGCGCCCTCATTGAGCAGATTGGCCAGATCGGCCCCGGAGAAGCCGGGTGTGCGCGCCGCCCAGGTGCTCAGCGACACTGAGGGATCGAGGGGGCGGCTGCGGGCATGAACCGCCAGGATCGCTTCGCGGCCCAGGCGGTCGGGCAGGTCCACCTGGATCTGGCGGTCGAAGCGCCCCGGGCGGGTGAGGGCCGCATCGAGCACATCCGGGCGGTTGGTTGCCGCAATCAGGATCACGCCCGAGTTCTGCTCAAAGCCATCCATCTCGGTGAGCAGCTGGTTGAGGGTCTGCTCCCGCTCGTCATTGCCGCCACCGATGCCGGCGCCGCGCTGACGTCCGACCGCGTCCACCTCATCAATGAAAATGATGCAGGGGGCTTTCTCCTTGGCCCGTTTGAACAGATCACGCACCCGGCTGGCACCCACCCCCACGAACAGCTCCACGAACTCCGATGCGGCCATCGAGAAGAAGGGAACCCCGGCCTCGCCTGCGATCGCCTTGGCCAGCAGGGTCTTGCCGGTTCCAGGCGGTCCCACCAGGAGCACCCCCTTGGGGATCTTGGCTCCAAGCGCGGTGAACCGCTCCGGTTGACGCAGGAAGCTCACCACCTCCTGAAGTTCAGCCTTGGCCTCATTGATACCGGCCACATCTTCGAAGCGGACGCCCACCGAGCCCTCCGGCTGCAGGCGGGGCTGGCTGCGGCCGAAGCCCATCGCTTTGCTGGCCACCTGGGAGGAGCGTCTCAGCAGCAAGGTGAGTCCACCCAGCAGCAGCACCACCAGCAGAACGTTCACCAACAGCCCGGCGGTGGCGTCGTCCTGGCGGTCATCGCGCACCGTGAGCGGAACGCGGCTTTGCTCGGCCGTGCGCAGCAACAGCGAATCGTTGGCGAAGACAGGCACCCGGATGCTGCGGCCGTCCTTGAACTGGACCTGCACCTCCCGCTGCCGGGGAGAGAGCTCCAGCTCCTTGATCGTGCCCCCCTTGATCAGGGTGAGCAGCTCGCTGTAAGACGGAATCGGTTCGGGCTGTCGCACCAGGCGGCCCATCAGACCCCCCTCCCTGGTCGGGGTTGGGGAGGGAGTGGCCTCCGGCTGGGCCGGTGCCGCGGCCAGGACAGCAGGGGTACCCTCTGGCCAAAGAGGGAGCACCGGACGCGGGCTGCTCACAGGGTTCTGCTTCTGGAATGAGCTTAGCGATTTGACGAAAGGCCTCACGACAACGGAAGATCGTTGTTTGGTTGATCGCGCGGGATGGCTGTTCCCAAGAAGAAAACCTCCAAGGGCAAGCGCAACCAGCGCCATGCCCACTGGAAGGCGAAGGCAACCGTTGCCGCTCGAAAGGCCATGTCTCTGGGCAAGGCAGTCTTGAGTGGCCGGGCCCAGGGCTTCGTATATCCGATCGACGAATCCGCCGAAGACGCCGAGAGCTGAGCCCTGCTCAGATCACACCGATCGGACAAAACCCCGATCGGAGATCACTCTGATCGGACACCGTAAGGATCACAGCGGCAGCTCGATCGGCTTCACCAAAGCTGACCTGATTTGCATTCCACCTGGTTCAGGGTCCCTTGGTCCGAGAGCCAGGCCACTACGTTTGCTCCGCCGGCCCACTCCAGATGCAGCGTCGCTGGCCATCGAGTCTGATCACGGCGTTGGTACCAGAGGATCCAGGCTGTGCTGCCGCCAGGCAGTCCTGATAGAGCTCAGGGGGCAGAGAAGCCAGGGTGGCTCTCACCATGGAAGCCACTTCTGAAGCCTGGAGTGCCTGGCCGGCTGATCGGCGCTGACATGCTTCGGCCTGAAGGCGCCAGCGCAACGGCAGGCTCCAGCGGCTGGGCCTGAGCAGCCAGAGCCCATCAAGCTGATCCCAGAGCGGCTGATAGGCCTGCAACTCCCTTTCCCAGCGGGGCAGCCAGGCCAGTTCAGCAGCACTCAGGGGGCTGCTCCACTCCTTCAAAGGCCTCGCCATCGCCCTGGAGAGAGCGTTTTCCCCCAGGGCCCGGCAGCCCACCAGCCAGCCCTCCAGCACCAGCACGTCGACGGCCTCGAAGCGTTGCCAGCCGGCCCGATCCCCCTGGCCGGCGCGCAGGCGTTTGTCAAAACGGGGCAGCTGCAACGGCTCTCCCGAGCGCCAGCGCCGCAGGCACTCCAGCAACAGGGGCAGATCGTGGCTGCCGGGCGGAACGCGGCTCACCCCGAAGGGATTGCCCGCCAGCCGCTGCAGCCTCAGCTCAAAGGGGAGGTAGGCGTCATCGATCGAGACCACCGCCAGGCGCAGGCCGAGGCTGGGGGCCAGCTGCTGCAGCACCCGGCCGATGGTGGTCTTGCCTGCCCCCACCGGCCCGTTCAGCCCGATCAACAGCGGGGGGCACCAGCCCGCCTCCCCGCCTCCAGATCTGGAGAGGCAGCAGCTGAGCAGGGGCAGGACGAGGCCCCAGAGCAGGCTGGGATGGGGCGGCCCCTGCCAGGCGCCGAGACGTTGCTGCCACTCCTGCTCCCAGGCGAGGGGATCACGCACGCCGCAGCCGATCAGCAGCTGGCGGTGAGGCTCCGGCGGAAAGCCCCAGGGCCAGGAGCGGCCGCTCACGAGCCGAGCTTGAACCCTTCCAGCACCACGGCATAGACCACACCGATGCGCAGGTTGTCGCAGAGCACCCAGCCCAGGGAGGGTTCACCGCGCACCAAGTGGCTGCGCAGGCGAGCCACCAGTTCAACCAGCACCACCAGCAGCAGCACTGCCAGGGGGCGTGGTCCGAACTGGTAGAGCACAAAGGAGGTGACGTTGTTGCCGGCAAACAAGCCGAGCAGGAGGGCGAGCAGCGCCAGGCTGCGGTGGCGCCAGTTACCACGCCATCCGGAAAGGGCCGTGCGGCCGCTGCTCTCCAGGGCCTGCTGCAGGCGGGTGGATTGCACGGGCAACGGGCTCATGGCACTGGTGGCAACTGCTCCAGGTAGGAGAGCGTGATCAGGCCGCCGGCACAAGCGGGGCCCCGCAGCACCTTCGCGGGCGCCGTGACCTCACCCAGGCCATCGGTGAGGCTGGAGGCGGCGCTGAACACCGAGGCTGAGGCCTGGCTGAAGGCGGCACTGAGGGTCACCAGGCAGCGCAGACCGGCTGCGGTGGCCGCCGCCAGTCCTGCAAGGGAATCCTCAAGGGCCACCGCCTGGGCGGGGTCAAGATCCAGGCGCTGCAAAGCCAGGGCGTAGGCCTCAGGATCTGGTTTCTTGGCGCTCACGTCCTCTCCGCAGATCCGCAGCGGCAGCAGCCGGCTCTGCTGCCTGAGCTGGTTTTCCAGCAGGGCGGCCACCGCTTCGCGGCCACTGGTGGTGACGATCGCCTGCTGAAGACCGGCCGCCCCCGCCGCCTCGATCAGGCGCCGCACCCCGGGCCGCAGCCGCACCTCGCCAGCCACCACCAGCTCGCGGTAGTGGTTCTGCTTGCTTTTGTGCAACGCTTCCAGCAACGACGCCTCAGGCTCCCTTCCCTGCTGGTGCAGGAAAAACCAGCGCATGCGCTCACGCCCGCCGCTGATCGCCAGCAACTCAATGTAGGTGGAGCGGTCCCACTGCCAGGGGAGACCCAGCTCCGCAAAGGCCCGGTTGAAGGCGACCCGGTGGCCGTCAAGTTCAGTTTCGGCCAGCGTGCCGTCCACGTCCCAGAGCAGGGCGCGCAGGGAACCCTGGGCGGCACGGACTTGCATCGACCCAGGCTAGGAGCTGGGGCCAGCCGATCAGAATGAGTCCCGATCCCCGAGGTTCCCCTGCCCTTCACTCCGCCCGAGCAACGCTGGCAATTGCCAGCACCCCTGCCGACCATCGAGGATGAAGCCCAGGCCAGGGGGATGGCGGCCCTGGGCCTGCCCCCGGAACTGCTGGCGGTGCTGCGCCGGCGGGGTTTCGACAGCCCAGAGGCGATCGCCGAGCTGCTGGAGCCACCCGCCGCCCCCGATCCCCGGCTGCACTTCGCCGATCTGAGCGTGGCGGTGCAGCGGCTGGTGCGGGCCTGCGCCGTGGCGGAGCCGGTGGCGATCTGCGGCGATTACGACGCCGACGGCATGACCAGCACAGCCCTGCTGGTAGGGGTGCTGGAGCGACTGGGGGCCCGGCCGCAGGCCGCCATCCCCAGCCGCCAGGAGGAGGGTTACGGCCTCAATGCCGGCATGGTGGAACGCCTCTGGGGGGAGGGGGTACGCCTGCTCGTCACGGTCGACAACGGCATAGCCGCCCGGGAGGCCCTAGATCGAGCCCGGGATCTTGGGCTGGAGGTGATCCTCACCGATCACCACAGCCTGCCCGCCGAGCCCCCGCCTTATCTGGCGTTGCTCCATCCCGCCTGCACCCCTGTGGGCTCCCCCTACCGGGGCCTGGCGGGGGTCGGGCTGGCCTATCTGCTGGCAATGGTGCTGGCCACGGAACTGGGTCGCGCCGACGCCACTGCCATGGCCCTGGATCTGTTCTGCATCGGCACGGTGGCCGACATGGCCCCCCTGCTGGGGGTCAACCGGCGCTGGCTGCGGGATGGCCTCAGGCATCTGCATGCATCACCACTGCCCGGCCTGCAGGCGCTGCAACGGCTGGCCGGGCTGGGGGAGGAGCCCCTCGATGCCACGGCGGTGGCATTCAAACTGGCGCCGCGCATCAATGCCGTGGGGCGGCTGGGCGATCCGGCGCTCGTTGTGGATCTGCTGACCACCGCCGACCGCGACCGCGCCATGGCCCTGGCTCAGGACTGCGAGACCCTCAACCGTCAGCGGCGAGAGCTCTGTGAGGCAATCGAGGCGGAGGCGGTGGCCCTGGTGGAGGCCGATGGCCCCGAGCCCAGCCCCTTTGTGCTTCTCGCCCAGACTCACTGGCATCACGGCGTGATCGGCATCGTGGCCGCCAGGCTCGTGGAGCGTTATGGCTTGCCCGTGGCCCTGCTCGCCGGTGAAGGGGGCGGCAGGCTGAGGGCTTCGGTGCGGGCACCCAGGGGGTTTGCGGTAGATCAGGCCCTGAGCCATTGCGGCGCCTTGCTGGAGCGCTATGGCGGCCATACCGCCGCCGGCGGCTTCACCGTCAAAGCCGAGCGGCTGGCGGATCTGCATGACCAGCTCAACGGCCTGGCGGCCAGCTGGCTTGGCGACCGGGGCGGCGGCTCGCCGGTGGAGCCGGAAGCCTGCCTGGCCCTGAACCGAATCGGCCGTGGCTTCTGGCGCGACCTGCAGCGGCTGGAGCCCCTGGGGGCGGGGCTGCCGACACCGACGTTCTGGAGCAACTCCTGCCGGGTGCTCAGCCAGCGGCTGCTGCGCGGCGGCCACCTTCAACTGGAGCTGGAGCAACAGGGCAGCCGCCTGCGGGCAATTGCCTGGCGCTGGCAGGGAGAGGGCACTGTGCCGGAGCTGGTGGATGTGGCCTACCGCCTGCGCAGCGACAGCTGGCAGGGGGAGGAGCGCCTGCAACTGGACCTGGTGGGACTGCGCGGCAGTGGTGGCGGAGATGTGCTGCTCAAACGTCGCCAGCGTTCCTACTGGTGCCGGCTTCAGGGTGATGGCGTGTTGATCCGCAATCAAGAAGGCCGGGAACTCCATGTGGAGCTCCCGGCGTTGGATCAGCCTGCTTATGTGCGGGCACTTATCGATGAGGCAGCCCTGGCCCTTGGGCTTCAGGCCTGAGCCCGATCAGAGGGCGCCGCGTTTGTAGAAGAGGATAAAGATCACGGCCGGGCCCGCCAGGGTGATCAGGGCCAGCGCCAGAAAGTTGGCGATCAGATGGAAATCGATTCCCATGGATGCGGCGCTCGGATAAAGGAATTCGAGGAATCAGCGTACGGGTCGCCCAGGCCCCCGGCAGCGCCGTCCCCATGCCACTGTGACGCCTTGTCACAGCCGTTGGAGCAGATCGGATGGGCGCAGGATCCCACTGGAGCTGCATCAGCGGCTGCGGCGCCTGCTGCCGTCTTGACCCGGAGCAACGGGGCGAAGCACTCGACGCCCTCAGTGAGGAGCAGCGCCAGCTGTACCTCTCGATGGTGGGGGCCGACGGCTGGTGCCGCCACTTCAACACGGGCTCGAGAACCTGCCGCATCTACGCCGATCGGCCCGAGTTCTGCCGGGTGGGCGCCCTCGCCCAGCTGTTCGCAATACCACTCGAGCAGGGGGAAGCCTTTGCGATCGCCTGCTGCCAGCAGCAGATCCGCGAGGAATATGGGGGTCGCTCGGTTGTGATGCGTCGCTTCGAGCGGGCCACCCGTCAGCCTGGTGGCCTCCCTGCGGCCCCGATCCCCAGCGAGCTCCAGAACCAGACATGAGCGACCCCGTCGATCCCGATTCCAGCGCCAGCCCGGAGACCGGCGCCAGCCCCGAGGCCAGCGCTAACCATGAAATTGAGACCCCGGAGTCGTCGGATTTTGTGGCGGTGGCCGCCACCACCTTCACCACGGTTTTTCTCGCCGAGCTGGGCGACAAGACCCAGCTGGCGGCGCTTTTGCTCTCAGCTGAGTCCGGTAGGCCCGGCGTGGTGTTCGCCGGGGCCGCCCTGGCGCTTATCTGTTCCAGCCTGGCGGGGGTGCTGTTGGGACGCTGGCTGGCGGCGGTGCTGCCGGCCAAGCGTCTGGAGCGGATCTCCGGGGTGTTGATGATGTCCCTTGGCCTCTGGCTGGGGGGTCAGGCCACCTTCGGTCTGCTCCAGCCCGTCCTCGATCTTTCGACTCCCTGAGCCCCCGCGGCAAGCCATGCAGCTCCCTCTCCTGGCCTCCACCTTCCTGACCGTGTTCGTGGCCGAACTGGGTGACAAGACCCAGCTCACGATCGTGACGATCAGCGGTACCTCCAACAACACGCTGGCCGTCTTTCTCGGCAGTGCTGGCGCCCTGGTGCTCGCCAGCCTGCTGGGGGCCCTGGCGGGAGGCTCGCTGTCCAGTCTGATCCCACCCGATGCCCTTCAGCTGGCTGCCTCCCTGGGCTTCCTGGTGATCGGCCTGAGGCTGATTCTGCGCTCAGGAACCGACGCTCCGTAAAGTTGTGGGTGGAGACATCGATGCCCCGGGGCTTCGCTGCACGCCCCTGCCGGCTTCATGCCGCGCGTCTCACCTCCAACTCCGCGTTGCCTTTAATGAAGTTCACGGTCGCCCATCTGCTCGACCAGCTCCCTGCCGCCGATGCCCTGCCGGTGGCCAAGCTCGAGAAAGCGCTGGGCCTGAGCCTCAAGCCGGACAAGTCGCAGCTGCGCATCGCCCTGGAGGGCCTGAGCCGGCTGGGGGTGCTGGTGGAAACCGAGGACGGCATCCAGCGGCGGCAGGACGACACCCTGATCGAAGCTCGCCTGCGCTGCTCCAGCAAAGGTTTCTGTTTCGCCCTGCGCGAAGACGGCGGTGAGGATATCTACATTCGCGATCACCAGCTCAACCACGCCTGGAACGGCGATCGGGTGCTGGTGCGCATAACCCGTGAGGGGGGGCGCCGCCGCTCCCCTGAGGGTGGCGTTCAATGCATCCTGGAGCGGGCCACCACCCACCTCCTGGCCCAGGTGGAGCAGCAGGACGACCGGCTCCTGGCCGTGCCCCTCGACGACCGTCTGCTGACCTCGGTGGAGCTGCCGAGCTCAGACGCCAGCTACCTGGACCCCGAGAAGCAGTCGGTGGTGGAAGTGCTGCTCGACCGCTATCCAGTGGCGCAGTTCCCGCCGCTGGGCCACGTGGAGCGGCGCCTGCCGATCAACGGCGGCGAGGAAGCCGACCTGGATCTGCTGCTCACCAAGCACGGTCTGCGCCAGCGGCCGGCAGCGCCGCGCTCCAGCCTCAAGGCCCCCAGTGATAAGGACCGCACCGACCTGACGGCTCTGCCGACCCTGGTGATCAATGGCTGGAGCGGCGCCGACGCCCCGATCCTGCCCGCCATCTCCCTGGAGGACGGCGATGAGGGCTTGCGCCTGTGGATCCACGTGCCGGCGCTCGCGGAACGCTTCACCACCGGCGGGAGCCTCGACCTCTGGCTACGGGAGCAGGGGGAGTCGATCTGCCTGGGCCGCCGCTGGCTGCCCCTGCTCAGCCCGGCCTTGAGCAAGGCCGCTGCGTTCAAACCCGGTGAGGCTCAGGCCGCCGTCTCGGTGGGGCTGCGCTGCAACGAACAAGGTGAGCTGAGCGACTATCGCTTTGCTCTCACCAGCATTCAGGTGGACGCTGTTGTCGATGGGAGCGCCCTGCAGGCCCTGGCGGAGCGCAAGCCCAAGGCCCGCACCGTGCCGGCGGCGCTCAAGCCCATCAAGGACCAGCTCCCCCAGCTTGAGCGGCTGCTGGAAGTGGCGGCCTTGCTGCGCCAGCACCGACTGGAGCGCGGCTCCCTTGAACTGGATCTGCCGCGCCCCAGCCTCGACTCCCTTGGCGACCTCAGCATCCCCGCTCCTGAGGAACGTCGCCAGGGCTGGATGGTGCAGCTGCCCGACCACCAGCCCACCGCCTTGCTGCGGGAGCTGGTGATCCTCGCGAACCGCGCCCTCGGCGCCCATCTCTTTGCCCTAGGGCTGCCGGCCCTGTTTGCGGTCAACCCGCCGGCCGATGGCACTGAGATCAACGAGGTGGCCAAGGTGGCTCTGGGCCTCGACATCCAAGTCGAGCTAAGCGAAGACGGCAATGCCCCCGCCCCGCGTGACCTGGCGGCCACGTTCGCTGCCACCGATCGCAGCCGCGTGCTGCAGCGTCAGCTGAGTGAGGTTACCTCCCCGATCCAGCTGAGCGCCAGCGCCGAGGTCCACGTGCTGGCTGGTGAACCCACGGCTTACGCACCCTGGTGCCTGCCCTCGCTGCACTACGCCGATCTCTGGAATCAGCAGCTGCTGGTGCTCCTGCTCACCGAGGGCAAGGATCGCCCCAGCGTTCGCCACAAGACCCGGGTCGACCTGGCGAGCGCCAGCTGCCACGGTGCCATCGACTGGCCCCTGCTCACCCCCACACAGCTCTCCGAGCTGCAGCAGGGGCGCAGTGATTCGATGCTGCAGCGGCTGAACGGCCGGGTCCGCTTTGCCGCCGAGGTGGAGTCCGACCTGCTGGCCATGGCCCAGGCCCGGGCGGCGGAACCCCTGGTGGGTCAGACCCTCACCGGTGTGATCAGCGGCGTGCAGAGCTACGGGTTCTTCGTGGAGATTCCCCCCTCCCAGGTGGAGGGACTGGTGCACGTGAGTTCACTCAAGGACGACTGGTACGAATACCGCTCGCGCCAGAACCGCCTGGTGGGCCGCAAGAACCGCCGCACTTACATGCTTGGCGATCAGGTGGACGTGCAGATCCAGAACGTCGATGCGCTGCGCCATCAGATCGATCTGGTTGTGCTTCTGCCTGAGGACGACGAGGAGAGCGGCGAGGGGGAGGACTGAGCGATGGATCCGGTGGTGCTGGCGGTCACGGGTGCCTCCGCCATGCCGCTGGCGGAGCG
Organism: Synechococcus sp. J7-Johnson; assembly: GCF_024345795.1. Classification (GTDB taxonomy): domain Bacteria; phylum Cyanobacteriota; class Cyanobacteriia; order PCC-6307; family Cyanobiaceae; genus Regnicoccus_A. Next base: position 33,211 of record NZ_JAGQBU010000010.1, read on the forward strand.
CGGTCTGCAGTTGCTGCTCGAGGCGGGTGAAACGGTTGAGCTGGTGGCCAGTCGCGGTGCCCTGGGGGTCTGGCTGGCAGAGCAGGGGGTGCGCATTCCCGCCGAACCCGATCTCCAGGTCCGCTTCTGGCGGGAGCGCACGGGCGTGACAACGGGCCAGCTGCGCTGTCACCGCTGGAACGATCAGGCAGCAGCAATCGCCAGTGGCAGCTTTCGCACCCGCGGCATGGTGATCCTGCCGGCGAGCATGGGAACGGTGGGGCGGATCGCCAGCGGCGTGGCCCTAGATCTGGTGGAGCGGGTGGCCGATGTGCATCTCAAGGAGGGACGGCCCCTGGTGATCGCTCCCCGGGAAATGCCCTGGAGCCTGGTTCACCTGCGCAACCTCACGGCCCTGGCGGAGGCGGGTGCACGCATCGCTCCACCGATTCCCGCCTGGTATCACCGCCCCACCACCCTGGAGGAGATGGTCGACTTTCTGGTTATCCGGGTGTTCGATTGCCTTGGCTACGACCTCGGCTCCCTGCGCCGCTGGGATGGCCCGGTGGCCGCCGCGGCCAGCATCTGAGTCCGCCCACCGGTCTGATTCCCGGACTGATCCCCACCGTGCTGCAACGCCTCCTGTTAATGCCTCTGCTGGCCCCGCTGCTGGCCGTGCTGCTGGTGGCGGCCCTGAACCCCACCCCCGCCAGCCGCCTGCGGCTGTTGATCTGGACCTCCCCGGCCCTGCCGATCGGGATCTGGATGGCTCTGGTCGCAAGCGGTGGAGCCGCTATCAGCGCCGGACTCACGGCCCTGGCCCTGCAGCAACCGGGGGATCAGCTGCTGAGGCGTCGATCAGTTGAGAGTTTCGGCGCCGGCGACCGGCGTGAACAGGAACCCTGGGAGGGAATGCCCGAACCACGGGCCAGGCCTGCGCGGCAGGAAGCTCCCGCCTGGTACGCGGGCCCCGAGCGCGCGCCCCAGGACCCACCACCCACCGTCTCGGTGCCCTTCAGGGTCCTGCGCACCGGCAGTGCTGAGGCTCCGGGTCGAGCTTCAGCTGCACCGGCAGCAGCGGCCGCAACGCCCAGCCCCGGCAACGGCGACGCCGAGGGCTGGGACACACCTTCCAGCGACGACTGGTGAAGCTGAGTAACTGGACAGCCCCGCAACCGGAGATGCCTAGAGTCGGCTGCAGTGTTTCGAGCTGAGGCTCCAGCCCGTGAGCGATTCCGCCAGCCCCGCACCGAATCCCACCAAGGCCGACGCCGCCAGCAAACCAGCCCCGGCGGCCGTCAAGGTCAAGCCGCCGGCGCCAGAAGACAAGCCGTTCGGCGAATTCATCCCCCAGCTATTCCTGCCGGCCCTGATCAAGGAGATCAATGCTTTCGGCGGTGACGCCCCCCAGCTGAGCTTTGAGCAGGGGCCGATGCCGGTGGTGGGCAGCCCCTGCTGGATGGTGCTGGGAACCTTCCCTGGTGGCCGACGTTTCTGGCTCTGTTTCACCGAGGCCGGCATCAGCTCAGCCAAGACCTTCGCCCTGGCGGAGACGGGCAGCGATCCCAGCCTGCTGGAGTCGTTTCTGATCGACGAGAAGAAGACGACCCTGGCACTGCTGATCTCGCGTGTGGTCTCCAGGCTCAACAGCCAGAAGTGGCTGGGTCCCAACTGAGCGCCCCCTCAAGCGCAACGACCTGGCTGCGGGGGCTTTACATCCCGGCCGGGTGCGCTGAAAGCCCACCTACGATGCGCTGACCACTCCACTGTCCTGCACGCATGGTGCCCCCCGTCGCTGCGCCCACCGCCACCCGTGGCACCAATGCCGCCGAGGCCAAGGCCTTCAAGGAGCCGGTGAAGGACACGATCCTCACCCCACGCTTCTACACCACGGATTTCGAGGCGATGGCCGCCATGGACCTGCGGCCCAACGAGCAGGAGCTTGAAGCGATCTGCGAGGAGTTCCGCAAGGACTACAACCGCCACCACTTCGTGCGCAACGAGGAGTTCGAGGGCGCCGCTGACAAGCTTGATCCCGAAACCCGCAAGGTGTTCGTTGAGTTCCTCGAGCAGAGCTGCACCTCCGAGTTCTCCGGATTCCTCCTCTACAAGGAGCTGAGCCGCCGGATCAAGGAAAAGAATCCCCTGCTGGCCGAGTGCTTTGCGCACATGGCCCGCGATGAAGCCCGCCATGCCGGCTTCCTGAACAAGTCGATGGGTGATTTCGGCCTGCAGTTGGATCTCGGCTTCCTGACCGCCAACAAGTCATACACCTTCTTCAAACCGAAGTTCATCTTCTACGCCACCTACCTCTCCGAGAAGATTGGCTACTGGCGCTACATCGCCATCTACCGCCACCTGCAGAAGCATCCGGAGAGCAAGATTTTCCCGATCTTCAACTTCTTCGAGAACTGGTGCCAGGACGAGAACCGCCACGGCGACTTCTTCGATGCCCTGATGAAGGCCCAGCCCGACACAGTCCGTGGACTGCAGGCCAGGCTGTGGTGCCGCTTCTTCCTGCTGGCGGTGTTCGCCACCATGTATGTGCGCGATGTGGCCCGCAAGGAGTTCTACGAGGCACTCGGCCTGGATGCCCGCGAGTACGACAAGATGGTGATCGCCAAGACCAACGAAACATCGGCGCGCGTGTTTCCTGTGGTGCTCAACGTGGAGCATCCCAAGTTTTATACGCGCCTGGAGCGGATCGTCACCAATAACGCCGCCCTCAGTGATGCCGATGCGAGCGGCGGCCCGGCCCCGATCAGGGCCCTGCGCAAGCTCCCCTACTGGATGGCCAATGGGCTGGAGATGGCCAAGCTGTTCCTGATGGCACCGATCCGCAGCGAGGAGTTCCAACCCGCCGTGCGTTGAGGGTCTGCGTGGCTAGCCTGGCGGCCCTCACTTAACCCGTCTTGCTCGCCACTCCAACCACGTCCCTGACAGGCGACAGCCTCGATCAACGCTGGCGTGACCGGCTTGAAACCGTGCTGGCCGCAGGTGCGGCAGCCGGAGCCAGCCTGGTGGAGGTGTTCATCGAGAGCACCGACCACATCGGGCTGCTGGCTGAGCAGGAGCGGATCACCAACGTCAGTCCGGCTTTCGGTCGCGGTGCTGGTCTGCGGGTTTTCCTGGGCGACAAAGACGGCTTCGTCTCCACCAACGACCTGAGTGAGGTCGGTCTGCTGCAGGCCCTGGATCAGGCCCTGGGGATGCTCGGCCTAACTCGCGCCAACCTCGGCGCCCATCACTTCGATGGCCTGGCCGCCCTGCGCGACCACGGGGCCAGCAAGGAGAACTGGTTAAGGCAGTGCCCAGGCCTGGATGAATCCACGGCACGGCTGCTGGAGGCGACGGCCCTGCTCAATCGCCACGGAGATCATCTCCAGGCCCGCCGCGGCAGCTATGCCCGCGACTGGCAGGAGGTGCTGGTGGCCGCCAGCGACGGGACCTTCGCCCGTGACATCCGGCTGCACCAGTCGGTGGGGATCAACGCTCTGGCGGCCGATGGCGATCATCGCGCCAGCCTGGGTCGCCGCTACGGCAGCTCCGGTCGTCCGGACGACCTGCGCCAGTGGGATGCGGAAGCCTCTGCGATCGATCTCTGCAGCAGCGCCCGCTCGATGCTCTACGCCGACTACGTGGAGGCCGGCAACTACCCCGTGGTACTCGCCAACCGCTTCGGCGGGGTGATCTTCCACGAAGCCTGCGGCCATCTGCTGGAAACCACCCAGGTGGAGCGGGGCACCACCCCCTTCGCCGACAAGGTGGGCGACACAATCGCCCATGAGGCGGTCACCGCCGTGGATGAAGGGCTGAGTGACGGGGCCTTCGGCAGCCTCTCGATGGACGACGAGGGCATGGAGCCCCAGCGCACGGTGCTGATCGAGAACGGCATACTGCAGCGCTTCATCTCCGACCGCGCCGGCGAGCTGCGCACCGGCCATGCCCGCACCGGCAGTGGTCGGCGCCAGAGCCATAACTTCGCCGCCGCCAGCCGCATGCGCAACACCTTCATCGCCGCCGGCCCCCATACCCCCGAGCAGCTGATCGGCTCGGTGGACCGTGGGCTCTACTGCAAGTCGATGGGGGGAGGCAGCGTGGGTCCCACCGGCCAGTTCAACTTCGCCGTGGAAGAGGGCTACCTGATCGAAGACGGCCAGCTCACCAAACCGGTCAAGGGGGCCACCCTGATCGGCGAGGCCAAGGAGGTGATGCCCCGCATCTCGATGTGCGCCAACGATCTGGAGCTGGCCGCGGGCTTCTGCGGCTCGGTGAGCGGCAGCATCTTCGTGACCGTCGGTCAGCCCCACATCAAGGTTGACACCATCACCGTGGGGGGGCGCTGATCATGCGGACCGACATCATCACCGCCCGCCCCAGCGCCCTTCATGCCAGTGATCTGGCAGGGCAGCTGCAATCCCTGGCCACGGAGCTGGGGGTGAGCCGCTGGGATCTGGGCGCGGCCTGCAGCACCGACACCTCCGTACAGGTGGACCGGGGTGAAGCCAAGCAGCTCAAGGGAGCCCAGCGCAGCTCGATCACCGTCAGGGCCTGGAACAGCGACGGTCTGGTGGGCATCACCAGCACCTCCGATCTCTCCCCCGCTGGCCTGGCCCGCGCCCTGGCCGGCGCCAGTGAGGCAAGCACCTACGGCAATCCAGACGACAGCCCAGGCTTCTCGCCCCTGGCCACGGCTCCCCTGGCCCAGCTGGAGCAGCCCATCAGTGAACCCAGGGGCATCCTGGAGCTGCTGGACACCCTCAAGCAAGCCGAAGCCGAGCTGCTGGGCCGCCATCCCGCCATCAGCACCGTTCCCTACAACGGTCTGGCCCAGCGCAGCAGCCAGCGGATCTACCTCAACAGCGAGGGGGCCTGCCGCGAGCAGCAGCTGAGCACGGCCAGCCTCTACCTTTACGCACGCGCCGAGGAAGACGGCCGCAAACCCCGCAGCAGTGGTGCCGTCAGGCTGGCATACGGCGCCGAGCAGCTGGACGTGGCCGGCTGCATCGAAGAGGCGGCGGAACGCACGATCCAGCATCTCGATTACGCCCCGATCGCCACCGGCCGCTACACCTGCGTGTTCAGCCCTGAAGCCTTCCTCGATCTGATCGGCGCCTTCAGCGGCCTGTTCAATGCCCGCGCCGTGCTCGATGGCGTCAGCCTCAGTCAGCGCGACTCCCTCGGCAGCCAGCTGGCAGTGCCCTTCCTCTCCATCCACGACAACGGTCTGCACCCCGGCAACATCGGCGCCACCAGCTTCGATGGTGAGGGCACACCCGTGGCACGGCTGCCTCTGCTGGAGGGCGGCATCCTGCGGAACTTCCTGCACTCGGAAGCCACCGCCCGCGCCTTCGGTGTGGCCCCTACAGGCCATGCCGGCCTGGGGGCCAAGGTGTCGGTGGGACCGCACTGGTTCGAGATCGGCCCGGCTGGCAGCACAGGCGAGCAGGCGGGAGCGGCGAACCTCGATCGCTTCAGCCAGGACGGCATCGTCTGGATTGATTCCCTCTCGGCCCTGCACGCCGGCGTCAAGGCCAGTCAGGGATCGTTCTCCCTCCCCTTCGATGGCTGGTTGATCCAGGGTGGTGAAGCCCGCTCGATCGAAGCCGCCACCGTGGCCGGCGACATTCGCGCCGTGCTCAAGGGCCTGGTGGGCTTCGAGGGGCAAGCCAAGGTCACCCCCGATGGGATCTGCCCTCTGGTGTGGGTGGATGAACTCTCGATCACCGGCGACGCCTGAGGGCTGAGGCCTGAGGATCAGGGGATGAAGATCCTGTTCTGGGGCACCCCGGCCTACGCGGTGACCAGCCTTGAGGCGTTGATGGCGGCGGGCCATGAGCTGGTGGGGGTGGTGAGCCAGCCCGATCGCCGCCGCGGCAGGGGCTCGGCTCTGGTGCCCTCGCCGGTCAAGGCGAGAGCCCTGGAGCTGGGGTTGCCGGTGTTCACCCCCAGCAGGATCCGGCGTGAACCCGAGCTGCAGGCCCAGCTGGCGGCCATGGGGGCAGAGGCCTCCGTGGTGGTGGCCTTCGGACAACTGCTGCCACACGAAGTGCTGGCCGTGCCGCCGCTGGGCTGCTGGAACGGACACGGTTCGCTGCTGTCCCGCTGGCGCGGCGCCGCCCCGATTCAGTGGTGTCTGATCGAAGGCGACGCTGAGACCGGCGTGGGGATCATGGCCATGGAGGAAGGCCTCGACACAGGACCGGTGCTGCTGGAGCGGCGTCTGACGATCGGCCTGCTCGAGAACGCGACGCAACTGGGGGCGCGTCTGAGCCAGCTAACCGCTGAGTTGATAGTGGAGGCCATGCCGCGGATTGCCGCCGCCGGACCTGGCCCTGAGGCCGAGCGCTGGCGGCGGCTGGGCGTGCGGCCCCAGGGGGAGGAGGGCATCACCTATGCGCGCCTGCTGCAGAAAGACGACTACGCGATCTGCTGGGACGCCCCAGCCCTGACCATCCACCGGCGCGTGCTGGGCCTGCACCCTGGCGCTTACACCAGCTGGCGGGGCAAGCGACTGAAGCTGTTGGCCAGCGAACCGCTGGTCGGGCGTCTGGCCGATCAGCTCAGCCCCGAGGGGACAGCACTGGCGGAACGCTGGGGCCTGCCGGCGGAGGCGGCCCCTGCTGGCGAGGCTTCAGGTGATAGCGCGGCAGTTGCGCCCGGCACGGTGCTTGAGCTGGTTGAACGGACTGGCGTGGTGGTGGCCACGGCCGGTTGCCCGTTGCTGATCCGCGAGGCTCAGCTGGAGGGAAAGGGGGCCAGCGAGGGTCAGGCGTTACTCCAACAGCTGAATGCATCTGTAGGGGAGAGGCTGGGCTGAAGCTGAGCTGCGTAGGAGCTGAAGACGGCATCGGCGCTGAGGAGGGTGAGGTCCTCGCTGATCGCCTGGCGATCAGCAGGCGGTCGAAAGGATCCCGGTGGTGGGGTGGCAGGCCGTCCAGGCAGAAATCGATCAGCTCTCGGCTGATCGGACCAAGCCGTGCGTCGTCCGCTATGGCCCAGTGGAAGGCATGGGTGTCCAGCAGGATCCACATCAGGGCTGCTCGAAAAGGTCGAGGATCAGCGGGCTGTCGTCGTCGATTGAGGCCGGCACACGAAAGCTCCCCTTGGCAACGCCGAGGCGGCGCTGCTGAATGGCTGGCCGCAGGCTGGTGAGCGAGCAACGGGGCGAGGCATGGAGGCCCATGGACGAGACCAGACCAGGTGGTACGCGACCGCCCGTTCAGCCTCTTCCCCAGCTTGTGCTGCTGCTTCGCCGCGCTGGCCGCCACCAGAGTTAAACCAGGGCAGGGGGACGGGCTTCATCTCCCTGCCGGAATCGCAGGCCCTCGGCCTATGCATTCACGGAGCTGGAGCTGGCCCATGGCTCGGCCCGGTTGTAGCAACCGGGGCGGCCCGGTGCTTATCCGCGAAGCGCAACTGTGGGCACAGGCGGGGGATCTGATGGGGTCAGACGGGTTGCCTCATCCGAACCATCCACCTGGGTCCGGGTAGGAGGAGCTGATGCCGGGCATCCGGAGAAATCGGGCTACTCAATCAGCTCAGGTTTGTTGAATCTGCCAACCCCAGATCAGCCCCGACCCCGGGGCCGGCTTTCGCGCGAGAGCGGCTGGCTGCGGGGAGAGCTGCTGCGGGGACTGTTGCGCCTGGGGGCTGGGGAGCCGGAGCCACGGCGGCCGCCCTTGCCCCGACCACCACTGAGGTCGAGGGGGGGGGCTGAAAGGATGGTGGGCTCGAAGCCGGGGATCTCCGCCCGGGGCAGGGAGTTGCCGATCACTTTCTCGATCGCCCGCAGCAATTCGTGTTCCTCGGCAGCCACCAGGGAGAGGGCATGGCCGCTCTGGCCGGCCCGCCCGGTGCGTCCGATGCGGTGCACGTAGTCCTCTGCCACGTTGGGCAGATCCAGGTTCACCACGTGGGGAAGCTGCTCGATGTCGAGGCCGCGAGCGGCCAGATCGGTGGCCACCAGCACCCGCAGCTCACCGCTCTTGAAGCTGGCCAGGGCCCTGGTGCGGGCACCCTGGCTCTTGTTGCCGTGGATGGCCATAGCGGCCACGCCCTCCTGGCTCAGGCGTTCCGCCAGCCGGTTGGCGCCGTGCTTGGTGCGCGAAAACACCAGCACCTGCTGCCAGTCGTTGCTGCGGATCAGGTGGGAGAGCAGATCGCCCTTGCGCGCCATGTCACAGGGGTGCATCACCTGCTCCACCAAGGGGGCCGCCCTGTTCTCGGGGGTGGCCTGCAGCTGCACGGGCTGGTGAAGAAGCCCGTGGGCAAGCTTGCGGATCGAGGGGTTGAAGGTGGCGGAGAACAGCAGGTTCTGGCGCTTGGGCGGCAGCAGGGCCAGGATCTTCTGGATGTCGCGGATGAAGCCCATGTCGAGCATGCGATCGGCTTCATCAAGCACCAGGATCTCGAGCCGGTCGAAGCGGATCGCGTTCTGCTGGTAGAGGTCCATCAGGCGGCCGGGGGTGGCCACCAGCACATCAGCGCCGCGGCGCAGCCGCTGCATCTGGGGGTTGACCTTGACGCCACCGAACACCACATCGCCGCGCAGGTCGAGGAAGCGGCCATAGGCCTGGACGCTCTCTGCCACCTGGGCCGCCAGCTCGCGGGTGGGGGTGAGCACAAGGGCGCGCACCTGGTTGTTGCGGGCATGGGGCCCGTGGCGCAGCCGCTCCAGCATCGGCAACGTGAACCCGGCTGTCTTGCCGGTCCCGGTCTGGGCGGCGGCCATCACATCACGGCCGCTGAGCACGGCCGGAATCGACTGCACCTGGATCTGTGACGGACAGGTGTAGCCCTTTAGCGCGATGGCCTTGAGCAGTGGCTCGGACAACCCGAAGGAGGCGAAATCCTGGACCGGGCTTCCGGAGGCGGCTGGATCTGCCCCTGAAACGGTCGGGCTGATCTGCTCCTCTCCCGGAGCTGGGTGGGTCAGACGGGAAATCGGAGCAGTCCTCGGAAGACGCTTACCCTAAGAGAACGGGGCTGTGACGATGAGAACAGCGGCCAGACCCTGGGATCCATGTCTTGATGCGGCGATGATTCCCACCTTCTCCAGCCGTGGTCGTCCAGGCACTGCAGAGGCTGCCTACTGGCGGCGGCATCCACCGACATCCTGGAAAGCGAGCCAGGCCCTGCTTACCACAGGGGTTGTGATTGAAGCGGGTGCGGAGAGTTCGGTGTTTCCTCGACCAGTTCAGGACTCAGCAGTTCAGGCGACAACTGTTCTGCCGACACCCGCACAGGCCAGGCAGCCACAGCTGAGCGAAGACACAGGCAGAGAGTTGCTCATGCTGCTGGTCTGGGCTGCGGTCGTGCTGATCGATGCGGCCATGGCCCTGAGGGAACTGGCTGCGCCATGGTCAGCACTCCTGCAAGAAAAAGCCCCGTGGAGCCGCCGCCAAAAGCAGACCCACGGGGCAATCAGAGGGAGCTGGCAGGCCCAGGTGGCCGGCCTGCCCTGAGTAAGGAGGCGAAGTGCCTCTGGCTCAGCGGGCGCTGCCAGAGCCGACAGCAACCTTGCCCACACCAATGGAGCGCAGCTCCTGGAGCAGGCTCTGCAGCACCTGCTTGGCGTCCCCGAACACCATCGAGGTCTGGGGCAGCTCGAACAGATCGTTGCGGATGCCGGCGTATCCGGAGCCGAGGCTGCGCTTGACCACAAACACAGTGCGGGCCTGATCAACCTCCAGGACCGGCATGCCGTACAGAGGGCTGGCCGGGTCGCTCTTGGCTCGCGGGTTGACCACATCATTGGCCCCCAGGACGATCACCACATCGGTGCGCGGGAAGTCGGGGTTGATGTCATCCATCTCCACCAGCTGGTCGTAAGGCACATCGGCCTCAGCCAGCAGCACATTCATGTGCCCGGGCATCCGGCCGGCCACCGGGTGGATGGCGTAGCGCACCTCAATGCCGTGCTGCTCGAGCAGGCGGGCGAGCTCCTTGAGGCTGTGCTGGGCCTGGGCTACGGCCAGTCCATAGCCGGGCACGAAGATCACACGCTCAGCCGCCTCCAGGGTGAGGGCACATTCCTCCGGGCTGCAGGAGGTGACGTTGGTGTACTCCTCACGTCCGCCGGCGCCATCACCGGCGTCGCTCGACCCGGCTCCCAGGGCGCCGCCGAACAGCACCGAAGTGAGTGAGCGGTTCATGGCCGTGCACATCACCTGGGTGAGAATCAGACCGGCCGCTCCCACCATGGCGCCCGCCACGATCAGCAGCTCACTGCCCACCACGAAACCAGCGGCAGCAGCAGCCACTCCTGAATAGGAATTGAGCAGGGAGATCACCACCGGCATGTCGGCGCCGCCAACGGGAAGGGTGAGGCCCACTCCCAGCAGCAGCGACAGCACGGTGAGGGGGATCAGGGCCACCGCCATGCCCTTGAGCACCAGCACGCAGCAGACCAAGCAGGCCACTGCCAGAAGGATGTTCACCGCATGGCGCTGGGGCCTAAGGGTCCAGCCGGGTGTGCCCAGCCACTCCTGCAGCTTGCCCATCGCCACCAGCGAGCCACTGAAGGTGATCGCACCCACCAGGACCGACACCAGGACCGACACCTGGCCCACCAGGTTCAGCGGCGTGGGCAGTTGCACCGCACCGATCGCCACCAGCAGCGACGACATGCCGCCGCAGCCATTGAAGAGTGCCACCGTTTCGGGCATGGAGGTCATCGCCACCCTCAGGGCAAGCACAGCCCCGAGGCCTCCGCCGACGGCCAGCCCCAGCAGCATCCAGGGCCAGCCGCCCAGACCCTGCTGCAGCAGCAGTCCGACAACCGCCAGGCCGATGGCCAGGGCGGCGAGGCCGTTGGCGGTGCGGGCCGTACGGATCTTGGCCAGGCCCTTGAGCCCGAAGGCGAGCAGCAGCACCGAGCCCAGTTCGATCGAGAGTTCAACCATCAGTTCGCCTCCCTGCGGCGGAACATCGCCAGCATCCGGTCAGTCACGAGAAAGCCGCCCACCACGTTGAAGAGGGCAAAACCAAGGGCCACCGCACCGATCAGCTTCAGGGCCGGGGTGGGGGCCTCACCGATCAGTGCCAGGGCCGCTAGCAGGGTGATACCGCTGATGGCATTGGCTCCTGACATCAACGGGGTGTGCAGGGTGGGAGGCACCTTGCCGATCAGTTCAAGCCCAAGCAGGCTGCCGAGCACCAGCACCCAGAGGGCGGAGGTGCCGCTGAGAGGAACGCTCATGCCGTCACCTCTTCGAGGCTGGGCCACAGTTCGGGCCTACGGCAGGCGCCCTGATGGGAAATCAGGCAGGGGTCAAGCAATGGATCCTCGGGGTTGAGTTGAAGGCCGTCGTCGCAGAACAGGGGCTCGAGGAAAGCCGCCAGGTTGCGCGCGTAGAGGGCGCTGGCGTGGTGGGGAACCGAAGCGGGCAGGTTGGAGGAGCCGATGATGCGCACCCCGCCGATCTCGACGGTGCGATCCGGCTGGCTGCCGGCGCAGTTGCCGCCGGTCGACACGGCCAGATCGACCACCACGGATCCGGGGCGCAGCGCCTTGAGCATCTCCTCGGTGATCAGCAGTGGCGCGGGCCGGCCAGGCACCTGGGCAGTGGTGATCACAGCGTCGGCTTCGGAGAGGTGTGTGGTGAGCTGCTGGCGCTGTGCCTCCAGGAAGGCAGCTCCGGCCTCGCGGGCATAGCCGCCGGTTTCACCCGGGGCCTCCCGGCTGGGGGGATCGATGAAGCGTGCCCCCAGGGATTCCACCTGTTCCTTCGCGGCCGCCCGCACATCGCTCACCTTCACCATCGCGCCGAGGCGGCGGGCGGTGGCTACGGCCTGCAGACCGGCCACACCGGCCCCGAGCACCAACACCTTGGCTGGCTGAACCGTGCCGGCGGCGGTCATCAGCATCGGGAAGAAGCGATCCAGTTCAGCGGCCGCCAGGAGCACCGCCTTGTAGCCGGCGATGTTGGCCTGGGAAGAGAGCACATCCATCGACTGGGCGCGGCTGATGCGCGGCAGCAACTCCAGGGCCAGGGTCGAGAGCCCACGGCTGTTGAGGCGCTCGATCAGAGCCCGGTTCAGATAGGGATCCAGCAGACCCACCAGCAGGGAGCCGGAAGCCAGCCGCTCAAGCCCGCCACTGCCACCTTCATGGTCCTGAAGGGGCGGTTGCACGCAAAGCACCACTTCGGCGGCGCTCCAGGTGTCGGAGCAGCCCTTGACCACGATCGAGGCACCAGCTTCGATGAAGACCTCGTCGTTGAATCCGGCCTCCAGACCTGCGCCCGATTCGATGAACACCTCGGAGTTCTTCGCCACCAGGCGGCGCACCGTCTCCGGTGTGGCGGCGACACGCCTCTCCCCACCCCGGCTTTCCGCAGGAACCAAGACCCTGACCACAGACGACTCCGGCGATCCTCACTATCCCTATTCATGGACAGAGCGCGGGAGGGGCGCAAGTCAGCATTGGACGTTGTGTTCAAGCCACCACACAGGCGCTGGTTCGGCCCCGTCTGCCGTGGCGATGGCAGCCCACTGTCACGAGGGCTACCCCACAGCGGGCACGCGTTGCCTAGCAAGTGTGGGCAATCCTGAGCTGATCCCCAGCCATGGCCTCCTTCACCATCACCCTGGAAGACGGCAAGTCGTTCAGTTGCCCCGACGATCAGTACATCCTCGATGCCGCCGAGGAGCAGTCAATCGATCTGCCCTACTCCTGCCGCGCCGGGGCCTGCAGCACCTGCGCCGGCAAGATCCTCTCGGGCAGCGTTGATCAATCCGATCAGAGCTTCCTCGATGACGAGCAGATCGCCGAGGGCTTCGCGCTGCTTTGCGTCAGCTACCCCCTCGCCGACTGCACGATCAAGCCAAACGTCGAAGACGACCTCTGAGCCATCAGATCGCTTCCAGCTCCTTGTAGACCGCCGTCCAGGTGGCCTGATCGAGCCGCTCGATCGCCTCCTCGGCGCTTGCGGCTCGGCTGGCGAGGCCTTCGTGCACCGCCGCCAGCGCCACCGCTTCCGCCACCGCCCGCGACACCGACTGCACCTGGGTGAGCTCAGGCATCAAGGGAGCATCCGAATCCCGGTAAGCCGGAATTCGATCGGCGAGGGCATCGAGCCCCGCATCGATCATTCCCTCGCTCACCTGGATGGCACCCACAGCCACGCTGGCGAAACCCAGGCCGGGGAACAAGAAGCAGTTGTTGCACTGCCCGATGCGGCGAAGGCTGCCCTGCCAGCTCACCGGCTCGAATGGGCTACCGCTGGCCACCAGGGCCTTTCCGCCGGTCCATGCATAGAGATCGGCCGGAGTGGCCTCCGCCAGACTTGTTGGATTGGAGAGGGGCAGGATGATCGGCCGCTCCACCGCCGCAGCCATCGTTTCCACCACCTCGCGGCTGAAAGCCCCCGCCACGGTTGAGGTGCCGATCAACACGGTGGGGCGCACCGTCCGCACCACCTCCAGCAGGCCGATCCGGCCCTGCACGTCGTGCTCGAACGCCGAGCGCTCAGAAGGATCTCTGGCAAGGGCCCGGGCCATGGGGGAAAGATCGGGTTGATCGGCCAGCACCAGCCCCTCCCGATCGATCGCCCAGATACGGCGGCGCGCCTCTGGCTCACTCAAGCCTGCCCTGGTGAGCAGGCGCACCAGACCCTCGGCGATGCCGCAACCCGCTGTGCCCGCTCCGAACACCACGATGCGGTGGTCTTCCAGAGGCAGGCCGGCGCCGTGGGAGGCCGCCTGCACCACCGCGCAAGCCACTCCGCGGGTGCCCTGGATGTCGTCGTTGAAGCTGGGCACCCGCTCGCGGTACTCCGCCAGCAACTGGTGGGCATGGCCGGTGCCGAAGTCTTCCCAGTGCAGCAGCGCTCCCGGGAACTGGCGCTGCAGGGCCTCCACGGTGCGGGCCAGGAAGCGGTCGTAGTCGGGGCCATCGAGGCGCGGGTGGCGCCAACCGGGGTATAGAGGGTCGTCCAACAGCTGCGGGCGGTCGGTGCCCACATCAAGCACCAAGGGCAGCACCCGAGAGGGATCAAGCCCGGCGCAGAGCGTGTAGACCGCCAGCTTGCCAAGACAGATCTCGATTCCGCCGATGCCCTGATCGCCGATGCCGAGGATTCCCTGCGAATCGGTGATCAGGATCAGATCCACCGGCCCGGGCGCCGCCTGGCTCAGCACCGAATCGATCCGCTCCAGATCCGGTGCCGCCAGGAACACCCCGCCGGAGGGGGTGCGGTAGTCGAGGCTGAAACGCTGGATCGCCGCTCCCACGGTGGGGGTGTAAACGATCGGCATCACCGCCTCGATGTGATCGGCCAGGAAGCGATGGAACAGGGTGAGATTTGCCTGGCGCAGGGCCACAGCGAAGCGGAACTTCTCCAGGTCGCTCCCCAGAGTGAGGAATGCCTGCCAGTGGCGCTCCACCTGGGTATCCAGGCTCTCCACGGCGTGGGGCAGAAGGCCATCAAGCCCGAACGTCTGGCGTTCCTGGCGGCTGAAGGCCGTGCCCTTGTTGAGACAGGGATCGGCGAGAAGATCGCGGCCCCGCAGGCGGGTGCTCTGGGGAAACGTTGGGCGGGCCAGGAGGATTCAGCAACCTGGCAGCGGAGCGTAGGCCAGGGGCTCAGAGCAGGCGCATCACGCTGCCCACCAGGGCCATCACCAGCAGCACTGTCGTAGCGATGAAGCTGATGGCGAATCCCAATCCCCGCTGCTCCGGAGCCCGCAGATAGCCGACCGCATAAAGCACCCGACCCAGCACCCAGACAGCCCCCAGCACCGAGGCCGCAGTGGCGTTTGAGAGCAGCACTGCCAGCCAGAAGGCTGGCAGGAACACCACGATCTGCTCCAGGGTGTTCTGCTGCACCCGCATGGCCCGCTCAAAGGCCGGTGGACCGCTCATCAGCGGTGGCTTCACCCCATGGCGTATGCGCGCCCGACCCACCTGCATGGCGGTGGCCTGAAAGGTGATCACAGCCAGCAGGGTGATGAGCCCGGGAAGGGGGGCGATCGTCATGGGAAGTCAGCCCAATGGCCCACCATGACCCATGGCAGCGACCCCACCCAGAATGCCCATGGCTGCCATCAGGGCTGCAATCGCCCAGAAGGCATGGTCATGGGCCTCCATCACCGGTTCACGGCCATGAATCGGCACCTCCTGGGCATAGAGGTTGTCGTGGTTTTCGAGATCATGGGTATGCATGATGGGCTCCATCGGCTGTCTCCAGCGTGGCCGCGGCCGGCGGGTCACGCCTCAGGCAGCAGGCAGATGTGACAGAGCTTCGCCAATGTTGACCTGCCCGACATCAACCCGAGATCAAGAAAGTTGCCTCAGCGCAGGGAGCTGATCAGCCCGCGACGCCGCAGCTCCTGGGCGAACTCACTGGCGAGTCGGTTCCTGGCCCGAAAGGCATGCCAACGGCCATACCAGTCGAGGCAACGGAACAGCACCCAGGTGAGGAACAGAACCTGCAGGAAGGGTTTCAGGGTCGGGAGGACCGGGCTCTGAATTGAATTTAGGCAGCCCCATGGGCTCTGTCATCAGCGGGATCGAGGGTCCAGAGCGCCAGACCCCCGCCACGGCCCCTGGCCGCCAGCCAGCCATGGCTGGCCCCGCCACCGATCAGGGCGAAGAAGGGCAGCTCCCCGGCCCGCTGCTGGCCAAACGGAAGCGGCTGGGGGAGTGGGCGATCGAGGGGCCGCCAGGCGCCCAGCGCCAGACACAGACGCTCAAAACGAAACAGCAGCAGGGGCCGCTTGCCCTCGAGCCTGGCCTGGCCCGCAAATGTGAGCCCAAGTTCCCCCAGCTGCACGCTGTTGCGGATCACCATCTCCTGGCCCTCCCCCCCAGGGGCTTCGATCACCAGCCTTGCGCCCAGGGCCCGCAGGAGTCCACTGACCAGATCAGCCGGCCGCTCTGATCCCCGCGGCCAGGTGCGCTGCAGACGCCAGCTGCCGATCAGCTGGGCAGCCTCAACAGCACCTCCTTGCTTGCGGCTGATTGCCTCCATCCGGAGCAGGTCCGCCCCGTCGGGAGTGGCAGGGAGTGTCGGGTCCATCTGAAAGCGTTGTGCGGGGACTGGAGCAGAACCCAGCCTGGCTCAGAGGGGCTGGGGCGCACCCCACTGGGAGGCATAGGCGCCGCGGACATCGAGGGCAGCGGCGCCGCAGCGGCAGGCCAGCGCCAGCGCGTCTGGGCGTTCCCAGCCGGCCGCCAGGCCCGCTGTGAAGCCGGCAGCAAAGCTGTCGCCAGCCCCGTAAGCATCCACCGGGGGGTGGCGTCGCTCGATCGCTCTGAAGCGACCTCCAGGGACAGTGAATCCCCCCTGCTCGGCCTCCGTGGCCACATAAATGCGAGGTGCGGGAAAGAGATCCCCATCCCGGTATTTCTCTCCGGGGTCGCGGGCACTACCTATGAGTGCGTCGAGCTCCACGGCGGCCGCCTGCAGAACCGGCAAACGGACCCGGGGTGTAGCCGCCAACACCCGCGCCCGACGGGCCAGCCGCAGGGCGGCTTCATCGGCGGCGGTCACGAACACCCCGTCGCAGCCAGCCAGCTCGGCCCAGGGCAAAGGATCGCTGGCGGCAGGAGCGAGCCGTTCGCCAATCACCGTGATGGTGCGCTCCCCGCTCGCCTCCACGAAGGTGATCGCCCTACGGGTGGGGCTCTCCCGCCAGGCCACATGCAGTTCAAGCCCCATGGCCCTCAGCTCGGCGGCCGCCCGCTCTCCGAGGGAATCTCGGCCCAGGGAGGTGTAGAAGGCCACCGGTTGATTCGTGAGCCGGCTGAACTGGGCGGCCACCACAGCGCCGCCACCGGCGGGTTGCTCCAGGGTTTCGAGCACGTGCTGGATCTGACCGGCTGAAGGCAGCCGCTCCACCATCACGAAGCTGACCCACTCCACGTGACCCACCACTGCCAGGCGCAGCGGGGGCAAGGGAGGCGGACCTGGCAGCTCAGCTGGGGCAGCAGCAGACATCCAGGCTGAGCGGGTGCTCCAGGATGACGGCTCACCTCGGCTTCGCCGCTGCCATGGCACCCAAGGAACGGTCCGCCACCACCGTGAAACTCCAGATCGCCGGTGCGGTGTTGCTGCCGCTGCTGCTGCTGGGCCTATGGCTGAATTCGCTTGGATTCTTCAGTGCACCGCCTCCGCCAGGCTGAAGAAACCGGCCTTAAGTCCTCAGCTCGCTGGATCAGCCGCATCCAGGGAGGCGAGGTATCGCTTGCGTTGAGCAGAGGCGCCGGGCTCCTCGCGGCGGCGGCTGGGAATGTTGCCCCGTTGGCTGGGTTCTTCAGGCCAATCGGTGATCTCGGGAAGGGACTGGGATTCAGGCATTTCTGAATCGTAGGGGGTCTGCGCGTCCCGCAAAAGTTGCCTCAAGCGCTGTGAGCAACGGTTCGAGCTGCTGCTCTGGTGGATTGCTGATCTCGCCGATCGATATCCGCGATCTGGATCAGCTCATGCAGACGCTGATGGCGGACCAGGCCGCCGGGGACTGGCCGATGGCATCAGTTACCGATGACTTCAGTGCGTGAAGGCATCAGCGATCCCGCCGCGGCCTGATGGGAAACATGCTGGTACGTTGAAAGAAGGTTGATTGCAGCTCTTCGCGTCCTTCGACCCTGATGTCACCACGACGGCAATCACGCTTCATGTCATTACGTCACCATCTGTTGCACGGCGGCCTTGCCATAGCGGCAGCAACCTCCTTGGTCGTTCTGAACGCCGGTGAGGGCAAAAGCGAGGTTATGTACACCCTCACAACCCAGTGCAGCCTCAATAGCGAGCCCGCCAAAGCCTGCATCGTCGAAGCGGTCAATGAGGGCCAATCAACCCTGTACCGCCACAAGATCGGCGGTGACGTAATGACTGTCCGGGTAAGAGATCAACCCGTTCGCATGGACCTCTGGTCCAAGGAATCGAAAGCCTGGACATCTCTGAAGCGAGCCGAAGCCCGTTTCTCCACCAACACGGTTTGCTTCAACGGCACGGATCTGTGTGTCGTCAACCCCAACTATCTCAACAGCGTCCTTCAGAACCAGACACCTGCCATGAAGGGCCGTGACCACGTGATGGTCCACTTCGGCAGCGACGGCCGTGTCGATGCCAGCTGCTACGACGAAGGCTGCGACGTGGTGCGCAAATGAAAGGAATCCCTGGATTAAGCCTCTTACTCTCCGGCGTGCTCGCCTTCCCGGCAGGCTCAGCACTGGCACTGGACAGATGGCCTGGAGACAGCCAGAACCCCATCACTACTGAGCTGCTGGCCAGGGGAGGAGGCGGTGGAAGTCGTGGTGGCGGCAGCCGTGGTGGCGGTGGGAGCCGAGGTGGCGGTGGTGGAAGCAACCGTGTTCGCACAGGCATGAGCGGCGGAGGCGCGAGCCTGAACCGCGGCAACAGCCGACCCAATGGCGGCTGGAGCAACAGGGTGTCTTCACCCTCGGCGCGGCCATCAATCCAACGGCCCTCGGGATCGAACAACATCAGCCGCGATCTCAATCGCAGCGGCAACCGTGACTTCAATAGAAGCGGAAATTTTGACGGCAACAGGTCCATCAACCGGGACGTGAATCGGGACGTGAACCGGAACATCAACCGGGATGTAAATAGGAATATCAATCGGGACGTGAATAGAAATATCAACCGAAACGTGAATTGGAATACGAATCGGCGCGTCAACATCGGCAATGTGAATGTCAACCCCGGCTGGGCTCGCCCGGGCTGGGGCGTGGCCCGGCCTTGGAATGCCGGCTGGTATGGCGGCTGGTCCTCTCCCTCCTGGGGATGGTGGGGGGCAAGAGCCGCAACATGGGGTGTGGCCTCTCTGGCTACTGCAGCCGTAATCAACAATGCTGTCGACAATGCCGTCAGCAGCAACGCCACCTACATAGTTGTTCCCAACACCGACTACCAGCTGCTCTACGGCTCGGTTCAGCCCTCCGGCTCCCAGGGAGTCAGCTTCGCCGTCACTGCCGATGGCAGCACTTACCAGCTCTCGGCCGATTGCAACCAGGGCCTTCTGGATGGCCGCGAACCGAGCAATGCTGCCGAAGCAGAGCTGCTCAATGCAGCCTGTCAGGTGGCCTTCGGCTCCGTCTGAACTCCACATCGTGGGGTAGCTCCAAGGAGACTCAGCCCGGTGTGATCATCGGGCAACAGCTGGAACAGATCAGGCTGTTCCAGCTGTTTTCGGGTGTTGACAACGGCGGCAACCAGCATCAGATTGGCCTATTGCGTCATTACAACCAGTCGATCACGGCGCATCATCTTCAGCGTCAAACTGGCATTCGCTCCAAGAAACAACGGCCTTCCATAGAGATTCCCCCTTCAACTCAGTCAGGGTTCTGCCTCGGACAGCGTGGCGTCAATCCGCTCCGCCAGCAGCAGACAGGCGTCCATCTCGGCCCAGAGCAACTTCCGCCTCTGAGCCTCGACAGCGTAGGAGCGCCGGTGTAGATCCCGACCCAGATAGCGCAGGGCATCACGGATCCGTCGCCAGTCCTCGTTGCTGCAGTTGGGCGCCTGAGGGACGCTGTCATCCATGGAGGCCGAGTGAGCCAAGGGTTCAGCCATGCAGCATGAAATCAATGCAGTTTCCGACTGTACCGTTGAGTTTCAGACGCCATTCAGTCATGGGAAACTCACCTGGGTTGCGAAGATGGTTCCGCTGGACCGCAGCTTCGACGCTGGGACTGGCCAAACTGCTGCTGGCTGACCTGGCCATTGCTGCACCCTTCAGCTACGACCCTGTCTCGTTCACAAGCTTTGCCAACAGCCGTATGAAAGCTCAGGGCAAGGATGTGGTCTTCCGCAACCTCGCCCTGTGCCGGCGTGATGGGTCAAGTGGCTATCGATGCCTGGAGGGAGAAGTGCTCCGGCGTGAAGCCGGCAAGCCAGGGCGCGAGCTCTGCAAATTGTGCTCAGTTGGCTATCATCCGGCCACGCGCAGCATCAACTACCTGGCCAAGGACTGCGTCAGAAAAACAGACCAGCAACGGCTGCGCGAGCAGTCTGAAAAGCTGTTGCGAAAGGGACTGGATGCGCTGGAAAACATCAATCCATGATCAGCTCTTCCGAGCCTGCCGATCCGCCGCTGGATCAGCTCAATCATGCCTGCCTCAGCCGGCAGGGGTGTGGCTTCAGCCAGCTGGATCGGTGAGGGTATGGGTCGCCTGAGATTCGAACTCAGGACCAATCGGTTAAAAGCCGAGTGCTCTACCGCTGAGCTAGCGACCCGCCCTGGTGGGCTGCCCTCGCGGGCACCCCTGGAACGTATCACCCAGGGGGCACCTCCTCCAAGAGAGCATGGTCGAGTCATCAGGGGGTGCTGATCCCCCGGTTGCCCGCGCGTTGCCATGTCCTCCTCCCCCTGGCCCGAGCCCAGCGTTCACCCCGAAGCCTGGGTGGCCCCCTCGGCGGTGGTGATCGGGGATGTGGCCATCAGCGCCGGAGCGAGCATCTGGCCGCTGGCCGTGGCCCGGGGCGACCTCTGCAGCATCCAGATCGGGGCCAACAGCAACGTCCAGGATGGGGCCGTGCTGCACGGGGATCCAGGCCAGCCGGTGCTGATCGGCGCGGGGGTGACCATCGGCCACCGAGCTGTGGTGCATGGCGCCACCCTCGAGGATGGCTGCCTGATCGGCATCGGCGCCATCGTTCTCAATGGGGTGCGGGTTGGGGAGGGTTCCCTTGTGGCCGCAGGGGCGGTGGTGACCCGGGACGTGCCGGCCCGCACTCTGGTGGCGGGCATCCCGGCCAAGGCGAAGCGCACGCTCAGCGAGCAAGAGGCCGCCGAGCAGCTCAAGCACGCCTTGCGCTACAGCCAGCTGGCCGCCGCCCATGCCGGCCGCGCTGGCTGAATGCTGCGATTTGGATCAACCGGCTCGGGAGCCCTTATGGGCAGGCGTGTGGTGTCCGTAAGATTGGCTAACGATGATTCTTCCTCGATGGACGCTCGGCTGCTGCTGGTTACTGCTCCCATCCTGCTCGCCGTTGCCTGGGCTGTGTTCAACATCGGCCGAGCGGCCGTCGGTCAATTGCAACTGATGCTCAAACGTTCCCGCGCCTGATGGTCCTGGTGATAGGTGCCGGCCTGGCCGGCACTGAAGCGGCCTGGCAGATAGCCCAGGCAGGTCTGCCGGTGCGGCTGGTGGAAATGCGGCCCGTGCGGCGCTCTCCCGCTCACCACAGCGCTGAATTCGCCGAACTGGTCTGCAGCAACAGCTTCGGTGCCCTCTCCAGTGATCGGGCTGCCGGTCTGCTGCAGGAAGAGCTGCGCCAGCTGGGTTCACTGGTGATCAGCACAGCCGACGGCCACGCGGTTCCGGCCGGAGGTGCGCTGGCGGTGGATCGTGGCCAGTTCAGCGCCACACTCACCCGCACCCTTGAAACCCACCCTCTGATCCAGGTGGAGCGGGCGGAGCTGCTGCGTCTGCCTGAGCCACGAGAGATCACCGTGCTGGCCACGGGACCCCTCACCAGTGACGCCCTGGCCGAGGACCTACGCCGCTTCACCGGCCGCGACGACTGCCATTTCTTTGATGCAGCCAGTCCGATCGTGGCGGGCGAGAGCATCGACCTGGAGGTGGCCTTCCGCGCCAGCCGCTACGACAAGGGCGACGCCGACTACATCAACTGCCCCATGAACCGGGAGCAGTACGAGTTGTTCCGGGAGGCCCTGCTGGCGGCGGAGCAGGCCGAGCTCAAGGATTTCGAGCAGGAGAGTGCCAGCTTCTTCGAAGGCTGCCTGCCGATTGAGGAGCTGGCACGTCGCGGAGACGACACCATGCGCTATGGCCCGCTCAAGCCCATCGGCCTCTGGGATCCGCGCTGGGGCGACCTCCAGGACCGCGACGTGCGCCGCGCCAGGAGGGCCCATGCCGTAGTGCAGCTGCGCCAGGAAGACAAAGGCGGCCGTCTCTGGAACCTGGTGGGCTTCCAGACCAACCTGAAATGGAGTGAGCAGAAACGGGTGCTGCGTCTGATTCCAGGTCTGGAGAGCGCCGAGTTCGTGCGCTTCGGTGTGATGCACCGCAACACCTTCCTGCAGTCGCCACAGCTGCTGGATCCCACCCTGCAGTTCCGGCAGCGGCCCAGCCTGCTGGCGGCGGGCCAGATCACCGGCACCGAGGGCTATGCCGCCGCCGTGGCCGGGGGCTGGCTGGCGGGCACCAACGCCGCCCGCCTCGCCCATGGCCAGAGCCCGATCGTCCTGCCGCCCACCACCATGATCGGCGCCCTCACCCACTTCATCGCCGAAGCCCCCAGCGCGAAGTTCCAGCCGATGCCCCCCAACTTCGGCCTTATGCCCGAGCTGAGCGTGCGGGTCCGGGAGAAGCGGGCCCGCTACGGCGCCTACCGCGACCGTGCCCTGGCTGATCTGGCACCGTTCAGGCCAGCAGCCCGCAGTGCTGCCCTGACCTTTGCCTAGGGTCAAGCCAGCCAGCAGGCCCACCCCCGTGAGCGTCATCTCCAGCCCAGCCAGTGCGGCAGCCACCAGCCCGGCGAAATCCCACGACTGGGACGCCGTGGTGATCGGCTCCGGCATCGGCGGCCTTGTGACGGCCACCCAGCTCGCCGCCAAGGGGGCGCGGGTGCTGGTGCTGGAGCGCTACCTGATCCCGGGCGGTTCGGGCGGCAGCTTCAAGCGTAAGGGGTACACCTTCGACGTGGGCGCCTCAATGATCTTCGGCTTCGGCGAGAAGGGGCACACCAACCTGCTGACCCGCGCCCTGGCCGATGTGGGCGAACGCCAGGAGACCATCCCCGACCCAGCCCAGCTCGAGTACCACCTTCCCGGCGGGCTGAACGTTGCGGTCGATCGCGACTACGACACCTTCATCGACCGGCTTTCGGCTCTTTTCCCCCATGAGGCCACCGGCATACGCCGCTTCTACGACACCTGCTGGAGCGTCTTTCGCTGTCTCGACGCGATGCCCTTGCTCTCGCTCGAGGATCCGGCCTACCTGGCGAAGGTGTTTGTGCGCGCACCGCTGGCCTGCCTTGGCCTGGCCCGCTGGCTGCCGGTGAATGTGGGCGATGTGGCGCGCCGGCACATCAAGGATCCGGCGCTGCTGAAGTTCATCGACATGGAGTGCTTCTGCTGGTCGGTGATGCCGGCGGACCTGACGCCGATGATCAACGCCGGCATGGTCTTCTCCGACCGTCATGCCGGCGGGATCAACTACCCCCGCGGTGGTGTGGGCTCAATCGCGCGCCACCTGGTTCGGGGCCTGGAGCGACACGGCGGCGCGATTCGCTACCGCTCCCGGGTGACCCAGGTGCTGATCGAGGGCGGCAAGGCTGTGGGAGTCGAGCTGGCGGGCGGTGACACGATCCGTGCCAGCCGGGTGATCTCCAACGCCACACGTTGGGACACCTTCGGCGGGCTGGTGGCGGAGGCCCAGGTGCCGGCTGCCGAGCACACCTGGCGGCGGCGCTACAAGCCCTCGCCCTCGTTCCTTTCACTGCATCTGGGAGTGAAGGCTGAGGCCATTCCTGCCGGCAGCCACTGCCACCACCTGCTGCTGGAGGAGTGGAGCGCCATGGAGGCGGAGCAGGGCACGGTTTTCGTCTCGATTCCCACCCTGCTCGATCCGGACCTGGCGCCGGAGGGCAGGCACATCGTCCATGCCTTCACCCCATCGAACCTGGAGGCCTGGCAGGGGCTCTCCCCCAGCGACTACCGCACGACAAAGCAAGCCGCAGCCGATCGCCTGGTCCACCGGCTGGAGCAGATTCTGCCCGGCCTGAGTGGAGCGATCGTCCATAGGGAGGTGGGCACCCCCCGCAGTCATCGGCGCTTCCTCGGCCGTCACCAGGGCAGCTATGGCCCGGTGCCGGCCATGCGCCTGCCGGGGTTGCTGCCGATGCCCTTCAACCGCAGCGGCATCCCCGGGCTGTACCTCGTGGGTGATTCCTGCTTCCCGGGTCAGGGGCTGAACGCGGTGGCCTTCAGCGGCTTCGCCTGCGCCCATCGGGTGGGTGCCGACCTGGGCCTCAACCCCTGGGCCCTGCCCGCCTGAGCCACCACGAAGGCCCCGCCAAGGCACCGAGCCGGAAACCCGACCCCGGCACGCTCGCGCCTATCGCTCACGCTCCATAGGGTGATCGCCATTGATGGTCATGCCCCCATGGGTCCCGTCCCCACCCCGAACCACGAGGATCTTGCCCGCTACCTGGAGCAGAACGACGCCCTCAGCAAGCCCTGGCTGATGCTGCAATTGCGTATGAGCCGTCTCAAGGAAGAGAAGGATTCGCTTGGGGCCGATGAGTACCTACGCCGGGTGCAGGATGCCCACAACGACCTGATGCGACTGGGCAGCTTCTGGCGTGGCCGCGAAGCCGAACTATTCGGGGTGAGCTGAGCCCCATGGCCTCCAATCCGCCGGGAGCGGCACCGGATCAATCCCAGACCTACCCGGTGGCACCATTGATTCGCTTCACCCTGCTGGGGCTTTATCTCGCCCTGGTTCTGCCCCTGCCGCTGCTGGCCACTCCAACGCTGCGTCCGTGGCTGATCGCTGCCCTGCCGGTCGGATTTGTGCTGGTGTCCGCCTTGCTGAGTGAGCGGGTCAGGCTCGATCAGGAAGGCCTCACGGTGGGCCATCCGCGCTGGTGCGCCTGGCTGCTGCGACGGGGCTGGCAGCTTCCCTGGAATCAGGTGGAGGGTCTCACCAGCCTGGGCACGAGCCAGGGCGGGCGTGTCTACTACCTTCGTGCTCAGGATGGCCGCAGACTGCTGTTGCCGCAGCGGGTGGACCGCTTCCCTTCCTTCCTGCTGCAGGTGCAACGCACCACCGGCCTGGATCTATCAGCAGTGGGCCGTCTCTCCCCGCCATGGACCTACTGGGTCCTGGCGGCTCTCACCCTGGCCATGCTTCTGGGGGAGCTGGTCGTGCTCGCGGCCTTGCCCACAGCCAGTGTCCCAGGGTTGAGCTGAGCAGAACCGGTTCTTCAGCTGGCGCTCGCGCTCTGGGGACGGACACCGCCAGCCGGGCTGAGTGAAGGCTCAGGCGCTTCAGGAAGAGTTTCCAGGCTGAAGCGGTATCCCTGCTGGCGCACCGTTTCGATGCCACCGCCCTCGCCAAGGCCAGCCAGTTCAAGCTTGCGGCGCAGGGTGAGCACCTGGGTGTCGACCGAGCGGGGACCCCCACTGAACGGAGGCCAGGCCATGCGCAGCAGCTCCTGGCGACTGCGGACCATCCCCGGTGGCATCAGCAAGGCACAGAGCAGGGCGAATTCACGGGGGCTGAGCTCCACTGGCTGATCGCGCAGGGTCACCTGGCGCAGCAGCAGGTGCACCTCCAGCGGACCAACGCAGACCCGCTCCTGCAGGCCGGTGCCGCTGCGACGAAGCAGGCTGCGACAGCGGGCCGCCAGTTCCTCCAGACCGAAGGGCTTGCGCAGGACGTCGTCGGCGCCAGCATCGAGCAGCGCCACCAACGAATCAGCGCCGGTGCGGGCCGTGAGCACCATCACCGGGGAACGTAGATGGGCCGCCAGGCGCAGGGCAGTGCTCTCCTCGAGCAGTTCGGCGCTCACCAGCAGATCAGGAGTCTGGTCGTCGCAGAGCTGGAGGGCTTCAGCAGCCGTGGCCACGGCTGCTGCCAGGTATCCATCCTGACGGAGGCGCTGGGCCAGGACCGTTCTCAGGGTCGGATGGGGGTCGACGACCAGAACCCGCTTCAACATGGAGGCCCCGCCGGTACGTGGCTCAAGCGTCAGCTTGACGGGGGTTGGATCAATGGAATCCGGCTTGGGTGTGAGCTCCACACGCGGCCACGGGTGAGTCTCTAGGCTACCTGATACACGCCGGGAGCAGTCGGTATCCATCGATGCCACGCCCGCCCAGACAGCCTGTGCCCCATGACCGCGCTGCAGAATCCTGACGCCATCCGTCACTTCCAGTCAATCTGTGACGCCTGCCAGGATCTGGCCAGCCGCTACCACAGCCCCTCGGAACTCAGGCTCTATGCCGATGGCTACCTTCATGCCCTACGCCGCGGTTCCGTGCTGCAACCTCTGGATCAACGCCGCCTTGAAGACCTGATCGAGCGTTGGATCATGGATCCCTCCAGCTTCATCGGGCCCGACGGCAATGTCAGCACCCTGTTCGAGAACAGCCGCAACTGATCAGGAAACACGGCCGGGCACCGACTGGATGGAATAACCGAAGACGGCGTACGTCTGGATCCCTAGCTGGCCAGGGCCACAGTGAGGGTTTCACGCAGCTCGCCGGAGTTGTACATCTCGATCAGGATGTCTGAGCCACCGATGAACTCGCCGTTCACGTACACCTGGGGAATGGTGGGCCATTCCGAAAACTCCTTGATGCCCTGACGAATCTCTGGATCGGAGAGCACATCAAAAGTTTCGAACGGCATGCCCAGGGAATTGAGGATCTGAACCACGTTGTTGGAAAATCCGCACTGGGGCATCAGCTTCGAGCCCTTCATGAACACCACGATCGGGCTGCTGCTCAGAAGGCTGTCGATGCGTTGCTTGACGGCGCTGTCCATGGATGCCAGGGGTAGAACGAATGAAGGGGGAAGGAGCGGAAAAGTCAGCCCACACCAACGGGGGTTGTGGTCTGCAAGGCAAGGGCATGAATGGCCTCACTGGCCAGCTCACGGCGCAGGGCCGCGTAAACCAACTGGTGTTGCTTGATCCTCGAGAGACCGGCAAAGGCGGAGGACACCACTTTCACCTGGAGATGGTCGCCACCACCGGTGAGATCCTCGACCTCCACCTCGGCATCGGGAAGGCTGGCGCAGATCGCTTCTTTCACCTGCTCCGATTGCACCATGTCCGAGATTCCATCCGGTCAGAACGGAATCTAGAAGCCGGAACGTCCAGCTGCCTTATGGCGTTGCCGGGGCGTCGCTGACGGCGGTGTAAGGGGTGGTGGCGAAGCCGAGTTCCACAAGAGTCTGGTAAGCACGGCGCCCTTCCTCCCGGGTCGGGGTCATCACCTTCACCACCTCCACCAGCAGGGGCACGGCCACCTCGGGCTGGTTCTGGCGGCGGAGCAGGGCGGCAAGACGGAGATTGGACTGGGCCAGCAGTTCCAGCGACTCGCGGCCTTTCTGATCCATCTCCCGGGGAATGCGCGCATCAAGGCCGCGGAAGGACCCACTCAGATCCCGGTAGAAGCCGAGCAGGCGCAGGCTGGCATCCCTGGCCTGGTCATAGTCCTTACGGGCGGCAGCAAGGTCACCGCGGGCAATAGCCGCATCACCACGGCTCAGCAGATCCTTGACGGCCTGGAGGTTGAAGGTTCCAGCCGAACCCTCAAGCACCTTCGGGGGCTCACCCTGGGCCTGAAGGGGCAGGATCGGGGCAGCAGACAGCAGGGTTGCCGCCAGGGCAAGCCCGAGGGCAAGGTGGGGCCGGCGCACAGGGGACAACACAGAAATGCAGCTGGACTCTACGGGGGAGAGATAGGACGGTTCACAGCGAGGCGGGCCGCTTCCTCAGCTGATTGCATCGCCACCGCCAGCCGGTCGTTGAGCGCCCGGACCTCGGAGCGGCCGCCATCTCCATCCACGGCCAGGGCGGGGGCAAAGACCAGGGCAGCCCGGCCCCGGCAGCGCGGGGGGGCCTGGCTGTAGCCGATCCCGATCGGAACCACTCGCACATCAACGCCCTGGCTGGCAGCAAGGACCGCCAGCCGTCCCAGACCCTGATGCACCCGGATCGGCCCATCCTGACGGCGGATCTGGCCCTCCGGAAACACCACCAGCTGCTCCGAGGCGGCCAGCAGGTCGACGGCATAGCGAAGTGAACTGGTGCCAGGCCGTCCCTGGTCGATCGGGAAGCAGCCGAGGCGGTCGAGAAACCAGCCCTGTATCCCCTTCATCTCCGTGACGGTGACCATGAAGCGGCAATCGCGGCCACTGATCCGGCGGCCGGCGGCATGGGGCAGCAGCAGGGCGTCCCAGCGGGCCCGGTGGGTAGGGGCCAGCAACACCGGCCCCTGCAGAGGCAGGTGCTCCGATCCCAGCACCTCGATCGAGCTGAAGAAGCCGGGCAGGGCGAGGTCCTGGGTCGCCAGCATCGCCAGCGGGGACAGAACGGGACTGATGCCACGACAGACGCTGCTCTCCCTGGCCACCAGGTTGGAGCTGGGCTTCGGCTCGGTCCTCGCTGGTCCCTCGATCACTTGCGTCGTCTCGGCCGTCACCTGAAGCCGTATTCGCCAATCGATGCAAGCTAGAGGGCGCCGCAGTGCTTCGTTTCAGGGCACGGGCAGTTGCCTCTGCGGTTGAGCCCGACCCTGCCAAGGCCCCCTGTTGGGCCTGAGCTGATCCATAGGATCAAAGGCCAACGAGTCCCTGCGCGAGCCATGGCCAGCCTTGGCGTGAATATCGATCACATCGCCAACGTGCGTCAGGCCCGCCGGGCCCTTGAGCCCGATCCGGTCACCTTGGCGCTGCTGGCTGAGCTGGGGGGCGCCGATGGAATCACCGTGCACCTGCGCGAGGACCGGCGCCATATCCAGGAGCGCGACGTCGAGTTGCTGCGAGCCACCGTGCGCAGCCGCCTCAACCTGGAGATGGCCGCCACCTCTGAGATGGAGGCGATCGCCCTGCGGATCCGCCCGGACATGGTGACCCTGGTGCCGGAACATCGCCAGGAGGTCACCACCGAAGGAGGGCTCGACGTGGTGAGCCAGCTCGGCACGCTGCAGGGACTGGTGGGCCGACTGCAGGGCTCAGGCATTCCCGTCAGCCTGTTCGTGGACCCGGAGGTCTCCCAGCTGGAGGCCAGCCGTGCCAGCGGCGCCCGCTGGGTGGAGCTGCACACCGGCGCCTACGCCGAAGCCCACTGGGATGAGCAACCACGGGAACTGGCCCGCCTCGAGGAAGGCAGCTTCGTGGCCCGCTCCCTCGGGCTGAGGGTCAATGCCGGCCATGGCCTCACATATCAGAACGTGGAGCCGATCGCCGCGATTGAGGGGATGGAGGAGCTGAACATCGGCCACACAATCGTGGCCAGAGCCCTTGCGGTGGGATTGCAGAGCGCGGTGAGGGAGATGCGCGCCCTGATTCAGAATCCCCGTCGCGACCCCCTGTTCAGCAGCAGCAGCCCATGAGTGCCTCCCCGTCCACCACGTATCACTTCATCGCCGCCAGTGAGCAATTTCTGACAGTGGAGGAACCCCTTGAGGAGGTTCTACGCGAGCGGGTGCGCAACTACGGCGAGGTGGGCAAGGCGATCGATTTCTGGCTGCTCAAGCGCCCAGCCTTTCTGAACGCTCCCGAGCTCTCGGCCCTGGCCACCACAGTGCCTAACCCAGCAGCAGCCGTGGTCTCCACCGACCCGAAATTCATCGATTTTCTGAAGCTGCGGCTGGAATTCGTGGCCAAGGGCAGCTTTCAAGCCCCCAGTTCCACCATCCAGGACCCCCTGGCTCAGCAGACGATCTGAACCGATCAGGCAGCCTGATCCAGCTGCTCAGGCTGCCTGCTTCTGCTTGGTGAGCATCCAGCCATCCAGCAGCTGAACCTGCAACGGGTTGAGGGCGGCATCGGCCAAGAGGCGCTCCCTCAGACGAGCAAGATCCTCAGGATGCAGCTCTCCATTCTTTTGCCAGTGGAGATCCGTGGTCATCAAGGTGTTGAGGTGCTGACGTCTCTGTTGGTCCATGGTGTCAGCTACCACCCGCCCGAGCCGGGCTGAAATCCGATGATTTCCTTGAGAGATCCCCGGCAAACACTTGAGTTCGCTTGTGCTTCCCCGCCTGGCCCGGCCCGGCCCTTTCCACCTGCCAGCGAGCTCTGGCTCAGAACAGCCCCAGAAAGCGGCGTCGGGGTTGCGCCTCACCCTCGCTGGCCTTTGGGGCACGACCCTGGCCACCATCCTGGTGGTAGCGCGGAACGTTGTCACCGACGGTGAGCAGCGCTTCCTTGTTCTTCCACCAGATCCAGTCGCGGATGGGTGGTGTAGCCAGCAGATCATCGCGGCTGAGCCCCAGACCAAGCTTGCGCGAGGCATCCACCAGCACCTCGATCATCGCCTCACCGTCACTACAGCGAGCAAGCGCTTCATTGGTGCGCTTTGCCCCGTTCAGGGCCTTCACCAGCGCCTGAACTCTTTGGGACACCGTAAGAGAAGCAGGATTCATCAGACCCCAGCCGCATGAGTCGGACCGTACCAGTCTGAGGCGGTCGGTGAGCGCTCTGCGCCAGGGCTGGTCGCGATCGGGCTGACAGAAGTGGAGATCAGAGGCCACACTGGTATCAGCGCAGTTCCACTTCGGCGCATCCTTTGCATGGCGTCCACACCGCAGTCCCCCCGTCACTGGGTGATCGGTGACGTCCATGGCTGCGCCACAGCTCTCCAGGACCTGATCACCCGACTGCCGCTCAGCGACCGTGTGATCTTCTGTGGTGATCTGATCAATCGAGGACCCCAGATCGAGCGCACCTTGATCCTGGCCTGGGATCTGGTCGGACAGGGTCGGGCCGTATGGCTTCGGGGCAACCACGAGCAGAGCCTGCTCAAGGCTCTCAGCAAGCAGCGCGGCACCAGCGATCCTGCCCTGGCGGGTTCCGACACCTACCGGCAGCTGGGCAGCCGTCAATGCCGCCTCTGGCGGGAGCGTCTGGAGGGCCTCCCCCTGGCCTACTGGGGCAAAGGCTGGGTCGCCACCCATGCTGGCTTCGATCCCAGCACCTGGTTGCCCCACCTTTCCATCCGCCAGCCCTTCTGGAGCCAGTACGACGGCCGCTTCGGGGATGTGATCATCGGTCACACCCCCGTGGCCCGGGTCGAGCGCAGTGCCAACGGCATCGTCAAGATCGATACCGGTGCCTGCTACGGCGGTAGGCTGAGTGCCTACTGCCCTGAAACCGCCGAGTTGATCAGCGTGCCCGGCCTGCGCAGCATCCAGTCCCAGCTGCCGGTCCTGGGCCGACGGCGTTCTGGCAAAGCGGTGGCCGGCTCCTGCTGAGAGCAGCTCGATGCTGACGGTCTATCGCAGCAACCGGGCCGACCTGCTCGCCCAGCTCCTGGGAAAACACCTGCTTCTGGCCCCTCCCGACCTCTTTGAAACGGTGTCGGTGGTGGTGAACACCTGGCCCACCAGCCGCTGGCTGGGGGAGCAGCTGGCCCTTGAGCTGGGGGGAATCGCCGCCAACATCCGCTTCCCCTTTCCCGGCAGCCAGCTGCGCACCATTGTCCAGCAGCTCCTGGGAGACAGCAGCGAGGACAGCGACCCATGGCGAGCCAGCGACCTGGTCTGGCCTGTGCTGGAGTTGCTGCCCCAGCTGGTGGAGGCCCCTGAAGCCGCGCCGCTGCGGCGCTGGCTGGAGCACCGCGACGACGCGGGCGAGCTGGATACCTCTCTCTGGCAACTGGCCCGCGCCATCGCCGATGGCCTCGACGACCTCTGCCTGTACAGGCCCGCCATGGCCCTGGCGTGGTGGCAGGGCGGCTGTGGCGACAACCGCGGCGACCCCCTGCCGGAGTCGCTGGCCTGGCAGCCCCTGCTGGTTCAGCGCTTGCGGGATCGGCTGGGACAGAAACCCTTCGGGCTCCAGGCCCTGGAGTTGATCGAGCGTCTGCGCCAGGGCCGCATCAGCGTCGAAGCGATCCCCTCCCCCCTGCGCCTCTTCGGCCTCAGCAGCGCCCCGCCCGTGCAGGTGCAGCTGCTCCAGGCCCTGGCCCTGGTGGTCCCCGTGGACCTCTACCTGCTCACCCCCTGCGCCGACCTCTGGCAGCGCTGCATCGAGCGCCGCCGCGAGCTTCAGGACGCTCTGGCCCTGGAGCAGCCCTTCGGCCTCGACTGGTTGCTGCAGACCCCTGGGCTCGAGGCTCGCTTCGGCCGCCTGGGCGGGGAATTCCAGCAGTTGCTGGAGGGCACCGGGGAGTCGGAGCTGGGCGAGGCCCAGGAGCGGGATCTGTTCCTGTTGCCGGCCACGGCGGCGACCGCCAGCCTGCGCAGCCCCAGCCTGCTGGAGCAGCTCCAGGAGCAACTTGCCCAGCCGGCAGAAGGCCATCTGCTGCAGCGCGCCCCGGAGGACCACTCCCTGGAGTTCCACCCCTGTCCGGGAAAGCTGCGGCAGGTGCAGATCGTGCGTGATCGCTTGCTGCAGCTGCTGGCCGCGGACCCCAGCCTCGAGCCGCGCCACATCCTGGTGATGACTCCCCAGGTGGACCAGCTGGCACCGCTGCTGGCCTCGGTCTTCTCCGACAGCGACGCCACAGGAGTTGAGCTGCCCTGGCGGCTCACCGACCGCAGCCAGCTCGATGACGCCGGCATTGCCCAGTCCCTGCTGCAGTTGCTGCGCCTGGCGGGAGAGCGCCTGACGGCCTCGGGACTGGAGGGCCTGCTCGAGAGCACTGCCCTGCAGGAGCACCATCAACTGGAGCCCCAGGAGGCTGCCGCCATCACCAGCGCGCTCCAGGCCAGTGGCTTCCGCTGGGGGCTGGACGGGGCCGAGCGGGGCGGCAGCGAGCAACACAGCCTGAGCTGGGCGATCGACCGACTGTTACTGGGCCTGGTGCTCCCCGACCAGCCCGGACTGGCCATCGGCGCCTGCGCGCCCCATCGCCTTTCCGGCACGCCGGAGAGCCAGGGGCGCTGGATTCTGCTGCTCACCCGCATCGAGCGGTGGTTGATCCAGCTACGCCGCAGCCGCCGCGCCGAGGACTGGGGCCCGTGCCTCAGGGACCTGCTCGAGGATCTGTTCGGCGACGGCGGCGAGAGGGCCTGGGAGCTGATCTCGATTCACCAGGCCATCGCCGAGTGGACCGCCGGGGCCGCCGGGTGCACCCTGACGATCCCGGCCACGGTGCTGGCAGCGGTGCTGCAGGAGCGGCTGGCCGCTGACAGCGGTCGCTTCGGCCACCGCAGCGGCGCCCTGACGATCAGCGCCCTCGAACCGATGCGGGCCATCCCTTACCGGGTGATCGTGCTGATGGGCCTCGACGCGGAGGTCTTCCCGCGCCGGCGTCAGCGGCCCAACTTCCATCCGATGGAGCACCAGCGCCTGCTGGGGGACCCCGATCCGGCCGACCAGGACCGCTATGTGCTGCTTGAGGCCCTGCTCTCGGCCCGCGATCATCTGCTGGTCAGCTGGAGCAGCCGGGACGAGCGCAGGGGCGACCGCCTGCCGCCGCCCGCCCCGGTGCGCCAGTGGCTGGATCAGCTCCAGGCGGAACTCGGCGCGGAGGGCTTCAAGGGGCTGGTGGTGGACCACCCAGTCAGTCCGCTTGATCGCCACAATTTCCTGGCGGCAGGTCAGCGACCGCCCTCCAGCTGTGACCAGCGCCTGCGACAGGCCCGCCAGCGCCTCGAGGATCCGGCCATGGCAGCGCGACCACTTCAACCCCTCGCCCGACGGGAGTCACCTGAGCCGGGAGCTGCGGCCGGCACCACCGGATTGGAGCTGGAGTCACGCAACGATCCTTTCGAGGATCTGCGCCGCTGGTTGATGGCGCCCCAGGAGAGCTGGCTGCAGCAACTGGGCCTGAGGCCGCGGGAATGGTCCGAGCCGGTGGAGGACCTAGAAGACCTCAGCCTCGATGAGCTGCGGCGCTCCCGGCTGCTGCGGGATCAGCTCGCCCGCGGCGGCCACGAGCCCGCCCCGCCCGACTGGCCCTGGCTGTGGCGGGGGCGGGGCCTGGCGCCTCCTCTGACTGCTGGGGAGCTGGAGGCTGACGCCCTCAGCCAGCGCTGGTCGTCGCTGCAGCAGCTCCTCGAGCGGCTGGGGGAACCCCGGCGTCAGCGGCACCGGTGGCAGGAGCGGCAGGATCCAGGTCTGGGCTGGGACCTGGAGGCTGATCTCGACTGGCGCGACGATCTGCTGGTGCTGGTGCACACCGCCCGGGCCCGCATCCCCCACCGTCTCGATCTCTGGCTGCGGCTGTTGCTGGCTGCTGCCAGCGGCCAGGCCCCGCGGCAGGCCGTCCTGATCGCCCGCGACAAGAACCATTTCGTGGTGGCGCAGCGGCTGCAGGCGATCGCAGCGGGGGCCGCGGCAGAGCAGCTCCAGCAGTTGCTCCTCTGGCGGCAGAGCCACCGCCACCACTGCTGGCCGGTGCCCCCTGAAACCGGCTGGGCCTATGCCCAGGCCGAGCACAATCGCTCCGGCGATGGCTCCATCAAGGCGTTGCAGTGCTGGGAGGGGGCTCCCCCCTGGACCGATGGCGAACGGGAGCAGGAGGCGATGGCCCTCTGTTTCGGTCGCGACTGCCCGGGTGAATCCCTCCTCCGGGGCGATTTCGGAGCTTTCTCCGCCCTGGCCATGGCCCTGCATGAACCGCTGCTGCTTCAGCAGCTGAAGCCATGAGCGTCGCCGAAACCCAGTCAGCGGCAGCGGCTGGGGAGCTGGCGGCCAACGGATTCCCGCTGGATCCAGGGGTGCACCTGATTGAAGCCAGTGCCGGCACCGGCAAGACCTTCACCCTCGCCCATCTGGTGCTGAGACTGGTGGGGGAGCGGCAGCTGTCACTGCGATCGCTGCTGGTGGTCACCTTCACCAAGGCTGCCGCCGCCGAACTCAGGGACCGGATCGGCCGGCGGCTGCAGCAGGCCCAGCAGTTGCTGCAGACCCCTGATCCGGCGGGCCATGAGGGACTTGATCAGGAACTGAAGGATTGGCTCGGGACCATCCCCCCGGAGGACTACGAACGGTTGCGCGCCCAACTGCTGCTGGCCCTTGAGGAGCTTGACGCCGCCGACATCACCACGATCCACGGGTTCTGCCACCGCAGCCTGCAGCGTCAGGCCCTGGAAGCGGGCCTGGCCCCTGAGGTGGAACTCGAGGATGACGGTGCGCTGCTGCAGGAACAGGTGGTGCACGACTACTGGCAGCAGCAGGTGTTGCCCCTGCCGGCCCATGCCCTGCGGGGACTGATAAGCCGGGGTGTCGAAATCAAAGGGCTGCAAACCCTGCTGGCCAGCCTGGAGGGAGATCCGACCCTGGCCAGCCCGGATCTGCCGCCCGGCTGGGACCCTGAGCAGCCCCTGCCCCCCCAGTGGCTCGGCCAGTGGGAGACCGACTGGCTCCGTTTCCAGGCCCTCTGGGAGCAGGAGGGTGAGGAGCTGGAACAGGCTCTCCGCGCGGCAGCGGCAGAGCGCAAGCAGGCAGGCATCAAGAGCAAGGGGCCCTACACCGTCAAGCCCCGCCACAATCGCGTCCAGCTGCTCAGCGCCTGGCTGCAGGCACAGCCGTGCCCGGGCTCCTACGCAGAGCTGCTGGAGGACAAGACCAGCTGGATTCCCGACTACTTCCACCCAGGGCCGATCAGCCAGGCGGCGGCACTGGCGGGGCCGGTGCCGCGGCTGCCCCAACCCCGATTGCTGGCAGCGGCGGCGGCACTGGTGGACGCTCCTGCCGAGGCGGTGCTCAGCCATTTCTGCCACTGGGCCCGGGCGGAACTGGCGCGGCGACGGCAGCGCGGAGGACGCATGAGCTATGGCGACCTGCTGAGCAGCCTCGATCCCGGTGCCGACGGCACTCAGCGTCCAACACTGATCGAGGCCCTCTCAGAGCGCTACGAGGCTGCGCTGATCGATGAGTTCCAGGACACCGATCCCCTGCAGTGGCGCATCCTCCAGCGGGTCTTCGCGGCCGGTGATGCCCAGCACCAGCAGCTGTTGGTGCTGGTGGGAGATCCCAAGCAGGCCATCTACCGCTTCCGGGGCGGCGATCTCGACACCTACCGCGCCGCCAGCAGGACCGCCGCAGCCAGCCACCGGCTCATGCGCAACTTCCGCTCCTCGCCTCCCCTGCTGGAGGCGCTGAACCGACTGATGGCCCCGGGCCTGCCCCGCTCAGACCTGCCGGTGCCGCCCCTGCGGGCCGCCCGGCTGGATAGGGGGGAGTCGTTGATCCTGCCGGCGAGCCAGCAGCCCCTGCAGCTGCTCTGGCTCGGAAACGATCGAAGCGCTGGCGAAGCGCCCCCCAGTCGCAGCGAGCTGGAGAGCCGAACGGCTGATCGGGTGGCGTCCCTGGTCCTGGATCTGCTGCTGAGCGGATGGCGGATGGGCGAAGGAGAGCTGAGCCGGCCCCTGCGACCCTCCGACATCTGCCTGCTGGTGGACCGGCACCAGCAAGCCGAAGACCTGCGGGAGGCCCTGGAGCGCCGTGGCCTGCCCAGCCGCCTGCTCAGTCAGGGGGATGTGTTCGCCGGTGAGGGGGCCGCCCTGCTGCAGCGGTTGCTCGATGCCCTGGCGGAGCCCGGCAGCGGCGCACGCCTGCGGCTGCTGGCCGCCTCCCCCCTGATGGGCTGGAGTCCGCGCCAGCTGGCGGAAGCTGGCAGCCAGGAGTGGGATCGCCTGTCCGGCCAGCTGGCCCGCCTGGCCGAGCGCCTGCCCAGCGACGGTTTGCTCGCCACCCTGGGGCAGATGCTGCGCAGTGAGGAGCTGGCACAGCTCTCCCTGCAAGGTCGCTGGCTGGCCGACCTGCAGCAGTGCGCGGAGCTGGTACAGGAGCGGCTGCACCAGCAGCGACTCGGGGCAGCAGCCAGCGCCGACTGGTTGCGGCGGCGGCGATTGCATCCGCCCGAAACGGTGCCGGAGAACCAGCTGCCCCACAGCGATGCGGTGACTTCCGCAGTGGGGGTGTTGACGGTGCACCGCAGCAAGGGGCTGGAATTCCCCGTGGTTATCTGCCCCTATTTCTGGCAGGGGGTGAACAGCGCCAGTCGCCGGGGCAGCCGCCGTCTCGGGCGTCGCTGGAACGCGGAGCACGCCGGCGGGCCCCAGCTGGATGTGCATCTCGATCAGCGCTGGGGGCCGGGCCAGGTGGCGGCGGAGCAGGAGCAGGCCGCGCTGGCGGCGGAGCGGGAACGGCTGGCCTACGTGGCCCTCACCCGCGCGCGGGAGCTGCTGGTGCTCGGCTTCGGTCCGGCCCTGGACCAGGCGAGCAATCCCCTGATCCCGTGGCTGTTCAGCGGGCACCCCCTACCGCCCCTTGGCCCCAACGACGACGACGACATCTACACCTCTCGCTCCGATCAGGAGTGGCTCGACCATCTAGACGGAGAGATCCAGCGGCGAGCCCTGCCGATCACCGTGATCAGCGGCGAGCCCACCCAGCCGAACTCCGTGCGCTGGCAAGCCCCTGCGGAGGCCGGAGATCTGGGCACCGGACCGGTGCCCCGCTGGCCCCTGCTCTCGGGCTGGGGGCGCAGCAGCTACTCCAGCTGGACCCAGGGGGCCCACGGGGGACCCCTGGCGCCGGAGGCGATTGAGGAGGGCCGCGAAACCGATGGCATCGATCGTGCCGCCACCGATACGGCAGGTCCGGATCCAAAGGCCAATGGACCCGTCAGCCCGGAGCGGGGACCAGATGCCTGGGGTCCCCGCAGCGGACCTCTGGCGATGTTTCCCCGCGGCGCCGCTGCCGGTGATTGCCTGCACCGCATCCTGGAGCGGATTGATCACCGCCAGCCTGGCGACGATCC
Source organism: Synechococcus sp. J7-Johnson (assembly GCF_024345795.1). Classification (GTDB taxonomy): domain Bacteria; phylum Cyanobacteriota; class Cyanobacteriia; order PCC-6307; family Cyanobiaceae; genus Regnicoccus_A. The sequence continues at coordinate 70,581 of NZ_JAGQBU010000010.1, forward strand.
GCTCCAGCAAAAGCTGGTGGAGCGGGAGCTGGAGAGGGCTGGACTGGATCTAGAGCATGTCTCGGCCACTCTGAAGTTCCTCGAGCAGCTGCGTCACACACCGATGGGAGGGGCACTGGGGAATGTGTGTCTGGCCCAGCTGGATCCGCGGCGGCAGCTGCGCGAAATGCCCTTCGATCTGCCCCTGGCCCTGGGAGCGGAGACCTCAACTGGCCACGCTCTGGTGAGGGCCCAGGGGTTGGCCGAGGTGTTCAGCCGGCATCCGCAGGGGTGCTTCAGCGGGGCTTACGCCCAACGGCTGGCGGAACTGAACGTGGCCAGCCGCGGCTTCCTCACCGGCTCGATCGATCTGGTCTTCACCGCACCGGGGCCGGACGGGCGGGAGCGCTGGTGGGTGGCCGACTGGAAAAGCAACTGGCTGGGGCAGCGAGACCCCCAGGGCCAGCCCCTCGCCTGTGGCCCTCTCGACTACGGACGGGCCGAGATGGCAGCACTGATGGAAAGCCACCATTACCCGCTCCAGGCCCACCTCTATCTGGTGGCCCTGCACCGCTATCTGGGCTGGCGTCTGCCGGGCTACAACCCCCAGCAAGATCTCGGCGGTTACCTGTATGTGTTCCTGCGGGGCGTCCCCGGTGCCGTCACCCCGGCACCGGGCCTGGCCATGGCGGAGCAGTCGGTGCCTGGGATGTTCGTGGAGCCAGCACCGCTGGATCGCCTCCTGGCCCTTGATGCTCTGCTGCGGGAAGGCCAGCAATGACTCCACAGATGACTCCGCAGCCGCCCACCCTCAGCCCCCTGGGGCCAGCCCTGGCTGAAGCCCTGCCGAGGCTCTACGGCATCAAGAGCGATCCGTTGCTGGCCGAGCTGATCGAGGCTCTGAGTGCGGCCCTGCTGCGCGGTGAGTTGCACCTGCCCCTGGACGGATCAGCCCCCGAGGGCATCGTCAGCGTGGAGCACTGGCCTGAAGGCCACCGCCAGGCCCTGGTGCGCTGCGGCTGGATCCAGGGCCCGGAGCAGCTTGAGCCGCCAGCTGACGACTCCCCGCCCCCGCTGATGCTCAGCGAACGGGGTGTGGGCTGGCGGCGCTGGCTGTTGCTGCTGGAGAGCACGATGGCCGAGCTGGAGCAGCGAGCCACAGCTTGCGTGCAGCCAACCCTGAGCCCAAAGCGCCTGCAGACCGCCGCGCAGCGGGCCCAGCAGCGTGGCGGGCTGGATTCCCATCAGCGGGCGGCGGTGGCGGCCTTGCTCCGGCAGGGCCTGGTGCTGCTCGGAGGCGGACCCGGCACCGGCAAAACCAGCACGATCGTGCAAATGCTCGCAGCGGTGCTGGAGGAACGCCCTGGCTGGCGGCTGCACCTGGCGGCACCCACCGGCAAGGCCGCCGCCCGCCTGCGCCAGGCGATCGCCGCCGGAGGCTCCACCCTGCCGCCGGATCTGGCCACCCAGCTGACAGGCAGTCCCTGCACCACCCTGCATCGCCTGCTGGAGAGCCGCGGCGAGGGGTTCGGACGCAACCGGGAGCGGCCCCTGGCACTGGATCTGCTGGTGGTGGATGAGGTGTCGATGCTGGATCTCCCCCTGATGGCCGCCCTGCTGGAGGCCTTGCCAGCCGAGGCCCAGCTGCTGCTGGTTGGGGATCCCGATCAGCTGGCCCCGGTGGGCCCAGGGGCGGTGCTGCAGGAACTGCAGGTCCCGGCCAGGCGCCAGACCCTGGGGGGTTCGTCGATCGAGCTGAGCACCACCTATCGCAATGACGGGGCCCTGGCCCTGGCTGCCGGCCGGTTGCGGCGTGGTGACACCCCTGGATTTCTGCAACAGCTCAGCCTGCTCGAGGCCTCCGACAACCTCAGCTGGTGGCGCTGCGCACCAGGCCGATTACCCCTCGAGTTACTGGAGCGGCTCAGGGCCCATCAGCTGCAGCTGGCTCAGCTGGCCGCCCGCTGGAGTGAGGATCCTGATGGTCTGAGCCTGGAGCTGCTCGAGGAGGTGGAGCGCTGCGTGGTGCTTGCTCCCACCCGGCGCGGACGCTGGGGTGTGGAATCACTGAACCAGCGGCTGCTCGCAGCTGACTGGAGCCGGGGACCCGCCGGCTGGCCCCCCGGCACTCCCGTGCTGTGTCAGCGCAACCTGCCGGAGCAGGGGCTCGCCAATGGCGATGTGGGGGTGGTGGTGATGGTGGAAGGCCAGCGCAGGCTGCTGTTCTGGGGAAGCCAGGATCCTGGCGAGGAAAGCAATGGCGGCACCGGCGCTGCCGGCGGAAGGTCGCGGCTGGTCCATCCCAGCCGCATGGCCGCAGCAGAGGCGGCTTTCGCGATCACCATCCACAAGTCGCAAGGCAGTCAGTACCAACAAGTGCTGGTCCTGATGCCGGAGAGGGAAGGCCGCTGGGACCAGCGGCTTCTCTACACAGCATTGACAAGGGCCCGGCAGCAAGCGGTGCTGATCACCCCCGAAGGCCAGGGGTGGCTGCCCGCCTGATGACTGCCGTGGAGACTCAGCGGACGAAGAGCATCTCCTGGTAGGTGGGCAGCGGCCAGGTTTTGTCATCCACCAGGGTCTCAAGTCCGTCGACGGCCTCGCGGATCTTGTGCATCAGTGGCAGCAGGGTGTCTGCACAGTGGCGCATGTGGTCCACGGGGCCGTGGGGTGGATTCTTCACGGCCGCCTCCAGTGCAGTGCAGTTGGCCAGGAGCTCCTGGTTGAGGCTTGCGATACGGCCAGCCATGGCGCGATCGGGGGGAAGGCCCAGATCTTCCTGATAGCGCAGGGAATTGGCCAGACCGCCGAGGTACTCCATGACCGCGGGATAAACCTGGGTGCGGGCGATCTGCAGAGCCAGCTTGGCCTCCACTTCCACCGCGAGCACGTACTGCTCGGCATACACCTCAAAGCGGCTCTGCAGTTCCACCGGGGTGAGCACCCCCATGCGCGCAAACAGGTCCTTGATGTTGTCCCTCTCGAGCACGAGCAGGGCATCGGCTGTGGTGGGCAGGTTCTCCAGCCCCCGCTCGTTGACGGCCATCTGGTGCCACTCGCTGGAGTAGCCGTCTCCGCCGAAGACGACGTCACCGTGCTGCTCCATGATCGTTTTGAGCACCGCCGTGGCGGCGTCCTGGACGCTGGCTCCAGCGGCCATCTTGGCCTCCATCTCATCGCAGATGTAAAGGAGCGAGTCCGCCATCATGGTGTTCATGGCCACGAGCGGGCCAGCCACAGACTGGTTCGAGCCCACAGCCCTGAACTCGAAGCGGTTGCCTGTGAAGGCAAAGGGTGAGGTGCGGTTGCGATCGCCGGGATCCTTGGGGAACTCCGGCAGGGTGTCGACACCCAGTTGCATCAGCCCACCGTGATCGGTGCTGCCGAGGTTGCCGTTCTTGATCATCGTGTACACCTCTTCCAGCTGGCTGCCGAGGTAGACGGAGATGATCGCCGGAGGTGCTTCGTTGGCACCGAGGCGGTGATCGTTGCCGGCCGTGGCCACAACGGCACGCAGCAGCGGACCGTAGAGATGAACGCCACGGATCACCGCACCGCAGAACAGCAGGAACTGCATGTTCTCCTCGGGGCTGCTGCCGGGATCCAGCAGGTTGCCCTGGGTGGCGTTACCCACCGACCAGTTCACGTGCTTGCCGGAGCCGTTGATGCCCTCGAAGGGCTTCTCATGCAGCAGGCAATTCATGCCGTGCTTGCGAGCCGTGTTCTTGAGCAGCGTCATGGTGAGCTGCTGGTGATCGGTGGCCACGTTGGCCGCCTCGAAGAAGGGAGCCAGCTCGAACTGGCCGGGAGCCACTTCGTTGTGACGGGTCTTGGCGGGAATGCCCAGTCGGTACATCTGGTGCTCCACGTCCTGCATGAAGACCTGGACCCGCTGGGGGATGGCACCGAAATAATGGTCGTCGAACTGCTGGCCCTTGGGCGAGGGGTTGCCGAAGAGGGTGCGGCCTGTGAGCAGCAGGTCGGGGCGCAGGCTCACGAAAGCGCTGTCCACCAGGAAATACTCCTGCTCAGCGCCACAGCTGGAGTTCACCGGGGCCACTTCGGCGTTGCCGAGAAGCTTCAGCAGACGCTGTGCCTGCTTGTTCATGGCCGCGTTGGAGCGCAGCAGAGGCGTTTTCTTGTCGAGGGCCTCGCCTGTCCACGACACGAAAACCGTGGGGATGCATAGGGTGACGCCGTTGGGCGTCGACATGAGGAAGGCCGGGCTGGTGATGTCCCAGGCGGTGTAGCCGCGAGCCTCGAAGGTGGAGCGGATGCCGCCGTTGGGGAATGAGGAACCATCAGGTTCACCCTGGACCAGCACCTTGCCGGTGAATTCGCAGATAGCGGAGCCGTCGCTCTGGGTGGAGATGAAGCCGTCGTGCTTCTCGGCGGTGGAATTGGTGAGCGGGTAGAAGACGTGGGCGTAGTAGAGGGCACCGCGGCCAACGGCCCAGTCCTTCATCGCCTGAGCCACCACGTTGGCAACTGTGACGTCGAGCTTGCCTCCCTCCTTGATGGTTTTCTGAACCGATTTGAAGATGTCCTTGGGCAAGCACGACTTCATCTTCGAGAGGTTGAAGACGTCAGCGGCCCAGATCTCATCAAGGGATGCGATTGGGGCAGTGACCGCCGCTGGGCGTTCCTGGGTGCGCTGAATTGCGGCGAGACGGTTGGGGCTGGGCATGAAGAACCGTGTTTCTGGCAGCCATCCAAGTAGGCAGGCATCCCCTTAGATGAAGCCGTTGCTACAGAGGCGCCAGGCGTCCGTTGCTGCGGAGCGTTGAGCCAGGCACCTCGGCACTCACACCCCCGCCACCATGAGACAGACTGGAACTGTCCCAAGCCCGGTCCGGATGATCCGCTACTACCTTCTGTTGCCGGGACCCCAGGGAGAGGAGCCGACGCTGGGCCGGATGCTCGATGACCGCAGCGAAGCCTGCTTTGACGCCAGCACCACCCCGCCCACCTGGCAGGGCTGCACCAACCAGATTCAGCGCCGTCTGCACGCCCACGACAAGATCGCCGAAATCAGCCAGGCCAGAGCTCAGGCCTGGAAACCAGCCGCCTTTGGCTGATCAGCGATGACCGAATCCGGCGCAGGAGGCGAGCTCCGCAGCGAACGCCCCTGGGGCTGGTTCGAAACCCTCGCCACTGCCCAGGGTTACCTGATCAAGCGATTGTGGCTGAATCCATCCAGCCGCATCAGCCTTCAACGCCATCACCACCGCAGCGAACACTGGGTGGTTGTCGAGGGGGATGGAATCCTGGACTGCGAGGGCGATCAGCTGAACGCAGCTCCGGGCGTCACCCTGACTATCCCCACCCTGGCCATGCACCGGGCCAGCGCCGGAGACCTTGGGCTGATGATCGTGGAAGTGCAACGGGGCAACCACCTCACTGACGAGGACATCGAGCGCTTCGCTGACGACTACGGGCGATCGGCTGAACACCCGGTTGATCACCTGGTCGACTACCCGCCTCGAATCTGAGTATCCAGGCGTGGTGTTACGATAACTACTCACCCTTTGATAAAGGGCAAGGCAGTCTTTTTTCAGGCCCTGTGGCCGCGAGATACGGGTACCTGCCGGCCTGCGTTGAAGGAACTCCCAGGCCAAGGCCCCATCAACTCATCGTGACCCAGTACTACGCGAGCGAGAGCTTTGCGTGCTCCATCGACCTGAGCGACCATCCCGCCCAATCCCCAATCCAACCCATCGCGAGCGATCCCATCACCACCACCCCTTCCATCCAACCCAGCCCCCTCTCCAGCTGCGTCGATCTGAGTGCCCTCGAAGGGCAAGCGTCGGCCGAAGCCACTGCCGTCGAATCGACCTTGATCGGCCCGCTCGATCAGCCCGACGAAGCTGCTGAGGAGGCACCGGCCACTGGTGGGTTCGCCGGATTTGGCCTGGGAGCTAAACTTCTGAGTGCCATCGCCGAGTGCGGCTACAGCAACCCGTCTCCCATTCAGAAGGCCGCGATTCCTGAGCTGATGCTCGGCCGCGACCTGGTGGGCCAGGCCCAGACCGGCACCGGCAAGACAGCCGCCTTCGCCCTGCCTCTGCTGGCGCGTCTTGATCCCCAGCAGCGCACCCCTCAGGTGCTGGTGCTCACCCCCACCCGTGAACTGGCGCTTCAGGTGGCAGAAGCCTTCAACGGCTACGCCGCCAAGCTCCCCCAGGTGCGGGTGCTGCCGATCTACGGCGGTGCTGATTTCCGTGACCAGATCGTTCGCCTCAAGCGGGGCGTGCAGATCGTGGTGGGCACCCCGGGGAGGGTGATGGATCACATGCGCCAGGGAACTCTGGATCTCTCCGGACTGCGCTGCCTGGTGCTCGACGAGGCCGATGAAATGCTGCGCATGGGCTTCATCGATGACGTCGAGTGGGTGCTTGAGCAACTGCCGGAGCAGCGGCAGGTTGTGCTCTTCTCAGCCACCATGCCTTCTGAGATCCGCAGGCTCTCGCGCAAGTATCTGCAGAACCCCGCTGAAGTCACCATCCAGCAGAAGGGTGCGGAAAACAGCACAATCCGCCAGCGCCACCTTGTGGTGCATGGCGCCCAGAAGCTTGAGGCCCTGACGCGAGTGCTTGAGGCCGAGAGCAGCGAAGGGGTGATCATCTTCGCCCGCACCAAAGCGATCACTCTCACCGTCTCCGAAGCTCTCGAGCAACAGGGTTACGACGTGGCCGTGCTCAACGGGGATGTGCCCCAGAACCAGCGGGAGCGCACGGTGGAGCGACTGCGCAGCGGTCAGGTTAACGTGCTCGTGGCCACTGACGTGGCTGCCCGGGGGCTGGATGTGGATCGGATCACTCTGGTGATCAACTACGACATCCCCTTCGACAGCGAAGCCTATGTCCACCGAATCGGCCGCACCGGCCGTGCGGGGCGCAAGGGAGACGCGATCCTCTTCCTCACCCCCCGGGAGCGCCGTTTCCTGGGCGGACTGGAGCGGGCCGTGGGCAAGGCCATCACCCCCATGGAGGTGCCCACCAACTCCGACATCAACCAGAGCCGGCTTGACCGCCTGCGCGAGCGCCTCACCGCCCTGGTGGCCACACCTCGCTCCGAGGAGCAGGAACTGGCCCTTCTCAGCGAAATCCTGCAGAGGGTGGGCAGCGAGATCAGCGCCACCCCCGAGCAACTGGCCCTGGCCGCCCTGCAGCTTGCCGTGGGCGACCGCCCCTTGCTGGTGCAAGGCACCGAAACCTGGCGCCAGCCCACCCCCAGCCGGGACCGCCAGCGCAGCGGCGACGACGACCGCCGCGGTGATCGCCGCTCATCACCCCGTGCCGGCGGCAGCCGGCTGGAAGCCTCCACACCTCCGGATGCCGACATGGAGAGGTTCCGGATTGAGGTGGGCTGGCAAGACAGGGTCAAGCCCGGCAACATTGTCGGTGCCATTGCCAACGAAGCTGGCCTGAACGGCCGCAGCATCGGCCGCATCCAGATCTTCGACACGCACAGCACTGTGGATCTTCCCAGTGGGATGCCCGAGGATGTATTCAGCGCTCTGCGCTGCCTGCGTGTGATGAACAAAGAGCTTCAGATCACCCGTCACAACGCCTGAGCAAGGCCCGCACGTCGATCCGGCGTTCTCTTTGCCCCTCCATGTCATTGATCTCCAGCACTGCGGCCAACGGCCAGCGCACTCTCTCCAGCTCAATCGGGATGATGTCGCGTCTGGCCTGCCTCGCCCTCACAGGTCTGGCCGATCTGACCCTCGCGGGGGCTGTGGAGGCCGAGGCTTTGCTGAAGGCCTCTGCCAGCAGCGGCCAGAGGGATGAGCAGGTCAGCAAGTTCTGTATGGCCACCGTCAGTGCTGCCTTTCAGGCCGCACGCAAAGTCCCCCCGCCAGGGCTTGGCACCTTCGCCTGCTCCTGTTTCGTGGATCAGGTGAACCAGGGCGCTGGCCTTGATGTGGCCCAGAGCACCTGCCGCCAGCGCACCATGGCTCGCTACAGCCTCTGAGGCTCGACCCGGATCCAGCCTCAGGAACCCGGATCCAGGCTCAGGAACACAGACCGGTGACTCCATCGGTCCCCAACACGCTCACCTGCTGCAAGGAGAGCGTCTCGATGGCCCCGATCAGACTGAGTTGAACCTCCGGAGTTTCGCAGAGCACCAGGGTCTGCAGGAGATCGAAGCGATCTTGGGGAGCGAGCTCACCGTCCTCACACCAGGCGAGGCTCCAGGGAATGGGGGCAGCCATTGCTTCGGGATCATTTCGTCTTGGTTTCATGACATTGGGCCATCCCACCGTGGCCGGCTCCATCCCTTGGATTTGCTTCCACTTCACTTCACGCTTCGCCATCAACACCTGATCACTGATCGCCAAGCCAGAGGGGCTGCAGCGCAAGCGTCAAGCCGTGTCCTGGATCACAGCACAGCCATGGAGACAGCGTTGTTGGGTGTCTAACCCATGTATCATCTCCCCCCATTCCAGGCTTCACGGCTCAGACCCTTCAGCCCCTTGGGACCCGCACCCGACCCACTCCCGAGTGGCAGTCCCTGAACAGCCCAAAGCATTGACGTCGGCGAACCCTCCTTCCTTCCAAGCCGAACGGAAGGGATGGGTCCCAGGAATTCAGGCGGCTGGCCCCTTTTAATGACCTCTGGCCCTTCCGGCCGACGCCCAGCCGCCTCCATTCATGGCCCACCAGAGTGTGCGCACACCGATCAGCCGCCTTCTACAGGCCCTGAGGCCCCACCGCCGGCTCATCTGGCTGGCCTCGAGCTGCTCGGTGCTGAACAAACTGTTCGATCTGGCCCCGCCGGTGCTGATCGGTCTGGCAGTGGATGTGGTGGTACGTCAGCAGACCTCCTGGCTGGCGGAGCTTGGGCTCAGGACGGTCCCCTCCCAGCTCACTGCCCTGGCGGTGGCCTCCTTTGTGATCTGGAGCGCCGAATCTCTGTTCGAGTACCTCTACGGGGTGCTCTGGCGCAACCTTGCCCAGACCATGCAACACGAGCTGAGGCTGGAGACCTATGGCCACCTGCAGCAGTTGGAGATGGCGTTCTTCGAGGCCGGCAGCAGCGGCCGGCTGATGGCAGTCCTGAACGACGACATCAATCAACTCGAGCGTTTTCTCGACCACGGCGCCAACGAACTGCTGCAGCTGACTACCACGGTGCTGGCCGTCGGTGGTGTGATGACGGCCATCTCTCCTGGTGTGGCCGGTGTGGCCTTTCTGCCCATTCCAGTGATTCTCTGGGGCTCGATCCTGTTCCAGAAACGGTTGGCTCCCCGTTACCGCGACGTCCGCGAACGAGCTGGCGATCTCAACAGCAGTCTCTCGAACAATCTCGGCGGCATGCTCACGATCAAGAGTTATGCCGCCGAGGCCTGGGAACTGGAGAGAATCCGGGGCCAGAGTGCGGCCTACAGAACAAGCAACCAGCGGGCCATCCGTCTCTCGGCTGCCTTCATTCCCCTGATCCGATTTGCCATCCTTTTCGCCTTCCTGGCGATCCTGGTGATCGGTGGACTTCAGGCCTGGCGGGGCACAATCGCCGTAGGTTCCTACAGCTTTCTGGTGTTCATCACCCAGCGGCTGTTGTGGCCCCTCACCACCCTGGGTCGCACGCTTGACGACTACCAGCGGGCCATGGCCTCAAGCAACCGGGTGCTGGATCTGCTGGAAACCCCGATCACGATCCCCGGCGGCGAGCGGCCCCTCCCCCTGGCCGGCGTGCGCGGCGCCATCGAGTTCCGCTCGGTGAGCTTCGGCTACGCGGGCCGGGAGCCCCTGCTGGTGAACTTCTCCCTGGCGGTTCCGGCTGGGCACACGGTGGGCATCGTCGGTGCCACCGGCTCCGGGAAGAGCACCCTGGTGAAATTGCTGCTGCGGCTCTATGCCGTGCAACAGGGCGAGATCCTGCTGGATGAGCAGCCGATTCAGGAGCTGCAGCTGGGCGATCTGCGCCATGCCATCGGCCTGGTGAGCCAGGAGGTGTTCCTCTTTCACGGCACCGTGAGAGAGAACATCGCCTACGGCAGTTTTGCCGCCAGCCAGTCCGCGATTGCCCGAGCCGCGGCCCTGGCCGAAGCCAGTGGCTTCATCGAAGCACTTCCCCAGGGGTACGACACCGTGGTGGGGGAGCGGGGGCAGAGGCTCTCGGGCGGCCAACGCCAACGCATCGCCCTGGCACGGGCCATTCTCAAGAATCCGCCGGTCCTGATCCTCGATGAAGCCACCGCCGCCGTCGACAACGAAACGGAAGCGGCGATCCAGCGCTCACTGGACCTGATCACCGCCGAGCGCACCACCCTGGTGATCGCCCACCGACTCAGCACCGTGCGTCACGCCGATCAAATCGTGGTGATGGAGCAGGGCCGGATCGTCGAGCAAGGCCGCCACGACGAGCTGCTGAGGCGCGCCGGAGCCTACGCCCGGCTCTGGCGGGTGCAGGCCGGCCTGCGCGAGGACGAGGCACTCCTGGCCTGAATGCACCAGCATGGTGTGAATTGATTTCAGGTCGCCAGCGGCGGCGGGCCCTCGCCCATGGCCCAGACATCCGGTCCCTTCGAGTTGCCGCCACTGGCCCGGCAGGATCTGCTGGAGCTGCCGATCAGCAGGCTGCAACCCACCCAGCTCTGCCTTGGTCTGGCGGAAGTGCGCTCCAGGGCCAAGGATTTCGCCAGGGAAACGGTGGCAGAGCGGCTCCGCTACCTACGTACCCGGCCAGTGCCTGTGGCGGTGAGCAGTGCCGGGGAGTACTGGATGATCGATCGTCACCACCGGCTGCGGGCCCTGGTTGAAGTGGATTCCAGCTCCACGGCCTTCTGCTCGGTCGTGCTGGAACTGGAGGGAGCCAGTCGCACGCACTGCCTGGAGGAACTGAACCGCCGCGGTTGGCTCTATCTGCGTGACAGTGAAGGCCGGGGGCCCCTCCCGCCCGAGCGCCTGCCGGTGGATCTGGGCGGCCTGCAGGACGACCCCTTCCGCAGCCTGGTCTGGAAACTGAAGCAGGAGGGTCTGATCCGCGCCCAGCCCCAGGTGCCCTTCCTGGAGTTCCATTGGGGCAGCTGGTTGCGTCGCCAGAATCTGCCCGCCTTCGGTTCCATGGACCTCAGCCCCGCCCTGCCGGAGGCAAGGCGGCTCGTGCGCGGCCAGACGGGCCAGGGGGGACCGCCCGCGACCTGAGCCCTTCCAGCCAGGAAACTGGAACAAGCCGCCCTGGAGCTGAGAAGATCCGATCGGCCAAGATGAAATAAGGTTTCATCAACGTGACAAAGGGCCTTCCCCTTCGTCGCCAATGCTCATGCCCTGCGCTTCAGACCACACCCCCAACCGGCTGCCCGTCGTCTCAACGACAATCCCGACTCTGTGCTCTTGAAGCGCCAACACCCTTCGGTCCCGATGACCTCCAGCCAACGATCCCGCCCCCTGCCCATCGTTCTGGCGATGCTGCTGGGTCTGGGAGGAGGTCTGGCCCTCTCCGGCCCTTTGGCTTCGTTCCTGCCTGATGACTGGGCCTCCCAGACCGCCAAGCTCACCGGCCAGCTCAGCAATCCCTTCGCCGCCTGGGGGGCACCGGGAACCGATGTCCTGGTGCTTGGCAGCGACGTTGGCGGCGGCAACACCGATGTGATGTTCTCGATCCGCATCGAGAACGGCGTCACTCATGTCACCCAGGTGCCGAGAGACACCTATATCGACTCAGCTCGTTACGGCGGCATCAAAGCCAACGCCCTTTACGCCTACGGGGGAGCCGATGCGGTCAAGCAGGAACTTGCCGAGCGACTGGGCCGGCCGATCAACCATCACCTGCTGGTGAATCTGGGGGCGATCCGCCGCATGGGTGATGTGCTCGGCGGTGTCGAGGTGAACGTGCCCAAGCGCATGTATTACGTCGACAACAGCCAGGGCCTCTACATCGACCTTCAGCCGGGCCTGCAGACCCTCAAGGGCCGCGATCTGGAGGGCTTCCTGCGCTGGCGCCACGATGAGGAGGGTGACATCGGCCGAATCGATCGCCAGAAGCTCGTGCTGACCGCCCTGTTCAGCAAACTGACGCGCCCCGAGAACCTGGTGCGTCTGCCCAGCCTGATCGCAGCTGCCGGCCAGGACCTCCAGACGGATCTGGGTCCGATGGAAATCGGCGGGCTGATCACGGCCATGGCCACCACCCGCTTCGATGCGGAGCGCCTGAGCGGCCGGCCCTTCGATCTGAACGGCATCAGCTACTGGGAGGCCGACTGGCCACCCCGCGATGTGGAAGCCATCAACGCCACGCCGGTTGAAAGCCAGGGCCGCCAGCGCTTCCTGTTCTGAGTTTCAGCTCCAGCCAGGATTGGGCTCCTCTGTGGCCCCCGGCAGCCGCTCAAGCGCCCCAGGCTCGCCGCTGAGAGCTCTCGCCAGCAGCACGGCCAGGCCAGGTGCCAGGGCGAAGGGGCTGCTCAATCCGGCGAACAGCCAGAGGCCAGCGGCCCCCGCCACTGGCCCAGCCAGGGGCGATCCACTGCAGCTGAAGCTCACTGGCACCTGCTGGAAGCTGGCTGGCACCTGGCCAAGCCGGGGATCGATCCGTCCCAGAACCTGACGCAGCTCAAGCTCCAGTGCTGCCGCCTGAGGCGAGGCACCACAGGCCGTTCCCGGCCTGATCAGGCTGGTCTGCCCCAGCAGCAGCCCCTCACCCCAGGGGGCCAGGCCCGCATCGACGACCCACTCCTGCCGCTCGATCTGATCTGCCCGTTGCTCGAGACCCTGACGCTGGGCGAAGAGCGGCATCAGGATGTCGTTGGGCTGGGTAAGCGCGGAGGTGTTCATCAGTTCGCTGCTGAGCGAGCCGTCATCCAGCCGCAGCACCCCGGCCCAGCTCACCCTCAGCCGATCCGACAAGGCCGGCCAGAGGGCCCGGCAGCCTGCCCCGGCGGCCAGCACCACCTGCCGGGCGGGCAGCGCTCCGGCCTGCAGGGGCGCGCAACGGCCCCATCGCCGCCGCACCCCGGCCCGCTCCAAGGCCTGGGGCAGGGCGAGCGAGAGCTGGCGGCTGTCGATGCGGCCGTAGTCCAGCCGCAGCACCCGCCGCCCCCCCGGGCCATGCGAGGCCTCCAGCCGTTCCACCTGGTCGGGCCCAAGGTGGCGGCGTGCCAGAGCCTCCACCCGGGCCTGGCTCTGATCCAGCAATGAACTACCGCAAGCCACTGCAGCAGCCGCTGCTTCGGTTGCGGTTGCGGTTGCGGTTTCGGTTGCGGTTTCGGCTTCTGCTTCGGCTTCGGCTTCGGCTTCGGCATCGCTCCAGTGCAGCCGCAGCGAACAGGGGCTCCAGCCCAGGGGACCATGGCGCTGCTCCAGGTGCCGCCAGGCAGCCGGGGCTGAGGCCATCAGCTGGTCCATCGGGCCTGGGGCTCCTGCCCACCAGGGCACTCCGCCATAGCTCAGGCCGGTGGCAGAACACCCTTGGCCTGGATCCAGCAGCTCCACAACTGCGCCTCGCTCGGCCAGGGCCAGGGCCAGCAGGGAGCCGGCCAGACCAGCACCGATCACCAGCACATCGGCCAAGGCGTCAGATCTGCAGGGTGAAGGAGGTGATCACATTGCGGAACAGGTCCTTCACTTTCGGCCAGCGCAGTTCATTGGTGCTTGCCGCCAGGGTGTAGAGGCGGCCGCGGTCGACCACCACAGTGGCCAGCTCATGGCGATCGCGGTCGGAGAGGTGAACCGCATATTCGAGGTCATAGAAGGTGTGGCCGCCGTCCTCGCGCTCGCTTGCCTCCACCAGCTCGGCCTCACGGCCGCTGCCCTCCGGGGCGATCACGATGCGGCCGAGCTTCTCGCCCACCGCCACGGCACTGCCGAGGGATTCCAGTTCGTTGGTGGCGTTCACGTCCGAGATCACCAGGCTGAGGGTCTCATCACTGTTGATCAGATCGTGAAACACGACCTGGGGGCCGTTGCTCACCGCCACCCGGGTCCAGCCGGTGGGATAGAGGAAGGCATAGCGCCCGTCCGGGCTCTGAAAGGAGTTCAGCCCGGCCGCCGCCGCGCTGCAACCGCTCAGGCCACCCAGCAGCAGCAGGGTCCCGAGCAGCAGGCCGAGCACGCCCCGTTGCGCAGAGAGAAGCCAGGAGAACGAAGGGCGCTGCGCCATGGGGTACCGAGCAAGCTGGAAGGGTGAGATCACACCGCAACCATTGTTGCCGGTGGCCTCGCTCCTAGATTGCACTTACTTGCGGCGGATTCCTGAGCGGCTTCACCAGGCCCTTGGCGCGGCTGATCGATCAGTTCGAGCGCCTGCCTGGGATCGGTCCGCGCACCGCCCAGCGCCTGGCTCTGCATCTGCTGCGCCAGCCCGAAGAACAGGTGCACGCCTTCGCCGAGGCCCTGATCGCGGCCCGCCGCCAGGTGGGTCAATGCAGCCGCTGCTTCCACCTTTCGGCCGAGCAGCTCTGTGATATCTGCAGCAATGAGGAGCGGCGCAATGGCCAGCTCTGTGTGGTGTCCGACTCCCGCGATCTGCTTGCCCTGGAGCGCACCCGCGAATACAAGGGGAGCTACCACGTGCTCGGCGGGCTGATTTCGCCGATGGATGGCATCGGACCTGAACTGCTGCAGATCCAACCCCTGGTGAACCGGGTGGACCAGGAGACGACGACGGAGGTGATCCTGGCCCTGCCGCCGAGCGTGGAAGGAGACACCACCAGCCTCTACCTGGCCCGGCTGCTGCGTCCGTTCTGCCTGGTGAGCCGCATCGCCTATGGGCTGCCGGTGGGCAGCGAGCTGGAGTACGCCGATGAAGTCACCCTGGCGCGGGCCCTCGAGGGCCGGCGCCGGATGGAGTGAGCGCCATGGTTCGCCCGATCAGCCGTTACAGCCAGATCGTCCCCGCTGAGCGGCTGCCCGCCTGGTTGCGCCGCCCAATCGGCAGTGCCTCTGCCCTGGAAACGGTGCAGGCCGTGGTCAAGGGGCAGCGGCTGCACACCATCTGTGAGGAGGGGCGCTGCCCCAACCGAGGGGAGTGCTACGCCGCCGGCACCGCCACCTTTCTGCTGGGCGGACCTGTCTGCACCCGCAGCTGCGCCTTCTGTCAGGTGGAGAAGGGCCGCGCGCCCGCGCCGCTTGATACCCAGGAAGCGGAGCGGGTGGCTGAGGCGGTAGAGCAGCTCGGCCTGCGCTATGTGGTGCTCACAGCTGTGGCCCGCGACGATCTGGCCGACCACGGCGCCGGGCTGTTCACCGGCACCATGGCGGCGATCAGGCGCCGCAACCCCCTGATTGCGATTGAGGTGCTGACCCCGGATTACTGGGGTGGTCATGCCCTCCGGACTGAGGGCGAAGCCGCCCAACGCCATCGGCTCGCCACCGTGCTGGCCGCCGAGCCGGTCTGCTTCAACCACAACCTCGAGACGGTGCAACGGCTGCAGGGGGAGGTGCGGCGCGGCGCCACCTATGAACGCTCGCTGGCTCTGCTGGCGGCGGCCCGGGAGCTGGCCCCCCATATCCCGACCAAATCCGGGCTGATGCTGGGGCTGGGCGAAACCGTTGAGGAGGTGGTGGCGGCCCTGGCAGACCTGCGGCGGGCCGACTGCCAGCGCCTCACCCTGGGCCAGTACATGCGCCCATCTCTGGCCCACCTGCCGGTGGCCCGCTATTGGGAACCCGCCGAGTTCGAGCGTCTCGGGGCGATCGCGAGGGAACTCGGCTTCCAGCAGGTGCGCAGTGGCCCCCTGGTGCGCAGCAGTTATCACGCCGCAGAGGAGTGATAACCAGGCAGACTGGTCCTGCCCTCACCAGGGAATCAACTCAAGCTCCGTGGAGCGGTGGCGACAGCAGAAAAGCAGATTTTGGCTATACATTCCCTCATCAACATACGATTATCCTGGACCTGAGAAGTTCAGCCTTGATGCCCCGAAAGAGGTGATCAATCTGGTCAGACCGATGGATTGCAGCAACCCGCCAGAGCTGATGCGGAGCGATGGCCACAGGCCACTCCATATCGTGAAGAGATCTTGCGATGGTTGAAGGCTTATGGAGTAATGCGCGGAAACGCTAACTCAGCGTAGAGTCTGCGAGGCACCAAGAACTAAGGGCTCGTCATTCAAGCCTCGATTCCCAGCATGTCGACTGGCTTCGGTTTCTACTGGTCGCCCTTCTCTTCCTCCCGTCCCACTCGAATTCCTACCCATGGCACTGGTCCAGGCGTCCGCCTTAGGTATTGATCGCTTCGCCAATGATCGCAACAGGGAAAGCTGGTCATACGGCTCCGAACAGGACACCAAAGCGATCCTTCGGGCTGTTTATCAGCAGGTGCTCGGTCAGCAGTATGTGATGGCCAGTGAGCGGCTCAATGGGGCTGAGTCCCTGTTCCGTAACGGCGTTCTCAACGTGCGGGAACTGGTGCGGACCGTGGCCAAGAGTGGCCTGTATCGATCCAGATTCTTTGAGAACTGCAATCCCTATCGCTTCATTGAACTGAACCACAAGCATCTGCTGGGTCGGGCACCCCAGAACAAGGCGGAGATGCTGCATCACTTCACGATCCTGCAGGAGCAGGGTTATGACGCCGAGATCGACTCCTACATCGACAGCGACGAATACCAGGAACGCTTCGGCCTCGATGTTGTGCCGTACCTGCACGGCTGGGATTACTCCAAAGGCCATGAGGGACGTCAGTTCTCCTGGTTGATGCAGCTCGCTCGCGGAGCTGCGGCCTCGGTGAAGGGAGATTCCAGCGGCACCCAGTTCCGCCTGGGCAAGGCGCTCCACCAGGACAAAGCGGTACCTGTGCGTGGTGCCGGTGGCCGGGTGGTGATCGTCTCGACCGAAGGACCGTTCAAGGCGCTGGTGAGCAACGAGACGGGGATTTCCTACGAGTTCGCCCCGGAAGCCCCCCTGCGCGCTCCCTCCCAGGAGCACCGGGTCGAAGCTCTGCGGGTGTCGGCCGGTGAAAGCAGCAGCGGCAGTGGCCGGGTGGTCACCATCTCCGCCACGGGCCTGGTCAACAACGACTACGTCCGCAGCGGCGCCTATGTGATGCGCGTGCCCTTCAGCCGCATGAATGAGGCCCTGCAACGGGTCAACCGCCTCGGTGGACGGGTCACGAACGTGGTGGTGAGCTGAAGGCTGCCAAAGGGTTCCCCTGGCCATCAATCTTCAGAAAGATTGAAATCCTGGGGAACCCCCCTGCTCTTCACATGGTTTTAGTATCTGGTTTATGAGGTGAAGTGTTTTCTTTTGTGAGAGGAAGTCCATGGCTGTGAGGATCGATCGCGAAACCTTCCTGAAGCGGGCGATGGAACGGTTTGGCAATCACTACAGCTACGAGGAGATTGATTACCGCAGTTATCGCACCCCGGTGAAGATCCGCTGTCTGGAACATCCCGTTCGCGTGATCATGATCACGCCAGAGCGTCATCTGCAGACCACTGGCGGCTGCAAATACTGCCTGCGTCGCTATCGCCAGCAGGCCATTGAGGCATCGGTGACAGTTGCTTCGCTGACGGTGGCTGCAGGCCAGAGGGCCCAGCAGCCGAGTTCAGTTCAGGGTGAAGGTTCGGTGGCAGCAACCGGGGCCTGGTAATAGAACCCAGCCCCTGAGCCCTCCTGGCTCACGACGGCACAGCCGCTGGCGATGCGCCACAGCGCCCGGTGGATGGGTGTGGGATCGAAACGGACCAGCTCGGGGTAGTGGCGGCTGAGCAAAGCCGTGCCACGCCAGGCGTTGTAGTGGGGAATCCTGGGGTTGACGTGATGGCAGACGTGGGTGGAGCCGATGCCGTGGTGCAGCAGGTTGAGCAGGGGTCCATAGGGCCGGTCGACCGTCTGCAGAGCACCTTTCGCCCAGGTCCAATCAGCCGTTGCAAAATGGGGAATGGTGGTGTCGGTGTGCTGCAGCCAGGTGTAACCCACCAGCCAGGCGTTGATCACCAGATAGGGCAACCCATAGATGGCGAGCACCCGGGCCAGGGAGGTGTGATGCGCGGCCAGGGCCAGGGCCAGCAGCATCAGCACCAGGCCCAGATTGGAATGCAGCATCCCGCGGCGGCTGGAGTCGGGGAACAGGAGCCGGCGGCCGTTGCGGAAAGGGGCACCGTGCCAGAAGTGGGAGGTAGGGGCGCCATGCTCCTCCCCACCGGATACGCCGAAGAGCAGATAAAGCGGCCAGCCCAGGAGCAGGTGGCTGACCATGGAGAACACCCCGTAAACCATGGGGCCCAAACCAGTGGCCAATCGCTGCACCACCTGGCCATCGGCTGAGCCAACGCGAGGGGGCACATGGGTTTCACCACCCTCAAGGTGGTTGCAGTTGGCATGGTGAACTGCATGGCTGCGCTGCCAGCTGAAGTAAGGCACCAGCAGCAGGCTGTGCAGCACGAATCCCACCGCTGCCTCCAGCCGCCGGTTGGGGTGAAAGGCCTGGTGGCCGCACTCGTGGGCGATCACCCAGCAGCCACCGGCCACAGTTCCGGTGACCAGGGCGTAGAGCAACCAGAGCGGGGCCGCGTTCAGCTGCAGAGGAAGCTGGGTGCCAACCGCGTAGGCCAGCAGAGAGAGGCCGAGGGAGAAGGCGAGGCTGCCCCAGGCCTTGGTGGTGTCGATCCTGAGCAGCTCAGGCGGCAGGCAGGCCAGCAGCTCGGCTTTGGACGGATAAACGGGCTGTTGCGAGGAAACCGTCTCCAGTGGACGGTCGGGATTCGGGGCGAGGGAGAGGGGCTGGACGGAGATGGAACGGATCAAGGACGCGGACGGACAACAGGAGAGAACTGGACGAGGGCGCCAGAAGCGGCGCGACCCTAATCAGATCGCCCTGGCCAGACGGGGGGCGCAGGAGAATGCCACTGGTGTTCCGCGGCGCTGCCATGACCGGCAACCTCCAGGCCATTGGCTTCATGATCAGCTGGGTGCTGGGTTGGGGGATCGGTGGTTCGCTGATCGATGCCGGCTTCATTCAGGCCGGGGTGTACTCGATCGAGACCAACCAGCTGGGCACCCTGGCCACCTTCACGGTCTGGACGCTGCTGTGGGGAGGGCTGGGCTTTCGCCTCTATCAGCGCTTCACCGGCTCAGCCCAGGACCGCTGAGCTCCAGCTCAGCCAGGGAGCGCAGGCAGCGCACTTCCTGGGGGTAATGCTCCCGCCCGAGGCCGTCGGGGAGCAGCACATGCACCAGGGCACCCGCCGCCAGAGCGGCCTGGGCGCCTGCGAGTGAATCCTCGAAGGCCCAGCAGGCGCTGGCGGCTACCCCCAGCCGGCGGGCCGCCAGCAGAAAGATGTCAGGGGCTGGCTTGCCGGCCGCCAGCTCGGGATCATCCCCGCAGACGATCAGCTCGATCAGCTCCAGCCATGGGTGGGGAGCGCACTTGATCCCCACCGAGTCGTGGCTGCTGCTGGTGGCCAGGGCCATGGGGATCGCCAGCTCCTGGCAGCGCCGCACCAGCTCGGGCGCCCCGGGCATCGCCCGTGCGCCAGGCAGGAGCTGCCTCGCGATCGGCTGCTGCACCGCCAGCAACTGCTCGGTGGTGGGGGGCTGGCAGCCAGCGGCCCCGATCCAGGCAATCACGCGGCTGGCGTTGTCGAGCCGCCGGCGCCCGCGCAGCGCCAGCAGCTGCTGATCACTGAGCTCAAGGCCAAACTCCCGGGCCGCCTGCCGCCAGGCCCGGCCATGCAGAGGCTCGGTGTCCAGCAACAGACCATCAAGGTCGAACAGACAGGCCGCGGGACGGGTCATTGGCGCATCCTCTCAGCCGGAGGCAACGCCTCATACCTAGGGTTAGCAGCAGAGGTATGGGGCACCGTCTGAACGTCGTGCCTGACGGGGCATTCATGGTGATCAGCAGCGGCCGATGGGCACAGTCCAAGTCCCGGAACCCGCGATGAGTGCCTATCCCATTCCAGAGAACGAGGCTGATCGTCAAGATGAGCTGGATTCCTTCCACATTCTCGACTCCGAGCCCGACGAGGACTTCGATCGCATCACCAGGATCGCGAGCCAGATGCTGGGAATGCCGATCGCGCTGATCTCCCTCGTCGATCGCAATCGCCAGTGATTTCTCGCCAGGATTGACATCTTCTGGGGACGCTGTTTGTGAGCTTTCCAGAGCCCAGTCGTCTCCAGGAGCATGAGCGCCAGTGGCCCAAGGAACTCGCCGGTGCTTCGCGGCAACGAACTGGTGCTCCAGCGGGCACTGTCCTGAGCCATCCACACGCCTGGATCAGCCCGGTCCCGCCGGTATCCTGCCGGGCCGGAAGAAGTCGACGCCGAAGCGCTCGGGATGGCCACAGGCTTCCGGATGCAACCAGGTCCAGCGGGTCCACAGTTCCAGATACATCTGGCTGCCGTCGGGTCCCTGGCCTCGGCCCACGCCGGGGAAGTCTCCCCAGACCACGGGGGAGCGGCCGGAGTAATGGCTGGGGACCCGCACAGCATCGATCTCGCTCCTGTGCAGGATGGGTCTGCCGTCGTAGGTGAAGACCGGCCGAAGACCGGCGACCGCAGGTTCGTTGATCCGGAACCACACCTTCTTGCTGTGCTGGAGGTACCAGAACCGCCAGGAGCAGTGCGGAACGGGTCTGTCCCCATGGGTGGAGAACCCTGCCCCGCGGGCATGTTCAAGGGGAGCGCCGTTGGGGAGCATCGATCGGGGCCAGCCAGGTCCTGCTCACGGAACAGCTGTTGGTGAGACTCCGTCCTAGCGGATCAGGCGGCCCCCAACGGTCTGGTACCTCGTTCACAAGCCGCGGATACCGGTGGCCTTCCCCTTCACAATGGAGCGGCCCGCCTCTTCACCGCGATGCCCGACGCCACGATCGAATCGGTGCTCCAGGAGGGGAGGATCTTCCAGCCCCCCGCCGAGCTGGCAGCCCGGGCGCGGATCGGTTCGATGGAGGCCTATCGCGCACTGGTGGCGCGGGCGGAAGCCGACCCCGACGCCTTCTGGGGCGAGCAGGCACGGGAGCAGCTGCACTGGTTCGAGCCCTTCCACACCGTGCTCGATTGGAGCAACCCACCCTTCGCCCGCTGGTTCGAGGGGGGCACCACCAACCTTGCGTATAACTGCCTCGATCGCCATCTGGATGGCCCCAAGGCCGAGAAGACTGCCCTGATCTGGGAAGGCGAGCCCGGGGACAGCCGCCGCTTCACCTACCGGGAACTGCACGCTGAGGTCTGCAAGGCCGCCAATGCCCTCAAGGCCCTCGGGATCGGCAAGGGCGACCTGGTGGCCCTCTACATGCCGATGGTGCCGGAAGCGGCCATGGCCATGCTGGCCTGCGCCCGCATCGGCGCTCCCCACTCGGTGGTGTTCGGCGGCTTCTCCGCCGAGGCCCTGCGGGACAGGCTGATCGATGGCGGCGTCAAGGTTGTGATCACCGCCGACGGGGGCTTCCGCAAGGACAAGGCCGTGGCGCTCAAACCCGCCGTGGATCAGGCCCTCGCCGATGGCGCCTGCCCCACGGTGCAGCAGGTGCTGGTGGTTCGCCGCACCGGGGAGCCCACCGCCATGGAGGAAGGCCGCGACCGCTGGTGGCATGAGCTGGTGGACAGCCAGAGCAGCGATTGCCCGGCCGAGCCGATGGCCAGCGAAGAACGCCTGTTCGTTCTCTACACCTCAGGCTCCACCGGCAAACCCAAGGGCGTGGTGCACACAACCGCCGGCTACAACCTCTGGGCCCACCTCACCTTCCAGTGGATCTTCGACATCCGCGACGATGACATCCACTGGTGCACCGCCGATGTGGGCTGGATCACCGGCCACAGCTACATCGTGTATGGCCCGCTCTCCAATGGCGCCACCACCGTGATGTACGAGGGTGCCCCGAGGCCATCCAAACCCGGTGCGTTCTGGGAGGTGATCCAGAAACACAAGGTGAGCATCTTCTACACCGCACCCACGGCGATTCGTGCCTTCATGAAGAGCGGACGCGAGGTGCCTGATCAGTACGACATGAGCACCCTGCGCATCCTGGGAACGGTGGGGGAGCCGATCAATCCCGAGGCCTGGATGTGGTACCGGGAGGTGATCGGCCATGGCCGCTGCCCGGTGATCGACACCTGGTGGCAGACCGAAACCGGCGGCGTGATGATCAGCCCCCTGCCAGGCGCCACCCCCACCAAGCCGGGATCCGCCACCCTGCCCCTGCCCGGCATCGCCGCCGACATCGTCGACAACGAAGGCCACAGCGTGGGCGTGGATGAAGGGGGTTACCTGGCGGTGCGCCGCCCCTGGCCCGGGATGATGCGCACCGTTCATGGCGACCCCGAGCGCTTCCGCAAGAGCTACTGGGAGCACATCCTCGGCGCCGATGGCCGCCCGCTGTATTTCGCCGGTGATGGCGCCCGCCGCGACGCCGACGGCTATTTCTGGGTGATGGGCCGGGTCGATGACGTCATCAGCGTGTCGGGTCACCGGCTGGGTTCCATGGAGATCGAATCAGCCCTGGTGAGCCATCCGTCCGTGGCGGAAGCCGCCGTGGTGGGCAGGCCTGACGACCTCAAGGGGGAGGGCATCGTGGCCTTCGTGACCCTTCAGACGGGGCTCAGCGGTGACGCAGCCCTTGGCGCCGAACTGCGCAAGCACGTAAGCGCCGAGATCGGTCCGATCGCCAGACCCGATGAGATCCGCTTCAGCGACGCCCTACCCAAGACCCGCAGCGGCAAAATCATGCGCCGCATCCTGCGTGCCCTGGCGGCCGGTGAAGAAGTGAGCGGCGACACCAGCACCCTGGAGGACCGCTCGGTGCTCGACGCGCTGCGGGTCTGAGGCGTTGCGCCTGGTTCAGGCGATCGAGGGCTGGGCGTAGAGCACGATCAGCCAGATCGCACCGATGAGCGGAATCAGGCCGATCAGAATCCAGGGCCAGGGTTTGCCGATGTCGCGCAGTCGCCGGACCGCCAGAGGCAGACCCGGCACGATCGAGGCGATCGCGTACAGGCTATAGATCGTGCCGAAGAAGTTCGAGATCGCCGAAGTGCCAGAAGAGGGAATCAGCAACACAACGCTGACGATCGCCGAGGCGAGCGCAAACCACCAGAACTCGGCGCGTTTGGTGCGTCCGGTGTAGTCGAAGGATCGTTTCCAGCCGCCTATGAAGGCGTCGATCATCGGTTGCATGGGCCTGCTGAAGGATGGGAACACGCTCCACACCCTGCGGGATCGGTGCCCTCAGTCAACGGAACTGTTGGCAAACGTTGAAGCTGGGTTCAGCTTCAGACTGGAGTCACCGCTTGGTGGAACCAGTCGTCGATGGTGCTTGCCAGCCGCTCAATCTGGCGCTGGCGGGCGGGGTCATCGGCCCAGGTTCCCAGCAGGTTCTGGCGCAGGCCGGCGCTGGCGGGGGTGAGGTGATCACCTCCCAGCTGCAGCAGGGAGCTGCTGTCACCGGGGCGTTGCTGGAGCACCTCCAGCAGCGGGGTGCTCTGGTCGAGGGCATCGCTGCCGAAACGAATCAGCAGGTTGCGGGGCACGCCGTAGAGCTGGCTCACCAGGCGCAGGGTTGCCTGCGGCGATGGGCTGAATTCAGTGCGAACCCCCAGCCGGGGGGCCAGGTCAGCCAGCAGGGGGATCGAGCGGTCGGCGGAGAAGTTGTTGAAGCTCATGGCCACCAGGGCACTGCTGCCCCGGCCCCCATCAGGGGCCAGCAGGTGCAGCTTGCAGCCGAGGCTGTGGCCGAGGCGCAGCACCGGCTGCACAGAGGCCCCCGCCACGCTGTCTTGCCGCGCCCTGCGGAAGGCCCGCCAGGCCTCGGTGGCCTGGGCCTGATGGTCGAAGCCGGGCACGTAACTCCAGGCCCGCAGGCTGAGCCCGCGCCGACTGAGAGCCTCCAGCAGGCGCCGATAGCTGATCTGGGGGGTGGCAGCCAGGACACTGCCACCGATGAACTCGATCACACCTGTTGAACCGGGGGGCTCGAGACACCAGAGACTCCCCTGCTGACGCCAGCGACTCACCGCCCTCAGGCCTGGGGAACCAGCCGCTGCAGGGCGGCCATGGCCTCGCGGGCATGGGCCGGTCCATCCAGCAGGTTGTTGAACATGTGGCGCACCACCCCCTCAGAATCAATCACGTACGTGACGCGGCCCGGCAGCAGGTTGAGCAGGGCGCCGGGTACCCCGAAGGCCTGACGCAGGCTGTTGCCCTGGTCCACCAGCAGGGGGTAAGGGAGCTGGTGCCGTTGGGAGAAGCGCCCATGGCTGGCGCCGTCGTCGCCGCTCACACCCCACACCTCGGCGCCGAGGGCCCGCAACTCGCCGTAGCTGTCGCGGAATGCGCAGGCCTCCATCGTGCAAACGGGGGTGTCGTCCGCGGGATAGAAGAAGAGCACCAACGGACTGCCCGCGAGTTGATCGCTGCGGCGCTCGGTCCCGTTCTGATCCTTCAGGTCGATCAGGGGTGCCCTGTCACCGACCTGGATGGCCTTACCCACGGGTACATGTCTTGCATTGGAGCCCAGCCTAGGAGTTTGTTGCCAATAGAGCTTCGCCCCGGCGGTCACGCGGAACGCCTGCTGATACCAACGACCGCGCGGGCGTATGAGCCCTCCGCCTCCGCAGCAAGGACAACCGACTGAGTCCAGTCAGCCCTTGCACATGTGGCCAGTTCAGCTTCCTTTCAGCCCCTTGAGCAGGTTGTGCGTGGCGGTAATCAAGTGCCACTTGGCGGCGACCTTTCCAAGCCCCGTAACAGGAAGCGCCGCAGGCCTCAGGTCTATTTGATCTGACCGTTGACCGGCTCCACGATCGCCTTGAGCTGGGCGCAGATCCTTGATCCCTTCTTGCTCCTGATCTTGTGAGCCATGCGGCAGGCGGCCGGTGGCGATGTAGGCATCAATGCCCTGATCAGCGCAGACGTTCACGTTGTCCTCGCTCCATAAGCCCGCATCCATCGTCATCACTTCCTGCGGTGCACCGGCGCTGGCGGCGATGTGCTCCAGCATCGGCTACAGATGCTCTTCATCGGGCAGCTGGTTGCTAACGCCCACCGCTACGGTCACTTTGTTGTCACTCTCGAAAGCCACCTGGCAGTTGTAGCCCTGCAGATAGGACCTGCCGGACTGCATCAGGCGACTCTCGGAATCGGTGTTGGTGAAGCCTTCCGCGCAACGGTGATTGCGCTGGCTCTTGGTGGTCGGCGTGCCGTCAGCCTTTCTCGCCAGACCCAGTAGTGGCATTGCGTCAGCAACGAGCGGCTCAAGATCCCACGGCTCCATGCCGGCTTGTTAAGGGAAGAACCTCACTTTGATTGAATGAAACCCAGAACGGCAATGTAGTACCCCTCAGCCAGCGATTAACCTAGAGTGACAACTTGATGGCTAATGCCACTAACCCATCCACTCTCTCGCTCCATACACTAAAGCACCGAGCAGCAGCCCTACAAATAATAGCCAGAACAGTGGAAATACCAGCGATGCCAGGAACGAAATAACGAGCCAGAGACCTAGCCCGCCAGTAGCCTGCTTGGCATCTTGGGCTCGAGAGTGCTTAGAACCCTCTTTGAGTAGCTTCTCGAAGCTGTCTGGCCGCTTGGCTGGATCACTCATAACTAGACGATTTCGCGCTTGAAGCTGTAGTAATGAAAGGTTACGCCGTTAGTAACGTTATCCTGATTAACAACATGACTCACCAATTCCCAGCCATCATTCCCCAAGGCTGCAAGCATCTCCGGCAAGGTAGGCACATTACTGGAGCTTCCCCACCCCTTCACCCGCTTGCCATCGATATCCAATAGATTTATTTCCTGGGTGATTCCCCTGCCTTTATAATCGAGCCTGATGCACTTGTACTCAAATTTTTTCATATTTTAAGTGCAAATACTTTTGGGACGAACGGCCACAGGTTTATGTTAAATCAAGACAGTCGAGTTGTCAAGCTATTTGCCAGGCGAATGAATCCGTTGATGAATATCCAGTTTATCCATCTGAGCTTGCCATCTCCGGCCCCCGATCGATGATCGTTTCTACAGCGCAGGTACTTGAGTCATCAGGAGATTTACATCAATCTAGAGGGCGCTAGCTCGGTCCTCGGCCAGGGTGCGGACTCCACTGTGCAGCCAACGCCTGCCACAGCGGCCCTGAGGCCAGCCTGGGGCTTGAACTCCAGCAGCAGGTCGGCCAGGGACTAGGAGCCTGTCGCGCATAGATCAGCGCCCGAGCTCTCCACAGACGCCCTTAAATCTGCCCAGATCCCAGTGACAGCAATTGATCTGGCTACGATAATTGGGCATGTTCAAGCCCAATTCCTTCCGTCCCAGGCCGCGTGAGGGACCCGGCGATCGCGCCATCCCTGCCATCCACTCGCTGGAGCTGGGATCATGGGATCGAATCACGCTGGGGTGAGCTGGCCCATGGCCCAACCGACCCACCGCTGGCAGCAGACCAGCCTGCTCAGCGTCGTGCCCGCGGCCGCCGCCGAAGCGGAAGCGGAGCCTGCTGAAACAGCCGAAGCCACCAGCTCCGCCCTGGCCTGCCCCCAGCATCTGCTGATCCTCGACACGGAGACCACGGGCCTGGATCCCGAGCGCGACCACTGCATCGAAGTGGGAGCGGTGCTGTTTCATGTCCCCAGCCGCGCCGTGCTCAGCCAGCTTTCGCTGCTGCTGCCCTGCCAGAGCAACGCGGCGAAAGCCATCAACGGCATCGATGCCGCCGTGAGCCGGCTGCAGCAGCCATGGCAGGCCGGGCTCATCTATTTCCAGGAGCTGGTGGCCAGCGCCGATGCAATGGTGGCCCACAACGCCGCCTTCGACCGGGCCTGGTTTGGCCGTGGCCACCTGCCCAGGATCGAGAAACCCTGGATCTGCAGCATGGACGACCTGCGCTGGCCGAGCGAGTGCCGCCTGAAGGCCACCCCTTCGGTGCGTGATCTGGCTCTGGCGTACGGCATCCCGGTCTGGGCCGCTCACCGGGCACTCACCGATTGCATCTACCTGGCCCAGGTGTTCGAGCGCTGCGAGACTTTGGAATCTCTGCTGCTGGCGGGGCTGGAGCCACGGCGCCTCTACCGGGCCGAGTTGCCCTACGAGCAGCGCCATCGGGCACGGGAAGCGGGATTCCGCTGGAACGAGCCGGTGGCGAAGGCCTGGAGCCGCCGACTGAGCGAGCGGGAGGTCAATGAGCTCGATTTCCCCGTCAGGCCGGTGGAGCCGGATGCAGCCGGGCGCCACGCCGCCTGAAGCCACCACCAAGGTGGCCAGCCTCGATGGCAAGCCTCGATTGCATCCGATCACGACTCCATTCCAGTCAACCGCTGTCAAGCGCAGCCGCCAGACGCAAGCTGGGGGCAGCGGCGCGATTCCTGAGGGCAGCCATGGCAATGGAGCAGCGGGCAGGACCAGTCCGGCCGGAGAGGCGCCGCCATCAGCAGCAGTTGCGCCGCTGGCAGAAAGCGCGCACCTGGGCCCGACTGATCCGTGAGGCTGAGGCCCTCTGGAGGGTGAACGTGCGGGATCTCCGCCGCCTGGGGGCCCTTGAGCTCGACCAGTTGCTTCAGGAAGTGCCCCCCTCGATCCGGCCCCGGGTGAACCGCTGGCTGGCGGGGTACGGAGCGCTCACCAGGTTGGCCTGACCATGGATGGCGGCGTCGCCATCCGTGCTCTGGGGGGGCTCGGTCTGTTCCTGATGGGCATGACCGTGATGTGCGAGGCCCTGCGCGCCCTCGCCGGCAGCCGACTGCGGGCCTGGCTGCTGCGCTTCACGCGCACCCCCTGGTCCGGTGCCCTCATCGGCGCCGCCACCACCGCGGCGCTGCAATCGTCATCGGCCACCACCGTGGCCACGGTGGGATTCGTTCAGGCCGGGCTGATCAGCTTTCCCAGCTCCCTGGGCATCATTTTTGGAGCCAACGTGGGCAGCACCGGCCTGGGCTGGCTGGTGGCCCTGCTGGGTCTGAAGCTCGACCTGGCCGGGCTGATGCCACCCCTGATCGCCATCGGCGCCTGCCTGCGGCTGCTGGGGCGGGGGCGGCTGGCCCAGATCGGCTTCGCCCTGGCGGGCTTCGGGGTGCTCTTCCTGGGGATCAGCACCCTGCAGGAAGCCATGGCGGGCCATGGGGTGCTGCTGCAAACGGAGCGCTTCGATGGAGCCAGCGTGGCTGGGCGCTTTCAGCTGGTTGTACTAGGCCTGCTTACCACCGTTATCACCCAGTCATCGGGGGCGGGGGTGGCCACCGCGCTCACGGCACTCACCGCAGGAGCGATCGATCTGGGCCAGGCCGGTGCGCTGGTGATCGGCATGGACGTGGGCACCACGATCACCGCCCAGATCGCCGCCCTTGGCGCCAACCTCAGCGCCCGGCGAACGGCCACGGCCCACCTGGTCTTCAACCTGTTCACGGCGGTGATGGCCTTCCTGCTGCTGCCGGCCTACCTGGGCCTGGGCCAGCGCTGGCTGGCGGGGCCGATCGCCGCAGATCCCGAATTCGCGCTCACCGCCTTCCACACGGGGTTCAACCTGCTGGGGGTGGCCCTGCTGCTGCCCTTCACCCAGTCTTTTGCCCGCCTGATCCAGGCGCTCCTGCCCTCCCCGGACGGGCGTGCGGCCGATGATCTCGATGAGCCTCCAAGCGCCGACACCGGCCGGGCTCTGGACCTGGCCCAGGCCGCCCAGCAAGGGGTGCTGCTGGAGCTGATGCGCCATCTGCGCCAGGCGCTGGGCGCCTCCGCCAGCAACGGCCAGCATCGGGGGAGGGGGCTCGAAGACCTGGAGGCCGACCTGGCCAGGATCGAGCAGTTCCTCGATCAGATTCACCTGCGCCGTATGGAGGAACCCGACGCCCAGCGGCTGCTGCACCTCCTGCACAGCCTCGACCACCTGCAGCGCCTGCATGAACGCTGTGAGGAAGAACCGGAGCGGGCCAGCACCGTGCGGCAGAGCGGCACCCTGCAACAGGAGCGCCATGACCTGCTGGCAGCCCTGGAGCAGCTCGAGCCCCTGGTGGAGATGCCGCAGTGGAGTGAGGTGGCACGGCTAAGCCAGGCCACCGGCCGCAGCCTGCACCGGCGGGTGAAGCCGCTGCGGCAGGGGGTGATGGCCGATGTGGCCAGCGGCGACGTCGTGGTGGAGCTGGGGAGCCAGCGGCTGGAGGCAATCCGCTGGCTGCGGCGCGTCAGCCAGCACCTCGGCCGGATCAGCGGCCATCTCGAAGCCGCGGCCCTGACGAAGACCTCCGGTGCTCCCCCATGCCCCACGATGTCGCCCAGATAGCACCGCGGCGGGGGCAGGTCGTCTCAACTGCAGAACCCTTCCGCTGATGTCATGACAGGCCTGCTCTGGGAACGCCGCGCACAGATCGGCGGCTGCCTGCTGCTGCAGGGAACCCTGCTGACGACGGGCCTGGTGCTCGAACGTCTGCTCCAGCGCACCACCCCCTCCCCCGGGGGAGTGAGTGTGGCTACAACGCGTGGATGACGCGCTTTGATCCGGGCACCCTCCGCTCCAGACGACTGACGGAGCGGCCCGGTGATCTGCCAAGCCAGCTCTTCATCCATGGCGGCCGGGCACCCACGCGGCTCTCGGTGCTCTGCTTTGAGCCAACGGGGATCGAGGAGCGCGAGCTGGGGGGAGCCCTGGAGCTCGAGCCCCTGCTGAATCGCGGGGTGCCGCTCTGGGTCCGCCTCCAGGGCCTGGCCGACATGACCATGATCCGCACCGTGCTCGACAGCCTCGGGGTGCCGCCCCACGTGCAGGCTCCGCTGCTGGAGCATCCCCAGCGCCCCCGTGTCGATTCGATCGGCGATGTGGTGCTGGCGGTGCTGCACCGCTTCAGTTTCTCCGAGACGCCCGACCGCCTGATCGGTGAGCAGGTGGGATTCCTGCTGCTGCCCGACCTGCTGATCAGCCTTGAGGAGGTGCCCAGCGCCGGGTCGTTCCCGCAGCTCACCCAGTGGCTCTCCTACCTGGATCCAGCGCCGACGCGGGACGACCTCGATGACATTCTCCACTTCCTGATCGATGAACTGCTCGACGGTTTCTTTCCATTGCTGGAACATCTGGCGGAACTGCTGGAGCAACTGGAAGAAGCCGCCCTGCTGCGGCCCAAGCCACGGCTGCTCAGCCGCACCTACCAGACCCGAAGCAGCCTGAGGGACATCCGGGGACAGGTGTGGCCCCTGCGCCACCAGATCATGGTGCTCCTGCGCCAGAACCAGCGGTTGCTCGGGCCCGATGCCCTGCACGGTTTCCACGACATGGAGCAGCGGGTGGTGCTGATCTTCGAGGCCTGTGAGCTGCTGCGTCACCAGTGCGACTCGGTGACCGATGCTTATATGGCCAGCATCAGCAATCGCATGAACCAGGTGATGAAAACGCTCACGATCGTGTCGACAATCTTTGCTCCGCTTACTTTCATCGCGGGGATCTATGGCATGAATTTCGTCAACATGCCCGAGCTCGGTTTCAAGTATGGCTACTTCATTATTCTGATCTTGATGGGGCTGGTGGCCCTGCTGCAGAGTTTCTGGCTATGGCGCCGCGGCTGGTTCCAGGACTGGACAATGTTCGGGCGCTGATCGGCGCTGTGACAGCTCGGCTGGACTCGATGGGAGCCCGGCAAGCTGAGCGAGTCTTCGTCATCCATTGATTAACTTGTTCTTAACCAATCACTTCTGCACGACAGTGAATTGGGTTTGATTGACAGATCATTGGCGCTGCATGATGCTGGCGAGTCAGCTCAGATCCTTCCCACCAATGGTTCCATCCGTTGAACAGTTCATCGAGTGCCTCAAGGCCGACGAGGATCTGCAGTACAAGGTGAAACTGGCCCTCAAAGCCGAAGACATTTCGGCCCTGGCGAGCGAAGCGGGATTCAGTTTCACGGCGGCGGAACTGGCCAAGAGTTTCGCTCACCTGCTGCTTGAGAGCGAGGACGAAAGAGCCGTGGCGCTGTTTGATGGCCAGGGTTGGGATGCCGGCGAGATGCTCTGGTCTCTCAAGAGCTGGGCTGGCTGAGTCAGGGTCAGGGCCGCTGATTGAGGCGCCGGCGCTGGCGGCTCGCTCGGGAGCGGCAGGTGTTGGAGCAATAGCGTGCATCGCGGCGACGGGCGCTGAAGGCCTCTCCGCAGAAGCTGCAAAGCCGGGCACTCGGCACGCCGGGCTCCTGAGTGAAGCGCAGGCCGATGCGTTCACCCAGCACCAGATCGAGGCCATAGCCCTCCCGCAACAGGCTCTCGGTGTCGGCGTAGCCCAGGCTCTCAGCCAGGCCTGGCGCCTCAAGCAGAAAGCGCTGCAACATCCGCACCAGCGCATATCCCTCCCCCCAGAACCAGCGTCGCCGCTGACGCACCAGTTCGGCCCGCTGCTCCAGCGGTTGATCGCCCAGCCGGTCATCAAAGGCGGGCTCGTCACTCCATCCAGGATCCATCCGCCTTGAACGTCCGAACGTCTTGAGACGAATCCTATAGGGTCTGGGTATCAATATTGCTGAGTCATTATCCCCCGTCAAATACTGGAACCAGCCGACTTCAATTCATTTCACACAGTGAGCAAGAGCTACGGAACCCCTGAAAAACCCGCTAAAATCAATCCAGATCCAAGTCTGAGACTGGAACGGATGGCCGCCCCTCTCCAGCTGGGCTTCACGGACTACGAACAGATCTACGCCAAGAAACGAACGCGTCGCC
>NZ_JAGQBU010000011.1 GCF_024345795.1 Synechococcus sp. J7-Johnson
TGATGCCATCACTGCTGCCGGATCCCTGAATTCAGCAGCAAGAGCAGCACTGCTTCTTTGCCCGCTCAGCGATGAGCGATCAGGCGTGCATTCGCGCGGCGGCGCATCCCGACCCCTGAATGGTTACAGCATGTACGACAAGTACATGCCCGAACTCTCCGAGCAGCAGCCTGGCAGCGGCAAGCACGGCTACGACGATTCCTTCTTCGAAGCCATCGAACGATTGGCCGAGATGCCCTACGGCAGCCTGGGCTGGGCCTTCATCCAGCTCTATGAACGCAACGGCATGACCGTGCCGAGCCGCAACACGCCGAATCCCGGGTACTACGTCTGCCATGACATGAATCATGTGATCACCGGCTATGAACCCACAGGCCCCGGGGAAATCGCCCTGGGTGCGTTCAAGCTGGCGCTGAACAACAGCGATGCCAACTGGATGGCCTCTCTCACGAATTTCCTGATCCATGAGGTGGGTCTGTTCAAGCACGGCACCGATTTGCAGTTCATCCCCTACGGCGGCGGTGGAGAGCCGTATCACGGCGTAGACGGCCGCCGCGGCGCTCTCGACCTTCCCGGCTCGGCGGAACTCTTTGCGGAGTCTCTTGTGCGGGGAGCGGCCTGCCGGGGAGACTTCAGCCAGCTGGATCATCTGGCCATCGCCGCGGAACCACTGCTGGAGATCCGCCGCCGGTTTCACGTTCTGCCGATGCGGAAACCCATGATCGATCAGCCCGATTTCTGGCCTATTCACGACTAAGCAGATCTTCAGAAGACGATGCTCTCAGCCGAAATCAGCTGGATCAGATCGTGGCCGCCCACCGCTATGTCGACAGCGGCCGCAAAAAAGGCAATGTGGTGATCACCCTGGATCCTCAGTGCTGACTTCCGCGCCCTCGAGCAGCTGATACCGACAGGCCAGCCGGCAGGTATGACCGGGGGCAACCTCCAGCCGCCGCTCCCCACTCACCAGCGCGCCCCGTGGAGCCGTCCAGGGCTCAAGGCAGACCATCGAGCGGGGGGGATCGCTCCAGACCACGGCCAGATCGAAGGGGGCTTCGGCCTGGAGCTCCAGGGCCACACCAGCCTGGCGGTCCAGCAAACGCACTGGACCAGCGGGCTGGGCCAGCAGATCCACACCCTGCTCCAGCCGCTCCAGCAGCGGGGCGGTGGCGGCAGGAACCATGGTGCTGTGGTCGAAGCAGCTCTCCGGCAGCCCCTCCAGCGACGCCATCGCCAGCGAGGTGACGGCGAAATACGGGTGCAGCCCGAAGGCGAACGGCAGCGGATCCACACCAGGATTGTGCAGCTCCACCGCGATCGCCAGAGCCCCTGGCTCGAGGCGCAGCTCCAGCTGCAGCCGGAAGGGGAAGGGGAACATGGCCTGGCTGGCGGAACTGTCAGAGAGAGTCAGGCGCACGCCCTCACCTCCTGGCAGCTCCTCCAGATCCCAGGGCAGATCGCGGGCAAATCCATGCTGCTTGAGCGTGAAGGTCCCCTGCGGCAGCGGCAGCTGATCAGCGGGGAGATTGCCGCAGATCGGAAACAGCACCGGCATGCCGCCGCGCACCGAGAGGGCCGGATCGGCGAAGCGGGCCTCGTCGAGATACAGCAGCTCACGGCCGTTGCAGCGCCAGCCGCTGAGCAGCCCGCCTCGCTCCGGCACCAAACGCAGCAGATCACCGCCGGCGGCGGCGCTGAACTCCCAGTGGGGGTAGGGCGTGGTGCGGTGGCTCAGGGACATGGGACCTCAGGCAGCGGGCAGGCTCGCGAGCCAGTCCAGCAGGGCGGCATTCACCTGCTCAGGCACTTCATCGTGGGGGCAGTGTCCGGCGTCGAGCACCACCTCCTTGGTGCCCGCCGGAGCGTGGCGCTGGAAGGCGGCACGGCGGCCGGCGGCGTTAATCCAGGGGTCGCGGATCCCCCAGAGCAGCAGCAGGGGTGCCTGAAGCTCGGCAAAGAGTTCATCGAGCGGCTGGCCACGAGGAATGTCGAAGACGGTGCGGAACACCCCGAAGGCCCCAGGATCCAGCGACGGCCGCCGGATCGCCTCCACCAGCTCGTCGTCCACGTTGCTGCGGTCGATATAGACCTGATTGAGCGTGCGCCGGATCACGGCCGGGCGGCGCATGTTCTCGAACAGCAGACGCTGTAGCAGCGGGCTGCGCAACAGGGCGCCACCGATCGTGCGCTTCGTGATCGCGCCCCAGCCCTTCGGTTCGGCCTGCTCGTCACTGAAGGGGCCAGCGGCATTGATCAGCACCACCCCGGCCGCCTCGCTCCCCAGGGCCGCCCCCGCCGCCAGGGCGGCAAAGCCCCCGAGAGAATTGCCCACCAGCACCGTGGGCCTACCGATCCGCTCGCGCACGTAAGCCACCAGCTGATCCCGCCAGAGCGCTCCGCCATAGGAAAGACCCGAGGGTTTGGCACTGCGGCCGAAGCCCAGCAGATCGAGGGCGTGAATCTCATGCCGTTCGCTCAGCACCGGGATGTTGAAGCGCCAGTGGTCGGTAGAAGCGCCGAAGCCGTGAACCAGCAGCAGCGCCGGACCCTGGGGCTGCTGCGGTCGGCTGGCCAGGGCATGGACCCCGTGACCGTCATGGGTCCAGGGCTCGGGGCGGATGCCGATCAACGCAGGCTTGGCTTGGTCGTCGATGCTAGGGATCAATTCGGTGGGTTCGCTCCGTGCTCGACTGGTCAAGCCTGCTGCCGGGAACGGCCCTGTGGGCCCTGGCTTTGTATCTGCCCCTTTCTGTGCCGCTGGCCCGTCTGGATGAGGCCCTGGCTGAAGGACCGCTCCCTGAAGGCCTGCGCGTGATCGT
Source organism: Synechococcus sp. J7-Johnson (assembly GCF_024345795.1). Taxonomy (GTDB): domain Bacteria; phylum Cyanobacteriota; class Cyanobacteriia; order PCC-6307; family Cyanobiaceae; genus Regnicoccus_A. The sequence goes on from NZ_JAGQBU010000011.1 coordinate 2,820, forward strand.
GCTGCTGTTGAGCAACGTGTTGCTGGCGTTCGCCGTTGGGGGGATCACCCAGCTGGCGCTGGGCTGGGCCCTTAGCCCAAGCTGGGCGGCCAGCCTCGGGCTGATGGCGGTGCTCGCCGGCGCGTTCTGGACGATCGCCTCCCGGCGTGACGAGAGCTGAGCCTCAGGCAGGTTGTTCAGCCAGCTTCTCCTCGCGGCTGAGCACCACCCGCAGCAGGATCGGCGAGAGGAAGGTGGTGCCGATCACCATCAACAGGATCGCCGCCTCCAGGGCAGGGGTCAGCAGACCGGCCTGAGTGCCAAGACCAAGGAAAATCAGGCCCACTTCACCGCGGGGCATCATCCCCAGGCCCACCACCAGGCGGTTGGTCTTCTCCTTGCTGAAGTAAGTCCAGCCGGAGGCCACCTTGCCGATGATCGCCACCACCAGCAGGAAGGCGGCCATCACCAGGCCGGGGCGGTTGGCCGGATCCATCGGGTTGAGCACAGACAGATCCATGCTGGTGCCGATCAGCACGAAGAAGATGGTGGCAAACAGTGATACCAGGGGCTTCACCGTTTCCTGAATGGCGTGGGTATTGCGTGATCCACTCAGGATCAGGCCTGCGGCAAAGGCGCCGAGAGCCGCCTCCAGGCCGATGGCCTGGGCCGCGAAACAGCAGAGACAGAGCACCACGAAGGAGGCCACTACCACCTCACCAGGAGCCTTGAGCCGATCCAGCAGCCAGTCGAAGGCAGGGGCTGCAGTGCGGCTCAGGAAAAGGGAAACACCAACAAACATGGCTGCGGCAACGAGCAGCTTCACGATCGGGCCGATCTCGAAGGCTCCTCCACCAGCCACGGCCACCACCACGGCCAGGATGACGATGCCAAGGATGTCATCGAGAACAGCGGCGCCGATCACCGTCTGACCTTCGCGGGTCTTGAGATATTTGAGTTCGCCGAAGACGCTGGCGGTGATGCCGATGCTGGTGGCGGTCATGGCCGCACCGGCGAAGATCGCTGGAATCAGCGGCACATGGAAGAAATACAGCAGACCTAAGGTGCCCATCGCAAAGGGCAGGACCACGCCCGTGCAGGCCACCGTGGTGGCCTGGGCTCCCACCGCCACCAGCTCGTCGAGCTCACTCTCGAGGCCCGTGAGGAACAGCAGGGCGAAAAGGCCGAGGGTGGCCACCGCCTGCAGGTTGGGGAAGGTTTCGATATAGATCGACTCGACCGCATCGGGCGACATCGACGAGAGGGAAGCCACCGCGGAAGTGAACCAGTTGCTCAGCTCAGCTCCGGTTTCAGGAGGGAGAATCAGGTGCAGGCCCGAGAGGCCGATCAGCACCCCCGCCACCAGCTCACCAAGGATGGTGGGGAGCTGGAGCCGGACCATGATCTCGGCCAGGGTGCGCGCGGCCAGGAAAATCAGCAGAAAACGGCCGACCCCGATCAGGGTTTCGGCCACCTCCATATTGTGATTGCCGATTTCGAGCAGGAGAGTCGGAAAAGTCATGCAGACCGGTGTGGCGGCACGTGGATGAAGTTGGGGGCGACGTTAGACGGGATCTGCCGCAGGGATTGGCTTCTGTCCAGAATGAACTCTGGCCACCATCAGTGAATCCACACCGATCGAAGACTGACCAGTCTCATGCCGAACTGCCTGGTGGGCATCCAGAGCGTCCGCATCGGGGCTGAGCCAGAGTGGTCTCGCGCACGGATCGGACCGGCATCGCGTTTCACAGCCGACCGTTGTTCAGCTTCGCCGCTCCACCCCCTTCGCCCCACCTCCATGACCGACGCTCCGCCCAGCCAGCTGAGGCTGCCCACCCCGGGCTGCTTCGCCGACCCAGATCGCAGCGGCCTCACGGCCGATGGTGTCTTCGACGGAATGACCGAGCATCTCTTCTACACGCTCGGACAGCTCGCCCCCACCGCCAGCCACCACGACCTCTACGTGGCCCTGAGCTACGCGGTGCGCGACCGGCTTATGACCCGCTATCTGGCTGGGATCGAGGCGATCTCGGCCACGCCCACACGCGTGGTGGCCTACCTATCCGCCGAATTCCTGATCGGCCCCCAGCTGGGCAACAACCTGCTGATGCTCGGCATCCAGGACGAAGCCGCCGAGGCCCTGCGCCGTTTCGGAATTGACTCGCTCGAGGAGATCCTCGAGGTGGAGGAGGAACCGGGCCTGGGGAATGGGGGGCTCGGCCGCCTGGCCGCCTGCTACCTCGAGTCCCTGTCCAGCCTGGAGATTCCCGCCACCGGCTATGGCATTCGCTACGAGTTCGGGATCTTCGACCAGCTGATCCGCGATGGCTGGCAGGTTGAGATCACCGACAAATGGCTCAAGAGTGGGTGGCCCTGGGAACTGCCCCGCCCCGACCAGGCCTGCTTCGTCGGCTTCGGCGGCCGCACCGAGAACTACCGCGACACCCAGGGGGATTACCGGGTGCGCTGGATTCCCTCCGAGCACGCCATCGGTGTCCCCCACGACGTGCCCGTGCTGGGCTACAGGGTGAACACCTGTAACCGCCTGCGGCTGTGGTCAGCGGAGGCCTCAGAGAGCTTCGATTTCTACGCCTTCAACATCGGGGACTACTACGGCGCAGTTGAGGAGAAGGTGGGCTCCGAGACCCTCTCCAAAGTGCTCTATCCCAACGACGGCACCGATGAAGGCCGGCGCCTGCGCCTCAAGCAGCAGCACTTCTTCGTGAGCTGCTCTCTCCAGGACATGCTGCGCAGCCTGGAGCTGCGTGACCTGCCGATCACCGAGTTCCCGGAGCACTGGTCGGTGCAGCTCAACGACACCCACCCTGCGATCGCGGTGGCCGAGCTGATGCGGTTGCTGATCGATCACAAACAGCTGAGCTGGGATGCCGCCTGGGACATCACCACCCGCTCGTTGGCCTACACCAACCACACACTCTTGCCTGAAGCCCTGGAGAAATGGGGCCTGGATCTCTTCGGCTCACTGCTGCCGCGACACCTGGAGCTGATCTTCGAGATCAACCGACGCTTCCTGCACACGGTGCGGCTGAAGCATCCAGGCAACGAGACGATGCTGCAGCGGGTATCGATCATCGATGAGAACGACGGCAAGGCGGTGCGCATGGCCCACCTGGCCACCGTGGCCTCCCACCACGTCAACGGTGTGGCGGCCCTGCACAGCGAACTGGTGCGCACCCAGCTCTTCCCTGAATTCGCCTCCCTCTGGCCCGAGAAGTTCACCAATGTCACCAACGGCGTCACGCCCCGGCGCTGGATCGCCCTCGCCAACCCGCTGCTGCGGGAACTGCTCAATGAGGTGATCGGCCAGGACTGGGTGCGCAACCTCGACGACCTGCGCCAGCTGGAGGCTTTCCAGAACGACGCTGGCTTCCTGGAGCGCTGGGGCCAGACCAAGCTGGCGGTGAAACGTCATCTGGCCCAGTACATCCACCGCCAGAGCGGACTGCTGGTAGATCCTTCCTCGCTCTTCGATGTGCAGGTGAAGCGGATCCACGAATACAAGCGCCAGCACCTGAATGCCCTGCAGGTGATCGCCCAGTACCTGCGCATCAAGAACGGCCTCGGAGACAACTTCGCCCCGCGCACCGTGATCTTCGGAGGCAAGGCGGCACCTGGCTACTACATGGCCAAGCTGATCATCCGCTTCCTCAACGGCATTGCCGAAACGGTCAACGCCGACCCTGACATGGACGGCCGCCTGCGGGTGGTGTTCCTGCCTGACTACAACGTCAGCCTGGGGCAACGGGTGTATCCGGCCTCGGACCTCTCCGAGCAGATCTCCACCGCTGGGCTGGAAGCCTCCGGCACCGGCAACATGAAATTCGCCATGAACGGGGCGCTCACGATCGGCACTCTCGATGGCGCCAACGTGGAGATCCGCGAGCAGGTGGGAGCCGAGAACTTTTTCCTGTTCGGCCACACCACCGACGGCATTGAGGCCCTGCGCGCAGGTGGATACCGCCCCTGGGAGCTGATCGCCAGCATCCCGGAACTGCCGGAGGCGCTGCGGCTGGTGGAGAAGGGTCACTTCAGCAATGGCGACACGGAGCTGTTCAAGCCCCTGCTGCAGAACCTCACCAGCCGTGATCCCTACTACCTGATGGCCGACTTCAGCGACTACATGCGCGCCCAGGACGCGGTCAGTCAGACCTGGGGTGATCGCACCACCTGGAACCGGATGTCACTGCTGAACACGGCGCGCACGGGCTTCTTCAGCAGCGACCGCTCAATCCGCGAGTACGCCAAGCGGATCTGGCAGGCAGAGCCATTCCCGGTGACGATCAGCTGCGAGATCGACTGAGGAAACTCAGGGCCGGTGGTCCGGCAGATCGGGGGTCTGGTGCAGCAGGCGGTTCAGCCGCAGGCGATCGGCATTGAGGGGGTCGGGGGCCAGTTCCCCGGCCAGCTCCCGGAACTTCTGCTCCACGTCCTCAGGGACACGCACATCAAAGATGCGTTCCATCAGCGCTTCGATCGAGAACAGGTGGGCATTGATGTTCTCCAGATCGGAAATCGCCTGCTGCAGGCTCTCCTCCTCGGGGGAGGCGCTGGCATCTGCGGGGGCTGAGGCCGCGAGCTGAGGCGTGGACTGCTCTGCCTCGCCATCGCCATGGGTTTTCTGCAGCTCTTCCAGCACCCGGCCTGCCAGGGTGCGAAACGACTGCAGCGCAGCCCAGTTGAGTTCCTGCTGCTGCCGCAGAGTGGGATTCTCCCGGATCAATCGGTCATGTTCCCGATAAAACCGCTGACAGTCAGGGCATTGGCAGGGCTCTTCGGGCACCGCGCTCCCTTGGTTCCTTGACACCCATCATGGCATTGGATGTCCGGGGCTGCCGCTGGGAGCTCCAGCAGCCTCAGACCAGGCGATCGAAGGGGCCCAGCAGGTCCAGCTGATCGTCATCCCCGTCTGCGTCGTCGCTGTCGCCGCCGTCCTCCTGGAGGCAGGGCAGGGGAATTTCGATCGAACTCACCAGCTGGATCACATCGCGCAGGCGCATCGAATCGGCAAACCAGCCCATCGCCTGCTCCATGTCGCCCCGTTGCTCCGCCTCGACCGACTGTTCCTGATGCACCTCGGCCAGCAGGGCCAGCCAGCAGAGGCAGCGGGCCTGAACGACGGAGAGGTCGAGTTCATCAGGCTGGCTGCGGGCGATCCGCTCACCCTCCTGCTGAACCAGCAAGCGCAGACGCAGATCGTGAAGCTCGTTCATGCAGGGATCACGGCCAGCTCAACGCTAGCCAGGGAGCCCTGATTGGGAAGGCCACCACCGGTAGCGTTCCCTACCAAGTGGGTACGGGGCTGGCGGGACTCGAACCCACGACCTACGGTTTAGGAAACCGTCGCTCTATCCGGCTGAGCTACAGCCCCAGGCTATGCATTATCGGCATGGGCCGTTCCCTGAGGCCAGACCCCCCTCTGCCTAAAGTCGGGAGTGAAAGCAGGCGAGGTGGTCGCGATCGAAGGGGGGGAGATCAGTTTCGGCTGGTGACTCCGGCTTCGGTTGAGGAAAGTCCGGGCTCCCCAATGGCCAGGCTTGCTGGGTAACGCCCAGTGCGGGTGACCGTGAGGAGAGTGCCACAGAAACACACCGCCGATGGCAGGGGGCTCGCTCCCTGATCAGGTAAGGGTGCAAGGGTGCGGTAAGAGCGCACCAGCAGCATCGAGAGGTGCTGGCTCGGTAAACCCCGGCTGGGAGCAAGGCCCAGGGACAACGGTTGGCCATGACACCCGTCCCGACACAAGTGCGCCGCTCGAGGCCGTCGGTAACGGCGGTCCCAGACAGATGCCCACCCTGGTCCGCTGCGGCGGGCCGGAACAGAACCCGGCTTATGTCCTGCTTTCACCCTTTCAAGCCTCCGCAGGGAGGCCAATGGTCCTCCGCGAAGCCCCCGTGCCCCTGAGTGACGAGCGCCGCCGCCGCCTGGTGGAGTTCCTCGCGGGCCTCGGGCTGGCCGAGGCCAGGTGCCCCGACCTCGACCTAGCCCCAATCGAGGAGGCCCTCACCCACAGTTCCGCCGGCCGGCCGATCAACCACGAACGGCTGGAGTTTCTCGGCGACGCCGTGCTGCGGCTGGCGGCGGCGGAATACCTGGAGCGCCACCACCACGCCATGGACGTCGGCCAGCGCTCGGCCCTGCGGGCCCAGCTGGTGAGCGACCGCTGGCTTGCAGAGCTGGCAGAGCGCTGCGGCATCGAGGCGATGGTGCACCTCGGCCCGGTGGCTGCAGGCGACAGCGCAGCGCGGCAGACGATCCGCGCCGAAATCTGCGAGGCCCTGATCGGCGGGCTCTACGAGGCCACAGGCAGCCTGGCGGCGGTTCACAGCTGGCTCACCCCCCACTGGCAACGCAGCGCCAGTGAGCTCCTGGCCGATCCCTACCGCCACAACTGGAAGACGGGTCTGCAGGAGTGGAGCCAGGCCCAGGGGCTCGGCCTGCCCAGCTATTTCTGCGAGGAACGCAGCCGCCTCCACGGCGACCCCAGACGCTTTCACTGTTGCGTGAACCTGAACGGGCAGCGGCTGGGTGAGGGCTGGGGAGGTTCAAGACGCGACGCCGAACAGCAGGCGGCCCGCATGGCCCTGGCACAGCGGCAGGGGTTCAGCTCGCTTCCAGAGTCTTCAGAGGCATCGTGACCAGCTTGTCCCAGTTGCCACCTTCGAACAGCACCGCCGCCTGGCTGCCGCTGATGCGCTGCACGAAGCCCCGGTAGCCGTTGTAGATCGAGCGTTGATCCCGCACAACGACGGTGGTGCCAGGCAGCACCAGCGGCGCCACAGGCTGTGCATCCACTGAAGAGGAATCAGCCGCAGCCATGGAGGGAACGCACGAGAAAGTCCATTATCGAGCCGATCGGCAGGATGGGGCGCAGATGCGCGGCGGATCAGTCGATGGTGGGTCGATGGTGAGCGAAGGGGACGGGCCCGAGGCGTGGCTGGTGGTGGGGAAAGTGGTGGCGGCCCAGGGGCTGCAGGGGGAGCTGCGGGTGGTGCCCCGCACCGATTTTCCTGAACGTTTCACACGGCCTGGTCAGCGCTGGCTGCGCCGGGCCCAGGAACCCGCCCGCGCCGTGCAGCTGCTCTCGGGCCGTCAACTGCCCGGCCGGGAGCTGTTCGTGGTGCGGCTGGAGGGGGTCGGCACACGGGAGGAAGCCGAGGCCCTGGTGCACCAGGATCTGCTGGTGGAAGCAGGCGATCGGCCACGCCTGCAGGAGGGGGAGTTCCATCTGCTTGATCTGCAGGGACTGCAGGTGCGCCTGGCCCCCCAGGGCGAGGTGATCGGCACCGTGGTGGATCTGATCCATGCCGGCAACGATCTGCTGGAGGTGGAGCTCAGCGGTGAGCCGACCCGGCGGGCGCTGATTCCCTTCGTTGAGGCGATCGTTCCGCGGGTGGACATTGCCGGCGGCTGGCTGGAGATCACCCCACCGCCGGGGCTGCTCGAGCCGTGAGGGTCTGGCTGACGGCTGACGCTCCAGGGCGTTCCCCATAGGATTCGAGCCAGCATTGCCCGCTCTCAGGTGGATCCGACGATGAGCCCAGCGGCTTCCCTCGTTCCCGTGATCCTCTGCGGCGGCACCGGCACCCGCCTCTGGCCCCTGTCGCGCGCCAGCTATCCGAAGCAATACTGGCCTCTGGCCGGCAGCGGCGAGGAGACCCTGCTGCAGCAGACCCAGTTGCGGCTCAAGGGGCTGAACCAACTGGGCGCTCCGCTGCTGATCTGCAACGAGGATCACCGCTTCATCGTGGCCGAGCAGATGCGCCAGATCGGGGTTGAACCCGGCGCGATCCTGCTAGAGCCCCTCGGTCGCAATACGGCGCCGGCCATCGCGGTGGCGGCCCTGCATGCCACCAGCCGGGGGGAGGATCCCCTGCTGCTGGTGCTCGCCGCCGATCACGTCATTCAGGATGGAGCGCGCTTCCGCGCCACTGTCGAAGCGGGCCGCGCCGCAGCCGAGGGCGGACTGCTGGTGGCCTTCGGCATCGTGCCAACGGCCCCGGAAACCGGTTACGGCTACATCGAGGCGGTGGAGCCCCTGCTCCAGGCGCCCACCCCGATCGCCCGCTTCGTGGAGAAACCCGATGCGGCCACGGCGGAGGCCTTTCTGGCCAGTGGCCGCTTCACCTGGAACAGCGGCATGTTCCTCTTCCGCGCCAGCGCCATCCTCGCTGAGCTGGAGCGGCTGGCGCCGGAGGTGGTGAGCTGCTGCCGCGGGGCCATCGACCACGACAGCGCCGACCTCGATTTCCTGCGCCTGGAGCGGGAGTCTTTCGCCAGCTGCCCCAATGTCGCCATCGACGTGGCGGTGATGGAGCGCACGGGCCTGGGCGCTGTGCTGCCCCTGGAGGCTGGCTGGAGCGATGTGGGCAGCTGGAGCGCCCTCTGGGACACGGGCGAGCGCGACAGCGATGGCAACGTCCTGCGCGGACGGGTGATCAGTGAGGGCTCTCGCAACTGCTACCTGCGCAGCGAGCACCGGCTGGTGGTGGGTCTGGGAGTGGAGGATCTGGTGGTGATCGAAACCGATGACGCCGTGCTGGTGGCCCACCGCGACCGCGCCCAGGACGTGAAGACGATCGTGAACCGCCTCGCCGCCAGCGGCAGCCCCGAGGGCAAGGCCCACCGCCGCATCTACCGGCCCTGGGGCTCCTACGACGGCATCGTCGAGGGGAGACGCTGGCAGGTCAAGAAGATCGTGGTCAATCCCGGCGCCAGCCTCTCGCTGCAGATGCACCACCACCGCGCTGAGCACTGGGTGGTGGTTCAAGGCACGGCCGTCGTGGAAAAGGACGGCGTCGAGGAACTGGTGGGTGAGAACCAGAGCACCTACATCCCCCTGGGCGCCAAACACCGGCTCAGCAATCCCGGCAAGATCCCCGTGGAGATGATCGAGGTGCAGAGCGGCCCTTACCTCGGCGAAGACGACATCGTCCGCTTCGAGGATCGCTACGGGCGCTCGGACATGAGCCTTCCGGTCCGTTGAAATCTCCGGGTCAGTCAGGGCCGGCCAGCACGGTCCCGATCAGCTCGGCCCACCGAAACCCGGCTGCACGCACAGCCGCCAGAGCCGCCTCCGCCTCCGACTCCGGCATGGCCGCCAGCAGCGGACCGCAGGTCTGGGGATCGATCAGCAGCTCCCGCAGGGGGGCCGTGAGCGGCACGGCCTGAACCCTGCCGCTCTCCAGCTCCTCCCAGGCGCTGCGGTTGGCGGGCGCCAGGCTGCTGGCGAAACCCTGCTCCAGCAGCTCCACCGCCCCGGGGAAGGCCGGCAACGCCTGCAGCTTCAGCTGAACCCGCAGAGGCCCCGGCGCGGCGCGCAGCATCTCACCGAGGTGCCCCAGCAGCCCGAACCCGGTGACATCGGTACAGGCACGGCAGCCATGGGCGGCCAGCAGCTCCACGAGCGACTGCTGGCTCTGGGCCATCAGCTCCAGAGCCCCATCGATCCACTCGGGCTCCGCCGCTCCGGCCATGGCGCCCGCGAAGAGCACGCCGCTTCCGATCGGACGGCTGAGCAGCAACCGATCACCGGCCGCCAGATCGCCTTTGGCCCAGAAGCGGCCCGGCTCACAGCGGCCGTTCACACTCAGGGCAAGGCTGAGTCCCTCAGCGGCGCTGCGCTGCTCCAGGGTGTGCCCCCCCACCAGCCGGGCGCCGAGGGGATCGAGCACGGAGCGCACCCCGGCCAGGGTCTGAAGCAACCACTCCTCCTGCAACGCAGCCCTCCCCCGCGGCAGGGTCACCAGGGCCTGGACACTCTCCACCCGGGCGCCACAGGCCCAGAGGTCGGAGCAGGCATGCAGGGCGGTCAGCCGCCCGTTCAGCCAGTCGTCTCCCACCAGGGCGGGGAAGCCATCGAGGCTCTGCAGCACCAGTCCTTCCTCAGGGGAACCGGCGATCACGGCGGCATCCTCCAAAGCGGGATCTTCAGCGCCAATCAGAACCCCATCCGCCTTTCCGGCTCCAGCTGCGGCCCCACTCAGCCGCTCCAGGGCCGCGCGCAGGGGATCGGCGCCCAATTTGGCGGCGCAGCCCCGGCAAGGGCTCTGCTCGGCCATCGGAGCCAGAGCCTGGAAGCGGGTGATGAAGCGGCGGTCGATCCAGGCCTTGCACCGCCACAGCCAACGGGAGGGGCCCAGGCAGAGCGGTCCCCACATGGCCAGGGCACGCGGTTGGCCATCGACGGCCCCACCATCCCCCAGCAGCTGCAGAGCATGGCGTGGCGGGTTCCAGCGGCGCAGGGGTTCAGAGCGCAGGGAGCGGCGCAGGTTGAACGCCAGCACGGGAGCCACCCGCACGGCCCACACCCCGCTGGGGGGGCGTGGCAGCGAGCGCACCAGGCCGCAGTCGCCGCAGGCGAACACTCCGGGATGGCCCTCCACCTCCAGGCTGGCCTCCGTGAATACCCGTCCCGTGACCGGGTCGCAGGGCAGACCGCCGGCCGCCAGCCAGAGCGGAGCCCGGCTGCCGGTGCAGCGCACAAGCGGACCCGATCCATGGGCCGAGGCCCTGTCATCAGCCTCGGGGTCCAGGCTCCGCAAAGGCACGCCCGCCGCCGCCAGCATCCGCTCACCGGCCCGGTTGGCCGCAGGCGTGCCCAGGGCAAGGCTGTGCCCTCGCCGCACCAGCTCCACCCGCACTCCCCGGGCCTTCAGGGCCATGGCAACTTCCACCCCGGCCGCCCCGCCGCCAAGCACCCGGCCGGGTGGCGGGCCAGGTGCCAGCGACTCCCACCAGTCCAGGAACGGCTCCAGCGGCTTGATCGCCATCCCACCGGTGCCCGTGGTGACAGCCCCCACATCCAGGCTGAGCCGGTCCCAGCGCAGGGGGGGACGGCCGGCCAGCTGCAGCTCACGCTTGGCAGGATCCAGGCCGGTGATCTCGGCCCGCACGAAGCACACCCCAGCACGATCGCAGAGGCGGCGGAGATCGATGGCGGCTTCGCGGCGGCTGTAAAGCCCTGCGATCAGGCCCGGCACCATGCCGCTGTAAAGGGCTGTGCTGGCACGGCTCACGAGGGTGATCAGTACCCCCCGGGGCAGGCCCTCCATGGCCCAGCGGCGCAGCAGCAGGGCATGGCTGTGGCCACCCCCGGCCAGGATCAGGTGCTGCTGGAGTGTCTCCTCAGTCCCCACGCGGCCCATAGCCCTGGGGATTGGCACTCTGCCAGGCCCAGCCATCGCGGCAGATGGCGTCGAGGTCGCGGTGCGTGCGCCAGGCCAGCCGCCGCTCCGCCAGCGATGGATCCGCCACCGTGGCCGCCACATCCCCGGGGCGCCTCGGCACCAGGTCGCAGGGAACGGCGTTGCCGCAGGCCCGCTCGAAGGCGGCCACCACCTCCAGGACCGAATGGCCCCGGCCGCTGCCCAGGTTGAGGGTGAGCAACTGGGGGGGCTCAGCCATCAGCACCTCCAGGGCCGCCCGATGACCGTCGGCCAGATCCATCACATGGATGTAATCGCGGACGCCGGTGCCGTCAGGGGTTGGCCAGTCGGAGCCGAACACCTGCAGCCGCGGCCGACGCCCCACCGCCACCTGGCTAAGGAAGGGGAAGAGGTTGTTGGGGATACCGCCTGGATCCTCGCCGATGCGGCCGCTGGGATGGGCACCGACGGGATTGAAATAGCGCAGGCGCGCCACCCGCCAGCCAGGCTCGCTGGCCCACACATCGGCCAGCATCTGCTCCACCGCCGCCTTGGTATAGCCGTAGGGGTTCACTGGAGCGACCCGGGCGGTTTCGGCGATCGGCACCGTCTCCGGGGCCCCGTAGAGCGTTGCACTGCTGCTGAAGACGATCGTGCGGCAGCCGGCCTGAACCATGGCCGCCAGCAGAGCGCGGCTGCCGCAGAGGTTGACGTCCCAGTAGCGCAGGGGATCTGCCACCGATTCAGCCACGGCCTTGAGACCGGCGAAATGAACCACGGCCTCGATCGGCGCCGCAGCGAAGGCCCGCTTCAGGTCGGCGCCGCTGCGCAGATCGCCTTCGATCAGCTGCAGCCGTGGGGCGGCCAGCGGGCCGGCCAGCTCCTGGACCCGTCTTAGGGCTTCGGGTGAACTGTTGGAAAAGTCGTCGAGCACCACCAGCTCATGACCCGCCTCCAGCAGCACCAGGCAAGTGTGGCTGCCGATGAAGCCAGCACCGCCGGTGATCAGCAGCTGGCTCATGCCAGCCTCAGATCAAGGGTGCGCAGACCGCCCGCCGGTGCGGGCCATGGGACGCCGTGGACGCCCCACTCATCGCCTTCCTGAGGAGTCTCAATGGGCTCGAAGCTGATCCGCTCCGATCCCTCTGCCCCAAGCTGGAAGCGAGCCGGGTCGGCGTCAAGGCCGCTGATCTCCAGCCGCAGAGGCAGGTGCGGATCGATGCAGGGGTGGAGGGAGGGATAGAGGCGGCTGTGGCGGTAGCGCAGGCCGAGCCAGCCGTCGCCCAGGGGCAGTTCCCGGCCGTTAAGGCGCAGCGAACAGGACTGCAGGAATGCCGTGTTTGCCTTCAGCTCAAGGCGCTGCAGGGAACTGTCCACGAAACGGCTGGTGTTGCCCCCCTGAACCGGGGTATCGCAGAGCAGGGGCCATGGCTCGAGAGCCCTGCGAATCTCCAGCCTGGCTGCCTCCTGCTCCCAGCTCAGCAACAGGGGGAAACGCCACTCCCAGATGGCACGGAAGGGTTCAGGCTCCAGCACCAGACCATCGCGCGCCAGCAGATCCAGCACCGCTTGGAGGTCAGACCAGATGGCCTGAGGCAGCTGCATCGCATCGTGGAGACGATCCCCGAAGGGCTCGAGCCGGGTGGGGCGGTGGGCCGGATCGAGCAGATGGGCGGCCAGGGCGCTCCAGAGCAGGGCGATGGCCGCTGTCCAGTCGGGATCGGGCAGGGTTTCGATCGCGCGGAACTCGATCAGGCCCTGGCAGCCGGCCGCCCAGGCGGGATTCCAGAACTTGTCGAAGCTGATCTCGCTGCGGTGGGTGTTGCCACTGCGGTCGGCATGGAGGTGGCGCAGGGTCTCGCTGATCAGTACCCGCTGATCCCCTTCAGGTAGAGATTCGATCGCCCGGTGTGCAAGCTGCAGATCAAGGGAACTGGCGCTGCCTTCATCGAGGCGGGGGGCCTGGGACGCCGGTCCGACGGAACTGTTTCCGAACAGGTAGGAGAGGCTGGGATGCCGCTGCCAGAAGCGCAGGATCCCCACCAACCAAGCCGGTCTTGAAAAGAAAGGATTGGTCTCGAGGCTGGGGCCACCCCAGAGCAGATGGTTGCCACCGCCGGTTCCTTCCTGGCGATGATCCCCCACCTGCTTCCAGCTGCGCAGCCCCACCGCTTCCGAGGCCTCGCTCAGGGTGCGGATCCAGAAGCTGTAGTCAGCCCAGCCGTGGCAGACCGGCAGATTCACCTCCAGCACGCCGGGATCAGCCGTCAGGCCCAGCACGTTCCAGCGACCGTCGAGATCATGAGGGAGGACGCCGCTGAGTTCAGGCTGGCTCCAACCGGCACTGGCCTCGGCGATCAGATGCAGCAGCTGCTCCAGGGGCTGGCGGTGCAGGGGAGGCAGGAACAGGTTCCAACCACGGGGGCTCACCTCCAGGGTGAGCACCTGGCGCAGCACTCCCTCAGGAAAATGCTGCAGCGGCAGGCGCAACCCCGCCGGGCCGCTGGCTGGAAGCAGCTGGCGCAGGGGTTTGGCCAGGGGCCAGCGGGCCGCCTGCCAGCCCTCGGGGAGATCGGGTTCCTCCTCTGTCGGGATGCTGTGGGACAGGGGGACAGCCCAGACCTTGGAGCTGGGATCAAGGGGATCCTTCAGCCGCAGGGGGTGGACCTCATGGCCGAGGGCCTTGCCGATCCCATGGAGAAACTCCTCGGCCCGCTTGGCCGGCAGGGGAATGGGAGCAGCCTGATCGGCCGGGGATTGGGCCGACGCCTGCTGGGGCCATGGCACCAGTGGGCTGCCATCGAGGCCTGTGATAAGCCTCAGCGCCCAGCGGGGGTTGACCTCGCCATCGTAGCGCTTGCCCGGGCAGTACATCAAGGTGCTGCCGGGCCAGACCCGCCGCTGCAGTTCGGCGGCCAGACGCCGCGCGTAGCTCAGCTTGGTGGGGCCGTCGGCCGCCACCGACCACTCGGCACCCTCGGGGTCGATCGGCACCACGGTGGGCTCACCGCCAAGGGTGAGCTGAATGCCTTTGGCACTCAGGCGCCGCTCCGCCTCCGCGGCGGTGACGGCCATCCAGCCGGGATCCACGGATGCGGGCCGGATCGACTCAGTGACCACCATCGGCTCAGCGGGTGCCCGGCTGGGCCGATGACAGAACCGTGCAGGCATTGATGGGCATCGACTCCACGTTCCAGATCCGCTCTGCATAGTCGCGGATCGAGCGGTCGCTGCTGAAGAAACCGCAACGGGCGGAATTCAGCAGAGACATCCGGCTCCAGCCGACGGCATCCACCCAGGCGGCATCCACGGCGTTGTGAGCCTGGCGGTAATCGCCGATGTCGGCCATGACCCGGAAGGGATCGCTGCCACAGAGGTTTGCCAGCAGGGGGTGGAACAGGTCGCGATCGCCCTCACTGAAATGACCCGAGCCGATCAGATCGATGGCCTCCCGTGCGATCGGATCATTCTCCAGCCAGGGCATCGGGTGGTAGCCGCCTCTGTTGATCGCCTCCAGCTGCTCGGCGGTGTGGCCGAACAGGAAGAAGTTGTCGTGACCGACGAGATCCCTGATCTCGATGTTGGCGCCATCAAGGGTGCCGATCGTGACGGCCCCATTCAGGGCCATCTTCATATTGCCGGTGCCGGAGGCCTCCAGGCCGGCGGTGGAGATCTGCTCGGAGAGGTCCACCGCTGGGTAGACCTTCTGCCCCAGGCTGACACTGAAGTTGGGCAGGAACACCACCCGCAGGCGCCCGTCCATGGCCGGATCCATGTTCACGATCTCGGCGATGCCGCCGATCAGGCGAATGATCAGCTTGGCCATGGCGTAGCCCGGCGCAGCCTTACCGCCGAAGATGAAGGTGCGCGGCGGCAGGTCCTCGCCATTGCGGATGCGCAGATAACGCTCGACGATCTGCAGGGCCGCCAGGTGCTGGCGCTTGTATTCGTGGATCCGCTTCACCTGCACGTCGAACAGGGAGGAGGGATCCACCAGCACGCCCACCTGCTGGTGAATCAAGTTGGCGAGGCGTTGCTTGTTCAGATCCCGCACGTCGCGCCAGCGCTCCAGGAAGCCTCCATCGTCGGCATACGACTCCAGGCGAGAGAGCTCGCCGAGGTCGCGGCGCCAGGTGCTGCCGATGGTGTCATCGAGCAGGCCCGAGAGGGACGGATTTGCCACGGCAATCCAGCGCCTGGGGGTGACGCCATTGGTGACATTGGTGAACTTCTCCGGCCACAGCTCCACGAAGGGAGCGAAGAGGTCCTTGCGCACCAGCTTGCTGTGCAGCTCCGCCACACCGTTGACCCGGTGGCTGCCCACCACCGCCAGGTTGGCCATGCGCACCTTGCGGTAAGGCCCCTCCTGGATCAGCGACATCCTCTCCAGCAGAGCCGGCTGGCCGGGGTTGCGGATGCGCACCATGCGCAGGAAACGAGTGTTGATCTCGAAGATGATCTCCAACTGTCGAGGCAGCAGCTGCTCGAACAGGTCGACTCCCCAGGTCTCGAGGGCCTCCGGCAGCAGGGTGTGGTTGGTGTAGCTGATGCAGGCTGTGGTGATCGACCAGGCCGTATCCCAGTCGACGCCGTGCTCATCGATCAGCAGCCGCATCAGCTCGGCCACCGCGATCGCTGGGTGGGTGTCATTGAGCTGAACGGCGAACTTGGTGTGGAACTCCGTGACCGGCAACCCCTGCCCCTTGAGGATGCGGAACATGTCCTGCAGGGAGCAGCTCACGAAGAAGATCTGCTGACTCAGGCGCAGTTGCTTGCCCTGGTCGGTCTCATCGTTCGGATAGAGCACCTTCGAGAGGGTCTCCGAATTGATCTTCTGCAGCACCGCCCGGGTGTAGTCACCGGCATTGAAGGAGGCAAAGTCGAAAGATTCCGGCGCCTGGGCCGACCACAGCCGCAGGGTGTTGGCGGTGTGAACCCCGTAGCCCAGGATCGGGGTGTCGTAGGCCACACCAAGCACCGTGTGACCGCCGATCTTGACCGGATAGGACCATTCAGCACGGATCACCTCCCAGGGATTGCCCTGGGCCAGCCAGGGATCGGTGCTCTCCACCTGGCAGCCCCGCTGGATCTGCTGGCGGAAGATGCCGAATTCGTAGCGGATGCCGTAGCCGATCGCCGGCAGCTCAAGGCTGGCCATCGACTCCTGGAAACAGGCGGCCAGACGACCCAGGCCACCGTTGCCCAGACCAGGCTCGGGCTCCTCGGCGATCAGGTGCATCAGGTCGAGGCCCAGCTCATCACAGGCTGCCTGGGCCGCCTCACGCAGACCCAGGTTGACCAGGTTGTTCTCCAGGTGAGGGCCGAGAAGATACTCGGCTGAGAGGTAGGACACCGTGCGCACCCCACTCTGGGTGTAGGCCTCGGCCGTATCCACCCAGTTCTGCAGCAGCTGATCGCGCACGGCCATCGCCAGCGAGCAGTAGTAATCGTGGTTGGTGGCCAGTGACGGGGACTTGGCCTGGGTGAAGAACAGGTGCCGGCGCATCGCCTCGGCCAGGGCGTGGCCATCCAGGGATGACGACGCGCCAAGGTCGGTTGGAGGGACGGTACTGGCTGCCATGGAGGCGGATCGAGTCAACTTCTCCCTTCATGCTGCGGGAGCCCACCCCATCGCTGCTGGAACGGTTACCGATTCAGGTTCATTCCAGGTTCCCGAAGGATTCAGCTCGGACAGGCAGCAGGCTGCCGCGCCAGACACGGCCGTCTCCGCGCTCACCGCCGCCTCAGCTGGCTCCAGACATGGTCGAGGGAATCAGGGTCCCGGCGTCGATCGGCACCGGCTTCACCTTCCAGATGCGGTCGGCGTACTCACGGATCGAACGGTCGCTGCTGAAGAAGCCGCAGCGGGCGGTGTTGAGCAGAGACATGCGGCTCCAGCTGGTGGTGTCGAGCCAGGCATCATCCACCGCATTCTGGGCGCGGCGGTAATCGCCCAGATCAGCTATCACCCGGAACGGGTCAGAGCTGCAGAGGTTTGCCAGCAGCGGATCGAACAGATCGCGGTCGCCTTCGCTGAAATGGCCCGAGCCGATCAGATCAATCGCTTCGCGGGCGATCGGATCATTCTGCAGCCATGGCATCGGGTGGTAGCCGCCTCTGTTGATCGCCTCCAGCTGCTCAGCGGTGTGGCCGAACAGGAAGAAGTTGTCGTGGCCGACGAGATCCCTGATCTCGATGTTGGCGCCATCGAGGGTGCCGATCGTGACGGCACCGTTCAGGGCCATCTTCATGTTGCCGGTACCGGAGGCTTCCAGGCCTGCGGTGGAGATCTGCTCCGAGAGGTCAACTGCCGGGTAGACCTTCTGACCCAGGCTGACACTGAAGTTGGGTAGGAACACCACCCGCATCCTGCCGTCCATCGCCGGATCCATGTTCACGATCTCGGCGATGCCGCTGATCAGCCGGATGATCAGCTTGGCCATCGCATACCCCGGTGCCGCCTTGCCGCCGAAGATGAAGGTTCGCGGCGGCAGATCCTCGCCATTGCGGATACGCAGATACCGCTCGACGATCTGCAGGGCCGCCAGGTGCTGGCGCTTGTATTCGTGGATCCGCTTCACCTGCACATCGAACAGGGAGGAGGGATCGACAAGGACCCCCAGGTCCTGATGGATGGCATTCGCCAGCCGCTGCTTGCTCTGATCGCGCACCGTCCTCCAGCGCTCCAGAAAGGCAGGGTCGCCAGCATGCGGCTCCAGGCCCTTGAGCTCGCCTAAATCTCGCCGCCAGCCGGTTCCGATCGCCTCGTCCATCAGAGCCGAAAGGAACGGATTGGCGAGGGCGATCCAGCGCCGGGGCGTAACGCCGTTGGTGACATTGGTGAACTTCTCGGGCCAGAGTTCCGCGAATTCGGGGAACAGCTGCTGGCGCACCAGGGTGCTGTGAAGTTCGGCCACACCATTGACATGGTGACTGCCCACCACAGCGAGGTTTGCCATCCGTACCTTGCGATGCGGCCCCTCCTCGATCAGCGACAGTCGCTCCAACAGAGCCGACTTGCCGGGATAACGGATACGCACCATCCGCAGGAAGCGGGCATTGATCTCATAGATGATCTCCAGATGCCGGGGAAGCAGATGGGCGAACAGATCCAGGCCCCAGGTCTCGAGGGCCTCGGGCAGCAGGGTGTGGTTGGTGTAGCTGATGCTGGCTGTCGTGATCGACCAGGCCGTATCCCAGTCGACGCCATGCTCATCGATCAGCAGCCGCATCAGCTCGGCCACCGCGATCGCCGGGTGGGTGTCGTTGAGCTGGACGGCGAACTTCTCATGGAACTGGGTTACCGCCATTCCCTGACCCTTCAGGATGCGGAACATGTCCTGAAGACTGCAGCTCACAAAGAAGATCTGCTGACTCAGGCGCAGTTGTTTGCCCTGTCCGGTCTCATCGTTCGGATAGAGCACCTTCGAGAGGGTTTCCGAGTGGATCTTCTGCAGCACTGCCTGGGTGTAATGCCCGGCATTGAAGGAGGCGAAATCGAAGGATTCCGGCGCCTGGGCCGACCACAGCCGCAGGGTGTTGGCGGTGTGAACCCCGAAGCCAAGGATCGGGGTGTCGTAGGCCACACCAAGCACCGTGTGACCGCCGATCGTGACCGGATAGGCCCACTCCGGCCGGATCACTTCCCAGGGATTGCCCTGAGCCAGCCAGGGGTCAGTGCTCTCCACCTGATGGCCGTTCTGTATCTGCTGGCGGAAGATGCCGAACTCGTAGCGGATGCCGTAGCCGATCGCCGGCAGCTCCAGGCTGGCCATCGACTCCTGAAAACAGGCTGCCAGACGGCCTAGGCCGCCATTGCCGAGCCCCGGCTCCGGCTCCAGGGCGATCAGATCCTCCAGGGACAGCCCCAGTTCGGCGCAGGCGACTTCCGCGGCTTGGCGCATGCCGAGATTCACCAGATTGTTCTCCAGGTGGGGGCCCAGGAGATACTCCGCCGAGAGATAGGTGGCGGTGCGAACGTGTTGCTTGGTGTAGGCCTCGGCCGTGTCCACCCAGTTCTGAAGCAGCAGATCACGCACTGCCAGGGCCAGGCAGCAGTAATGGTCGTAAGGGCTGGCCAGCGACGGCGACTTGGCCTGGCTGTAGAAGAGATGTCGGTGCATCGACTCGGCCAGAGCACGCGCATCTCTTAACTGGGAACCGCTGAGGTCGATGGGCGGCGCGTTGGAAGAAGCCATGACGTGGGGTCCCTCGATGGGCTCCTTCATGCTTCGGAAGCCAGCCTGGATGCTGCGCCAACGGTTACCAATTCATCTTCATTTCCCCTTTTGTGCGCCCCCTGACCGGGTCAGTAGTGGAGCAGGTTGGGGGCGACGTGCTCCTCGCTGAGCACCTCCGCCTGGATCGACCAGCTCATTTCGCTCTTCACGCCCGGTGGTCCTGAAAAGGTCCCCGACACCGCCGCGGTGAGACTCGGCCTGGACGAGGTGGCCAGGGGGATGTAGCGGTCATCGATCGCGCCCATGCCGCTCGGATCGAATCCACGCCATCCTGCCCCGGGGAGATACACCTCCGCCCAGGCATGGAGGTCATAGCGCTTGGGCGTCGGCTCGACGAGGTGATAGCCGCTCACGAACCGCGCTGGCAGGCCCACGCAACGGCAGGCCTCGATCATCAGCACCGCCAGGTCGCGGCAGGATCCGACCCGCTCCCGCAGGGTGCGGCCCGCAGGCCAGGCTGGGCCGGCGTGGCGCTGGGTGTACTTCACCCGGTCCTGGATCATCTCCACGAGTTGCTGCAGAAACATCAGCGCCCGTTGATCGCTGCCCATCAGCGCCTCCTGAGCCAGCTCCACTGCCGCAGGATCGTGCTGCCCGTTAGGCAGCCAGCCTTCGAGGCTTCCGATCAGATCGCCATTGAGATGACCGACGGGATAGGGAAGCTCCGGCTCGTTCTCCGCCAGGCAAACCTGGAGCAGGGGTGGCACCTTCGTCTCCACCTCGCTGACGGCGCGGATGTCGAAGGTGTCGGTGCAGCCGATGAAGCGGGCGCGCAGGATGTCGTCCCCGCTGGCAGCCACGAGCGGGTGCAGATGGTGCGGATCCGGCGAAAAACACAGATCGAAACTGATCAGGCGCTGAAATCCCTGAGCCCGCGGTTTCATGCACAACCGGTGAGGGCCGAGCTGGACGGGCGCGCTGTAGCGATAGCCGAGGGAATGGATTACGCGGGCGCGCATGCCAGGGAGGAGGTGGAGGCTGACGGCAGGGGGGTGGTGGGAGGAACGGCGACGGTTGCCGGGGATGGCGTCGGCAGAACGAAATAGCGCTCGTTGATCAGCTCATGAAGACGGTTGAGATCACCCTGAAACTGGTCGATCGCCTCATGCAGGCCCCTGTTGACCAGCTCGTCAATCCGCACATAGCTCCAGTTGGCCAGCATCAGGCCGGCAAGGCATTCGAGATCATCGGGCGGCCCCGGCACCGGATTGCCACGGATCACCCTCAGGGACTTGTTCAATCCCTCCAGGCAGTAGCGCACCGAACGGGGAAAGATCGGGTCGAGCAGAAGGAAAGCTGCCACCGCCTTCGGAGCGATCGCCTGCTGCTGTGACTGGCGGAACATCTGATAGGCCCCGGCTGAGCGCAGCAGTGAGATCCACTGGAGCTCATCAAGAACACCGCCCACCTCCTCAGTACTGGGCAGGAGCAGGTAGTACTTGACATCCAGAATGCGGCTTGTCTTGTCGGCGCGCTCAACCAGCCGACCCAGTTTGCTGAACTGCCAGGAGAGATCGCGGCTGAGGGTGGCATCGGTGATGCCATAGAAGAGCTGACAGCCCTTGCGGATCTCATTGAGCTGCTCCTGGCCAGGCAACTGCCAGAAGCCCTCGCTCTCCTGCAGGATGAGATAAAGGTCGTTGATCTGCTCCCACATCTCGGTGGTTATCACCTCACGGATCTGGCGGGCGTTCTCCCGGGCGAAAGCTATGCAGTTGACGATGCTGCTCGGATTGCCGGGCTCATTGACGAGGAAGCGCACCACGTCGGCAGGCCGGCCCTCGGGAAAGAGCTTGTCGAACAATTCACGATCGCCGCTGGCGTCGATCAGGGGCACCCAGGGCTCGGCGCTGCCGGGTGGGCAGTCAAGCGCCATCGCCTCACTGACTTCCAGGAAGCGGGAGATGTTCTCGGCACGCTCCACATAACGGTTGATCCAGTAGAGCGAATCAGCGACGCGGCTCAACATGAGGATTCATCCACGATCCAGGTGTCCTTACAGCCACCGCCCTGGGAGGAGTTGACCACCAGCGAACCGCGGCGCAGAGCAACGCGCGTGAGCCCGCCGGGACTAACCCAGGCACCCTTACCGCGCAGCACATAGGGGCGCAGATCCACATGGCAGGGATAGAGCTCCCCCTCACTGAGGGAGGGAACGGTGGAGAGCTCCAGCGTGGGCTGGGCGATGAAATTGCGAGGATCGGCCTTGATCTTCTCGGCGAACTCGAGGATCTCCTGCTGGGAGGCATGGGGTCCGATCAGCATGCCGTAGCCACCGGCCTCACCCACCGATTTCACCACCAGATCCTTGAGGTGGGCGAGCACATAGGCCTGGTCGTCGGGCCTTGAGCAGATGTAGGTGGGAACGTTCTCGATGATCGGCTCTTCGCCCAGGTAGTAGCGGATCATCTCCGGCACGTAGGCGTAGATCAGCTTGTCGTCGGCCACGCCGGTGCCCGGGGCATTGGCGATCGCCACCCGGCCGGCGGCATAGGCCTCCATCAGGCCGCGCACCCCAAGCATCGAATCGCTGCGGAAGACAGCCGGATCGAGGAAGTCGTCGTCGATGCGGCGGTAGATCACATCCACCGGCGCATGGCCGGAGGTGCTCCGCATCCAGACGCGGTTCGCCTCGCAGACCAGATCCCGTCCCTCCACCAGCTGGATGCCCATCTGCTGGGCGAGATAGCTGTGCTCGAAGTAGGCGCTGTTGAACACCCCGGGCGTGAGCAGCACCACGGTAGGGGTGTCGGTCCAGGGGGCGAGTTCCCGCAGGGCCTGCAGCAGATGGGAGGGGTAGTCGTCGATGGGATGAACGGTGCGTCCGGCGAACAGGCTCGGGAACATCCGTTTCATCACCCGGCGGTTCTCGAGGAAGTACGCCACACCGGAGGGACAACGGAGGTTGTCCTCCAGCACCCGCCAGGTGCCCTGGCCATCACGGATGAGATCCAGACCGGAGATGTGACACCAGCGGTTGAGGGGCGGGTGGAACCCCCGCATCTGGGGTCGCCAGCCATGGGAGGTCTCGATATCCTCGAGCGGCACGACGCCATCAGCGACGATCTTCTGCTCGCCGTAGACGTCGCCCAGGAAGTGATCGATCGCCTCGAGGCGCTGGATCAGGCCCCGTTCGAGCGTCTGCCACTCACCGGAGCGGATCAGCCTTGGCAGGGGATCGAAGGGAAGGATGCGCTCCACTCCCTGCTCGCCGGAATCGTTCAGACGGAAGGTGGCTCCAAGCCGCTTCAGCAGCATGCCGGCTGCTGCATGGCTGCGGTTGATCTCCTCGATTCCGAGCTGGCCAAGGGAGGAGAGGAGGGGCTGAAGCGCGGAACGGGGCTCCGCTGAGGCGCTGAAGTACTCGTCGTAGCCCTTGCTCGGCTTGTAGGAGGTGAACATCGACTCGGCCTCGGGCATGCCGTGATCATGCAGAGTTGGCATGGCCACAGCCAGTGGTCGTTGCTACGGAATCGGGGGGCTCGCTGGCACCTTCACTCTGACACCGGCATGGCCAAGGGGGGAGGCAGAGCAGATTTCAGAGCAGAAAGTAAAGCTGGGCCATCGGCAGCACCTCAGCGGGCTCGCAGGTGAGCAGTTCGCCGTCAGCGAAGACCTCGTAGGTCTGGGGATCCACCTCCACCTTGGGCAGGGCGCTGTTGTTGCGCATTTCGGCCTTGCCGATGCCGCGGGTGTGCACCACCGGCACGCAGGGCCGCTTCAGACCAAGCTTCCGGGGCAGGTCGTCGTCGAGCGACGCCTGGCTCAGAAAGGTGAGGCAGCTGGGGGCCAGGGCCGAGCCAAAGGCGGCGAACATCGGCCGGCCATGCACAGGACCGGGCGTGGGGATCGAGGCGTTGGCATCGCCCATCTGGGCCCAGACGATCGACCCCCCCTTGATCACCAGCTCCGGTTTGACACCGAAGAAGCCGGGCTTCCAGAGCACCAGATCAGCCAGTTTGCCCACCTCCACCGAGCCGATCTGGCTGTCGAGGCCGTGGGCGATCGCCGGGTTGATCGTGAACTTGGCCACATAGCGCTTGAGACGCACGTTGTCGTTGCGGCCTTTCCCCGGACCGGCGCTGTCCTCCGGCAGGGTGCCGCGCTGCACCTTCATCTTGTGAGCGGTCTGGAAGGTGCGTGTGATCACCTCACCCACCCGACCCATGGCCTGGGAATCGCTGGCGATGATGCTGAAGGCGCCCAGATCGTGAAGGATGTCCTCAGCGGCGATCGTCTCGCGGCGGATGCGCGACTCAGCGAAGGCCACGTCTTCGGGGATGGCCGCATCCAGGTGGTGGCACACCATCAGCATGTCGAGGTGCTCCTCGAGCGTGTTGCGGGTGTAGGGACGGGTGGGGTTGGTGGAGCTGGGCAGCACGTTGGCCTCGCCGCAGATCCGGATGATGTCGGGAGCGTGGCCGCCGCCGGCCCCCTCGGTATGGAAGGTGTGGATGGTGCGGCCGCCGATCGCCCTGATCGTGTCCTCCACGAAGCCCGCTTCGTTGAGCGTGTCGGAGTGGATGCAGACCTGCACATCGAACCGGTCGGCCACTGACAGGCAGCAATCGATCGCCGCTGGAGTGGTGCCCCAGTCTTCGTGGAGCTTGAGGCCGCAGGCCCCGGCGCGGATCTGCTCCTCGAGGGCCTCGGGGGTGCTGGCGTTGCCCTTGCCGTAGAAGCCCAGATTCACCGGCAGTCCCTCGGCGGCCTGGAGCATGCGGGCCAGGTGGAAGGCGCCGGGGGTGCAGGTGGTGGCGTTGGTGCCGGTGGCCGGGCCGGTGCCACCCCCCAGCAGGGTGGTCACACCGCTGGCGATGGCCGTTTCGATCTGCTGGGGACAGATGAAGTGGATGTGGGTGTCGATGCCCCCGGCCGTGAGGATGTGCCCCTCGCCGGCGATCGCCTCGGTGCCGGGCCCCACCACGATTGTCACGCCGTCGGTGATGTCGGGATTGCCGGCCTTGCCGATCGCGCAGATACGGCCGTCGCGCAGGCCCACATCGGCCTTGACGATCCCCCACCAGTCCACGATCAGGGCATTGGTGATCACCGTGTCCACCGCCCCGTCGGCACGGGAGGTCTGGGCCTGGCCCATGCCGTCGCGGATCACCTTGCCGCCGCCGAACTTCACCTCCTCGCCGTAGGTGGTGAAATCCTTCTCCACCTCCAGGATCAGTTCGGTGTCGGCCAGCCGCAGCCTGTCGCCCGTGGTGGGGCCGTAGGTCTCGGCGTAGGCCCGGCGGTCCATCCGATAGGGCATGGCTGGTGCGGGTGACGAAGGAACGTGGGATGGGCGGAGCGGCCCCTGGGCCGATCAGTCGAGGGGGCCGTTGATCAGGCCGTTGAAGCCGAACACACAGCGGGATCCGGCCAGGGGCACCAGCTGTACGGGGCGTTGATCCCCCGGCTCGAAGCGGATTGCTGTACCGGCGGGAATGTCAAGGCGCTGGCCCCTCGCCGCCTCCCGATCGAAGACCAGGGCATGGTTGGCTTCGTGGAAGTGGAAGTGGGAACCCACCTGCACAGGACGATCACCCCGGTTGGCCACGTCGATCGTGGTGACCGGCCGGCCGGCGTTGAGCTCGAGGCTGCCGGGCTCAGGAAAGAGTTCGCCAGGAATCATCGGATCGGTTCATGCAGGGTGACGAGCTTGGTGCCATCGGGGAAGGTGGCCTCCATCTGCACCTCGGGGATCAGCTCAGGCACCCCCTCCATCACCTGCTCACGGCTGAGCCAGGTGGTGCCCTCGGCCATCAGTTCCGCGACGCTGCGGCCGTCGCGGGCCCCCTCGAGAACGAGGAAACTGAGCCAGGCGACCGCCTCGGGATGGTTGAGGCGCAGACCTCGCTGCAGCCGGCGCTCCGCCAGAAGCGCTGCAGTGACGATCAGCAGCTTGTCCTTCTCCTGGGGGGTGAGATACATGGGCCAGGGCGTTCCGCAGCCACTCTGGCAGTGGCCTGGCTGGCGGCCAGGTTCAGCAGGAACTTTCACCGCCGCCGCCTGGCCGAGCGACCAGCATGCTGAGAATCCCCGCAGGCCCAAGCCATGGCCGAGCCGATCGATCTGATCGCGCTGCCGACGGCCCTGCGTCGCCGGACGGTGCTCGCCTACGGCCTCGGTGACGCCGGCACCGGGATGGCCGCGGCCCTGATCGGCTTCTACCTGTTCGCGTTCTATACCCAGATCGCCGGGCTGCCCCCCTGGCTGGCGGGCCTGGTGCTGATGGTGGGCCGGCTCTGGGACGCCATCAACGATCAGCTGATGGGCTGGCTCAGCGACCGCACCCGCTCCCGCCTCGGCCCGCGCATCCCCTGGATGATCTGGAGTGCGCTGCCGCTCGGGCTGAGCATGGCACTGATGTGGTGGTTCCCCCCGGGTGGTGAACTGCTGCGCTTCGGCTGGTTCGTGCTGATCTCGGTGGTGTTCATGGCCGCCTACACGGGCGTGAACCTGCCCTACTGCGCCCTTGCCACCGAGCTCACCGCAGACACCAGACTGCGCACCCGCCTCAACGCGGTCCGCTTCACCGGCTCGATTCTCAGCAGCCTGCTGGGCTTGCTGCTCGGCGCGCTGCTGGTGGGCTACGGCGCCCCGGGCTACCTGGCGATGGGGGTGGCCGCCGGAGCGGTGGTGGTCGTCGGCACCCTGCTGTCCACCTGGGGGTTGGCGCCGGCCGCACAGGTCTGCCGCCGGCCATCGGGGCGGCCTGAGCCGATCACAACCCAGCTGCGCCGGATCCGGCGCAATGGACGCTTCCTGCGGGTGGTGGGGTTGTATCTGCTGCTCTGGGGAGCGCTGCAGTTGATGCAGCCGGTGTCGTTGCTGTATCTCTCCGAGGTGATGCATCTGCCCCAGGCCTGGAGCACCTGGATGCTGATCCCCTTCCAGCTCAGCGCCATGGCAGGCCTGGAGCTGTGGAGCCGGCTGGCGGCCCGGCGCGGAAGGCTGGTGGCCCTGCGCTGGGGGAGTGGGCTCTGGATCGCCATGGGCGTGCTGGCGATGCTGCTTGTACCACTCGATGCCTCGGCGGCACCGCTGGCCCCTGGGGGCAACAGCCTCAAGTTCGTGTTGCTGGTGATGGTGGTGCTGCTGCTCGGCCTTGGGGCCGCCACCGCCTACCTGTTGCCCTGGTCGTTACTGCCCGACGCGATCGACGCGGATCCGGAGCGACCGGCCGGGTTGTTCACCGCCTGGATGGTGATGACCCAGAAGCTGGGCAGCGCCGTGTCGGTGTTTCTGCTCGGCAACCTGCTCAGCTGGAGCGGCTACGTGGCCGGTCTCGCCACCGATCAGCCCCGCACGGCTGTGGCGATGATCCGCCTCTGCATCGGCCTGATCCCGGCCGTGCTCGTGGTGCTGGGGCTTGTGGTGATGCGGCGCTGGCCGCAGTCGGCCGTTTCGCAGCAAGCTTCAGCGTGAGGATTCCGGCGGCGCTGCTGGGCCGCGGCAGCGCTCCAGCCCATCAAGAATGAACTCAAGTCCGAAATCGAAGGCATGAAGCCCGTCGTAGCGGCGCTCCATCACCTCACGGCTCAGCGCGTTCAAGTGGGGGAAGCGATCGGCAGGAAGCTGGGGCAGGAAAGAGCCGGCCATCGCGGCATAGTCCTGAGCCTCGATTGGAAAATTGATCTCCTGCAGGGTGAAGCCGTAAATGTGGCTGTCGATGGCGTTCCAGCCGTGGTCGGCCTGCTCCAGGGAGAAGCCCGCCGCCACCAGGCATCCGAGGGTGGCATCGATGGAGCGGAGCATGGCCGGCCCGGTGTTCAGCCGCGAGAGAATCGCCAGGGCAGCCCAGGGGTGGCGCAGCAAGGCCAGATGGGCCGATAGCGCCCGCTGGCGCATCGCGGCCTTCCAATCGCCGCCGATCTCCGGCAGGGCGATCTCGCTGACCACGCTTTCAACGAGGCCATCGATGATGGCGTCCCGGTTGGCCACGTGGTTGTAGAGCGACATCGCCTTGACCCCCAACACCTCGGCGAGCTTGCGCATCGAGAGGCCCGCGAGCCCCTCCTGATCGGCGATCTCCAGCGCCGCCGCCAGCACCCGCTCCCTGTTGAGGGGAAGTCGGGCGATCGGCG
This sequence comes from Synechococcus sp. J7-Johnson, assembly GCF_024345795.1. Taxonomy (GTDB): domain Bacteria; phylum Cyanobacteriota; class Cyanobacteriia; order PCC-6307; family Cyanobiaceae; genus Regnicoccus_A. The sequence continues at coordinate 30,285 of NZ_JAGQBU010000011.1, forward strand.
CTGAAGGGCTCGCTCCAGCCAGGCTCCCCGCTGCCAATCCAATCCAGCAAAGGCGCAAGCCTTACGGCGTAGGCTTTGCTTACGGCGTAAGTGGTCTACGTCGATGATGAATCCGGGCCCGTCCACGTCCACCATGCGGGCGATCACCCAGGAGGTCTACGGCTCCGCAGACGTCCTCTCGCTCCAGACGGTTGGGAAGCCCGCCATCGGTGACAAGGACCTGTTGATCAGGGTTCACTCCACTTCCGTCCACGCCGGCGACTGGCATCTGATGCGCGGCGAGCCGTTCCTGGTCATTCGGCTGCTGTTCGGTGGCCTGCGCCGACCAAAGTTCCGAACCCTCGGCTGTGATGTCGCTGGAACCGTGGAGGCCGTCGGCAAGGGGGTCGGCAGATTTCGGGTGGGCGACGCGGTCTTCGGTGATCTCTCGGTCTGCGGGTTTGGCACCTTTGCCGAGTACGCCCGTGCCACGGAAGACGCCTTGGCGCTCAAACCCGCCGCGATCTCCTTCGAGGCCGCCGGCACGGTGGCCTGCTCGGGGTTGGCCGCCCTGCAGGGCCTGCGAGATCAGGGCCGGCTCCAGGCGGGGCAGCACGTGTTGATCCTTGGGGCCGCCGGCGGGGTGGGCTCGTTCGCTGTGCAGATCGCCAAGGCCTTCGGGGCTGAGGTGACCGGCGCCTGCAGCGCCCACAAGAAGGCCATGGTGCGCTCCATCGGAGCTGACCACGTGATCGATTCGGCCAGGGCGGATTTCAGTGCGGGCGGCCACCGCTATGACCTGATCCTCGATACAGCGGCCTATCGCCCCCTCGCGCAAGTCCTGCCGGCCCTCGCACCCGACGGCACCTACGTGCTGGTCGGCGGCTCAACGGCACTCCTCTTCAAGTTGATGCTTTTACAGGGTCCCTGGATCTCCCGAACCAGCCGTCGCCGGGTCTGCGTGCTGGTCTCGAACCCCAATCCGGCCGATCTGCAGACCCTGGCTGATCTGCTCGAGACCGGCAAGATCGTGCCGTTCATCGATCGCCGCTGTCGCCTTACGGATGTGCCCGAGGCCGTCACGGCACTGGAGCAGCGACAGGTTCAGGGGAAGATCGCCATTGCGGTTGCGCCTGAGAGCGGCTGCAACGAGCCATCAGACCGGCCTGCAAGAGCCCTCTGAGACTTCGACAAGCCATGGGGCTTCCTGGAACGGCCAGACCCGGGGGAGAACCGGGGCCGCCAGGCCTCGCTCGGCGCGGATCCGGGCCCAGATCCTGGTGAACCAGAACCGGGCCGCCTGGCTGGACGGTCCCCGGTAGCGGGCCACCAGCCCCTGATCGAGCCGGCCACAGGCCATCTCCCCCTCCAGCCCGGCTCGATCGGCGCGGCAGAGCTCCAGCAGCGCTTCAGGCACCGGCGCCGGCGCCGCCCAGACCAGGCTGCCGAACACCGGCATCCCCGCCAGCCCGTGGAACGAACGCAGGCTTTCCCCCGCCAGCTCCAGTTGATCGACCACGCTCCAGCGCCCCTGGCGGCGCACCTCCAGGCGAGAACGCCAGCTGCCCTCCCCCAGGGTTTCGGCATCGGCACTGCGGCCCAGGCGCACCACATCGGCTCCTAGCCAACTGGCCCCCTCGGCCAGCTCCACACAGCAGCTCTGCTCGATCAGGCCACCGGCGAACACCACCACCTCCTGGGGGAGCCATTCCAGGTCCGCCCCCTCAGACAGCTTGAAGCTCAGCTGCTGGCGGCTCCAACGGCCTCGGGGCGCCAGAAGGGAGCGGCCCACAGATCCATACACCTTCTGGGCGGCGACGCTGGTGAGCAGGGCACGGCTGTGGGGCCCGAGCTCGGCTCTGATGCTCAACTCATCCCCACCCACCAGGCCACCGCCGGTGTGGAGCAGGGGCAGTTCACAGCGGCCATCCTCGCGGGCATAGGCTCGCTGGATCTTGAGGGGAGCGGTGGCACCGCCCTGGTGCTGGGTACCGCGATCAGCCTGGCGATGGAAGCTGATGCTGGCCTCAGCGCACCAGGGCTGGGGGAGGGCGCTCAGCATGGCCAATTTGCGCTCCTGAGATGTCGGCACCATCCGGGGAATCCTGACCCAGGCCACCAGGGCGGATTCGGTAGCCATCGGCACAATCATTGCCCCCCGGCCTGGGGAGGCTGACTACTGGTTCTGAGGCTGTCGGCCCTGTGTCCACGCCACCGCTGCAGCTGGAGTTGCGCTGCGACGCCCCTGGTCAGGGGCAGGAGCCGGACGGGGACCTGCTGCTGCTGAGCATGCCCTTGAGCGCCCAGGAGCGCACGAGTCTGCGCGGGCGCCGGCGCACCGCCTGCGGCCGCGAGCTCCTGCTGCAACTTCCGCGGGGACCGGCCCTCGAGCCGGGTGAACGGTTGATGCCGGCCGATGGCAGTGTGCTGGTGGTGGTGGTGGTGGAGCCGGCGCCTGAGCCGGTGCTGGTGGTGCGCAGCCCGGATCCCCTGGTGTTGCTCCAGGCCGCCTACCACCTGGGCAACCGCCATGTGTCGCTGGAGCTACGCCCCGGGGAACTGAGGCTGCTCGAAGATGCGGTGCTGGAGGAGCTGCTGCGGCAACGGGGGCTGTTGATCGAGCACCGTCTGGTGCCGTTTCTGCCGGAGCCGGGCGCCTACGCCACGACCAGCCACTCCCACAGCCATTCCCACAACCACGACAGCGGTCAGCCGCGATGAGTGTCGCCGGGCTGCATCTGCTCCAACTGGTGAGCCCCGCCCTGCCAGTGGGAGCCTTCAGCTACTCGGAAGGGCTGGAAGTGTTGGTCCAGCGGGGAGACATCACCACGCCAAAAGCCCTCCAGGACTGGCTCGAGGCAGAGCTGCGCCGTGGCGGCATCCGTATCGAGGCGGCAGCCCTGGGCCCACTGCAGGAGGCCCTCCGCGAGCACCAGCTCATGGCCACAGCGGGAGCAGAGAGCGATGAAGCCCAGCTGGCCCGGGGAGCGTTGATCGATCTCGACGGCTGGCTGCTCGCCCAGCGCGAAGCGAGCGAGCTGCGGGCCCAGCAACGTCAGATGGGACGCTCCCTGCTCCAGCTGCTGGCGCAGCTGGGCTGGCCGCTGCATCCAGAGGTGGAACTGGCCTGGCCGGCGGCCTGGGCCTGGGCTGGGCTTTGCCTGGAGATCCCCCTGCCTGACCTGGTGGAGGCCTACCTCTATGGCTGGTGCGCCAACCAGGTAAGTGCCGCCGTGCGCCTGGTGCCGCTTGGACCCACCCAGGGGCAACGGCTGCAGCTCGCCCTGGGCCCATTGCTGGTGGAGCGGGGCCGGGAGCTGGCCGTCGCCGATCCACGCGAGCAATGGACCGGAGGCATCGGCTCCGGCCTCTGCCAACTGCACCACGCCGAGCTTTACTCCAGGCTGTTCCGCAGTTGATCGCCAAGGCAGGCCACCAGCATGAGCAAACTGCGCGTTGGAGTGGCCGGACCTGTGGGATCCGGCAAGACAGCCCTCGTCGAGGCCCTCTGCCGGCGGCTGCGCCAGGAGCTTCAGCTGGCGGTGGTCACCAATGACATCTACACCCAGGAAGACGCCCAGTTCCTGACCCGAGCTGGGGCGCTGGAGCCCGAGCGCATCCGCGGGGTGGAAACGGGAGGCTGCCCCCACACAGCCATCCGTGAAGACTGCTCGATCAACCGTGCTGCGGTGGAGGAGCTGGAGAGTGAGTTCCCCGATCTTGACCTGGTGTTGGTCGAGAGCGGCGGCGACAATCTCGCGGCCAGTTTCAGTCCGGAGCTGGTGGATCTGTGCATCTATGTGATTGACGTAGCCGCCGGAGACAAGATCCCCAGGAAAGGGGGCCCGGGCATCACCCGCTCCGACCTGCTGGTGATCAACAAGATCGATCTGGCGCCGATGGTGGGCGCCGATCTGAACGTGATGCAACGGGACACCGAGAGGATGCGACCCGGGCGCCCCTGGTGTTTCACCAACCTGCGCAGCGGAGAGGGCTTGGAGCGGGTGGAATCCTTTTTACGTGAACAATTACCTAGTTCACAGATCTGAGCCAGGCAGAGGTGCTCACCAGCAAATCCACACACGCTGCGTCACGCCAGGCATTTCGTGCGATCGGATACATAGCGCCGTGGGCAACCTCCGTAAGTTCCGAGCTGCCGTCAGCATTGCGGCATACCATCACCTTGACAAAGCACCAATGGTTCGGAATCTCTCTCGGCGGCTGTTTGCTGGACTGGCTACCACCGCCGTCAGCATCACCCTGGTCTCCTGCGGTGGTGGCGGTGGCGGTGGCGGTGGAGAATCCGCCGGCAAGTTTGACGGCGAAATCAAAGTTGGCATTCTCCACTCCCTGAGTGGCACCATGGCCATCTCGGAAACGACCCTGAAAGAGGTCGAAGAGATGGCAATCAAAGAGATTAATGACGCAGGTGGCGTCAAGGTTAGTGGTAAGTCGTACAAAATCGTCCCTGTCATTGAGGACGGGGCTTCCGATTGGCCCACCTTCGCCGAGAAATCGCAGAAGCTGATCGATTCCGACAAGGTTGCCGTGGTCTTCGGCGGCTGGACCTCCGCCAGCCGCAAGGCGATGCTGCCGGTGTTTGAGGCCAAAAATCATATGCTCTTCTACCCGATTCAATACGAAGGGCAGGAGTGCTCCAGGAACATTTTCTATACGGGTGCCGTCCCCAACCAGCAGGCCGAACCAGCCGTCGACTGGCTGATGAAGACCTATGGCGACAAGCTTGGCAAAAAAGTCTATCTCGTCGGCTCTGACTACGTCTATCCCCGGACTGCCAACACCATCATCAAGGAGCAGATGAAGGCTCTCGGCGGAGAAACCGTCGGCGAAGACTACATCCCCCTCGGCAACACTGAGGTGGCTCCGATCATCGCCAAGATCAAAAAGGTGTTCCCTGATGGTGGCATCATCATCAACACCTTGAACGGCGACTCCAACGTTGCCCTCTTCAAGCAGTTCAAGGCAGCCGGTATTGATCCGGCAAAATACCCGATCATGTCCTTTTCGATCGCCGAAGAGGAAATCCGCCAGATCGGCCCTGAGTACACCACAGGCACCTACGCAGCCTGGAACTTCTTCATGAGCCTGGACACCCCGGCATCGAAGAAGTTCACCTCCGACTTCCAGGCCATGTATGGCGCCGATCGGGTCACGGGTGACCCGGCAGAATCGGCTTACAACATGTTGTACCTCTGGAAGAATGCTGTAGAGAAGGCCGGTACGTACGAAGATCTCGACAAGGTCCGCAAGACCATGATCGGCATCAAGTTTGCCGCTCCCCAGGGCGAGATCGAGATGTTCCCCAATCACCACACCTCCGAGCGTGTGCTGATCGGGGAAGCCGAAGCAAACGGTCAGTTCAAGATCCTCGAAGACAGCAAAAAGGCGATCCCGCCCCTGCCCTGGAACCAGTTCGTGCCCGAGACCAAGGGCTTCACCTGTGACTGGACCCAGGATCGTCCCGACGCCGGCAAGTTCAAAATGTGATCACGGCCATCCCCGGGAAGCGATGAAGGATCGGTGGTTCCTCCAGGAGCCACCTTCATCCAGATCGATACAACACCACCATCGAACTGGTCCAGCATCGCATCAACGATGCTGGACCTAACTTTCAATATTCATTCAGTTGGAACTCTTCTTTTCTCAGATCCTCGATGGCCTCAGCATCGGGTCGGTTCTGCTGCTTGCAGCTACTGGTCTGGCCATCGTTTTTGGCTTGATGGGAGTCATCAACCTCGCCCATGGTGAGTTCATGATGCTGGGCGCCTATGTCACCTACGTGGTGCAGTCGGCGTTGAAGCCCATGGGTGGTTTGATCTTTCAGCTGTATTTTCCGGTCTCCCTGGTGCTTGCCTTCATCGTGACTGGACTGATTGGCGTGCTCCTGGAGAGAACGTTAATCCGACAGCTTTACGGCAGGCCCCTGGAAACCCTGCTCGCCACCTGGGGCGTCAGCCTGATTCTGATCCAGCTGATTCGAAGTGTTTCAACGGCCATGATGCTTGGCATCATCGTCGGCGTTGCTGCCGGACTCTTGCTTACGAAGTTACTGCGCGCGAAGTTCTCACTCAAGCCTTTCTTCACCTATCTCAATGGACTCGGCTGGGCTGTCTCCATCGTCATCGGTCTGATCGCCGTCAACATCTTCGATCAGGTCCGCCCGCTCTCCAAGCCCTGGTTCGGTCCCCGCAACATCGACGTCACTGCGCCGAAATGGTTGCAGGGAAGCTGGGGGATGATCGGCACCATCGAACTCCCCGGGCTGAGGATCTTCATCATCCTGCTTTCGGCCCTGTTGCTTCTGGCCACCTACTGGTTCCTGAACAAGAGCGTCTGGGGTCTGCGCATCCGTGCGGTCACCCAGAACCGTCAGATGAGCAACTGTTTAGGGATTCCTACCGATCGCGTTGACAGCATCACCTTTGGCATCGGATCCGGACTGGCCGGCGTAGCTGGGTGCGCCATCACGCTGTTGGGATCGGTGGGCCCCAACCTCGGAGCCGCCTACATCGTGTCCTGCTTCATGGTGATCGTGCTTGGAGGGGTGGGCAACCTGCTTGGCACGGTGATCGCGTCGATGCTGCTCGGGATCATTCAATCCGTGATCGGCTCAGGCACCTTGCTCACCGTCTTCCCTGACATGCCAGAAGCGGCCCGAGGAGTCACCGAATTCTTCGCGACCACGAGCATGTCGCTGGTGCTCGTCTTCATCTTCATCATCGTCTTCCTCCAATTCCGTCCCAACGGCATGTTCCCCCAGAAGGGACGCTCGATCGATGCCTGACCCAATCATCCCAACCCGCAGCAGTTTCCCGTTCCATCTCCCCACGAGGAGGCCTCAACCTTGAAACTCTTTCAAAGACTCGTCCCCTGGATTCTGCTGGCGGTTGCCCTGTTCATCCTGCCGGCGGCCCTCGACGATTTCCGGCTCAATCTCTTCGGTCGTTATTTCGCGCTTGCCATCACGGCTCTGGCAATCGATCTGATCTGGGGATATACCGGTCTGCTGAGCCTGGGTCAGGGGATCTTCTTCTCGTTGGGTGGCTATGCGGTAGCCATGTACCTGATGCTCAACACCAAGAGCCTTGCCGGTGGTAACGGCATCCCAAAGTTCTTCGAGAACTACGGGGTGGCGGAACTTCCCTTCTTCTGGAAGCCCTTCTGGTCGCCAGCGTTCACGCTGATCGCGCTCTGGGTGATCCCAGCGGTGGTGGCAGGTCTGGTGGGTTGGTTGATCTTCAGAAACCGTATCAAGGGGGTGTATTTCTCGATCATCACCCAGGCCGCGCTGATGGTGTTCTTCCACTTCTTCAATGGCCAGCAGAAACTCTTCGACGGCACCAACGGCCTCAAGACCAGCACATCTGAGCTGTTCGGCCAACTTGTCGGTTCCCCTGATATGCAGGTGGTGTTTTATCGCCTCACGGTGATCCTTCTGCCCCTCGCTTTTCTGGTCTGCCGCTACTTCACCACCGGCCGCTTCGGAGATGCCCTGATCGCCATCCGGGACGATGAAACAAGATTTCGCTTTGCAGGTTTCAATTCGGTCCCGTTCAAGACCATCGTCTTCCTGGTGGCTGGAGCCCTGTGCGGAATCTCCGGCGCCCTCTACACCGTCCAGTCCGGCATCGTTTCTCCCCAGTACATGTCGATCTCCTTCTCGATCGAGATGGTCATCTGGGTTGCCGTGGGCGGTCGGGGAACTCTGGTGGGTCCGATCATCGGCGCCACGTTGGTCAATTACCTGCGCAGCCTCGTGAGCGAGGCCCTGCCGGAGGCCTGGCTCTTCGTTCAGGGGGCCCTGTTCATCTTCGTGGTGGTGCTCATGCCCGATGGCATCTATGGCTGGGTCACCAACGGAGGTCTGAAGAGTCTGCTGGCCGCCTTCGGCATCGCCAAGAAGGCAAAAACCTATCCCCGGCTCGATGAGGAGGCTCTCCCCGTGGACTAGGTAGCCCGATGATGCTGCCAGGTTTTCCTTATTGACTGCTTTCTCGAATACGCACCTCTCCGATGTCCATGTCAGAACCTCTACTCGAGCTCAATGACGTCAGCGTGAGTTTCGATGGCTTCTATGCCCTCACCGATCTCAGCATGAAGCTGTACAAGGGTGAGCTGAAGTCGATCATCGGACCGAACGGTGCCGGCAAGACAACGTTTCTGGATGTGATCACCGGCAAGGTGCGACCCACCAAAGGCTCGGTAACCTTCAAGGGACAATCCCTGCTCGGTGTTTCAGAGCAGAAGATCTCCCGTCAGGGGATCGGCCGCAAGTTCCAGACCCCGAGGGTCTTTGAGAACCTCAGCGTGCTTCGTAATCTCGAACTGGCCGCTTCTCCTGTGAAGAACGCCTTCAGCCTATTGGGGTCCAGGCTACCTCAGTCCGCCAAGGACGAGGTTCATCGCATCATGAACTATGTGGGACTGGCACCCTTCGCCTCCGTGAAAGCCGGCTCCCTCTCCCATGGCCAGAAGCAGTGGCTGGCCATCGCTTCGTTGGTGGCCCAGGCGCCAGAAGTGCTGCTCCTGGATGAACCGGTTGCCGGTCTCACCGATGAGGAAACTCTACGGACTGCCGAACTGATCAAGTCTCTGGCTGGCGACCACACCGTAGTGGTGATCGAGCACGACATGGAGTTCATCCGGGATCTCGATTTCGACGTCACCGTTCTGCACCAGGGACAGGTGCTCACAGAGGGTCCATTGGACCAGGTCAAAGCCGATCCCAGAGTCATCGAGGTCTACCTGGGGCCGCCCGAACAGTAAACGCTTTCCGACCTTCAACAACCGCCCTCATGTCTACCACCAGCGAAAAAAACCTGCTCCAGGTCCAAGGCCTGAATGTGTATTACGGAGAAAGCCATATTCTCCGTAACGTAGACCTGAGCATTCAGGAGGGGAAAATGGTCTGCCTGATCGGTCGCAACGGCGTCGGCAAGACCACGTTTCTCAAAACCATCATCGGTCTGCTGCAGCAGCGTTCCGGCACCATCGACTACGGCAACGGTCAGCTCTCGAATCAACCTCCCTACAGGAGGGCCCGGGCAGGCATCGGCTATGTCTCGCAAGGCCGTGACATCATTCCCCAGGTGTCAGTCAAAGAGAATCTCCTGCTGGGCATGGAGGCCCTGCCCGGAGGGCTCGAAAAGAACCGCCACATCGACCCCCTGATCTTCGATCTCTTTCCGATTCTCGAGAAGTTCCTCAAGCGCAAAGGTGGTGACCTCAGTGGCGGTCAGCAGCAGCAGCTGGCAATCGCCCGGGCTCTGCTGGGCAAGCCAAAACTGCTGCTCCTGGATGAACCTACCGAAGGGATTCAACCGTCGATCATCCTCGACATCGAGCACGCCGTTCAGCGGATCATGAAGGAGACTGGCATCAGCGTGCTGCTGGTGGAGCAACATCTTCACTTCGTGCGCCAGTCCGATTTCTATTACGCCATGCAGCGGGGTGGCATTGTGGCCAGCGGCAAGACGGAACAACTCTCCGACGATGTGATCAAGGAGTTCCTGACGGTCTGATCGAACCTGTCCACTTTAATGGGTATCAGCAGCCTCGATTCAGCATCCAGGGACGGGTGCTGCTCTGCTTCAGTCGGGGCTTTCCCTCAGTGGAGGTGCCTTGCTTGCGCACCAAGCGCGGTTCAGACTGTTCCTGCTTGAGGCGCAGGGGGCCGGTGAGGGACATCACCGGCGTGAAGACGCGTGTGCCTTCAGCATCACAGGCAGGACAGTTCGTGTCGCTCTGACGCTGATCGATGCTGCGCCAGACTTCATAGTTTTCGCAGCCGTTGGCGCAGCTGTATTCGTAGACGGGCATCGTTGGAGAAGACAGAGATCTTGGCAAAAAGTCAGCACAATAGAAAGGGGGCCTGATGCTCAGACCCCCCGATCGACCATTGCTGATCAGCAGGGCAGAATATCCTGATCGAAGATTGATGTTGGAATCGCCAGGGTACAACAGGCATTTGGAATGTCGACGATGCCGCTGATCCGTCCCTCGACTGGCGCACAGCTCAGGAGCAGATAAGCCTGCTCACCCGTGTAGCCGAACTTCTTGAGGTACTCGATTGCGTTGAGGCAAGCCCGCCGGTAGGCGATATGCACATCCATGTAGTACTGCTTGCCATCGAACTCATCCACCGAGATTCCCTCAAACACGAGGTAATCAGTGAAATGAGGCTCGACGGGGCTGGTCTTGAACATGGGGTTGACCATCCCATACTTCTCCATGCCACCCTTGATGATCTCCACATGCAGATCGAGGTAGCCCGACATCTCGATGGCGCCGCAGAACGAGATCTCTCCATCCCCCTGGGAGAAGTGGATGTCTCCCATCGAGAGCTTGGCCCCTTCCACATAGACGGGGAAGTAGATCTTCGTGCCTTTGGTGAGATTCTTGATGTCGCAGTTGCCGCCATGCTCACGGGGAGGCACCGTGCGGGCCGCCTCATTGGCCACTCGCTCAAACTCCGAGCTGGGCAGGGTTCCGAGGATGGCGCTGTTGGGATTGGGCAGGGCCGCCAGCACCGGCTCACTGCCCGAAAGGCCAGCTCCGTAGGTGCGGCGGTCGGGGGCGGTGTTCACCAGCTCGGTTTCACGGCGGTTCCACTCCCGCAGCAGCTCATGGGAGGGAGCGCAGCCGATCAGGCCGGGGTGGGTGATGCCAGCGAAGCGCACACCGGGGATATGCCTGGAGCTGGTGTAGATCCCTTCGAAATCCCAGATGGCCTTAGCCGCCTTGGGGTAGTGATCCGTGAGGAAGCCACCTCCGTTTTCCTTGGCGAAGATGCCCGTGAAGCCCCATTCATCTCCCTGCAGGGCGCCGACATCAAGAATATCGACCACCAGGATGTCGCCAGGCTGGGCACCATTCACCCAGATCGGCCCACTCAGGACATGGACAACCTCAAGATTGACATCGGCGATGTCCTGCGGATCATCGTTGTCCTTGATCTGGCCATCGGTCCAGTCCTTGCATTCGATCCTGAACACATCTCCCGGATTGACTGAAACAACCGCCGGGATGTCGGGATGCCAGCGGTTATGGCCCGGCATCTCCTGCTGGTCCATCGTCTTGGTGAGATCGACCTTGAATAGTGTTTTCGGCATCGAGTGGAGGGGATCGGTGCGGTTTTCACCCACATCCAACGCGAGCACTCCAAGGCAAGCAGTATCAGCGGTTACAGGACCCCGCGCTCAGCGGCCCGGTCACTGGCGTGCCGTGCTGTCATCGAAATCACCGCGGCGGCAGAGGTTGTCCTTGAGCCGAGCCGTCCAGGCCTGAGGTTTCAAGTCACCACTGGCCTCGATCCGCCCATCAAAGTGATAAAGAATCTGCCAGCGACTCTTGCCGCTCAGCTGAGCGGCCTCGGCAACATCCGTGATGGGGTAGCCATAGAGGTTGTCGTAGCTGGGCCAGCCGGGCGTGTCCTTGATGCTGCAGACGGCGTTGAGAGCATGCAGGCGTCCATCCGTCGGCTGGCCAGGCCCATGCAGGCGCACGGCGCCCTTGTAAAGGCCGTTGGACACGCCGGGCTTGAAGGTCTGGGCCAGCTCCACCCGGGTCCCCTCCGCCACAACCAGCACATCCCCCAGCCTGGCGTTCTGAACAGCCACATCCTTGGGCCCGCCGCAGGCCGAAAGCCCCGCCAGCAGCACTGCCAACCCCGGGATCACCGCTGCCGCCTCGACCCTCACGCTGCTCACCCGCTGATGACCAGACGCTATGACAACCGCTTCCGGCGACGGCCCCTGGATCAGTCGTCAGCGAGCAAGCCACGCCAGAAGTGCTCTGGATCGGGCCAGGTTGGCAGCACTTCCCCCTCCAGGGAGCGGATCGGTCGGCAGCCGAGGCTGTTGATCAGCAGCGCACCATGCCGCAACTGGGAGGCCTCGATCGGCGCCGGAGCCTCCTGGACCAGTCCCAGGGCCAGGGCCCTGGCCCGCATCACCCCTGGCAGGCAGCCACTGGTCAGCGGCGGAGTCCACCAACCCCGGGGTTGGCGCACCAGAAGGTTGGCGCTGGTGCCGCAGCAAAGCCCACCTGCCGTGCTCTCCAGCAACGCTTCCTCCTGACCCGCCCGCCGGGCCTCCATCCTGGCCAGCACGGCAGCGCCATAGGCGAAGGTCTTGCAGGAGCTGAGCTGGCTGGCGGCATTGCGGCGCTCGAGACGGCTGATCACAGCGGACACCGAGCCGAAGTCAGGCCGGGCGGCGCTGAGCTGCAACCAGAAGCGTCCTGGTCCGGCCGAGGGTTCGAGGCCGCGGCCCCCGTCGCCCCGGCTCCAGTTAAGCCGCAGAGCCCCGCTGCCGATCCCGCTGCGCTCGATCGCCTCGCCGGCCAGCACCGCCACCCGCTCCTGCCGCGGTGGGGGCTCAAGCCCCAGCACGGCCGCGCCCCGCCGCCAGCGCTGAAGGTGCTGCGCCAGCAACCGGGGGCGGTGCCCCTCCACCAGGACCGTTTCGAACAGCCCATCGGCCAGGCTCAGGCCCCGATCCGACAGCGGCACAGCGAGGCTGCCGGGAGTCCCCCACCGCCCCCCCTCGGGTCCATCGATCCAGGCGATCGCGTTCAGGCCAGGGCCTCCAGCAGGGGATCCAGTTTCCAGGCCAGTTCCTCGGCCTCGGCGGCAGGGCTGGAATCGGCCACGATGCCGCAGCCGGCATGGGCGCGCAGGCGCCGTCCCCTGAGCATCAGGCTGCGGATCAGGATGTTGCTGTCGAAGTTGCCATCGGCGTCGAGCAGGAACAGGGAACCGCAGTAAGGGCCCCGGGCCACGGGCTCCAGGGCGCCCAGGCGCTGGCAGGCGCGCACCTTCGGGGCGCCTGTGATCGACCCGCCCGGCCAGCAGGCTCGCAGCAGGTCCACCAGATCCGTCCCGGAGCGCAGCGATCCCTCCACCACGGAGGTGAGGTGGTGCACCTGTCGGTAACTCTCCAGCCCCAGCAGCTGCGGCACCCCGATCGAGCCGCTGCGGCAGACCCGGCCGAGGTCGTTGCGCAGCAGATCCACGATCATCACGTTCTCGGCCCGGTCCTTGGCGCTGCTGATCAGGTCGGCGGCGGCAGCGGCATCGGCGGCGGCTTCGGGGTGGCGGGGCCGGGTGCCCTTGATCGGGCGAGTCTGGACCCGGCCGTCGGCCTGCAGGCGCAGAAAGCGCTCCGGTGAAGCTGAGAGCACCGCCTCGCCGGCCTCGCCGAGCGAGGCGATCGCCACCCCCCCGAAGGGTGCCGGGCAGTGGCGCCTCAGCCGGCCGTAGAGCTCCAGAGGTGAAACCAGCTGCGGCAGCAGCAGTTCGCGGCAGGCGGTGAGATTGGCCTGGAACAGATCCCCTGCGGCGATCAACTCCCGCAGGGCCGTCACCTGGCGTGCGAAGGCCTCCGGGGTGGTGTGCCAGTGCCAGTGCCCGGGCGACAGAGCCAGGGGAGGCAGCGCTCCAGTCTCTTCTGACTCCAGTCCCTCAGGGCACGACTCGATCAAAGCCACCATCGCCCCCAGCCGCCCCCGGTCGTCCCCCTCCAGCCAGAGACGCCGCTCATGAAGATCGAAGCGCAGCAGCGGGTCGTAGCGAGCGGCCCAGAGGGTGGCCGTGTCCGGAGCGCGCAAGTGGGCATCAGGCTCCACCCAGGCTCCCGCCTCATAACCAAGCCAGCCGAGCCAGGCTCCACCCGCCCCCAGCAAGCGGCGCAGCACGGCGAAGGGATCAGCGGCCCCGGCCTCAGCCGGCAGGCCCCGGCATTCCACCTGCTCCAGGGGAGCAAGGGCCAGGGTCGAGGTGCGTCCCAGGGCCGTGCCATCCCCGTCCAGCCAGACCAGCCCCTCGAGGCCCAGCTGCTGCGCCAGCCGGTTCACCAGGGGCCAGGGTTCCCGCCAGGGCAACGGGCGGATCAGACGCTCCCGGCTCATCCAGGTCCGCGGCTGGCCAGCTCGGGATGGCCGGCTTCCATAAGGGCGGCATCGCGGATGCGGCAGCTGTCACAACGGCCGCAGGGGGCGCCCCCCCCCGCGTAACAGCTCCAGGTTCGCTCAATCGGCAGCTGCAACCTCAGGGCCTCCTCAACGATCCGGGTCTTGCTCCAGCTCACCAGCGGAGCCCAGAGCTGGGCTCCCTGGCCCTCCCGGCCGGCCTTGCTTGCCAGGTCAGCCAGGGTCTGAAACGCGGCGAGGTAGTCAGGGCGGCAATCGGGATAGCCGGAATAATCCACCGCATTCACCCCCAGCACCAGCCGGGAGGCCCCCCGGGCCTCGGCCAGGCTCAGCCCCAGGGCGATGAACACGGTGTTACGGCCCGGCACATAGGTGGGGGGAATCACTCCATCCACCACCCCTGAGGCGGGCAGGGCGATGCCGGGGTCGGTGAGGGCCGAGCCACCCCAGGCGGCCAGGTTCACGGCGATGGTGTGGTGCTCGATCAAGCCGAGTTCGGCCGCGAGGAAGGCGGCAGCCTCCAGTTCCTGGCGATGGCGCTGGCCGTAATCGAAGGAGAGGCCGATCAGCCGATAGCCCGCCTCGATCGCCAGAGCCGCGGCCGTGGCTGAATCAAGGCCGCCAGAGAGCAGGGCTACTGCCAGTGGTGCCGGGTCGGATGGCCGGTGGGTGGCGCCGATCAACGCTGCGCGGAAACTGGAGCGTCCATTGTGAGGCTCCGCTCAGCGGGGCTGGGGCGAGGCGTTCTCCGGCGGCGACGGTGCCTCGGGCTGGGCAGGTCGCTGTTCTGAATCCGGCGTGTCTGGATCTGTGGGCTGAAGGCGCGCGGGTCCCCCCTCCTGGCCCTCCGGCTCCGGGCGCTCACCAGTTTCCGGCGTACTCGGCGCCGGCGGGGGAGGATCGGCCCGCAGCGAGAGGGTGATGTAGGCAGGGGCTACTCCTTCGTTGCTGATCAGCAGCTGGGCCTGATCGCCGGGCACCGCCCCCAGGCTCACCACCCTGAGGGGTCCCTTGGGCTCGAGCACATTGCCCTGGGCATCGAAGACGCTCATCTGCATCAGCGGGGAGCCATTGACCCCAAGCACCAGTTGGTGGCCCCTGGGAATGCGGATCGGGAACACCCGGGCCCCGTTGGCCTCCAGTTCCGCCGACTGCACCCGGGCCTGACCGGGAGGGGCAAGGATCGGCTCGACCCGCAGGCTTTCGAGGGTCTGCTGGGCGGCGGCATACCAGAGCTGGCGGAAGGGCTCGGGTGGGATGTCCATGCTGGATCGGCCCGGCAGCAGGGACTGGGCATTGCCGGAGACCAGCTGCCGCAGCACCGGGGCACTTAGGCCCTGGGCGGCGAGCCGCCGCTGCTGGCCCTCCCAGTCGGAGGCGCTGAGGCTGCCGAGCTTGCGGCGCACGGCGATCGGCAACTGCTCCACCCGGGCCAACCACTCCTCCGCCAGTTCATTCCAGACCTTGCGCAGGGGGGCATCCTGCAGCGCATCGCTGGGCAGGCGCCCTCCCCGCTCGGGGAACTGGGCCATCAGGTTGGCGTCCACCAGATTGAGGAACCAGCCGCGGTCGACCTGCAGGGCCCGCAGACGGTTGAGCAGCTCCTGGCGTTGATCCACTTCACCGGGCGGCAGGCTGGCCGTGAGGGGGCGCTGGGGGGCTTCCCTGACCTCCTCGCTGGGGGCATTGCCGCGGCCAAGCAGCCACCAGCCCAGGCTGATGCCTACCACCGCTGAGATCACCAGGGCCATCACCATCGGCCAGAGACGGCCTTCCACAGCCTCGTCCTTGACCTGCTGGCGGCTGCGCAGCACGGCGGCAGGCGGCGGGGGAGCCGGGGCGGGCGGCTCGGCCACCTCCACTGACGGCACGGATGGAGACACCAGCACGACGGTGCGGTCGGCCCGGGCCACGGGGCCAAGACTCTCGGGCATCGGCAGCTGCTGAAAGGCCTCAAGTGCCTGGGACGCCGTAGTGAAGCGCTGCTCGGGATCGGAGCTCAGCAAACGCTCCAGCTGCTCCCTCAGGGCCGGATCGAGCTGGTCGGCGGCCGGCCAGCTCCAGGCGAGGGTGTTGGGATCGAGCATGGACGCCGGCTCCTCTCCGGTGAGCAGCACCAGCGCCACCACACCCAGAGCGTGAAGATCCATCCAGGGCTGCACGGGTTCGCCCCGGCCCAGCTCCGCCGGCGCGTAGCCGGGCGTCGCCCCGCTGGCGGGAGCCTCGATCGATCCGTCGCGCACAAGGCCGAAATCGAGCAGCACCGGCAGGCCGTCGCGGTCGCGGCGCAGCAGATTGGCCGGGCTGAGATCGGCATGCACCAGGTCCTGGCCATGGAGGGCCGCCAGGACCGGCAGCAGCTGCCGCACCAGCAGCAGCACCTCCCCCGCACCAAAGACCAGTTGCCGCTCGCGCCGCGCCTCCAGCAGCTCCCTGTAGGTAGGCCCCCCCTGCCACTCACGCACCAACCAGAGCTCCTCCCCCCGGGAGATGGCCTCACCGATGCGGGGAATCTGGGGATGGAGCACCCCCTGGAGGCGACTCCAGAGCTGGCGCCAGTGCTGCTGGTCCTGCTCGGGGCCGAGTTGGCGCAAGGCCATCAGCGCCCCACCGGCCAGCTGATCGCTGGCTCGCCAGAGCACCCCCTGGGGACTGCGGCTGAGCTCCGCCTCCAGGCGGTAGCGATCCGCGATCAGCAGACCTGGCCCGGCGGCGGGAGCGGCATCCATCAGGCCGGAACCCGCTGGCGGTGGGGCTGGCTCAATCCGCGGGAGGCGAGCCAGTCGGCGTCGTAAAGCCGGGAGCGGTAGCGGTCGCCGCTGTCGCAGAGCACGGTGACGATCGTGTGGCCGGGCCCGAGCCGGCGGGCCGTTTCCACCGCCGCCGCCACATTGATCCCGACAGAGCCACCCATGAACAGGCCTTCGCGCCAGAGCAACTGATAAATGGTGTCGAGGGCGCTCTGGTCGTCGATGCGCACCGCATCGTCGATCGGGGCACCCTCGAGGTTGGCGGTGACGCGGCTGTTGCCGATGCCCTCGGTGATCGAGCTGCCCTCGGCCTGCAGCCCCGAGCCGGTGGCCCAGGAATGGAGGGCGCTGCCATGGGGATCGGCCAGCACACAGCGCACCCGCTCGGAGCGCTCCTTGAGGAACAGGGTCACGCCGGCGTAGGTGCCGCCGGTTCCGGTGGCTGACACCCAGGCGTCGATGCGGCCGCCGGTCTGCTCCCAGATCTCCGGACCGGTGCTGGCGTAATGGGCGCGGCGGTTGGCCAGGTTGTCGAACTGATTGGCCCAGATGGCCCCAGGCGTTTCCGCGGCGATGCGGCCCGAGAGCTTCACGTAGTTGTTGGGATCGCGGTAAGGCACCGCCGGCACCGTGCGCACCTCCGCACCGAGGCTGCGCAGCAGACCGATCTTCTCCGCCGACTGGGTGTCAGGGATGACGATCAGGCTGCGGTAACCGCGGGCATTGCAGAGGTGAGTGAGGCCGATGCCGGTGTTGCCGGCCGTGCCCTCCACCACGGTGCCGCCCGGTTGCAGAGCTCCGGACTCTTCGGCTTCCAGCAGGATGCCGAGGGCCGCGCGGTCTTTGACGGAGCCACCCGGGTTCATGAACTCCGCCTTGCCGAGGATCTCGCAGCCGGTCAGGTCGCTGAGCAGGCCCAGGCGAATCAGGGGGGTGTTGCCGACGGCTTCGACGAAACCTCGGCTGATGCCTGCCTGGGTGCAGGATCCCTGGCGGATGCCCATGGCAGCGGCTGTGTCGCAACGGTTGGCTGTGGCCGATCGTAAGGGGGTCAGCCGCGCCCGCCGATCACGCCTAGGCTCTCCCGCAGCTTGTCCCCCATGCCATGGCTTCCGCGGCACCAAGCGCGGCCCTGCTGGAGCGGCTGGGGACGATCCGCCGCCACAGCGAGGAGCTGGTGGCCGATCTGGAGCCTGAAGACCTCTGTCTGCAGGGCATGGCTGACGCCAGCCCGCCCAAGTGGCATCTCGGCCACACCACCTGGTTCTTCGAGACTTTCCTGCTCCAGCCCCACCTGCCGGGCCACGTACCAGCGGACAGCCGCTGGGGCTACTTGTTCAACTCCTACTACGACACGATCGGCGAGCGTCACCCCCGCCCCCAGCGGGGGCTGCTCTCCCGTCCACCGATGCGGGAGGTGATGGCCTGGCGGCAACGGGTTGACGCAGGGCTGGAGGAGCTGCTGAAGCAGCTAGTCAGTCAACCCCAGACCAAGGCGGCGCCGGTGCTGGCACTGCTGGAGCTGGGGCTGCAGCACGAGCAGCAGCACCAGGAGCTGCTGCTGATGGATCTGCTCGATGGCTTCAGCCGCAACCCCCTGGAGCCCGCCTACCGCCAGGCCGCCGCCGCCCCTGGCGATGTGGCGAAGCCGCTGCAATGGATCGAGCATCCCGGCGGCCTGGTGGAGATCGGCGCCGATCCTGAGGGCGGCTTCCACTTCGATAACGAAGCGCCACGGCACCGCCACTGGCTGGAGCCCCATGCGATCGCCAGCCGGCTGGTGCGCAATGGGGAATTCGCGGCCTTCATCGACTCTGGGGGCTACCGCCGGCCCGAGCTCTGGATGAGCGAAGGCTGGGCTCTGGTCCAGGCGCGCAACTGGCGGGCACCCCGCTACTGGCGCGGCTCTGAACGCGACGGCTGGAGCTGGGAGTTCAGTCTGGAGGGGAGGCGGCCCCTGCGTCCGGAGGCGCCGGTGCGGCATCTGAGCTGGTTCGAGGCCGACGCCTATGCCCGCTGGGCCTGTGCGCGCCTGCCAACGGAAGCCGAATGGGAAACCGCCGCCCGCGCCGCCCACCCCGCCACGGAGGAGCTGGAGGGTCAGGTGTGGCAGTGGACCGCCAGCGCCTACCGTCCCTACCCGGGCTTCGCGCCGGCAGCCGGCGCGGTCGGTGAATACAACGGCAAATTCATGAGTTCCCAGATGGTGCTGCGCGGCGGCAGCGATTTCACCCCGCCCGGCCACAGCCGCCTCACCTACCGCAACTTCTTCCCGCCTGCGAGCCGCTGGATGGCCAGCGGTCTGCGCCTGGCCCAGGATCGGCGATGAGCAGGCGCGCCGGCCTCAGCTCCCGGCCGGTCACACCGGCGCTCCCGCAGCCACCGGAGTCAAGCATCACCATGCTCGATCTGCATCCAGCCCCAGCCGACATGGCCAGGCTGGTGATCGAGGGGCTGAACCGCACACCCAAGCAACTGCCGGCCTGGTTCCTTTACGACAACGAGGGCTCCCGCCTGTTCGATGCCATCTGCGAACAACCGGAGTACGGCCTAACCCGCACCGAAACCGCCCTGCTCAACCGCCATGCCGCCGCAATCGCCGCGGCCCTGGGCGAGGGGGTACTGGTGGAGTTCGGCGCCGGCAGCGCCCGCAAGGTGTCGCCGCTGCTCGAAGCCCTGGCCCCGCCGGCCTACGTGGCCCTCGACATCAGCGCCGAGCATCTGCAGCAGGCCTGCCGCAACCTGCAGCAACGCCATCCCAGAATCCCGGTACTGGGCATCTGCTGCGACTACAGCCTGCTCAAGCAGCTGCCTGAGCAGCCCCTTCTGGCGGGGCAGCGGCGGCTCGGCTTCTACCCCGGCAGCTCCCTGGGCAACTTCGATCACGACGAAGCCGTGACCCTGCTGGCCCAGTTCGCCCGGCTGCTGGGGAGCGATGGGCGCCTGCTGATCGGCATCGACCAGCCACGCTCGGTTGCGGCGCTGGAAGCCGCCTACAACGACCGGGCCGGCCACTCCGCCGCCTTCGCCCGCAACCTGCTGGTGCGGCTCAACCGGGAGTTGGCAGGCAGCTTCGATCCCGGCAGCTTCTGCTACGAGGCCCACTGGCAGGCGCAGGACTCGCGCATCGCCATGGCCCTGGTGAGCGCGCGCGACCAGCAGGTGAGCCTCGCTGGAGCCAGCTGGCAGTTCACAGCCGGCGAATCCCTGATCACCGAGTACAGCCACAAGTACAGCCCGGAGGCCTTCACCGCCCTGGCGGCTGCGGCGGGCTGGCACTCCCTGGAGCGCTGGAGCGCCGACGACGGCAGCTTCAGCCTGCACCTGCTGCAACCGGCGACAGTGGGAGCCGCACCAGGCAGACTCAGCACCTGATCAGCAGCGAGAAGGCCGGCGATGAGCAGGGACGACCAGCGGCGGGCGATGCGCGAAACCCGCGAAGACTTGATCGAACAACTGGAGCAGCTCTACCGCGAAGCTTTCGACCGGATCGGTGGGCAGGACCTCGGCGAAGGGGCGATCGCCCGTCTCACCCAGCTGCTGCTGCGCTCCCGCGAAGCGGCAATCACGCCCCTGGAAGAAGAGATCGAAGCCCCCCTGATCACCCGAGCCCCAGAGTGAACTCGCCTGTGACACGCCCATGAGCAGCAGCTGGTTCGATCAGCTGGAGTCCCAGCTGGAGCAGCAGCTGGAAGCCTTCCTGGGAAACCACCCAGGCCAGCAGGAGCTGCTGGAACTGGAGGAGCTGCAGGAGCGCCAACGGCGCCTGCGCCAGCGGCGCCTGCAGATCCAGGCCCAGGCCGAGCAGCTGCGTCAGGCCCTGCTGCAGATCGCCAGCGAGATCACCCAGTGGCAGGAGCGGGTGCAGCGAGCCCGCGTCGCCGGTGCCCAGGAGCTGGCGGGACGAGCCGAAGCCCATCAGGGTCAGCTGATGGGCCAGGGACGCGACCGCTGGCAGCAGCTGGGGGAACTGGGCAAGGAGTTCGCCCGGGTGGAGCAGGAGTTGCAGGAGCTGGAGCAGCGGCCGCGCCCCGGATCCGGCAGACCCGCCAGCCGGCCCGCCGCTGCTGCAGCCCCACCGGCCGAGGCCGACCTGGAGCAGGCCTGGGCTGACTTCGAATCACGCCAGGAGCTGGAGGAGCTGCGCCGCCGCTCCAGACCCTCAAGCACCTGAGCGGGAGATCCGTCGCTTGGGCTTTCTGTTCTCGAAGCTGCTGCCGCAACTCCTCTATCCCCTGAGCCTGGGCTTGCTGCTCGCTCTGGCTGGCCTGCTGGTTGGGCCGCGACGCCGCTGGAGCGGCCCCCTTGGGGGCCTTGGCATGGCTCTGCTCTGGATCAGCGCCATGCCGCTCACAGCCAGGGAACTGGTCTGGGGGCTGGAGGCCCGCAGCGCTGCCCTGACCCCCTCGCCCCTGCCCAGGGGTGACGCCATCGTGGTCCTGGGCGGGGGCCTGCGGGCGGCGTTGCCCCCCAGGAGCGGAGTGGAGGTGAATGAGGCCGGCGACCGGCTGCTGAGCGGGATCCGGCTGCTGCGGGAGGAGCGGGCGCCCCTGCTGCTGCTGAGCGGAGGCCGGGTGAGCTTCAGCGGTGGGGACCCAGCACCTGCCGAAGCCATCAGCGCCCGCAACCTGGCGCTGGAGCTGGGGGTCCCCGCTGATCGCCTTCTGCTCAGTGATCAGGCCAGGACCACCGCCGAGGAGGCGAAGGATCTGCGCCGGATCGGCAAAGACCGCGACTGGTCCACGGTTCTGCTGGTGACCAGCGCCCTGCACATGCCAAGAGCCCTGGCCAGCTTCCGCCGCCAGAGCGGGCTCAAGGTTGTGCCGGTGGCCTGCGACTACCTGCTGCCGGCCCGTGATCAGCTCGGCACGCCCACCGCCGGGTCGGTGTTGCTGTCACTCTGGCCAGACGCGGGATCCCTGCTGCTGAGCAGCCTGGCCGTCAAGGAACATCTCGGCCTGCTCGTGTACCGCCTCAAGGGCTGGAGTTGAACAGCTGAACTGAAGGTGAGGCCAAGGGTTCGAACGGACGGACAGACCTATTTCTTGGGAGCGGGGGGCTCCAGGCTCACTCCCTCGGGGGGAGGCGTGGGATCTGGATCGGCGATCAGCATGTGCTGCAGCACGATCTCGGGGCGTTCACTGTCGCGCCAGCGGATGCGATAGGCCGGCATCTTGGTGCCACGGCTGGTGGTCTGCTCCACAGGCTCCATCACCCAGCCACGGCGGGAGCGGCCCTGGGGATTGCGCTTGACCACCGCATCCGCGTGTTTGAAGCGGAAACCGACGCGCTCACCGCTCATGGGCTGGGGGATAGTCCGATTAAGCTCCATTATCTCATTGCGCCGGATCAGCCCACCGGCGGCGGGGCTTCCGGCCGCAGCAGGGGGAAGGCGATCACATCGCGGATGCTCGGGCTGTCGGTGAGCAGCATCGCCAGCCGGTCGATGCCGATGCCAAGCCCGCCGGTCGGGGGCATGCCCACTTCAAGCGCATGGAGAAAGTCTTCGTCGACTCCATGGGCCTCGAGATCACCGGCAATGCGGCGCTCCTGCTGGGCCTCCAGGCGCCGGCGCTGGTCGAGCGGATCGATCAGCTCACTGAAGGCGTTGGCGGTTTCCCGGCCCACGATGAACAACTCGAAGCGCTCCACCAGCCCGGGCTTGCTGCGGTGGGCGCGGGCCAGGGGGGAGATCTCCACCGGGTAATCGGTCACGAAGATGGGCTGAATCAGCGACTCCTCCACCCGTTGCTCAAAGGCTTCATTGAGCAGACGACCGACGCTGTCGGCCGCATCAGGCACCTCCAGACCCACAGCGGCCATGGCTTCAGCGGCCTGCTCGCGGCTGCTGAAGCCGTTGAAATCCAGGCCCGTGGCCTGCTCCACCAGCTCATGCATGGTGGCCCGCCGCCAGGGGGGGGTCAGATCAATGGTGGTGCCCTGATACTCGATCACCGTGGTGCCGCACACCTGCTGGCAAACCGTGGCAATCAGCTCCTCGGTGAGCGCCATCATGTCGGTGTAATCGGTGTAGGCCTGATAAATCTCGACCGTGGTGAATTCGGGGTTGTGGCGCGTGCTCACCCCTTCGTTACGGAAGATTCTGCCCAGTTCGTAGACCCGCTCGAAGCCGCCCACCACCAGCCGCTTGAGGTGCAGTTCGGTGGCGATCCGCAGCACCAGCGGCAGATCGAGGGTGTTGTGGTGGGTGGTGAAGGGCCGGGCTTCGGCGCCGCCAGCCTCGGCATTGAGGACCGGCGTTTCGATCTCCAGGAACTGGCGCTCATCCAGCCAGCGGCGGATGCCGCTCACCAGCAGGGCCCGGCGCCGAAAGGTCTCGCGGGTCTGGGGGGAGACCACCAGGTCGAGGTAGCGCTGGCGGTAGCGCTTTTCCACATCCGCCAGGCCGTGCCACTTGTCGGGGAGGGGCTGCAGGGCCTTGCTGAGCATCTGCCAGTCGGTCACCTTCACTGAGAGCTCGCCGCGGTCGGTGCGGCGCAGGCTTCCGCTCACGCCAATCCAGTCGCCGCTGTCCACCAGGGTGGTGAGCTGGGCAAAGGCCTCGGGCTGATCCGGCAGGGCAGCCGCCAGGGTGGCCTTCTCGATGAACAACTGGATCGGGCCGGTCTCATCGAGCAGGGTGAAGAAGGCCAGCTTGCCCATCACCCGGCGGGTCATCACCCGTCCAGCCACCGAAACCCTCTCGTCGCGCTCCTGGCCGTTGGCCAGATCGGCATGCAGACGCTGCAGCTCGGCGTGGCGATGGCTGGGATCGAAGCGCAGCCCGTAGGGAGCCAGGCCCAGGCCCCTGAGGACCTCAGCCTTCTCCAGGCGGGCCTGCTCCAGGCGGTTGAAGCGCGTCTCCGGCAAGGCGGCAGAACTCAGACAGGAGCCCCATCCTGAAGGACCGAGGAGCTCAGAAAGGGCCGAGGGCCTCAGGCGGTGGCCGCAACGGCCGGCTCGGCCATCCGCTGGGAGGCATAGCCGGTGCCTCGCACCGTCAGGATCAGCTCGGGATTGCGCGGATCGGGCTCAAGCTTGCCGCGCAGACGGGCCACATAGACATCGACCACGCGCAGGTCGGCGGCACGGCGGGGTGGATAGCCCCACAGCTGCTCGAGGATCTCGGCCCGTGGCACCACCCGGCCGGGGTCGCGGAAGAGCAGCTCCAGCAGGCTGAATTCGGTATAGGTGAGACCGATGCGCTCACCATCACGGGTGACCTGGCGGCGGTTGGTGTCGACCACCAGATCGCCCACGCGCATGACTCCCTGTCCGGCAGGCACGTCGCGCGGTTCGGCGGCGGCGGAGCCCCGGCCCACACGCCGCAGGATGGTGGCGATGCGGGCTTCGAGCTCCTTGGGACTGAACGGCTTGGGCAGGTAGTCGTCGGCACCGAGATCAAGGCCAGCCACCCGCTCGGCGATGGCATCCAGAGCCGAGAGAAAAATGATCGGTACGCAGGATTCGGCCCGCAATCTGCGGCAGACGGCAAATCCATCCAGCTTGGGCAGCATCACATCGAGCACCACCAGATCCGGCTGCTCGTCATGGAAAAGGGCCAGGGCCTGCTCACCGTCTTCGGCGCAGACCACCCTGTAGCCGGCCAGCTGAAGGCGCATCACCAGCACACGGCGCACGGTGGCTTCGTCGTCTACCACCAGCAGGGTGGCGCGGGGCTCTGATGAAGACTCCGGGGAAGATTCACCCTGCTGTAGCCGGGGATCCGCTTCCAGAGGCATCGGAATCCAGTCATGAAGAAAAGCAACCATACCTTGAGAGGCAGTTACGAAGCGGCGAGCTTTCAGTCTCTCAGCGGGGACTCAGCCAAGACTTAATGATTTATTCCACAAGTCAGGGGGCAGTGCCCGGTCAGGGCCAGCGGGCTTCGGCGTAGACGTTCCACTCGCGTTCCGCTTCCGCCAGCGCCTGATCGCTATCGATCTGGCCGAGCATGGCCTTCTGCAGCTGGCGGTAGAGAATCGCCTGCAGCCGCTTCACCCCTGGGGTGGCCGGCACCAGCACCCGCGCCCGGCCGAGAGTCTCCACCGACTGCAGCCGCGCTTGCCGCACCAGCTGCTCCTTGGCATCTGCGGGCGTCTGCTGGCGCAATCCCTGCTCGATGCGCTCGAGGGCCTGCCGCGCCGAAGGCAGCACCCGGGCTTCCTCAGCGAAACGGGCCTGATTGGCAGCATTGGTGAGGTACAGGGCAAAGCTGAGCGCCTGCTTGGCTCTGGTGCTCTGGCGCGAAACAGCCAGATTCATCACCGCCACATTCGCCAATCCGTCGGGGCCCGTGAGCGGCGGCCCGGGCCGGGTGAGCGCGGCAATGCCGGGGGCATTGGTCTGAATGCTGCGCAGGAACTCGGCGCCGCTGGAGAGCAGAGCCAGCTCACCGCTCTGGTAGAGCTCCACCGCTCTGCGGTAGCCCTGGCTCACCACCTCCCGCGGCAGCAGGCCCCGCCGGTAGAGGTCGCTCCAGAAGGCGAAGGCCCGGCGGCCCGGCGGGGTGTTGAAGGCGGCCCGCTGGCGCTGATCCTGCAGAGTCACCCCCATCTGCACCATCGACTCCAGCAACTCCGCCGAGTCGTCGGGCACCACCGTGACGAACAGGGCGTACATGCCGGTGCGGCGCCTGACCGCCTCCGCGAAGGCCGGCACGTCCTCCCAGCGGCTGGGGGGCTGGCTGTAGCCCGCCCGGTTGAGCAGATCCCTGTTGCTCAGTGAGATCCGCGCGGTGAGATACCAGGGGATGGCGAACTGCCTGCCGTCCTGGCGGCTGGCCTGCCAGATCAGAGGCAGATAACTGGCGGCGGCATCCGGAGGCAGGAGCGGATCCAGATCCATCAACCCTCCCTTGCTGGCAAGGTTGGCTGCGAACAGCGGGTTCAGATTCACCACATCCGGCGCCGTGCGGGCGAACACCGCCGCCAGCAGCTTGCGCTCCACCGACCCCCAGGGCACATCGGTCCAGCGCACCTTGAGGCCCGGATTCTCCTGCTCCCAGGCGGCGATCACCCCACGCAGGTAATCGTTGAACTTGGGGGCCAGATCAAGGGTCCAGAACTGAAGCTCCGGTCCGCTGGAGCGACGGATCCCGCAGCCGGCCAGCAGCGCGACCAGGGCACTAGCCATCAGCTCACGCCGGCTCCAGCGGCGTGCTGGGCGGAAGAGCCGATCCAGCATCGGTTTCGTCATCCGATCACCCCCGTGCGCTGGCACTGTGCCGTCGCCACAGCAGCAGCAGCAACGAACAGATCATCGGTGCCAGCAGGGCCGTGACCAACACCTGGGCCAGCAGGGTGTGCAGGCTCGCCGCCGTGAGCAGTGCCGCCCAGCCGCCGCCCCCCTGACGCTGCAGCAGCACACTCACCCCCAGCACTGCGCTGCCGAGCATGGCCAGCAGGCCCAGGCTGAAGCTCCGCTCGATCGGCGGGCCCCGCCGCGGCAGCCGGCCCCACCACCAACCCAGCAGGGCCAGGGCGGGCATCTGGGTGGCTCCACCGAGGTGGAGGCAGTCGAGCAGCAGGCCCAGGGCCAGCCCCGCCAGGGCACCGGACAGCGGTCCATCCGCCAGCGACCAGGGCAGCAGCCAAAGCACAGCCCAGCTGGGGGGAACCCCGCCGATCCGCAGGACGCCGGGCGCCGCCAGGGTGAGCAACGGCACCACCAGGGCGCTGACCACAAACAGGGGGCGGTGATGCAGGCTGGCCATGGTTCAGGGTCCCGCCGGGGCCGCCTCCCGGCGGGTGAGCACCTGCACCCAGTCGACCGAGGCCACCGGGGCACTCAGCTGCACCACCGCCAGCGTGGCCGGCACCGCCTTGACATCCACCGACTGGATCACCCCCACGCTCAGGCCAGGCGGCACCAGCGTGCTGGCGGGGGAGGTCACCACCACATCACCTGGGCGCACCTGGGGATCCTTCTCTAGAAAGCGCAGCACAGGCCTGCTGCTGCCGACCCCGGTGAGCAGGCCATGGCGCTGGGTGCGCGCCACCCACACACCCACCTTGCTGGCGGTGTCGGTGAGCAGGGCCACCCGGGCCGTGGTGGGGGTGACGCTCTCCACCCGCCCGATCAGGCCGCCGGGGCCAATCACCGAATCCCCCGCCTGGATGTTTTGCAGCCCACCGACCCCCAGCACCAATTGATGCCACCAGCCACCGGGTTCACGGGAGATCACCGGCGCGGTGACCTTTCCGGGATCGGCCCGCTGCAGATCGAGCAGGCTGCGCAGGCGGCGGTTGTCGAGCTCCAGCTGGCTGAGCCTGGTCTGCTGATCCAGCTGCTGAGACGCCAGCAACCACTCCTTCTGGGCGCTGCCGGGCCAGAAGGGGCGGCTGAGCAGGGCGTAGGCATCGCTGAGCAGGGCACCCTTGCTGAGGCGGACCGCCACCAGGGCAAACGCAACCAGGGCCCAGGGCCAGGCTCCGACCACCGGCCTCAGCCAGGGGACGCGGGAGAGGCGTCCGAACGGCACCGGACTCAGCTGGAGAGACGGGTGAAGTCAGGGGTGTCGAGCACCCGCTCCAGGCGCTTGTAATCCTCCAGCACCTGGCCGCAGCCGTTGACCACACACAGCAGGGGATCCTGAGCCACGTGCGTGAGGATGCCGGTCTCGTGGCTGATCAGCTCGCTGATGCCCCGCACCAGGGCGCCACCGCCCGCAAGCATGATGCCGCGATCGACGATGTCGGCAGCCAGCTCGGGCGGAGTGCGCTCCAGGGTGCGTTTCACGGCTTCGACGATCACGTTGAGCGGTTCGGCCATCGCCTCGCGGATGTCACCGGCACGCACATTGATCGTGCGGGGCAGGCCGGAGAGCAGGTGCAGGCCGCGCACATCCATCGAGGATTCGTCGTGAGCGTCGTCGGGGAAGGCGGATCCGATCCTGATCTTGATCTCCTCAGCGGTGCGCTCGCCCACAACCAGGTTGTGCACCTTCTTGAGGTACACCGTGATGGCATCGCTGATCTCATCGCCCGCCACCCGCACCGACTCACTGAGCACGGTGCCGCCGAGGCTGAGCACTGCCACTTCAGTGGTGCCACCGCCGATGTCGACGATCATGGTGCCCACGGGTTCGGTGACCGGCAGACCTGCACCGATGGCAGCCGCCACCGGCTCATCGATCAGATGCACCTCACGCGCACCGGCCAGACCGGCCTCCCGCACCGCCCGGCGCTCCACGCCGGTGACGCCGCTGGGAATGCCGATCACCAGCCGTGGCGCCACGATGCCGCGGCCTTCGTTGCCCTTCTGGATGAACGACTTGATCATCATCTCGG
Organism: Synechococcus sp. J7-Johnson; assembly: GCF_024345795.1. Classification (GTDB taxonomy): domain Bacteria; phylum Cyanobacteriota; class Cyanobacteriia; order PCC-6307; family Cyanobiaceae; genus Regnicoccus_A. The sequence continues at coordinate 58,255 of NZ_JAGQBU010000011.1, forward strand.
CGGCGTCGAAGTCGGCGATCACCCCGTCGCGCAAGGGACGTACGGCGCGGATGTTGCCGGGAGTGCGGCCCAGCATCAGCTTGGCCTCATCGCCCACCGCCAGGGGCACGCCCCTCTCCAGATCAAGCGCCACCACCGACGGTTCCTGCAGCACGATCCCCTTACCGGAAACGTACATCAAGGTGTTGGCCGTTCCCAGATCGATGCCGATGTCACGGGATAGCTGGAAACGACGAAAAAACACTGGAGCGCTGCAAGCGGGGCGAATCATAGGTGGGCCCCTTTGAAACCCCCTCGGCTGGACCGGGGTGGGACATCCGGGCCAAAGGGTGGAACCAGCAGAGAGAAGCGCTGCAGGACGTGGCGCATCATGGGTCCAAGTGACCCCATCCCCCCTTTTCTGGAGACCCCCATGGGTGTGAATTCCGTGACCCTCGTCGGCCGTGCCGGCCGCGACCCCGAAGTGCGCTACTTCGAATCAGGCAGCGTGGTGGCCAACCTCACGCTTGCCGTGAACCGCCGCAGCCGCGACGACGAACCCGACTGGTTCAACCTCGAGATCTGGGGCAAGCAGGCCCAGGTGGCTGCCGACTACGTCCGCAAGGGCTCACTGCTGGGCATCATCGGCTCCTTCAAGCTCGACCGCTGGACGGACCGCGCCACCGGCGAGGAGCGCAGCAAGCCCGTGGTGCGGGTCGACCGGCTTGAGCTGCTGGGCTCCAAGCGCGACGCCGAGCAGGGGGCTTATGGCGAGGGTGGCAGCGATGGAGGTTTCGGCGGCGGTGCTTACGGCGGCGGCGAACCCAGCAGCGAGGAAGTGCCCTTCTGAAACTGATCCGGAAGCTCTACCCCAGCGGCCTCGTTCAAGAGCCTCGGTTCAGGAGCCTCGGTTCAGTGGACTCGCGTCAGGGCCTGTCCTGACGCTTTTTCCAGGTCCTCAGCCCCAGCCAGACCCCGAAGGCCAGCACCACCAGCACCAGCAGCACCTTGATCACCTGGGCCACCGGCTCCAGCCAGACCTCCACATTGGTGTAGCCCTTCCCGAGCGCCATTCCCGCCACGGTCAGCAGCAGGGTCCAGATCAGGCTGCCGGCCGTGGTCCAGAGCAGGAAGGGAACGAGCGGCATCATCTCTATGCCGGCAGGCACGGAGATCAGCGTGCGGATGCCAGGCACCAGCCGGCCCCAGAACACCAGTGCAGTGCCGTGGCGGTTGAACCAGTTGCGGCTGCGGTGCAGTTCCTGAGGGCTGATGCCGATCCAGCGGCCATGACGCTCAAGCCAGTGCTCGATGCGCTCCTCATTGACCAGACGACCGACGCCGTACCAGGGCAGGGCCCCCAGCACCGTGCCAGCCAGTCCCGCCAGGACCACAGGCACAAAGGCCAGCTGCCCCTGCTGCACGTAAAACCCCCCCAGAGGCATGATCAACTCGGAGGGGATGGGCGGGAAGAGATTCTCCAGAAACATGGCCCCGAAGATGGCCCCGTACCCAGCGATCGGATTGGCAGCCACGGCCGCACCGATCAACTCCGGCAGCCTCTGGATCAGCTCAATCTCCATCCGGTCATCCGCGACATCTGCAAGTCTTCCATGGGGTGGAGACCTGCCCAGGCTGCTGAGACTTCCTCAGCAGCCGCTGTCCCAGGGACGGACTCAGTAGCGGTAGTGGTCCGACTTGAAGGGCCCTTCAACAGGCACGTTGATGTAATCGGCCTGCTCGGGGGTGAGTTCGGTGAGCCTGGCGCCGATCTTGTCGAGGTGGAGGCGGGCCACCATCTCATCGAGATGCTTGGGCAACACGTAGACCTCCTTGCCGTACTGGTCGCCCTTGCTGAACAGCTCGATCTGAGCCAGCACCTGGTTGGTGAAGGAGTTGCTCATCACAAAGCTGGGGTGGCCAGTGGCGCAACCCAGGTTCACCAGACGGCCTTCCGCCAGCAGGATGATCTTGTTGCCGCTGGGCAACAGCACATGATCCACCTGGGGCTTGATGTTGTCCCAGGGATACTGCTTGAGCGACGCAACATCGATTTCGTTGTCGAAGTGGCCGATGTTGCAGACGATCGCCTGATCCTTCATCTGGATCAGATGGTCGTGGGTGATCACGCGGAAGTTGCCGGTGGCGGTCACGAAGATGTCCACGTCGCGCACCACCTCGTCGAGTCGAACGACCCGGTAGCCCTCCATGGCCGCCTGCAGGGCGCAGATCGGATCCACCTCAGCGATCATCACGCTGGCACCAAGGCCCCGCAGCGACTGGGCTGAACCCTTGCCCACATCGCCATAGCCCATGACCAGGGCCACCTTGCCGGCCACCATCACATCAGTGGCACGCTTGATCGAATCCACCAGCGATTCACGGCAGCCGTAGAGGTTGTCGAATTTGCTCTTGGTGACCGAGTCGTTCACGTTGATGGCCGGGAACGGCAGTTCACCGCTCTTCTGCATCTGGTAAAGACGGGCGACCCCGGTGGTGGTCTCCTCTGTGACGCCCTGGATCTGGGCGTGGATGCGCGAATAGAAACTGGGCTGAGCCGCCAGGCGCTGGCGGATGGAGTTGAAAAGAGCGATCTCCTCGTCACTGCCGGGGTTATCGAGCACCGAAGGGTCCTGCTCCGCCCTGGTGCCCAGCACCACCAGCCCGGTGGCGTCGCCACCGTCGTCAAGGATCATGTTGGGGGTGCCGCCGTCGGCCCACTCCATGATCCGGTGGGTGAAGGCCCAGTATTCGTCCAGGGTTTCACCTTTGTAGGCGAACACTGGAATGCCGGCCGCAGCAATCGCCGCCGCAGCGTGATCCTGGGTGGAGAAGATGTTGCAGGATGCCCAGCGCACTTCAGCGCCGAGGGCCACCAGGGTTTCGATCAGAACAGCCGTCTGAATCGTCATGTGCAGGCTGCCGGCGATGCGGGCGCCTTTGAGCGGCTGCTGGCTGCCGTAGGTCTGACGCAGGGCCATCAGGCCTGGCATCTCGGTTTCGGCAATCGCCATCTCCTTGCGGCCGAACTCCGCCAGGCCAAGATCAGCGATCACATAGGACGCGGTGACCTGCAGGCCCGACAGGGAATTGCTGAGCGTGGAGTCGGCCACAGCCGCGGGGGGGGAAACCACCATGGGTTGAAGACACTCCCTCAAAGGGAGGAGGATGGGTTGAAATATCTGCAGAGACGCCGAGGCTTCGGGCTCGCTGTGAGCAAATCTACAGGCGGTGCGAGGGCATGGGCGAGGTCAATGGCTGTTGGCAGGGTTGGCAACAGCACCTGAGCGATGCCGCGGCGACCCGTCAGTTGGGACGTGAACTGGCGGCATTGCTGCTGAGCAAAGGGCCCCGGCTCCTTTTGCTGAAGGGAGATCTCGGCGCCGGCAAGACCTGCCTGGTGCAGGGCCTGGCCCAGGGTCTGGGGATTACCGAGCCGATCACCAGCCCCACCTTCGCTCTCGCCCAGCACTACCGCGGTCAGCACGCCGGCCGCGGCACCGACCTGGTGCACCTTGACCTCTACCGGCTGGAGCAGCCGGTAGCTGCCGAAGAGCTGTTCGCCCAGGAGGAGGAGGAGGCCCTGGACCTGGGGGCGGTGCTGGCGGTGGAATGGCCCCAGCGGCTGCGCTACACCCCCGGGCCGGCATGGCAGGTGCAGTTGTTGTTCGATACTGAAGGTCGTCGGGCCGTGATTCAGGCTCCAGGCTTTTGAACAATCAACGGCGGGCCTGAAGAAGATTCCAGCCAATCCAGCAACCCCAGTTTGGCCAGCCAGACAATGGTCAGGATGATGAATTCTCCTCTGGCAGGCGGGAAAGCCTGTAGGAGTTTCGCTGCCGTTAACCCCGGCCCGGCAGCCACCAGCTCCAGCACCCGCTGGGCTTCGTTTGCTGTGCCATGAAGACGGCCGAAGACCCGATCCAGATCGACTTGCCTGACTCGATCAAAACCGGCGTTGGATTGCCCCGAGCGAAGCGTTAGACGAGTACTCGGATTGAGAATCTGAGTCGAAAATCCTGTGAAGTCAGCGAATGGCTCTCCTCTAAGCGGGCTGACCAGAGTTCTTGGGCGAGCCGGCGAATCCGAGAATACCGATTGACGACGAACAGCCAGGTCCTCAAATAGCTCGTTGTACTGATTGACAACCACAGGCCAGGAAAAGCAATCCCGTGCTCGCCTTGCGGCTGAGGCACCCATCGCCGATCGCTTCTCAGGAGACGTGATCAGCGCCCTCAATGCTTCCGCAGCCCGGCCCACATGAACAGCTGTGTGCTGGGCCACAGATCCGACATATGTCTGGTAATTCTCAAGGCCAAGGGCATGCAGATCAGCCATTGCCCGCCCGAGTCGTGAACCGGGGGCTCCAAGGGTCGGTATCAGGAATCCATCGAGGCCCTGTCGGACGGTGGAGCGGTAGCCATCCCAGTCACTGACAACGACAGGCAGGCCTGCGGCCATGGCCTCCACAGGGGTCAAGCCGAACGTTTCCTGGATGTTATCAACCAATGAGAGAAAGATGTCCGCTGCCGCCCAACAGTCAGACAGCAAATCTTTGTTGTTCCCGTCCCAGAATATAACATTCACATCTGGAGCATAGATCTTTGCCGCCTGGAGATAACGCTTATGATCAGTATCTCCACCTGGAAACCAACCACAAAGCCCAAAGTGCACTCTTTGACCAGACATCCTGGCCGCTTCCTGCACAGCTTGAAACATCGCCTGTGGGAATGCCTTTTCGTAAAATGACAACCGTCCCACCCAGATCACAAGTGTCTCACCATCTTCAATGGAATGGCGGCCCCTCAAGCGAAGTCGACTCTCAGCACAAGAAGCTGAGCGGGCGATCGCCTCAACGTCAACGGCTAAGGGGATGATCGGCAATTGGGGGCGTGTGAAGCGGCGTGCGCCCAGACGCTCAACAAGGTGGTCATTGCAGCGGTCAAACATCTGCACCATTGACTGCTGCACGCACGGTGAGGTACAGACCAAGGCATCCCACTCCGCGACTGGCGCAATCGCCGCAGCCCCGATCGACTCGCGAATTGCGGGCGGCGCAATCGTATGAATCAGCCCAACCAGACTGTAGGAATCTTCTGAAGCGGCACTTCTTCGCAACCAGGCCAGCTCGGAAAGATAGGGCTGCCCCCTCAGCAGAACGCCACACCGGGCCGGAATGTCCGTGGACAACAAGGAGCCTCCACTGATCGCACAATCAGACTCAGCGCCTGGGTCAAGGCCTTGCATCAGCTGCTCGTCAGCCAAACCAAGCTGGTTCAGCACATGCATTCGCTGATATCCGCCATATCTGACAAGCGCACGGTATAGCTGAGCATTGGCAATATCTTTGCCAAAAGGATTATCGGGGTGGGACAGATGTCCTGGTGGGTGAAAGACCGAGAGCTCGCTCAACGACACGCTTCAAAGTCCTACCTTGCCGCCACCATCTTGAACCATGAATCAGCCTTCTCACAGCGTGATCAGACGTTCTCCAGAAACGCCAGCACCTGAGCCTGGGTGGCCTGGGGATCGATCGCCCCGGCACCCTGGCAGACCAGGGCGCCGCAGGCGCTGGCAAAGCGCATGGCTTCCAGCACCCGCTCCGTGCTGCCGCAGACCAGCAGCTCCGGCTCCTGGCAGAGACGGTGCAGCAGCCCTGCCAGGAAGGCGTCGCCCGCCCCGGTGGTGTCCACCACCGGCACCCTGAAGGCCTCCAGGCGACCGGTCTGGCCACCCAGCCACCAGCTCAGGGCGCCTGGACCGTCGGTGATCAGCACGGCCGGCCCCAGGGGCAGGGAGTCGCTGATCCGCTGGGGGTCGCGGCTGCTGGCGATCCAGTCGGCCTCCTCGGCGGACACCTTGATTAAGGCAGCAGAGGCCAGCAGGGGCCGGATACGGGCCAGGGCCTGCTCAGGCGCGTCGGGCCAGAAGGTGGGGCGCCAGTTCACATCAAGGGCCAGGGGGATCCCGGCCGCAGCGGCGCGCTTCTGAGCCAGGTGCAGGGAAGCGGCTGAGGCTTCAGAGGCCAGCGGAATCGTGCCCACCAGCAACCAGCGGGCAGCGGCGATCAGCTCCTCCAGCGGTGCCGCCAGGGCCGAAGCCTCCACAGCCTGATCCGCGAACCCGTCGCCCCGCTCACCGGCAAAGCCACCGAAGCTGCGATCCCCCGCGCTGTCGCGCCGCACCAGCACCGTGCGACTGGGCCGCCTCGGATCCCACTGCAAGGCCCTGATGTCCACACCCCGGGAGCTGAAGAGCTCGCGGAAGGCAGCACCGATCCCATCTTCGCCGAGGCGCCCCAACAAAGCCGAGCCGGTGCCCAGCCTGGCCAGAGCGCAGGCCACATTGGCGGGAGCCCCGCCGAGGCAGTCCTCGACGGGTTGATCCATGGCCGGGTCACCGCCCGGGGGACCGAGGCGGTCCACAAGCGCTTCGCCGAAACACAGCACCTGGGGCAGGGTAGTCATCAGGCCGATGGCAGCTCCTGCCCACCATGGCCGGGATTGTCCAGGCCTCCAAGCCAGGCGTGCAGAGCGGCAATGATGCGGGTGTTGGCAGCCGGGAAGGGATGCTCGCTGAGGGCATTGGGCTCCACCCAGCGCACCTGCTGACTGGCCAGCGGCTGCGGCACACCTGCCAACCACCGGCAGAGATGCACGCGAAAGCGGAGGCGCTTGTGGCTGTAGCTGTGCTCCAGGACGATCAGCTCCTCGCCCACCTCCACCTCGATCGCCAGTTCCTCGCGCAGCTCGCGGCGGATCGTGGCCTCGATCGGCTCCTCGGGTTCCTGCTTGCCGCCCGGAAACTCCCACAGGCCACCGAGGAGCCCCTCTGGAAGCCGCTGATCGATCAGCACCCGGCCGCCGCCATCGAGGACCACCCCCACACCGATCACCTGAATCGGCAGGGGCTGACTGGCGTCCTTCACGGGATAGGCGGCAGGGTTGCCGGCAGCGTAGGCAGCGCAGTGGGGCCGCCAGGGGCACTCGCCACAACGAGGGTTGCGGGGGGTGCAGACCGTGGCCCCCAGATCCATCAGCGCCTGGTTGAACGCTCGGGGCCGCCGCGGATCGAGCAGGGACTCGCTCAGCCGCCAGAAGGCTGCGCGCTCCCGTTTGGGGGGTTGGCGGCAGCCGGTCAGCCGGGCCAGCACCCGCTGCACGTTGCCGTCGAGGATCGGATAGGGCAGGTCGAAGGCGGAGCTGAGGATGCTGCCGGCCGTGCTGCGGCCGATGCCGGGCAGAGCCAGCCATCCCTCAAGTGTGCTGGGAAAGGGATCAGTGCCAGCTCCAGCTGGCCCCAGCAGTTGGTGGGCGCCCTGGTGCAGCCGCCGGGCCCGGCGGTAGAAGCCAAGACCCTGCCAGTTCAGCAGCACCTGCTGCTCGTCGGCAGTCGCCAGCACCTCCACCGAAGGAAACACCTCCATCCAGCGGTGCCAGTACGGACGGACGACCCGCAGCTGGGTCTGCTGCAGCATCACCTCGGCGATCCAGACACGGTAGGCACACAAGGGTTCTCCGCCCTCCGGACGGCTGCCGTCCAGGCGCAGCGTCCAGGGAATCCCCTGGCGGCCATGCAGCCTCCCCCAGGCGAGCAGAACCCGGCGCAGGGTCCGCGGATTGGAAGGTACGTCCCTCAAGGCTTCAGAGCATGCGCACCAGCACGGTTCCGTCCTGCACGTGCAGGATGTACTCGGCACTGCAGGCGGTGATCTCTGAAGGCACGCAGGGGCCATCAGGAAACTCCCCCGACTCCAGCTTGCTGCGCTCGAACGCCAGGCCATGGAACTGGAGCTGCTTGCGTCCCCAGATCCAGTCGTCGTTGATCAGCCGGGGCACCAGGCGGTCCAGCAGAGGGAATTTGGTCTGGCTGTTGCGCAGCGTCGGGGATTGCGGCATGCCGCCTTCGAAGCGGACCGCCGTGAGCCTGGCCTCCGGCAGCTGCACCTGCAGCCGGGAGATCCCGTCGATGAGCCGCGAGACTCTCCCCTGCTCATAGATCGCCTGGGCCGCGGTGGCATGGCCGTAGGCATAGGCAACCACCACCAGCAACCAGGCCAGGGCAGCCACCGCAGCCCGGGGGATCAGCCTCCAGCCGAGCTGGGCGGTCCCGGCCACGATCTGCAGGGCCAGCGCCGAGAGCAGCGGGCCAATAAACAGCAGCAGGCGCGGCACCCGGGCCAGGGGATCCTCCAGGCCCAGCAGGGCGCCGGGTGACACCAGGGCGATCAGTGCAACAGCCGCCAGGACCAGAGCCGTGCAGCCCGACCTCTCCAGGCGGCCACGGCGGCCCATCGGCGGACGCCCGACAGCGATCCAGACCACGACGGCATAGGCCAGCGGCAGCAGGAGCCAGGGGACGCTGATCGGCCAGCGACTCCAGTCATCGAAGAGGACCCGCCAGAACTCCAGGGCATGGCGCAGGAGCTGGGCGGGCAGGGCCGCGTCGAGGGGAAGCGCCCGGCCCTGTTCAGTTGCGTACGAAGTGCGCTCCTGGAACACCAGTCGCATCAGCATCAGGTAACTGGCCAGCGCGAGGCCATAGGTGACCCACACGCGCACCAGCCTTTGCCGGAGGGAGGGACGGGCCAGCACCGGCGCCGCCAGGCCCAGGGATTCCCCCACCACCAACATCAGAGCAAAGGGCAGGAAGCCACTGGTTCCCGGCGGGTAGAGGCAGAGGGAGGCCAGCAAGAGAGCCGCGCTCACAAGCAGCCCCTGCCTCGTGACCACCCGGTGGAGCACCACGGCAGCCACAACGGCCAGTCCCAGGGCTATGGCCATAAAGAAGGAATCGAACCCGTAGGACAGGTTTTCCAGGGCATAGGGCTGCCCCAGCAGCGGCAGGGTGGCCAGTGGGCTCCAGAGCGGTGAGCGCAGCCCATAGGCGCGCGCAGCCACCACAGCCGTGAGAGCCAGCACCCCTACAGCCAGAAGCTGGTGCAGCGGAGCCACGGCCACGGCCGGAGCCCCCAGATTCACCAAGGCGAAAAGACCATCGGCAAGGGGACGCCCCACTTCGGTCCAGCGGAATTCCCCATCCATCGAGCGGCCGTAGTCGTCGATGTAGCGGTGAACGAAGAGAAGGATCGGCAGCACCAGCAGCAATCCAGCCACCAGACAGGCCTTGAACTGGCGAATGAGCCCTGACCCAGGCTGCAAGAAAGGCACCTGCGGAGGGTCCTCGCCAAGACCATCTGAGCCAGGCTTGTGCAACATCCACGATCGCGCGGAAGCAGCGATCGTATCAATTCAGCTCAGATTGATTGGATACGGCGACTGATCTTCAGCATTCAATTCCGTTCTGTCAGGAAAAATGCGACATTAAAGTCGCGTGATTCAGGAGGAGAAAACTCGTTGCTTGGCGGCAAGAAGGCAACTGGAAGCCAGCATTATCCCCTCCTTTCTTGTCACATCTGAATCATTGCCGCATCGCTGTACTCCTTGACCTGATCACTGAGGCGACGCAGGGCAGCCAGGCCGTCGCGCTCGAGGTTGCGGACGCGATCGCGGCTCATGCCCAGGATGCGGCCGATGCCCGTGAGGCTCATGGGCTCCTCCACATCGATGCCGAAGCGCATGGTCAGCACACTCCTTTGCAGCTCCGGCAGTTGCTCCAGCAGCGCCCGCATGTCGCCCCGCAGGCACTCGCTATCCACGCTCTCCTCCGGCAGCGTTCCATCTCCCTGCAGCAGATCCAGCAGCTCCGTGTCGTCCCCGTCGCCCACCTTCGTTTCCAGGCTCACCGGCTGACGCGCCCGGCAGAGCAGATCCTTCACCTCCTCCTCCGGCAGCTCCACCGCCACCGCCAGTTCACTCAGCGTGGGCGTGCGGCCCAGCTCCTGGCTCAGTTCCCGCTGGCCTTTCTTCAGCTTGTTCAGCGTTTCGGTGATGTGGATCGGCAGCCGGATCGTGCGGCTCTTCTCCGCGATCGCCCGCGTGATCCCCTGGCGGATCCACCAATACGCATAGGTGGAGAACTTGTAGCCGCGGGTGGGGTCGAACTTCTCCACACCCCGAACCAGACCGATCGTTCCCTCCTGGATCAGGTCCAGCAGCTCCATGTTCCGCTTGGTGTATTTCTTCGCCACGCTCACCACCAGCCGCAGGTTCGCAGCCACCATCCGCTCCTTTGCACGGCGGCCGCTGGCCAGCTTGCGCTTCAGCAGGGCCGGGCTCAGACCCGTCGCATTCGCCCATTCCTCGGCGCTCGGCTTCTGACCGCCCGCTCGCATCTCCAGTTCCTGCTCCGCTTCCTCCAGACGCATCAGCTCCTGCACCTGACGGCCCAGGGTGATCTCCTGCTCATGGGTCAGCAGCGGCACGCGGCCGATGTCGCGCAGGTAGGAGCGCACCAGGTCGCCATCCACCGGCGGCAGGGTACGAACGGCGATGGGGGCCTGGCGTGTTTCGACCACGGGAGTCGCCTGGAGGGTCGCTGGACGGGTGGAGAGGGCGGTGACCACGACGAGGAACTTCTGACGGTGTGTGAAGCCTAACCTAAAGAAGTGTGAAGGTCCTCTCAGGAAAGGCGTGAGTTCCACGGTGCCCAGCGCGCTCGCCCGCTGCAGCCCAGATCGCTCAGGCCGGCAGTCCCACGTGGTTCAGCAGCCAGGACGCCGTCTTCAGATAAATAAGTACCCCGGCCACGTCGGTAGCGGTGGTGATGAACGGCGCCGACATCAGGGCCGGGTCAAGGCCCAGCCGGTCAAACAGCAGCGGCAGCGAGGCGCCGGCGGTTGCCGCCAGGGTGGTGATGCAGACCAGGCTGATACCGGCGGCTGTGGCCACCAGCATCCCGCCCCCCACCTGCCAGGCCCACGGCACCACCACGATCACCAGCAGCAGACCAAGCAGCAATCCTGAGAGCGCCTCCCGCCCCACCGTGCGCCACACCCCCAGGGCCTGGATGCGCTGGGTGCTCAGGCCGCGAATCACCACCGTGGAACTCTGTGCACCCACGTTGCCGCCGGTGCCGATCAGCAGCGGGATGAAGGCTGCCAACCGCACCACTTCCTTGAGCACCCCTTCCTCGGAAGCGATCACCGCCGAGGTTCCGGTATTGGCAACGAGCAGCACCAGCAGCCACACCACCCGGCGGCGAGCCACTGTGAACAGGTTGCTCTGGAAGTAGTCGTCCTCATCACCGGCCTGCACGGCGCCGGCGGCGTAGAGGTCGCGGGTGGCCTCCTGCTGGATCACGTCGATCACGTCGTCGACGGTGACGATCCCCACCAGGCGCTGCTCCAGATCCACCACCGGCACGGCCAGAAAGTCGTAGCGCTGGATGATGCGGGCCACCTCCTCCTGATCGGCCGTGGTGGTCACGTTGACCACCTCCCGTGTCATCACATCGCCGATGCGATCCTCCGGATCGGCCATGACCAGATCGCGCAGCGACAGGATGCCGGTGAGATGGCGGGAGGCGTCGGTGACGTAGAGGCTGTAGACGGTTTCGGTGTCGCGGGCGCGGCGACGGACGATGTCGAGGGCCTGGGCGGCGCTGTGGAACTCCTTGAGATCGATGAATTCGGTCGTCATCAGACGGCCGGCGGTTTCGGGCTGATAGCCCAGCAACTGGGCGGTGACGCGCCGCTCGGCCGGGCTCAGCTCCACCAGCAGCCGGCGCACCACTTTGGCGGGCAACTCATCGAACAGCCGCACCCGATCATCGGGCGACATCTGCTCCACCAGCTCCAGCACCTCACCGGAGCGAAGCCGCTCCAGCAGCAATTGCTGCACCGGCGGATCGAGGTACTCATAAACCTCGATCGCCTCGTCCTTGGCTAGCAGGCGGAACGCCAGGGCCTGCAAGGTCTGCGGCAGGGCGCCGATCGCCTCGGCGCAGTCGACTGGCTGGACCGGCTCCAGCAGCAGCTTGACGCCGGCGTAATTGCCAGCTGTGAGCAGCGCCTCCAACTGCCGCGCCACCACTTCGGCCACGGGCAGCCGGCCATTGCTGACCACCCCCGCTGAGGTGGCACCACTGCCGCTGGTTCCCTCGCTCATCGGCCTGAAGGATCGCGGCAATCCGAGTGTATGGGCGAAGGCCCATCACAGCGACATCGCCCGCCTAGGGTCCAGCCAACTGAGGATTTTCCATGGCTGTCAATGTGTCGGATGTGATGGTGCGCAGCGCCAGCGGCGCTGAGAAAACACTGGGTGACTACAGCGGCTCCGTGCTGCTGATCGTGAACGTGGCCAGCCGTTGCGGCTTCACCCGCCAGTACGCCGGGCTGCAGAAGCTACAGGACAGCTACGGGCCCCGCGGCCTCAAGGTGCTGGGTTTTCCCTGCAACGACTTCGGGGCCCAGGAGCCGGGCACGCTGACCGAGATCCAGCAGTTCTGCTCCGCCACCTACGGCGCCAGCTTCGAGCTGTTCGACAAGGTGCACGCCAAAGGCACCAAGACCGCTCCCTACGACCTGCTCACCACGGTGGAGCCAGCCGGCGATGTGGAGTGGAACTTCGAGAAATTCCTGGTCGGCAAGGACGGAACCGTAGTGGGCCGGTTCAAGAGCGCCGTCGAGCCCGATGGCGCTGAGCTCACGACCGCGATTGAGGCGGCGCTGGGGGCCTGAGCTAGGCACCCCGCCTGCAGACGTGCCAGCGGCGCAGGCGCGGGAAGAGCCAATGGCTCAGCCCGTAGCCCGATGCCGCGGCAGCCAGCCCCAGCACCAGGCTGAGGGCGGCCTGACCCAGAGCAGCCGACCCATCACCCCGCCGCTGCAGCTCCACCAGATCCAGCATCCAGGAGCTGAACGTGGTGAGCGAGCCGCAGAAGCCGATCCCCAGCAGGAGCAGCAGCGGCGTGCGCCAGGGAATCGGGCCCGCCAGGACTCCCAGCAGCAACGACCCAGCCAGATTCACCAACAGGTGGGCGGCGGCCGTGCCGTCAACGCCACCGCCCAGCCCCGGACCCAGTCGCACTCCTGCCTGCCAGCGCAACAGGGCACCTGGGATGGCGCCGGCGCCCACCAGCGCCAGTTCCTGGAGTTCGAACCGCAGCCGTCGCCGCCGCAGCCGATCCGGGCCGCTCATCGCCCCCCCAGCCGCAGGCCCAGATCCAGCGCCACCGCCCCCGCCAGCACCGATCCCACCGCCAGCATGAGCGCCTCACGGCGATGGCCCCTCTGCAGGGTCTGCAGCACTTCCACCATCAGGGTGGAAAACGTGCTCAGGCTGCCCAGGAAGCCGGTGGCCAGCAGCAGCGGCAAGCCGTTGCCGACCAGGCCGCAGCGACGGTCCAGGGCCACCAGCAGCCCAAGGGCAAAGGATGCGGACACGTTCACCAAAAAAGTGGCCCAGTGCTTGCGGGGCAGCCGAGGTTCGAAATGGTTCACCAGCCTCAGCCGCAGCCAACTGCCGGGCACCGCCCCGCACGCCACCAGCAGGGCATCCCTCACCCGGGAAGCCAGCCGCGGCAGGGACCAGCCTGGAGGCTGGTCTGGGTCTGCACCTGCAGCCAACGACGGCCACCCGGCTCACTCCAGCTACGCAGCAGCCGCAGCGGTTCTCCCCGCTCCAGGCGGATCAGGCAGGGAGCCCGGTGATGGGGAGAGCAGCGCAAGGACAGATCGGCAGCCAAAAGCCCATCGGCCAACAGGGGCTCCTGACCCTGGCGGCGGCGCAACTCGGGAGACCGACGTTCGGCGCCCCCGGCAGGCAGGGCGGCCGGGGCGATCAGAGCGAAGCCGAGAAGCCAGATCCAGCGCCAGTCCATCAGATGTCGAGCTGGGCGAAATCCAGTTCGGCGCTGTGGGCTTCGATGAATTCGCGGCGGGGGGCCACCTTGTCGCCCATCAGAATCGTGAAGATGCGATCGGCCTCGGCGGCGTCTTCAATTTCCACCCGTTTCATCGTGCGGGTGGTGGGATCCATCGTGGTTTCCCACAATTGCTTGGGCATCATCTCGCCGAGGCCCTTGAAGCGCTGGATAGTGTAATTAGCCTTCTCACCGAACCCCTGAAGAGTTTTCTTGAGATCTTGCTCGTTATAGCAATAGGTGTGGTTCTTGCCACGCTCCACCTTGTAGAGCGGCGGACAAGCGATGTAGATATAGCCACCTTCCAGCAGGGTCTTCTGGTAGCGATAGAAGAAGGTGAGCAGCAGCGTGCGGATGTGGGCCCCATCCACATCGGCGTCGGTCATGATCACGATGCGGTGATAGCGCAGGGCCGAGAGGTTGAATTCCTCGCCCTTGATCCCCAACCCCAAGCCCGTGATCAGGGCCTGAATCTCCGTGTTTTTGTAAATCTTGGCGTCATCGGTTTTCTCAATATTGAGAATCTTGCCACGTAAGGGAAGGATCGCCTGGAAGCGCCGATCACGCCCCTGCTTGGCGGAGCCTCCGGCCGAATCACCCTCCACGATGTAGATCTCCGATTCGGAGGGATCGCGGGAGCTGCAGTCGGCCAGCTTGCCGGGCAGGGTGGAACTCTCCAGCACCGACTTGCGTCGCACCAACTCCCGGGCCCGGCGGGCTGCCTCAGCCGCATTGAAGGCCTGGATAGCCTTCTCGAGGATCAGGTCGATCACCTGGGGATGGAATTCCAGAAATTCCCCGAGGGCCTCACCCACCACTGAATCGACGATGCCGCGCACCTCGGTGTTGCCGAGCTTGGTCTTGGTCTGACCTTCGAACTCGGGATCTGGCACCTTCACCGAAAGCACGGCCGTGAGGCCTTCACGGATGTTCTCACCGGCGAGATTGGAATCAGCATCCTTACGCTTGCCGCGCTTCTTGGCAAAGGTGTTGAGGGTGCGTGTGAGCACCGTTTTCAGGCCCTCAATGTGGGTGCCTCCGTCGACGGTGCGGATGTTGTTGGCGAAACCGAGAATGCTGTCGGAGTAAGCGTCCACGCACCACTGCAGAGCCGCTTCCACCTGCACGCCATCCTTGGATGCATTGACGTAGATGATGTCGGGATGGAGCGGATCCTTGCCCGCATTCATGTAAGTGACGTACTCGCGGATGCCGCCTTCGTAGTGGTACACCTCCTCATGGGGTGCGCCATCGGCGCCCTTGGCCGCCTCGCGTTCGTCGCGGAAGACGATGCGGACTCCACCGTTGAGATACGCCAGCTCGCGCAACCGGCCTGAGAGGGTGGCGTAATCGAACTCGATCCCGCCGCTGAAGATTTCCAGGTCGGGTTTGAAGCGCACCGCCGTGCCAGTGGCACCACTGGGGTCGTCCTCGGAGCGCAGGCTGCCGATCGGCGCACCGCGCTCGAAACGCTGCCGGTGCACCTGGCCCTGGCGGCGCACAGTGACCTCAACCCACTCACTGAGGGCATTGACCACGGAGATGCCCACCCCGTGCAGGCCGCCGGACACCTTGTAGCCGCCACTGCCGAACTTGCCGCCGGCGTGCAGAACGGTCAGCACTGTTTCTAGGGCCGACTTGCCGGTGCGGGGATGGATGTCGGTCGGGATGCCGCGGCCGTTGTCGGTGATCTCGGCGGAGCCGTCCTCACAGAGGCGCACCAGGATGGCGTCGCAGTGGCCTGCGAGAGCCTCGTCGACGGAGTTGTCGACCACCTCATAGACAAGGTGATGCAGGCCCCTCGGCCCCGTGGTGCCGATGTACATGCCCGGGCGCTTGCGCACCGGCTCGAGGCCCTCGAGCACCTGGATCTGCTCGGCGCCGTAGGCGTGTTGGATCTTGGAAGCGTCGCTCATTCCGGGGGGCACACCTGGCGGACGGCGAAGTCCATGGGAGAAGATAAACGGCCGGGCAATTGAAAGTGGGCTTGACGGGCGAAATACACGCCTGAACCCTTGCCGGAGGTCTGCAGTTTACCACCGAAGGCTCACAGCCGCCCTCAGGGGCCTCTGGCGGCCCATTCGAGCCAGGGGTGCACCCCCCAGGATTCCATGCCCCAGCCGCCCCTGTTGATCGCCCTGATGGGACCCACCGCCAGCGGCAAGACCGCCCTGGCGATCGAGCTCGCTGAAGCCCTGGATCTGGCCGTGCTCTCGGTCGACTCCCGCCAGCTGTATCGCGGCATGAGCATCGGCACCGCCAAACCGAACGCCCAGCAGCGCGCCCGGGTGCGCCATCACCTGCTCGACCTGCGGGACCCCGACCAGCCGATCAACCTGCAGGAGTTCTGCAGCGCCGCACGGGCAGCCATCGCCGCCGAGCACCGCCGCCGGGATGTGGCCTTGCTCGTGGGCGGCAGTGGCCTCTATCTGCGGGCTCTCACCCAGGGACTCCAACCTCCGGCGGTGCCACCCCAGCCCGCCCTGCGGGCCCAACTGCAGGAGCTCGGTCAGCCCTTCTGCCACCAGCTCCTGAGCCAGGCCGATCCTCTCTCCGCCGGCCGGATCGCCCCCGCCGACGCCGTGCGCACTCAACGGGCACTGGAGGTGATTTACGCCACCGGCCGGCCCTACGCCAACCAGCCAAGCGCCTGCCCGCCGCCCTGGCGACTTCTGGAGCTGGGCCTGAACCCCCTGGATCTGCGTGAGCGCATCGGCCTACGCAGCCAGCAGCTCTACAGCGATGGACTGGTGGCGGAAACCGAAGCACTCATCCACCACTACGGGGCCGAGCTGCCCCTGCTGGACACCATCGGCTACGGCGAAGCCCGCTCGCTGCTGGCCGGAGAGCTGCAGGAAGCGGAGGCCATCTCCCTGACCACCCGGCGCACGCTCCAGTACGCCAAGCGGCAGCGCACCTGGTTCCGCCGTCAGCATCAACCCTTGTGGCTCGAGGGCGACGATCCGCTCCAGCAGGCGTTGCGGGCGGTGCAGCGCGTCCTAGGGTAACCATGTGGTTCCACCAGTTCCACGAGACCACTGCCGGTCCCTCGCCTCTCTGAATGCCACCTCGTCCCCGTTTCGATCGCCGCGCCCCCGTCCGGGAGCTCCCCAACATCAACGAACGGATCAGCTACCCCCAGCTCAGGGTGGTTGATGCCGACGGCAGCCAGCTCGGGGTGATCACCAGGGAAGAAGCCCTGGAAGTGGCCAAGGACCGCGACCTCGACCTGGTGCTGGTCAGCGAAAAAGCTGACCCCCCGGTCTGCCGGATCATGGACTACGGCAAG
This sequence comes from Synechococcus sp. J7-Johnson, assembly GCF_024345795.1. Taxonomy (GTDB): domain Bacteria; phylum Cyanobacteriota; class Cyanobacteriia; order PCC-6307; family Cyanobiaceae; genus Regnicoccus_A. The sequence continues at coordinate 75,287 of NZ_JAGQBU010000011.1, forward strand.
TTCAAGTTCGAGCAGGAAAAGAAGGCCAAGGAGGCCAAGAAGAAGTCGCATCAGACCGAAGTCAAGGAGGTCAAGATGCGCTACAAGATCGACTCGCACGACTACCAGGTGCGCATCGGTCAGGCAGTCCGCTTCCTCAAGGACGGTGACAAGGTCAAGTGCACGGTGATCTTCCGGGGCCGGGAGATCCAGCACACGGCCCTCGCCGAACTGCTGCTGTTCCGTATGGCCAAAGATCTCGAGGAGAGCGCCGAGATCCAGCAGGATCCCAAGCGGGAAGGCCGGAACATGATCATGTTCCTGACCCCGCGCAAGACGCCGCTCACCAAGGAGAAGGATGCCGCCGCCCAGGCCGCCAAAGCCGTGCGCACCATCCCCTCCCCGGTCCGGCAGCTAGGCAACGCCGAACCGGCTCCCAGCGAAGTCTGATCCGGCCTCAGCCCGGTTCGAGCTCGCCGGCAAAGAGCTCCAGCATCCGGCGCCAGCCCTCGGCCGCCGCGCCGCTGCTGTAATCGGAGCGCTGCTCGCACATGTAGCCATGGCCGGCCTCGGCCATCTCCAGACGCAGGCGTTGACCGCTCGGATCCGCCGCCGCCAGGGCCGCCGCGATCGCCTCCACATCAGCAGGCGGAATCAGTGGATCCAGGCGTCCACAGAAGAACGTCAGGGCACCAACCACATTCGGTAGCACCTCCAGGCTGGGGGGTCCACCGCCCGGCCGGCCGCTGACCACCCCGGCGCCATAGAAGGCGGCGGTTGCTCTGACCGCCGGCAGGCTGGCGGCCAGCAGGGCGGCATGGCCGCCAAAGCAGAAGCCCACGCAGCCCAGTCCCGGGCGGCCAGGCAGCCGCCGCTGCAGCCAGGTGGCGGCCGCCTGCAGATCCCCCAGCAGCTGATCGGTGCGGACCCTGTCCTTGTGGGCGCGCCCTATCACCAGCTCAGCAGCGCTGTAGCCCAGGTCGAGATCCGGGGCAGTGCGTGCCATCAGCGGCACCGCCAGAGCCGCATAGCCCTGCTGCGCCAGCCGTGCCGCCGTGCTGCGCAGCCAGCTGTTGATGCCGAACACCTCAGGCAGCACCAGCACCCCACCCCGGGGGGGCTTCGCCGCGGGCTCCCACCAGCAGCGCAGGGGGCAGGGGTGGAGTGCCCCGGGGGATGGTTCGATCGTGATCCACTCGGCCATGGCAGGGATGGGTGCGGGAGGCGCTGCTGGAGTGCGGCCCGTGTGACGGCAGCAACCGGCACAGGCTCGTATGCCACAGGGGGAATTGTCACCGGCGCAGAAGCTCCGTAGGGTGGCGCAACCCGTACTGGTTTCCTCCGGCGTGCGATTCCACATCCAGCAGGAAAGCGATATCCCGGCGTCGACCCAGCTCTACAACCAGATCTGCTTTGCGATCGCCGCCCGGCACTACCCGCCGGGCCATCGCCTGCCGAGTACGCGGCAGCTGGCCATGCAGACCGGCCTGCACCGCAACACGATCAGCAAGGTCTACCGCCAGCTGGAGAACGACGGCGTCGTCGAGGCGATGGCGGGCTCGGGCATCTACGTGCGCGACCAGCAGAAGCCCCGCGAACTCAAAGTGCCGCCGGGCCTGCGTAACCGCCTGCGCCCCGACATCGACCGGGAGGTGCGCCAGTGTGTCGACGGGCTGCTCAACGCCGGCTGCACCCTGCAGCAGGCCCGCGAGCTGCTCACCCGCGAGATCGACTGGCGCCTGCGCTGCGGCGCCCGGGTGCTGGTCTCCACCCCGCGCGAGGACATCGGCGCCTCGATGCTGATCGCCGAGGAACTGGAGCCTGTCCTGGAGGTGCCTGTGGAGGTGGTGCCGATGGAAGAGCTCGAAGCCGTGCTGGAGAGCTCCAGCAACGGCACGGTGGTCACCAGCCGCTACTTCCTCCAGCCCGTGGAAGAGCTTGCCCAGCGCTTCGGCGTGCGGGCCGTGGCGGTCGACCTCAACGACTTCCGCCACGAGCTCGACCTGCTCAAAGAGCTGCGGGCCGGCAGCTGCGTGGGCCTGGTGAGCATCAGCCCCGGCATCCTGAGGGCCGCCGAGGTGATCCTGCACAGCCTGCGCGGCAACGAGCTGCTGGTGATGACCGCCAACCCCGACGTGGGCAGCCGCCTGCTGGCCCTGCTGAGGGCCGCCAGCCACGTGCTCTGCGACCGTCCCAGCCTGCCCCTGGTGGAGCAGACCCTGCGCCAGAACCGCGCCCAGCTGATGCGCCTGCCCCAGATCCATTGCGCCCAGAGCTATCTGGGGGCCGCCACCATCGACCTGCTGCGTAAGGAAATTGGCCTGATCGGCCCCCGCGACAGCCGCCTCGAAGGCGAAGCCGCTCAGGCAGGATGAAGAAAGCACCGCTCTGACGTTGGCCCTTGGGTTCTGTGATCCGGCGAATCCTGAACCCTGTTCTGGCAGATCTTCGGATCATCAGGGAGCGGGACCCGGCCGCCCGCGGCACCCTCGAGATCCTGCTCTGCTACCCGGGCTTCCAGGCCCTGGTGCTGCACCGCCTCAGCCACCGCCTCTGGACCCTGAACGTGCCGCTGCTGCCGCGCATGCTCTCCCAGCTGGGTCGGCTGTTCACCGGCGTTGAGATCCATCCCGGCGCCACGATCGGCCACGGGGTGTTCATTGACCACGGCATGGGGGTGGTGATCGGCGAAACGGCCGAGATCGGCGACCGCTGCCTGCTCTACCAGGGGGTGACCCTGGGTGGTACCGGCAAAGTACACGGCAAGCGCCATCCCACCCTGGCGGAGAACGTGGTGGTGGGGGCCGGCGCCAAGGTGCTCGGGGCCATCACAGTGGGCACCAACACCCGCATCGGCGCGGGCTCAGTGGTGCTGCGGGATGTGGGGCCCGACAGCACCGTGGTGGGCATCCCCGGCCGTGTGATTCACCAATCTGGAGTTCGCATCGACCCCCTGGCCCACTCCCAGCTTCCTGACGCCGAAGCCAACGTGATCCGCAACCTGATGGAGCGCATCGACACCCTGGAGAGCGAGCTCAGCCGTCTGCAGACATGCCTGCGGGAAGTGGCGGCGGGCCGCCCCCTGCAGGAAGCCTGCGGAGGCCGGGCACAGAGCCTTAAGGACCGGGAGATTATGGAGTTTCTCGGTGATCGTCCCACCGGACCACCTTGAGGACAGCAGCCATGGCTTGGGGCAGGCCATTCACCTTTCAAAGGAGCCTGCTTGGCCACCGACAGTTGCTCTGGCGCCTGGTTGAGCGGGAGGTGGCGGGTCGTTATCGGGGGTCGATGCTGGGCTGGGCCTGGAGCTTTCTCACGCCGCTGCTCATGCTTGCGGTGTACACCTTCGTGTTCTCCCAGGTTTTTCAGGCGCGCTGGGGGGATCTGCCTAACGCCGGACCCCTGGGGTTTGCGGTCAATCTGTTCGCCGGACTGATCGTGTTCAACCTGTTCGCTGAATGTACGGCTCAGGCCCCCAACCTGATTCTGACCAATGCCAACTACGTGACCAAGGTGATCTTTCCCCTGGATCTTCTAGTCGTGGTGAACGTGGCGGTTGCCTGTTTCCATGCCCTAACCAGCTTGGTGGTGCTGGCGCTGTTCGAGTTGCTGGCCCAGGGGAGGGTGCCCCTCACCATGCTCTGGTTGCCACTGGTTTGGCTACCACTGATCGGCGGCTGCCTGGCCATCGGCTGGAGCCTCTCGGCCCTAGGGGTGTATCTTCGCGATATCAGCCAAGCCGTTGGCGTGACCCTGAGCATGCTGATGTTTCTCAGCGCCGTGTTCTATCCACTGAGCGCACTTCCTGAGCGCTGGCAGCCGCTGCTGGCCCTCAATCCCCTGGTGCTGATCATCGAGCAGACCCGCAGGGTGGCGGTCAGCGGACTGCATCCGAGCCCCGGATACCTCGTGGCGGGAACAGCCCTGGCACTGGTGGCCTGCGAACTGGGTTACCGCGGCTTCCAGAAGGCCCGCCGAGGCTTCGCCGATGTGCTCTGAACTGCCTGCTGCGCGGTCACTTACCAACGACGAGGCGAGCCCCCTGAGCGAGGACCAGGCAGCCGTTGTCGTGGATGGGCTGAGCAAGGTCTACAGGATTTACCAGCACCCCCGCCAGCGGCTGCTGCAGGCCCTCTGGGGACACCGCCGGCGTTACTACCAGGAGTTCTGGGCCCTGCAACCCCTCAACTTTCGTCTGGGGCGGGGGCAGACCCTGGGCATCGTGGGGCGCAATGGTTCAGGCAAGAGCACCCTGCTTCAGCTGATCTGCGGCACCCTCACACCCACCAGCGGCCACGTGCGTGTACGCGGCAGGGTGGGTGCCTTGCTGGAACTCGGCAGTGGCTTCAACCCGGAGTTCAGCGGCCGCGAAAATGTGTTCCTCAACGGGGCGGTGCTGGGCCTGAGCCAAGACGAAATCGAGGCGAAGCTCGAGGCCATTCTTTCCTTCGCCGACATCGGCAACTTCATCGATCAACCGGTGAAGACCTATTCCAGTGGCATGGCAGTGCGACTGGCCTTTGCCGTGCAGGCTCACATCGATCCGGATGTGCTGGTCGTGGACGAAGCCCTGGCTGTTGGCGATGAGTTGTTCCAGAAAAAATGTTATGCCCATCTGGAGAAACTCAAGGACCAGGGCACCTCGATTCTGCTGGTCACCCACAGTTGTCCCCAGATCGTGCAGCACTGCGACGTGGCGCTGCTGATGCACAAGGGCAAGGCCAGGCGCTGGGGCAAGCCGGCGGAGATCACAGCCCTCTACCAGCAGCTCAGCCATGCTGATGATTCCCACTGGGACGCCATCGTGGGATCGAATCAGGATTTGGACAACAGCAGCGGCGGCGAGAAAAACACTGGAAGTGGGGTACACCGTCTGGCTCAGATCTGCGCAGCTCATGGACAATTCAGCGAGATGGACTTGGAATCCAGCGTTCGAAGTACGCCCTACCTGGACCCCAAACTTCAACCAGCCTCCACGATGGTCTACCCGAGCCATGGGGCGATAATCGAAGCGCTGGAGATCAGGAGCATGGATGGCCAGATTGCGAACGTGCTTCCCTACGGCGAGCCATTCATGCTCGAGTTTCACTACCGAGCCGAGCAGCACCTCAGCCAAGTGGCCTTCGGCTGCCACGTGGCCAGCCATACGGGCAGCAGGGTCACGGGGCAGATCCACCCGGAACGGGGGGAGCTGGTGCCCAGGATCGAGGCCGGTCACCTGTGGTCGATCCGCTTCCACTTCCACGGTGGGCTCTGGCCCGGGACCTACTTCATCGGTGGTGGCCTCTGGAGCCCGGAAGGAACTCAGCGATTCATCCACCGCGTCGTCGACTTCAAGGCCCTGCGGATCACCGCCTCAGCAGAGGTGGGCATTGTGGGGCAGTGCGATCTACACGCACGGCCGGCTGAGCTGACCTCCGACGACGACGAGCCATGTCCATAATCGACAGGGTCAACCACGAGTTCAGTTCATGGCAAGCCAAGCACGCTGTGCTGAGCGATCAGTGGACAGAGATGCGGAACTCTCGCAGCTAAACGGACACTCAATCGCCTAATCAGACGGTTGCAGCGGAGGCTTCAAGACGCGGCTGGAACATGAACATCGAATAGATCACATTACGGCGCATTGAGGTCATCATGTCAAGAAACATGTCGTAGCCCTCGTTCTTATATTCAATCAGGGGGTCCTTCTGGCCATAGCCGCGCAGTCCCACGGATTCGCGCAAGGCATCCATGGCCTGGAGATGCTCCCGCCAGAGGGTATCGATCTGCTGAAGGATGAAGAAGCGCTCGGCCTCTCGCATCAGACCAGGGCGTGACTGCTCAATCTGACTTTCCTTGAGGTCGTAAGCATTGCGGAGTTGCTCGCGCAGAAAGGCCTTGAGTTCATCGGTGTTGAGGCCCGAGAGCTGCTCGGGTGTGAGATCCTCCAGTAAATAGACAAATTCCTTCACCTTTGCTACCAACTGGCCCAGATCCCATTCCTCAGGGGGGAGATCGGGGTTCACGTAGGCCTCGACAATGTCTGACATGGTGCGCTCGCCATAGCCGATCACCTGTAGCTTGAGCTCCCGTCCCTCGAGAACGCGCCGCCGCTCGGCATAAACAGCTTTGCGTTGGTTGTTCATCACCTCGTCGTATTCGAATACCTGCTTGCGGATGTCGTAGTAGTAGGTTTCAACTTTCTTCTGGGCCCCTTCCAGGGAGCGGGTCAGCATGCCGGATTCGATCGGCATGTCTTCCTCCACGCGGAAAGCATTCATCAACCCGGCCACGCGTTCGCCACCGAAGATACGAAGCAGGTTATCTTCCAGCGAGAGGAAGAAGCGGGTGCTGCCGGGGTCGCCCTGACGGCCGGCGCGGCCACGCAGCTGGTTGTCGACCCGGCGTGACTCATGCCGCTCGGTACCAATCACATGCAAGCCGCCGGCCTGGCGCACCTGCTCTTCTTCCTGCATCACGACCGCGTCGTACTCGCCGCGAACACGGGAAATCATTCGGCGAAGATGCTGGATCTGGGGGTCTTCGGCGGGCGCCTTCTCGGCCGCCTGGGCGATGCGATCCTCCAGCTCCAGAACGGTCAGTTCCCGATCGCCCCAGGCCTTCACCAGTTCACGGGCCAGGTCACCAAGTTCATGGTCCGTGTTGTGGCTGAGGGAGCAGGGATAAAGGGCACCGATGGCACGGGCTTCACTGGGGGCCACCAAGGGGCTGGTACCCGCCGACTCCAGGCCGAAACCAGCAACGGAGGGCTGGCGTTGCAGCAACGGCACGGGGGGCTGATGCCCATCCTCAGGCCGAACCAGGCGAGGCAGCAGCACCTCACGCAGCTTCAGACGTGCCATGTAATCGGAGTTGCCGCCCAGGATGATGTCGGTGCCACGGCCGGCCATGTTGGTGGCGATGGTGACCGCGCCGGCGCGGCCGGCCTGGGCAATGATTTCAGCCTCCCGCTCCACATTCTCGGGCTTGGCGTTGAGCAGGTTGTGGGGAATTCCGGCCTCCACCAGCAGGCCCGAGAGCAATTCCGACTTCTCGACGCTGGTGGTCCCCACCAGAACTGGCCTTGAAGCCCGGTGAATCTCGGCAGTTTCAATCGCAACGGCACGCCATTTGGCGGTTTCATTCTTGTAGACTTGGTCGACTAGATCCTGGCGGGAGCGGGGTCGGTTGGTGGGCACCACCGTGACTTCGAGTTTGTAGGTTTTCTCAAACTCCACTTCCTCGGTCTTGGCGGTGCCGGTCATGCCGGCCAGGCGCGGGTAAAGCAGAAAGAAATTCTGGTAAGTGATGCTGGCGAGGGTCTGGGTTTCGGGTTGGATCGGCAGGTTCTCTTTGGCTTCTATCGCTTGGTGCTGGCCATCGCTCCAGCGGCGGCCCGGCATCACCCGGCCCGTGAACTCATCAACGATGACGGCATCGTAGCCACGCACGATGTAGTTCACATCCTTGACGAACAGCTCCTTGGCCTTGAGCGCATTGGTGATGTAGTGAGCCCAGGGATCGGCGGGATCGAACAGATCAAGGACACCCAGATATTGTTCCGCTTTGGCATAGCCCTCATCGGTGAGGGTGACGTTACGCTGCTTTTCATCAACTTCATAGTCGCCCTCCGGATCGATGCCATCCTTGGCCATGCCCTCTGCCCGCTCGAGGACAGCGGCGATCTCGGCCGCCCGCATGTACTTCTCCTGGGGGCGCTCCACCTGACCGGAGATGATCAAGGGTGTGCGCGCCTCATCCACAAGGATAGAGTCGACTTCGTCGATGATGCAGTAGTGAAACTGGCGCTGCACCACCTCTTCGAAGTCGTTCGCCATGTTGTCACGCAGGTAATCAAACCCGAGCTCACTGTTGGTGGCGTAGGTGATGTCACAGGCGTAATTGCGGCGCCGATCGGGGGGGGGCATGTCCTGCTGGATCAGGCCCACCGAGAGGCCGAGGAAGCGATGCACCTGGCCCATCCACTCGGCGTCGCGGCGGGCCAGGTAGTCGTTGACGGTCACCACGTGGACGCCGGCGCCGGTGAGAGCGTTGAGATAGGCCGGCAGGGTGGCCACCAGGGTTTTTCCTTCGCCGGTCTTCATCTCGGCGATCTGGCCCTCGTGCAGCACCATGCCGCCGATCAGCTGCACATCGAAGTGGCGCATGCCCAGCACCCGCTTGCCGGCTTCACGCACCACAGCAAAGGCCTCGGGCAGCAGCTCATCCAGCAGCTGACTCTGGCTGGCTGGGGAGGCAGCCTTCTCTAGCCGTTGGCGGAACTCGGCTGTCTTGCCGCGCAACTGCTCGTCGCTGAGGGGGGCGATCTCCTCCTCCAACAGGTTGATATCCGCAACAATTGGCTGGTAGCGCTTGAGCTTGCGGGCGTTGGGATCACCAAGCAGCAGCTTGAGCATGGAATCCATCGACCAAGTCTATTTACCCTAACATCGGAGACTTGCGCCCTGCGGCCGAGAAGTGAGCTGGGGCAAGGGTTTTGCCAACTCAAGCCCTCACTCACACCCCGCCACCCCAACCTCAGTCAGACCTCAGAACCCTCCACGCCTCGGTCTCGGACTGCCCGAGGCAGAGGATCATTCACTGGACTGTTCGACCAGCCCTTGAGCTCAGAAAAACCAGCCGCCGCCGAGGCGGCGGATCAGATCCGATTCATCCGTCACCGCCCGGGGGCCCCGGGCCTGCGATTGGGCCTGGGCCCTGCGGGCCGCCCACAGGGGGGCATGCGGCAACTGAAACGCCTGCTCGATCAGGATGGTTTCTGGGCCCGGGGACGCAGTGTTCACCAGCTGCGACGGATGTTGGCAGGCAGTGAAGCTGCTGTGACAGCCTGGACATCGTCTGCCATGGGCGGCAGCAAACATGATCAGCTGGTGGGCTTCGGGCGAGCCACCAGTGACGGGATATTTCGGGCGGTACTATGGGACGTGGTGGTATCAGGCAGCCATAGAAGGAAGGGGATCGGCCGGCTCATGGTGCGAGCTTTACTGGAGTCTCCTGCTCTGGTCAAGACCGAGCGTGTGTACCTGATGACAACCAGAGGACAAACCTTCTACCGCCAGCTTGGGTTTACCGATGTGGGGACTCAAAACCTGCTGGTGATCAACCAGGGATCAACGAAATTAAGCGGATGAAGAGATTCGAACTCTCGACCCTCTCCTTGGCAAGGAGATGCTCTACCACTGAGCTACATCCGCAAATCGTGGCTTCCCACCCCCAGATCATGCACCATGGAGGCCCCCGGGGTCAAATCCCAGGTGTACAGGATGGCAAGGGGGTAAACTCAGAAGGATGACCGTTCCCGTGGAAAAGCTGCCTCCTGAACTGCTGAAACTCCTCAGCCGCCACAGCCTGCTACGGAAGCTAGTCCAAGCCGAGGTCGTCCAAGCCGCTGTCGGCATTGAGGCTCTTAGCGACGCGGAAGCAGAAGAGGCCGCCCAGGCGTTTCGTCAGCGTTTCAACAATCAGAAAGGGGACGCCATCGCTACGTTCGCTCAGCATCAAGGGCTCACAAAGGAGGCCTTGGAGTGGCAGATCCAACTCCCCAGCAAGATCAAGCGACACTGCCGAGAACACTTCATGAGCAAAGCAGAGTCGCACTTTCTGAGCCGGAAGAACCAACTCGATCAAGCTGTCTATAGCCTTATCAGGGTTCGAGATCCATATCTGGCACGCGAGCTCTATCTTCGCCTTGACGCAGGAGAGGCAGATTTTGCGGAACTTGCTTCCACCCACTCCGAGGGTGCAGAGAAAAGCACCCGGGGAATTGTTGGGCCATCCCCTCTTGCAAGAGCCCATCCATTGCTCGCGGAACGATTGAGAACCAGTACCCCAGGCGATGTCCAAGAGCCAATCACCATAGAAGGCTGGTGGCTCATTTTAAGACTAGAAAGTCTTCAGCCAGCGACCTTTGACGAAAACTCCGCAGGAAGAATGGCAGGAGAGCTGTTTGAATTGTGGGTACAAGAAGAAACTAGCCGCAGGCTTGCCCAACTTCCCATCTTCCAAGGCAACTCTCTCACGGAATGACAAAGACAGTCGCCGCTTCTCTCTTTCTGCATCCCGCCTTTAGTTCTCTTAGCTCCGACTCGAAAGAACGCGTTGAGTCAAGAGCTACGTTGCTTCGATATCGGGTTGGTCAAAGCCTCACAGATGCCTCAATCCTCCCTGCCAGAGTGTTAGTGCTGGTGCAGGGGCACGCTCGTCTCCTCGGCAAGGAAAAGGGTAGAACCATCACCTTAGCAAGGCTAGAACCCGGAACCATCGTGGGCTTGGTATCACTCTTGCGTGGGGAACCATGTGAAACTGTCAGTGCTGCCGAAGAACTTCTTGCGACCTCTCTAGACGATCGTCTAATTGTTGAGCTATATCGCACAGAGCCAGGATTCAGGAGTTGGTGCCAAACAAACGTATGGCCTGCGGAAGTTGCCTCAATCTTGGAGGAACAACATCGTCATGAGGCCTCGAGCGATCGTTCACTGCTGAAAGTGCTGACAAAGGCAGTCGCGGAAGCAAGGATAGTGGCCCCTAATCCTGCTGCCCTGCTGCATGAACATCAGGAAGGTCGTGTGGTGTTCCTCGATAGCGTTGCCATAGGGCATGTCCCTGGCCTTCGCCTGGACGGGACCCATGAGCTTCCGAAGCCATTATCCCCCTTTGGAGTACGACTGCTGAGCCTCTCCAACACCATCCTCATGGTGAACGAAGGACTCGATCGGGCCTCCACACAGGGATTCCGGGAATCGCCTTTGCACTTCAACACACAACCTCTGGATGCACCGGAATCTCCAGAAATCAGCCATCTCAGTTTTCAACTACGTGGCACTAAACCCGTTCGACTTGTGCGCGGGGAGAGCCCAAGCGAGCAGACGCTTGCATGTTTTCAGATGCTCGCTGAAGAAATGAAGCTTCCCTTCCGGAGGGATTCCATCGAAAAGGTACTCCAAGATACGTTGAGCCGAGGACAGGCTCCGACACTCCAACTTTGTGGACAGTTGGCTGCTTCCTTAGGTCTTCATGTGATGTCCGTCAAGGTACCAGCAGAGTTGGGCACCCGGATTCAAACTCCTGCCATTCTCTCATGGAAAGGAGGCTTTGCTCTCGTCGCAGAAAGCCATAGCGAAGGCATCACCTTGGCCTCTCCAGCAGATGGCATGGTGGAGCTAACTCCTGCCGAGATCAACAAATCTTTTCCTGCTGGACTAGAGCTGCTTATTGTTGAACGGACTACCCGAACTGCTGAGCACAAATTTGGGCCTGGATGGTTCTGGCCCGCATTAGAGAAGTATCGCAGCGTCCTTTTCCAAGTTCTGATTGCCAGTTTCGTTGTCCAGCTCTTTACACTTGCCAACCCATTACTCATCCAGGTAATCATAGACAAGGTGATCAGCCAGCGCAGCCTTGACACACTACAGGTCATTGGTATCGCCCTAGTAGTAGTCACATTGTTAGAGGGTGTTCTCGGCAGCCTGAGAACATTCCTGTTCGCTGAAACTACTAATCGCATAGATCATCGCCTCGGCTCCGAGGTGATCGATCACCTCCTTCGTCTACCTCTTGGCTATTTTGATCGTCGTCCTGTTGGTGAACTGAGTTCGCGTGTTGCCGAACTGGAGAAAATTCGCAACTTCCTTACTGGACAAGCTTTAACCACAGTGATTGATGCCGCATTCTCGATAATTTATATCTTGGTGATGTCTCTCTATAGCTGGCTGCTTACCATAATTGCCTTAGCTGTACTGCCGATTCAAGTTGGGGTAACAATACTTGGAGCTCCTCTCTTTAGACGACAATTCCGTCAAGCAGCAGAAGAGAACGCCCGCACTCAGAGCCACCTGGTCGAAGTTCTCAGTGGAATTCAAACCGTAAAGGCACAAAATGTCGAAATGGTGAGTCGTTGGAAGTGGCAAGATTTGTACGGTACTTACATAGCGAGAACATTTGAGAAAACAATTACCGGAACAGCCATTAATCAGTTCAGCCAGATTCTCCAAAAATTATCCCAACTAATGGTCTTATGGGTCGGTGCAATGATGGTCTTAGATGGCCAGCTTACCCTGGGACAGTTGATTGCATTCCGCATCATCAGTGGATTCGTAACTCAGCCACTCCTACGACTTTCCAGCATTTGGCAGAACATTCAGGAGTTGAGGGTATCCTTTGAGAGGCTTGCAGACGTTATTGATACACCTCAAGAATCAACAGAAGCCGATCAAGCAAAAATCCCACTACCCTCAATTTCTGGTGAAGTTATATTTGATGGAATAAACTTCTCTTTTCAAGCAAATCAAAAGTCCGTTTTAAATAATATTAATCTTAAAATTACGGCAGGTACTTTTGTAGGGATAGTAGGCCAAAGCGGTAGCGGCAAAAGCACTCTTATGAAGCTTCTACCTCGACTCTATAAGCCGGATACTGGCAGGATTCTTATTGATGGCTATGACGTCGACAAGGTGGAGCTGTATTCAGTAAGGCGTCAAGTAGGAATTGTTCCACAGGACCCATTGCTTTTCTCTGGAACAGTTAATGATAATATTGCGTTGACCAGGCCTGATGCAGACAGTGACGATATCGTCAGAGCTGCACGATTGGCTTGTGCGCATGAATTTATCATGGAACTATCCAGTGGCTACAGCACTCCAGTCGGAGAGCGTGGTGGCTCACTGAGCGGCGGCCAGAGACAGCGAATAGCGATAGCCAGAACACTTTTGAGCAATCCCAAGCTACTTGTTCTGGATGAAGCCACAAGCGCTCTTGACTATGACACTGAACGCAGAGTTTGCGAAAATCTCTCCAATGAACTCAAAGAATGTACAGTGTTCTTCATTACTCATCGGCTCTCAACAATCCGATCAGCTGACCTTATCATAATGATGCATCAAGGATCTATAGCTGAAACTGGAACACATGCCGAGCTAATGGACATGCGGGGCAGATACTTCGCGCTCTATCGTCAACAGGAGGCAAGTTGATGGCTGCTCCACCTCCCAAGCTACAGCATTTAGACCTTGGCTTATTAAAAAAGCAAAACAAGACAAGCTATTTTGATGAGTTAAGCCTTAAGCAGTCCAGGACATGGATGCGGGCTACAACCTGGTGTTTAGTTGGTGCTACCGCCTTCTCCTTGGCCTGGCTTGCATTGGCACAAACCGATGAAGTTGTTATAGCCCGCGGCAAACTCGAACCCATAGGTTCTGTAAAAGACATTCAGATGCCATTAGGAGGCGTAGCTGCAGAGATATTGGTCAAGGACGGTGATCAAGTCAAAGCAGGTCAGCCCTTGATGCGAATGGACACTGAGGCCAGTCGTCAAAAACAGCAGGCCTTGGTTCAAACAATCAGGCTTACTGAAAACCAGCTTGCGCTTAAGAACGTTGAGATTCAGCGCTTTCTGGAAATGAATAGCCAACAAGTCACGCAACTAGCCGAGTCATTGAGTCTTCAAGAAGTTATCCTAAATCGCCTTGGTATTCTTGCTAAACAAGGAGCCTCTTCTGAGCTTCAGTATCTGCAACAATCAAATAAAACCAAAGAAGCTCGCGGCCAACTCATGCAAGCAAAAATTGATCGCTTTAGGCAGCTTGCAATCATGGAGCAAAGCCTGAAGCAGTTACGAGCCGAACTCTCGAGTTTGCAGGGTCAGCTGTCAGAGATCGATGTAACCATACGTTATCAAACTCTGCGCTCCCCAGTTGATGGAATCATCTTCGACCTTAAACCCAAATCACCAGGTTATTCGGCTCAGACAACTGAGTCAGTGATGAAGGTGGTTCCATTTAATAAGTTGCAAGCTGCAGTTCAGATTCCAAGTTCTAAAATTGGCCTCGTACAAGTAGGCGTTCCGGCCGAAGTCAGCATCGACTCTTTTCCTGCCTCTGATTTTGGCACTCTAGAGGGAACGGTAAAATGGATTGGATCTGATGCGTTGGCGCCTGAACGTAACCGCCAAGCCGAGAATACGGGGTTTTCTGGAGAAGAATATCGCTACCCGGCGACAGTTCAGCTCGCCAGTCAAAAGCTCAAACTGAAAAGTGGCCAACAACTTCCACTACAGGTGGGAATGTCACTGAATGCCAACATCAAGCTGCGCAAAGTTTCATATTTGCAGTTGCTGCTCGGCTCCTTCCGCGACAAGGCGGAGTCTCTTAAAAGGATCTGAGGAATTCCTCTGTTGGGACTCACTGGACCCAACAGAGTGCTATGTTAGGATTTAAGAATACTGTTGCGCCAATCCGATTTTGGCTTAGGACAGCAGGAGGAGGCCTCACAGGCAATGAAACGACTTCCTGACTGCACGAACCCCTCGTCATTCCCCACCTTGGGGGTTGTGACAGGTTCATTGCCGTCCTACTTCAAAGCTGTTAAAATTGAAAAGCTGGGCCGGAACACGTAGAATAAGTGGGCGTTCAGCAACCACCCTCCTCCTAACCAAACGTGGCCTTTACAACCCAACCTGGCGTCGACGGCGCCCCCACCACCTTCGAAGGAACCGAAGGTGCTGATTCGATCGCCATTCTTGGCGACAACGTTAACAACATCGTTTTTGACAGCTTCATTGCACGCGGCCTGGGCGGCAACGACACGATCAACTACTCAGGCACTCGCAGTGACAGCACCATCCAAGGTGGTCAAGGCGACGACCTGATCACCCAGAATATTGTTGGTGACGGTTTTCTTGCCAGCAGCTTTGTGGCTGGCAACCAAGGTAACGACACCATCGGCAATGCCACCCTTGGTATCGTGGCGACCCTCTCCACCCTCCAAGGCGGGCAGGGTGAAGACAGAATTTTTGCCGCAACCATTCAATCAACCCTGGTTGCTGGTAACCTAGGCGACGATTTTCTCTCAGTTGATGACACATTTGGCTTTATTGCTGTAGACAGCTCCTCAGTCTGGGGCGGTCAAGGTGATGACACCATTGACATCACCACTTCATTCGTTAACTCTAGCGTTACTAACACTAGTATTGCTGGCAATCTTGGCAACGACATCATCAACTTGGATGTTATTGGCTCTTTTGCCGGGTCAGTTGCCGACGGTGGTGACGGCGATGATCTCATTGATGCAGTCCCCAGTGTCAGCGATCTTTCTCTGATTGGTGGCACCGGAGATGACACCATCTACGGTGGAGGTGGTGATGACGCCATCAGTGGCCAAGATGATGATGACTGGCTTGCTGGAGACTTTGGCTCAGACACAGTTGAAGGTGGCAAAGGTAACGACTTAGTCACCGGTAGCTTCTACGATGGAGTTGACTACTTTGGCGACTTCGAAGGGGACACCCTCAGTGGCGGAACAGGCAGCAATCGCTTCTTAGTTGCTCCAGGGTCCTCCTCTTTTGCGACATATATTGATGCTGGTATCGGTGGCATCGTTGATCAAGGAGACGCTTTTGTCGCTGCCTTCGGCGGTACATTTGATGTGATCACCGACTGGAATTCAGGCAACGGCACAAACCTTCTTGATACTGGTATTGCTGGGCTTACAACCTTCGCCGGTTTCGGGCCTGGCATGAGCCTTGGCTTCGGATTCTTCCTTGGCTCAAACTATGCGGTCCGCGGTAACTACGCTGAAGATGGAGCTACTTTCGTAGTTGATCTCTTTGGAACCGATATTGCTGTCTGGAACTTCGATGGCGCCCTCTTCTCTACTAACGTCACCATTCTGGATAATGTCAACCCTGGCATTCTCACCACTAACGTCTTTTTGACCGAAAACCAATTCGTTTCGATCTGACGTTTATTGCCGGAAACATTTCCGGTTTATAGCCCAAACCCCTTCCCTATTCGGGAGGGGGTTTTTCTTTGATTCTCTAGGCCGTCAATAGTGGTAATGTTCTCTGATAACCAAGAAAGGATGGGAAAGCATGCTCCACACTGAGAAACTCGCGATGTATCCATCCAGGCTTCCAAACTGGAAAAAGCGAGAGCGCCGTGTAAGTAGCTACACTCTCCAAAGGTCCAACAAAACCCGCGACCGGCTGGATGCGGTCACGCATAAGCTCCAATTGAGGGGCGCTTATTGCGAATAGTCCGCTATGGGGATTGGTCGGTAGATCAAAACTCACCTCCTGCCCATTCCAGAAGCAGCCGCTGGCCACATGTTGCCTAGGCTGATAATATTGACCGATGAACTCTGGATGGAGAGGACCATCCACAAAGAAGCGAGCATGTTTTGGATCTCTGCTGCACTCGTATCGATGGGGCATGAGCACCACCTGATGATTGGTCCGCTGGCTGAACCAGATCAGCTTGTCGACAAACATCCGATCATGCAGAACCAGATCGTCCTCCATGTAAAGAGAGAGGTCAGCGGCTGGCTCGGCTGCGATCAAAAAATCACGGGCAGCGGCTGGAAGCAGACGTGGGTTCTCCAGCGCCAATCTGTGCACCTGAATCCTGCCTGCAAAGCATTCGAGCACGTCCGCCAAGACAGCATCACCGCTGATGAACACATGACAGTCGATCTGCACACCGCATAGCCGTGTCCGTAGCTTGCTAGAGGGCAAAATGGATCGGGCTTGAGCGCCGATATCAAGGGTTGTATCCTGCTCGCTGCGAGCCAGGGCAAGCACCCCACCCAGACATCGACCAAGAGCTATGGCTCGCGCCATCACCTTGCCGCTTGTGGAGCCGTATCGTTCTTGGCTGAGGTTGCCGCTGAAGTGGTGGGGAATCACCACCCGAACCCGGCATGGTCTGACCATCAACCTCCCTGCCCCTGCCTGCATTCGTCAATCCTAAGGCTGCTGGAACCTACCGCTTTGAACATCCTCTTCATCCATCAGAATTTCCCTGGGCAATACCGTCACATCGTCAGATCCCTAGCAGCGCAAGGGACGCATCAACTAGTGGCGCTCGGTATTGAAAAGCCTAGTGAGCCGATCCCTGCCGGGGTCACCTATCTTCGTTATCGAATCAAGCGTGCCAGCGCACGGAATCTCCAGCCCTGGGTTCAAGACATCGAAACCAAGACAATCCGTGGCGAAGCCTGTGGCACTGCGGCCCATCGGCTCCGTCAAGAAGGTTTTCAGCCCGAGCTGATCTGTGGACATCCAGGCTGGGGGGAAATGCTGTTTCTGAGGGAAATCTGGCCTCAAGTACCGATCCTCACCTACCAAGAGTTCTTTTATCAACCTCACGGTTTCGACTTTGGCTTCGACCCTGAGCTGCAAGGTAAGCCCGACTGGCAGGCCTCTGCCCGTATCCGTCTGAAGACCGTCAACCCACTCCTGAACTTGGAAGCCAGCAGTTGGTGTGTCACCCCAACCCGGTTTCAACGCAGCAGCTTCCCTTCCAACTGGCAAGCCCGTATCAGCGTCATCCACGATGGCATCGACACCACACATGCACAGCCAAATCAAGATGCTGCACCGCTTACTCTTGGCGATGGCACGGAACTTCGACAGGGTGAGCCTATCGTTACATTTGTGAATCGGCGCCTAGAGCCCTACAGGGGGTGTCACACAATGATCCGCGCTATCCCTGAGCTACAACGCTTGATACCAGACGCCAGGATCGTGATCGTGGGTGAGACCAAGGGGGTGAGCTATGGCGCTGCATGCAAGAAAGGCGAATGGAAAGACTTCTTTCTTGGCGACATCGAAGGCCGCTATGACCCGAGTCGAGTCCATTTCACCGGCACACTCTCCTACGATCAGTTCCTGCCGTTGCTTCAGTTGAGTGCCGCCCATGTGTACCTCACCTATCCCTTCGTACTCAGCTGGAGCCTGCTGGAAGCGATGGCCTGCAGTTGTGCTGTCGTCGGCTCAGCCACTCCCCCAGTGGAGGAGGTGATCCGGAACGGACACAATGGGCTGCTGGTGGACTTCTTCCAACCCTCCGAACTGGCGGCAGCTGTAGCGGAGCTTCTAAACAACCGGGCATTAGCCAGCAAACTGGGCCAAGCTGCTCGACAGACCGTGCTGTCTCACTACAGTCTTGATAAATGCTTGTCCCGCCAGTTGGCTTTGATGTCGTTGGTGGCAAGTGGAGCCATAGGCACTGTTTGATCAGGGCCAGTCCGGCCCTTGTAGTGAAACATTCAGCCTTTCAATCCACCATTGTTGGGCTTCCCCCCAGGGCTGATTCAAAGTCTTAACTCGAGCTTGGTTCTGGCTTCCTCGTCGCCATCGCCAGTAGCGCCGTGATGTCGTGAGTTACGGCCTGCATTCCGGCTCGAATCGACTGAAATCCAGCCAGTCGG
>NZ_JAGQBU010000012.1 GCF_024345795.1 Synechococcus sp. J7-Johnson
CCATGTAGCAGAAAATGCCGATCAGGAAGTGGAAGACCACCAGCTGGTAGGGACCGCCGTTGTACAGCCACTCGTCGAGGCTGGCGGCTTCCCAGATCGGGTAGAAGTGCAGGCCGATGGCGTTGCTGGAGGGAACAACGGCGCCGGAGATGATGTTGTTGCCGTAAAGCAGCGAGCCGGCAACGGGCTCACGGATGCCGTCGATGTCGACGGGAGGTGCAGCGATGAAGGCCACGATGAAGCAGATCGTGGCAGCCAGCAGGGTGGGGATCATCAGCACACCGAACCAGCCCACGTAGAGGCGGTTGTTGGTGGAGGTGACCCACTCGCAGAACTGGCTCCAGGCAGACGCGCCTTGGCGCTGCTGAAGGGTGGTGGTCATGAGAGCGTGAGTGTGTGCCCCGGAAGGAGCGGGTAGGTAGAACGACAAAACGGATCAGGAATTCCTGTCCGGTAGGCCCGAAAGCCTGTCGCCTGCTGCAATGTAACAGACCATTGCGGGATGTGTGAGGCGCTTAAGGTTTGCTTCCGGCTTCGGTGGGCTGGCTGATCTTCCAGGCCGGCCCACTTCCCTGCATGCACGCTTGTTAGCGTCCGGCCTTGCCTGAGGAAGCCGATGTCGCGGCCGGAGCAGCAGTTGGAAAAGAATCTGCCTGTCTCCGGTGCCGATGCTGAGCGGATACTGCTGATTCGCCTGCCCTGCAATCCGATCTTCCCGATAGGTCCGGTCTATCTGGCCGATCACCTGCACAAACGCTTCCCGGAGCTGCCGCAGCGAATCCTCGATCTGGCGGCTCTGCCTTTGCTGGATGTGGAGCGGGTGCTGCTAGCCACGATCGAGGCCTTTCGCCCTACCCTGCTGGTGTACTCCTGGCGCGACATTCAGATCTATGCGCCGGTCGATGGTCGCGGCGGCAATCCACTGCAGAACTCATTTGAGGTGTTCTATGCCTCCAATCCCATCAGGCGCCTGCGGGGTGCCTTCGGTGGCCTGCGCCTGATGGGGGCGTTCTACGGCGAGCTCTGGCGCAACCTGCGTCTGGTGCGCCGTGGCCTGCACTGTGCCCGCCGCTTCCAGCCGGGTGCGCGGGTGGTGATCGGTGGCGGCGCGGTGAGCGTGTTCTATGAGCAACTCGGCAAGAGCCTGCCGGCGGGCACCGTGGTTTCGGTGGGAGAAGGGGAGCCCCTGCTGGAGAAGCTGATCAGCGGCCGCTCCCTGGCCTCCGAGCGCTGCTACGTGGTAGGTGAGCAGCCTCGGGAGGGCCTGATCCATGAGCAGCCCGAGGGGGTGATCAAAACCGCCTGCGACTACCCCTACATCGCCTCGATCTGGCCCCAGCTCGACTGGTATCTCGAGGGAGGTGATTTCTACGTTGGCGTGCAGACCAAGCGCGGCTGCCCCCACAACTGCTGCTACTGCGTCTACACCGTGGTGGAAGGCAAGGCGGTGCGGGTGAATCCGGTGGAGGAGGTGGTGGCTGAGATGCGCCAGCTCTACGACCGTGGCGTACGCGGCTTCTGGTTCACGGACGCCCAGTTCATTCCGGCCCGTCGCTACATCGAAGACGCCAAACAGTTGCTTCGAGCGATTCTGGCGGCGGGCATGGACGACATCCGCTGGGCGGCCTACATCCGCGCCGACAACCTCGACGCCGAGCTGGCCGAGCTGATGGTGGCCACCGGCATGGACTACTTCGAGATCGGCATCACCTCCGGCAGCCAGGAGCTTGTGCGCAAGATGCGGATGGGCTACAACCTGCGCACGGTGCTGGAGAACTGCCGCCTGCTGGCCAGAGCCGGTTTCCGGGAGCACGTGTCGGTGAATTACTCCTTCAACGTGATCGACGAGCGGCCAGAAACCATCCGCCAGACCGTTGCCTATCACCGCGAACTGGAGCGCATTTTCGGTGCCGACAAGGTGGAGCCGGCCATCTTCTTCATCGGCCTGCAGCCCCACACCCACCTGGAGCAGTACGGCTTCGAGCAGGGCCTGATCGAGCCCGGCTACAACCCGATGAGCATGATGCCCTGGACGGCCCGCAAGCTGCTCTGGAATCCCGAGCCGATGGGCAGCGTGTTCGGCCGGATCTGCCTGGAGGCCTTCGAGACCAACCCCGGCGATTTCGGCCGCACCGTGATGGCGCTGCTCGAGCGGACCTACGGCCTGGCCCCCCTGGAGGAGGCACTGCATGCGCCGGTGGAGGGCCGCAAGGCGCTGGCCACGGCGGTGCGCTGATCCCTGCTCACCAGAAGCGCCGCCGCACCCAGAGCAGAGCGGCCAGTCCTGCCCAGCCGAGCAATCCACCGATTGGATTGGGATCAGCCCCACCGGGCCCGGCCAGCCAGAGCGGCACTGTGGGGCTGATCTGCAGCGGCCCGGCCAGCAGGGAAAACCATCCGCCCACCAGGCCACCGTGCAGTCCCACGGCACCCCAGAGGGAGCCGCCGTCGGCTCGCCGCTGCAGCCCCAGCGCCAGTCCCAGCAGCAGCAGACCCACCAGCAACCCGGCCATCGGCACGACGCCGAGGTTGAAGCGGGTGTGGGCGAGGCTGAAGATTGCCGCCTGGGCGATCAGGGCCCGCTGATCGGCCTTTGCTCCCCCGCCCAGCAGCTGTTTCAGCTCACCCCAGAGCCAGCCGCGGAACACCAGTTCTTCGGCGAAGCCGACCCCCAGGATCAGCAGCACGGCATTGACGACCTGGGCCCACGTCAGTCCGCCATCCCAGCTGGCCTGCCCACTGATCAGCAGTACACCCGCCACGAAGACCAGCAGCAGCAGGGCTTTGAGCAGACCACGCAGCAGGGAGCGCAGACCCACGCCCCAGCCCATGGCAACCCCGAGCGCCCGCCACGGCCGCCGTTCACCCCAGGTCCGGCCCAGGCGCAGGGGCAGGGTCAGCAGCAGCAGCAGGAAGGAGAGCCCCGTGCCCAGCAGGGCGATCTGATCAGCCCTCCAACCGCCCAGAATGCCTGCCGCCACCAACGGTTGCACCGTCAACCAGCCGAGTCCATAGAGCAAAGGCAGGTAAAGCAGCGTGCTGATCCAGCCCAGCCAGGCGCGCCTCGGCACTCAGCTCTCCGGCTCGATCGTGCTGGTCAGGCCTTTGGCCTTGAGGGTCTCGCTGTAGAACTCAGCGGGCTCCAGATCGCAGACGATCACCAGGCCGACGCCGGTGTTGTGTGCTTCCAGCATCACGGCGATGGCGTCCTGTTCACTGAGGGAGGGCACCACCTGGCGCAGGGTGCCCACCACGTACTCCATCGAGTTCACGGGATCGTTGTGCAGCAGCACCTTGTAGCGAGGCGAGGGCTTGCGCACCCGCTGCTTCTCCTTCTCGATCACCGCAGCACCGCCGGGCGACCGGCTTGGGGTTTCCACGGCGAGGGGGGGAGCCATCAGCAGAGGGGAGACGATCATCCGGCAGGAACAGTTAGGGGTATCGCTGGCGACAGGACCTTGGCCCGCGGAGCAAGCTCCCAAATTAGGCGGCGGCCCCTGCTGTCGCAGGCATCAGGCAGCCCCGCGCGATCCGGGTCATCGCCTCCTCCACATTTGCCCGGCTGTTGAAGGCCGAGAGCCGGAAGTAGCCCTCACCGGCGGCGCCGAAGCCGCTGCCCGGGGTGCCCACCACATGGGCCTCGTTCAGGAGCTGGTCGAAGAAGCCCCAGGAATCCACTCCCTCAGGGGTTTTCAGCCACACGTAGGGGGCCTGCTCGCCGCCGTACACCTCCAGGCCGGCAGCCGTGAGTTCGCGGCGGATGATTGCCGCGTTCTCCATGTAGAAGGCCACCAGTGCCTTCACCTGGGCCTGCCCCTCAGCCGAGTACACCGCTTCGGCACCTCGCTGCACGACGTAGCTCACGCCATTGAACTTGGTGCTCTGGCGGCGGTTCCATAGGGCCCAGAGCTCGGCGCTCTCCCCATCCGCACTGCTGCCCATCAGGCCCCTGGGCACCACGGTGATCGCACAGCGGGTGCCGGTGAAGCCGGCGTTCTTGGAGAAGGAGCGGAACTCGATCGCGCACTCCCGCGCCCCATCGATCTCATAGATGGAATGGGGCAGCTCGGGGTCCTGGATGAAGGCTTCGTAGGCGGCATCGAACAGGATCAGGGCGCCATTGGCGCAGGCGTAGTCCACCCAGGCTTTGAGCTGCTCCCTTGTGGCAACCGCACCTGTGGGGTTGTTGGGGAAGCAGAGATAGATGAGATCCACCGGCTCGCTCGGGATCTGGGCGCTGAAGCCGTTCTCGGCATTGATCGGCAGGTAGGTGAGGCCGCCGTACTGGCCGTTGCCATCAGCGTCGCCGGTGCGGCCGGCCATCACATTGCTGTCCACATAAACCGGATACACCGGGTCGGTCACGGCGATGCGGTTTTCCGGTCCGAGGATGTCAAGGATGTTGGCGCTGTCGCACTTGCTGCCGTCAGACACGAAGATCTCCTCGGCGCTGATCTGGCAGCCGCGGGCCTGGAAATCGTGCTTGGCGATCGCCTCCCGCAGCCACAGGTAGCCCTGCTCGGGGCCGTAGCCGTGGAAGCCCTCATGGGTTCCCATGGCGTCGATGGCCGTTTTCATCGCCTCGCGGCAGGCCAGGGGGAGCGGTTCGGTGACATCACCGATGCCCAGGCGAATCAGCTGGGCCTCCGGGTGGGCTTCGGCAAACGCCTTCACCCGCCGGGCGATCTCCGGGAAGAGGTATCCCGCCTTGAGCTTGAGATAGTTGCCGTTGATCTGAACCATCTCGCGCGGAGCTGCTTGGACTGCTCGGATTGTCCTATGGAGCGGTGGTGAACTGGCTGGCTTCCAGCGGCGACCGCACCCAGATGCCTGGTTTCACTGCATAGCTCCCATCCACCGGCGAGATCAGTTCCGCCCGCTCCGGTTGGAGCTGTTGCACCAGCTCATGGAAGCCGCGTGAGAGCTTCGGGGCTTTTGAGAGTTTGATTTCGTACACCCGCCGGCGCTGGCCCCGCTCCAGCACCAGATCCAGTTCGGCCCCATTGCTGGTGCGCAGGAAATGGGGGCGCCAGCGTGGATGGGCAGCAATCAGCTGCTCGATCACGAAGCCCTCCCAGCTCTCGCCGGCCTGGGGGTGGGCCAGGAGGTCGTCGTAGGTCTCGATGCCGAGCAGGTTGTGCAGCAGGCCGCTGTCGCGCAAATACAGCTTGGGCGAGCGCACCAGCCGCTTGCTTAGGTTCGCTTCCAGCGGCGGCAGGCGCCGCAGCATGAAGGTTTGCTCCAGCACTGCCAGCAGCTGCTGCAGTCGGGCGCTGCTTAGGTCCAGCAGCCCCGACAGTCGGCTGGCATTGAGAGTCTGGCCCTGGCTGTGGGCAAGAAGGCGCCACAGCCGCTCCATGAGTGGCAGAGGCAGCCCCAGCTCGAGGGAGGCGATATCCCGTCCCAGGAAGGTGTGGATGAAGTCCTCACGCCAGTCGATGCTGTCTTCTCCCGTGGCGGCCAGCAGGCTCTCCGGGAAGCCACCGCGCAGCCACAGCTGCTGCCAGCTGCTGGTGCCGCTCACCTCCTGCAGCAGAAATGGAGTGAGTTCCACCTGGGCGATGCGTCCTGCCAGGCTTTCGTGGCTCTGGCGCAGCAGAGGCCCGGAGGCCGAGCCCAGCAGCAGAAAGCGACCGGGCCGGCGATCCCGGTCGATCTCGGAGCG
Source organism: Synechococcus sp. J7-Johnson (assembly GCF_024345795.1). Lineage (GTDB taxonomy): Bacteria > Cyanobacteriota > Cyanobacteriia > PCC-6307 > Cyanobiaceae > Regnicoccus_A. The sequence continues at coordinate 5,666 of NZ_JAGQBU010000012.1, forward strand.
CAGCAGGCTGAAGAACTCCGGCAGTAGCTGGATTTCATCCAGACACACCAGCTGGCTGCGGTGGGCCTCGAGGAACAGCTCCGGCTCTGCCAGCTTGGCCCGATCGCCGCGGTCCTGGAGATCCAGCAGCACGCCATCGCCGCGCTCCGCCAGAAGCTTTCTGGCCAGGGTGGACTTGCCGCACTGGCGTGGCCCCAGCAGCAGGGCCGCTGGCGCCCGAGCCAGGGCCTTCGCCAGGCCCGCGGCTGCATTCCTAAATAGATAACCATGCATTTCTGCATTTTAAGTGCAGAAATGCATGGTTAATGCTTTGGTGGGGAAGTCCGGCTTTGCCTGCGTGGTCTCTGGCCTCCATACGATCAAGGCTGCACCCAGCCGCCACCCTCTGTGACCGTCGCCCCTGCGAGCGAGCCGATCGAGTGGGCGCCGATCGATTTCGATCGCCTGGTGGATCCGACCATCGCCAAGCCAGGCCGCTACCTCGGCAATGAGCTGGGGGTGGAGCCCCGCGACTGGTCGGCCGCCGCTGTGCGCTGGGCTCTCACCTACCCCGAGATCTACGAGGTGGGTGCCAGCAACCTGGGCCACATCATTCTCTATTCCATCTTAAACGCCGTGCCTGGTCAGCTCTGCGACCGGGCCTACCTGCCGGCGCCGGATCTGGCCGCACGGCTGCGGGAACGGCAGCAGGCCCTGTTCGCGGTGGAAAGCCGCCGGCCCCTGCCCGCCTTCGACCTGCTCGGCTTCAGCCTCAGCTACGAGCTCGGAGCCACCAACATCCTGGAAATGCTGGATCTGGCTCATGTGCCGATCCATGCCTCAGGCCGTGGCGACCTGCCCTTGGCGGATCCCGCCGCTCCGCCGCTGATCTTCGCCGGTGGCCCCACCGCCACCAGCAACCCCGAGCCCTTCGCCGCGTTCTTCGATTTCATCGCCCTCGGCGACGGCGAGGAACTGTTGCCCGAGATCGGTCTGGTGGTGGCGGAAGGCAAGGCTGCCGGCCTCAGCCGCTCCGCCCTGCTGCGGGATCTGGCCCAGGTGCCAGGGGTCTACGTGCCATCGCTCTATGGCCCCGGTCCCGATGGCATCAGCCTGGTGCCACTGGTTGCCGGCGCGCCGCCGCGGCTGCTGCGCCGGGTGGCCACGCCCATGCCCCACTACGGCATGGGGCTGGTGCCCCACATCGAAACCGTCCACGACCGGCTCACGATCGAGATCCGCCGCGGCTGCACCCGTGGCTGCCGCTTCTGTCAGCCCGGCATGCTCACCCGCCCGGCCCGCGACGTGGAGCCCGAGGCGGTGATCGAGGCGGTGGAAACGGGAATGGAGCGAACCGGCTACAGCGATTTCTCCCTGCTCTCGCTCAGCTGCTCCGACTACCTGGCCCTGCCGGCGGTGGGGGTGGAGCTGCGCAACCGCCTGGCCGAGCAGAACGTGAGCCTCACCCTGCCCAGCCAGCGGGTCGATCGCTTCGACGAGAACATCGCCCATATCCTCGGCGGCACTCGCAAGGCCGGGCTCACCTTCGCCCCGGAAGCCGGTACCCAGCGCCTGCGCGACATCGTCAACAAGGGCCTCACCGACGCCGAGCTGCTGCGCGGCATTCGCACCGCCATGGAGAGCGGCTACCGCAAGGTCAAGCTCTATTTCATGATCGGCCTGCCCGGTGAAACCGATGCAGATGTGCTCGGAATCGCCTATACCTGCCGGTCGTTGCAGCAGCAGTGCCGCGACCTGGGGCGCCTGGAGCTGAATCTGACGATCAGCAACTTCACCCCCAAGCCCCACACTCCCTTTCAGTGGCACAGCGTGTCCACATCGGAGTTCCGGCGGCGGCAGGAGCTGCTGCGGCGGGAGCTGCGCACGCTCCGGGGAATCAAGACTAACTTCACCGATGCGCGCCTCTCGGCGATGGAGGACTTCGTGGGGCGCGGTGATCGCCGCCTGGCGCCGGTGATCGAAGCCGCCTGGCGCGCCGGTGCCGGCCTCGATGCCTGGTTCGAGACGGTTGAGGCCACCTATGCCGCCTGGACCGGTGCCATCGAGGCGGCGGGGCTGGGCGGCCGCTATCGGGCCCTGGAGCTGGGCGACTGGGGCGCGACCGGTGCCAGGAGTACCTCCGACCTGGCGGCCTTCTGCGCCCAGCCCCTCCCCTGGGATCACATTGACACCGGTGTCGACAAAGCCTGGCTGGCGGAGGACCTGCAGCGGGCGCTCGACGCGGTGGTGGTGCCCGACTGCTCCTTCGACGGCTGCAGCAGTTGTGGCGTCTGCGGCCCGGAGTTCGGCCACAACGTGGTGGTGGAAGCTCCGCCGATCCCCGTGCAGCAACCCACCCGCGCTCCTGCCAGTGAACGGTTGCAGCGCCTGCGCTTCGGTTTCAGCAAAACCGGTTCCCTGGCCCTGCTGAGCCACCTCGATCTGGTGCGGTTGATGGAGCGGGCCCTGCGCCGCAGCGGCCTGCCCGTGAGCTTCACCGGTGGTTTCCATCCGCTGCCCCGCCTGCAGTTCGCCCTGGCGCTGCCCCTGGGGGTGGAAGCCGGCGGCGAGTGGTTCGATCTGGAGTTCAGCGGCAGCGTCGACCCCCCCGGCGCCTTGGCACAGCTTCAGGCCACCCTGCCCGAAGGGCTTGTGCTGGCCGGTGTGGAGGAGGTGCCGGTCAGCGCGCCGAGTCTGTCCCAGGAGCTGGAGGGGGCCGAGTGGCAGGCTGAGCTCGTGGCCGGTGCCCCTGGCCCGGGTGCCGCAGCCTGGGGGCCTGCCCTGCTGACCCTGCTCACAGCGGCTGAACTCCCCTGGAGCGACACCGACAAGAAGGGGCGGCCGCGCCAGCGGGACTGCCGGCCCTGGCTTGAAGAGCTAACCCTGGTATCCGCAGACGCTGAGTCCTGCCGGTTTCGCCTTGGAGCCCGGATCGATTCCCAGGGGCGGAGCCTGCGCCCGGATCAGGTGCGCGTCTGGCTTCAGGAGCGGCTGGGATGTCCCCTGCAGCTCCGGCATGTGAGCCGTGAACGGCTGCGGCTTCGACCAGCTGAAACAGGGGCCCAGGAAGGCCCGTGCTAACTTCGGCAGAAGACGGCAGTTCTGTCTGTAGATTCCATTCTGCAGACTTTGTCTTACGGCACATGGTTCCGTAAGACCTGTTCCGCGCTTTGGCCGGTCTCGTTCCGGCAGCATCGCCGCGAATGGAGGTTGATCCTCCTGAGGATGCTCCTCAAAAGGTTTTTCTCCTCCGTCTTCTTCCTGCTGGTCCAGCAGTCGAGCAGCTTTGCGTCGCGCTCTGCCCGGCGGGTTTGTGCTTCAGGGATCAACTCCCATCCATGGCATGGCTCCACAGAGCCACCCCCTATCATCCATGCCCCAGCAGATCGTCATCGCTGAGCAACTGCGGATCGCCGCGGTGCTCACCGACGAACGTGTTGATGAACTGGTCGTAGCACAGGGTCGCTATCAGATAGGCGACGTCTATCTCGGCCGAGTTGAGAATGTGCTCCCCGGTATTGACGCCGCTTTTGTCAACATCGGCGAGAGCGAAAAGAATGGCTTTATTCATGTCACCGATCTCGGCCCCCTGCGCCTGAGAAAAGGTGCTGCAGGCATCACCGAACTGCTTGAGCCCCGCCAGAAGGTGCTCGTTCAGGTGATGAAGGAGCCCACTGGCACCAAAGGGCCTCGCCTCACCGGCAATCTCACCCTGCCCGGCCGCTTTCTGGTGCTGCAGCCCCAGGGCCAGGGTGTGAGCATTTCACGGCGGATCAGCGGTGAGAACGAACGCAACCGTCTCAGGGCCCTCGGGGTGCTGATCAAGCCCCCCGGCGCAGGCCTGCTGGTGCGCACCGAAGCCGAGGGCGTGAGCGAAGACCAGCTGATTGACGACCTCGAGAGCCTGCTCAGGCAGTGGGAGGGGATTCAGGAGGCCGCTGAGACGGCCACCCCTCCGGTGCTGCTCAACCGCGACGAAGACTTCATCCACCGGATCCTGCGCGATCTCTACGGCCCCGAGGTCTGGAGGGTGGTGGTGGATACTCCCGCCGCGGTCGCCAGGGTGAACGCCTTTCTCGGCGTCGATCAGGCCAATCTGCTGGTGGAGCACCACAGCGATGGCACCGATGTGCTCGAGCACTACCGGGTGAACGCCGCCATCCGTGATGCCCTCAAGCCAAGGGTTGACCTGCCATCCGGCGGTTACGTGATCATCGAGCCCACCGAAGCGCTCACGGTGATCGATGTGAACTCGGGCTCGTTCACCCGCTCCGCCAGTTCACGTGAAACGGTGCTCTGGACCAACTGCGAAGCCGCCGCTGAGATTGCCCGTCAACTCAAGCTCCGGAACATCGGTGGGGTGGTGATCATCGACTTCATCGACATGGAGTCGCGCCGTGATCAGTTGATGCTGCTGGAGCACTTCACCCAATCGGTGCAGGACGACGCGGCCCGCCCCCAGATCGCTCAGCTCACCGAGCTGGGTCTGGTGGAACTGACCCGCAAACGGCAGGGTCAGAACATCTACGAACTGTTCGGTCGTGCCTGCCCCAGCTGCGGTGGCCTCGGCCATGTGGCAGTCCTGCCGGGCAAGGACACCCTCCAGCCCCTGGCCACCGTCACCGGCCTGGTGCGCTCGGCCGCTTCGGCGCGGGCTGAAGTGCCCAGCCCCAACGGGGCCGAACCCGCCACGGGCCGACGCCGCGGTGGCCGCGGCGGCCGCGGCGGTCGTGGCGCCGGCGAAGCGGTCGAGACCGCCCCTGCAGCCACTTTCTTCCCAGACATACAGGACGCGGCCCCTGCCGCCGCGACGGAGCCAGGCCATGGCGGCCCCGCCGCTGACAACAGCGCCGGAAGCAACCTCAGCCGCCGGCAGGATCCCGATCTGGTGGCGGTCCCCATGGACTCTGACCAGGAACTCGTCTACGGCTGGATGGGCCTCAGCCCTGCCCTGCTGCTGGATCCGCCCCCCACTGGCGAGAATCTGGTGGTGCGGGTCGTGCGGCCCGGCGAAGACGGGGATGCGGTGCTTGAAGCCGCCCGCCAGCAGCTGGCGGCTTCCGGCTCCCGCCGGCGACGCCGCGGTGGTCGTGGTGGCAGTGGTGGCGAATCCCCAGCCCCCAGTGTCCGCACGATCGGGGAGACCCCAGTTGTCCGCCGCGACGACGACGCCCAGGCGACGCTCGTGGAAATCACCCCTTTGCCTGAAGCCTTTGGCGAGCCCGACGAGGCTCCGATGACCACCGTGATCGAGTCCTCGGTGATGCAGATCCCTGTTTCCCAGGTGTCTTCGCCTGAGTCGCGGCGGGTGGGTCGCTCCCAGCCCAGGACACGCCGTCAGGATCTGCGCGAGGACGGCGGCGGCAGCGCCGTCGCCGTGGCCGAAGCCCCCCTGGAAGCTCCCCCCGCGCCGCTGCTGGAAGAGAGTGAGAGTGATCCCAGCGGTGAGCCCCGCCGCCGCCGCCGTCGCTCCTCCGCCAGCGTCTGAGTGGTCCAGAGGGCCCTGGCCGGTGTGGATGAGGTGGGCCGGGGGTCTCTGTTCGGCCCGGTCTTCGCCGCAGCTGTGGTGTTGCCGTCCCAGGCGGCGGCGCCCCTGGCGGCCGCTGGTCTGACCGACAGCAAGGCCCTTCGCCCTCTCCATCGCCAGCGGCTGGTGCCCCTGATCACTGCCTGGGCCTCCGCCTGGGCGCTCGGCCAGGCCTCTGCCTCCGACATTGACCGCGTCGGCATCAGGGCCGCCACGGAGATGGCCATGCTCAGGGCCCTGCAGCGGCTGTCCCAGGCGCCTGCCCTGGTGGTCGTCGACGGTGTCCTGCCCCTGCGGCTGTGGCCGGGCCGGCAGCGCACTCTCGTGCATGGCGATCGCCGTTGCCTGGCGATAGCCGCCGCCAGCGTGCTCGCAAAGCAGGCCCGCGATGCCCTGATCGTGCGCCTGGCGGAGCGCTTCCCCGGCTATGGCCTCGAGCGCCATGCCGGCTATGGCACCGTCCTTCATCGGGAGGCCCTGGCCCGCCTTGGCCCAAGCCCCCTGCACCGCCTCAGCTTCCTGGGACGGGTGCTCAGCGGCCCTCGCGCCAGTGGCTGAAATCCTTGAGGAGCTGCTGGCTCACCCGGGAGCGGATGCCCAGCAGGACGCCGCCCAGCAGTGAGCGGCCGGTGGCTTCGAGCACCCCTGGTGCAATCAGGCGCAGCATCGGCGGCCGGCTCACGCTCACGGCCATCTGGGCCTCCCCCTCCAGCCCCTGGCCGCCCACCTCCAGCCAGGAGGTCAGATTCAGCTGGAAGTCCTCCACCAGGCCAAGCCCCTCCAGGTGGCACTCCACCGCTTCGAGCTCCAGACGTCCTGGCCGTCGCTGGGCGCGCAACTGCACCACCGGCTTGACCTGCAGCTGGAACACCTGGAACCGCGTCACGTCGTAGCGGTAGGTGCCCGGGCCGAGGCGGGTCAGCTGGCTGGGATCGAGCAGGGCCTGAATCACTCGCTCCTCGTCGTCGAGGTAAGTCACCAGCTCCTCGGCCCGCTCGTCGATCGGGAGGCTGAGCTGCTGGCTGGCACTGAAGGCCAGGGTCATCGCCTCGTCTCGGTGGGCGGGGAGAGATGATCTTATCGACCGCCGTTTCACCCCCTTCACCATGCGTCTTGCCTTCCTCGGCCCTGCCGGCACCTACGGCGAGCAGGCGACGCGGCAGCTGGCGGCCCTCGAGGGGATCGACGCGCCGGAACTGCTGCCCCAGAGCGGCATCCGCTCGGTGGTCAAGGCCCTGGCGGAGGGTCGCTGCGATGCCGCCGTGGTGCCCGTGGAGAACTCGGTAGAGGGAGGCGTGACCGCCTGCCTCGATGGCCTCTGGGAGCACCCCGACCTGCGCATCCGCCGCGGTCTGGTGTTGCCGATCCGCCATGCCCTGCTGGGCTCCGGGCCGATCGAGCGGGTAAGTGAGGTGCTCTCCCATCCACAGGCCCTGGCCCAATGCAGCCTCTGGCTGAGCGAACACCTCAGTGAGGCCCTGCAGCTACCCACCAGCTCCACCGCCGAGGCGGCCCGGCTGGTGGCCGGCAGCCTCTTCCGCGCAGCGGTGGCCTCTCCCCGTGCCGCCCAGGAGCATGGGCTCAAGGTGCTGGCCTACCCCATCAACGATGTGCCAGGAAACTGCACCCGTTTCCTGATGCTGCAGCGGCAGGCGGGGAGCCGGACTGCCGATGCGGCCACGCTCTGCAGCCTGGCTTTCTCACTGTGCAGCAACAGCCCCGGGGCCCTGCTGGAGGCCCTGAGCTGCTTCGCGACGCTGAAGCTGAACATGAGCCGGATTGAGTCACGCCCTTCCAAGCGGGAGATGGGCGAGTACATCTTCTTCGTCGATCTGGAGCTGCCGGCGGATCCCGCTCTGCTGGAGGAGGCGATCGAAGCCTTGCGCGGCCATTGCCAGCACCTGGCCCTGTTCGGGAACTACCCGCTCACCAATCTTTCCGAGGAGCAGTAGCGGAATACCCCGAAGCGCATCATCCCGGTGCTGAAGGCCCAGTGCATCAGCAGGATCGTGGGGGCTTCGCGCAGACCCTGCAGCACGGCTGCAGGTCCAAGGCTGAGGATGGCACCTGGACGCCGTATCCCCTCGAGGATGGAGTCGATCCAGGAGGGCAGGGTGGCCTCGCTCCAGTCGGCGGTATCCACCAGCCCGCCCCGCCGATGGGGGCTGGCCTCGAGGTTGCGGCGGAACGAGGGGATGGAGGCGAATTCCGGATGGGCCCATTGATTCAGCAGCTGATCCATCACCCAACGCTCCAGACCGTTGAGTTCGCCGTCGGCAGGATCGCGCCGGTTCCAATCGGCCACCACCAGCTGCCCTCCGGGCGTCAGCATCCGCAGCAGTTCGTCGGCGTAGCGCTGCTTGTCAGGCATGTGAGGTCCGGCTTCCACGCTCCAGACGGCCAGAAAACTGGCGTCCTCCAGCTCCAGCGCCAGGGCGTCCATCACCGCGAAGCGGCACGAGAGCCCGGCGGGGGTGAGCTGGCGGGCCCGCTCAACCTGGGCTGGGCTGATGCTGATGCCGAGCACATCGAAGCCGTAGTCGCGGGCCAGGATGCGGGCGCTGCCGCCGATGCCGCAACCCACGTCGAGCAGGCGGGTGCCGCGGGGCAACCGGTCCAGGCCCGACCAGCGCACCAGCTCATGCACGAACTGCTCCTTGGCGGCCCGGAAATCGCGTGATTCCGGGGGGGTGCCGTAGTGCCCCAGGTGCACGTGCTCACCCCAGAGATTTTCCAGCAGACGATCACCGGTCCAGCGGTCGTAGGCCTCGGCCACGGTGGCCGTGCTCTGGAAGCGGCGGTCACGGCGCTGCCATTCCCGCACCAGACCAAGACCGAGCAGACCGGCTCCAGCGCCGATGGCCAGAGGCGGCAGCCAGGTTGGAAGGGGCATCAGGAGGGTTCTTGCCTGGGTTCGCCCAGGTCCTTGAAGGTGTCCTTCAGAACCGTGCGTGCCGCGAGCTGCCGTCGGGTCTGGTCGAGCAGGGCGAATTCCTGGCGCAGGCGTTCGGAGGTGTCGGTGAGCTCCAGCAGGGCCTGTTGATGGTCCGCCACGGGGCCCCCCAGGTGAGAACCGATCCAGAAGGACAATTCGCGCGGAAGATCGGGCAGATCAGCTGGAAGGGTGGTCGGCTTGCCGATCAGTTTGCCGGTCAGATCCACCACATCCCTCAGGGCCTGGGTGACCTGTAAGCCAAGATCCTGAAGCACGTCGTGGCTGGTGTTGGGATCGTCCTCGATCCAGCTGACCATGGCCACACGGAAAGGGGCCTCCCGCACCACTTCAAGCACGCGAAATCGTTGCTGGCCGAGGGTGACGATATTGCTGCGATCATCGTCCTGGGTCTGGTGTTGAAGAATTTCAGCGCAGCAGCCCACCTGGGCCATCTCCTGCTGATTCGGGTCCCAGCGCACCACACCGAAACGACGGTCAGTCTCAAGCACCGTTCGCAACATCATGCGATAACGGGGTTCAAAAATATGCAGGGGTAAAACTTCCTGCGGGAACAGCACCACATCCGGCAGGGGGAAGAGTGGGAGTTCCCTCACGGCCAGATCACTCACGGAAGGTCGGCGGGGCGGCAATGGGTGGTTGGAGGTTTGGTCAGCGAAGCTGCTCGAGACGCCTGGTGGGCAAAATCAGTCTAGAAAAAAAGGACCCACCAAGAGGGTGGGCCCAGGAATTCGTCGCGTCGGGCCGGCCTGGAGCTCAGAGCTTCACTTCGATGTCGACACCACTGGGCAGATCAAGCTTCATCAGCGCGTCGATCGTCTTGGCCGTTGGGCTGTAGATGTCGATGATGCGACGGTGGGTGCGGGTCTCGAAGTGCTCACGGGAATCCTTGTCCACGTGGGGCGAGCGCAGTACACAATAAATCCTGCGCTTGGTGGGCAGGGGGATCGGACCGATGGCCGTGGCGGCTGTGTGATCGGCCGTTTCGATGATCTTTTCGCAGGAAAGGTCCAGCATGCGGCGATCAAACGCCTTGAGACGGATGCGGATCTTCTGCTGGGCGATGGCGGCTGACATGGCAGGACTCGTGGGAACGCAGGCCTTGGTGGAGACCGCGGCCGAGGGACAGGAAAAAGGGTGAAGGGAGGCTGGAGAGTGGTTGGCCGAGGCCAAGCTCATTTCCACCGAAGACAACCGAGGCCGGTTGGGGGCAACTTGTCGAGGTGCGTGACGAGGGGCCGATCCAACGGTGGATCGGCCCCTGGCTGAGCTCAGCCGTTTCAGCCTCAGGCGACGATCTTGGAGACCACGCCTGCACCGATGGTGCGGCCGCCTTCGCGAATGGCGAAGCGCATGCCTTGCTCAATGGCCACCGGGCAGATCAGCTCAGCGGACATCTTGATGCGATCACCAGGCATCACCATCTCCACGTTGGTCCCGTCATCGGCGGTGAAGGCGGTGATCTGGCCGGTCACATCCGTGGTGCGGATATAGAACTGGGGACGGTATCCAGCGAAGAAGGGGGTGTGGCGGCCACCCTCTTCTTTCTTAAGGACATAAACCTCACCTTCGAACTTGGTGTGGGGCTTGATCGAGTTGGGCTTGACCAGCACCATTCCGCGCTCGATGTCTTCCTTCTGCACGCCACGCAGGAGCAGGCCGACGTTGTCTCCGGCCATGCCCTCATCGAGCAGCTTGCGGAACATTTCGACGCCGGTGACGGTGGTTTCGCGGGTGTCCTTGATGCCCACGATCTGGACGGTTTCGCCCACTTTCACTTTGCCGCGCTCGATACGGCCAGTGGCCACAGTGCCGCGTCCGGTGATCGAGAAGACGTCTTCGACAGCCATCAGGAAGGGCTTGTCGATCTCACGCTCGGGTTCGGGGATGGATTCATCAACCCCATCCATGAGATCAAGGATCTTGTCGACCCACTCGTTTTCACCACGGATGCCTTTGCCGCCGCCCTGGATGTGCTCAAGGGCCTTGAGGGCCGAGCCGGCGATGATGGGGATGTCGTCACCGGGGAAGTCGTAGCTGCTGAGCAGCTCACGCATCTCCAGTTCGACGAGTTCGAGGATCTCCTCGTCGTCGACCATGTCCTTCTTGTTGAGGAACACCACCAGAGCGGGGACGCCCACCTGCTTCGCCAGCAGGATGTGCTCCTTGGTCTGGGCCATCGGGCCGTCAGTGGCAGCCACCACCAGAATCGCGCCGTCCATCTGGGCGGCACCGGTGATCATGTTCTTGACGTAGTCCGCGTGACCCGGGCAGTCGACGTGGGCGTAGTGACGGTTAGCGGTTTCGTACTCGACGTGGGCCGTGTTGATCGTGATGCCCCGCTCCTTCTCTTCAGGAGCACCATCGATGTCGTCGTAGGCTTGGGCCTTGGCCTGACCGATTGATGCCAGCACGTTGGTGATGGCAGCAGTGAGGGTTGTCTTGCCGTGGTCAACGTGGCCGATGGTGCCGATGTTGACGTGAGGTTTGTTCCTCTGAAACTTCTCGCGGGCCATTGAAGGAAAGAATCGGGGGGTTGTGTTTAGGGTTGAGAGATCAGGAGTTGCCCTGATTCTTGGCGATGATGGCCTCAGCTACATTGCGAGGAACTTCCTCGTAATGGCTGAACTCCATCGAGAAAATACCCCGACCCTGGGTCATGGATCGGAGCTGAGTGGCGTAGCCGAACATTTCGGCCAGGGGCACCTTGGTCTGGACTTTAGACTGTCCATTGTCGATGGATTGCCCTTCGACCTGTCCGCGCCGGGAGGAGAGGTCGCCGATGACCGAACCGAGGTAATCCTCGGGGATCTCGACTTCGACCTTCATCATCGGCTCAAGAAGAACGGGATTGCACTTCTTGACGCCGTCTTTGAAGGCCATGGAGCCGGCAATCTTGAACGCCATTTCAGAGGAGTCCACATCGTGGTAGGACCCATCGACCATGGTGACCTTGATATCGATCATCGGGAAGCCTGCAATCACACCGGACTGGCAGGTTTCCTTCATGCCGTTCTCGGCTGGACCGATGTATTCCTTGGGGACGATGCCGCCAACGATCTTGTTGACGAATTCGAAGCCGGTACCAGGCTCGCCCGGCTCCATCTCAATCACCACGTGTCCGTACTGGCCCTTGCCACCGGTTTGCCGGGCAAACTTGCCCTCACCTTTGGCGCTGGCGCGAATGGTTTCGCGGTAGGACACCTGGGGGGCGCCGATGTTCGCTTCCACCTTGAATTCGCGCAGCATCCGATCCACCAGGATTTCCAGGTGCAGCTCGCCCATGCCGGCGATCACGGTCTGGCTGGTTTCGGGATCGGTGGACACCCGGAAGGTGGGGTCCTCTTCTGAAAGAGATTGAAGAGCTTTGGAGAGCTTCTCCATGTCGCCCTTGGTCTTGGGCTCCACCGCCACTGAGATCACCGGTTCAGGAATGAACAGGGATTCCAGAATGATCGGGTCGCTTTCCACGCAGAGCGTGTCGCCGGTGGTGGTATCCTTGAGGCCAAGCACGGCTCCAAGATCACCGGCACGCAGCTCATCCACCTCCTCGCGGTCGTCGGCTTTGAGCAGGATCAGGCGGGAGATGCGCTCTTTCTTGTCTTTGGTGCTGTTGAGCACGTAGCTGCCCTTCTTAAGTACCCCGGAGTACATGCGCACGAAGGTGAGCTTGCCGTAGGGGTCGGCCATGACCTTGAACGCCAGGGCGCTGAAGGGGGCGTTGTCGTCGCAGGGACGATTCGATTCGGTTCCGTCGGACAGCAGACCCGTGATGGGTGGCACGTCCACCGGGGCAGGCAGATAATCCACCACGGCGTCCAGCACCAGCTGGACGCCCTTGTTCTTGAAGGCCGAGCCACAGAGCATCGGCACAAGACCGTGCTTGACCACACCGGTGCGAATGCCTTTGATCAACTGTTCCTGGGTGAGTTCACCATTTTCCAGGAAAGCTTCCAGCAGCTCTTCATCGGTTTCGGCAACCGATTCCATCAATTTGCCGCGCCACTCGGCGGCCTCTTCCTTCATATTGTCGGGAATCTCGCTCTCGACGATGTCGGTGCCGAGATCGTTGGTGTAGAGAATCGCCTTCTCCCGCACTAAATCAACGATTCCCTTGAGTTCCCCTTCAGCGCCGATCGGCAACTGCAGCGGAACGGCATTGGCCTTGAGGCGATCCTTGATCTGGTCGTAGACCTTGAGGAAATTGGCGCCGGTGCGGTCCATCTTGTTGACGAACACGATCCGAGGCACGTTGTAGCGATCGGCCTGGCGCCACACCGTTTCCGACTGGGGTTGCACACCACCCACTGCGCAGAAGACGGCCACGACGCCGTCAAGCACGCGCATCGAGCGCTCCACCTCAATGGTGAAATCGACGTGCCCGGGGGTGTCGATGATATTGATGCGGTGATCCTTCCAGCTGGTGGAGATGGCCGCTGCCGTGATGGTGATGCCGCGTTCGCGCTCCTGCTCCATCCAGTCGGTCACTGCGGCGCCATCGTGCACCTCGCCCATTTTGTGAACGACACCTGAATAAAACAGGATCCGTTCGGTCGTGGTGGTCTTGCCCGCGTCGATATGGGCAGCAATGCCGATATTTCTGACGCGGTCCAAGGGATAGGCGCGGGCCACGGGGAAGGTCTCCGGTGTTTGATCTACGAATTTTGCGGGCGCAAGTTTAAGGGTTGGCCTGATCTGGGTGGAGGCGCCCGCCATCCAGCCCAGGAGGGGTGCTCAGTAGCGGTAGTGGGCGAAGGCCTTGTTGGCCTCAGCCATCTTGTGGGTTTCTTCGCGCTTGCGCACTGCACTGCCGGCTTCGTTGGCGGCGTCCATCAGTTCACCGGCGAGCTTCTGGGCCATGCTGCGGCCATTGCGTGCCCGGGAAAAGTTGACCAGCCAACGCAGGGCCATGGCAGTGCCGCGTTCCTGGCGCACTTCCATTGGCACCTGGTAGGTGGCGCCGCCCACCCGGCGAGCTCGCACCTCCACCAGCGGGGTGGAGTTGCGGACGGCCGTTTCGAACACCTCGAGTGGGTCGCTGCCGGTGCGGTCGTTGATAAGTCCGAATGCGTCGGAGAGAATCCGCTGAGCAGTGGACTTCTTGCCGTGCTTCATCAGGCGCGCCACAACCATTGAGGCCAGGCGGCTGTTGAACTGGGGATCAGGAAGAACTGGGCGCTTCTCAGCGGCGTTACGGCGGGACATAAACCTGTGGGGATCGGCGGTGCGAGGGAGTGGGGATAAAGACGTTCAGGGCCTGGAATCAAGGCCCTGGAATCAGCCTTTGGGGGTCTTGGCGCCGTACTTGGAGCGGCTCTGGCGGCGATCCTTCACACCGGACGTGTCGAGGGTGCCACGAATGATGTGGTACCTGACCCCGGGGAGGTCCTTGACGCGGCCTCCTCGGATCAGCACCACGGAGTGCTCCTGGAGGTTGTGGCCGATCCCGGGGATGTAGGCAGTGACTTCAAAGCCTGATGTGAGACGCACACGGGCCACCTTGCGAAGGGCCGAGTTCGGCTTCTTCGGGGTGGAGGTGTACACACGGGTGCAGACCCCACGGCGCTCTGGGCAGGCGCGCAGAGCCGGGGACTTGGTCTTGCGGGTGAGGTGCTGCCGTTCGGTGCGGATCAGCTGCTGAATCGTGGGCATCGAGGGCCGGAGAATTAGGCCGGACGTCCGACCGTTTCGACAATCCGTCACCTTACTTTGTCGTGGTCCCCCCAGGACCTGTGCGGCTGAAGGCGGCTCCACAGGCGCAGCAGCTCACTCCCTCGCCGGAGCGGATCAGGAAGCCCCCACCGCTGAGATCTCCGCGATAGTCCAGGCTCAGCCCCGCCAGCAGAGGAATCTGGGCGGAAGGCGCATGCAGGGTGATGCCATCGGCCCGGGCCACGGGAACACCGGCGAGATGGCCGGGACGGATCCTGAGCACCCATTGCTCGCATCCCCCCTCCAGCAGGTCGAGGTGCATCAGGCCAGGGGTGCCGGCCACGGCGGCCTGCCGGCCCAGCTCGGCCGCCGCCGCTGAGGACAGGCGCAGGCTCAGACCCTTGGGCATGGGGCGTTCGCGCTCGTTGGCGGCAGAGGCAGGCTCCAGCTTGCCAGGGCTGGAGCCCGCACGGCTCAGCCGCCGGCCCGGTCGCCGGCTCGGTTGCCCTCGGCCCGCCCGCCGCGGGGCACCAGACCGAGGCCGTTATGGATGGAGGCGGCCACTCCCCGGCCCCGCACCGTCTGGGTGTTGCCCACGAACAGTCCGGTGGAGCTGCCGCCATCGAGATTCAGGGCCTCGCGCAGGCCCAGTTGCCGCAGCACAGCGGCCGTCTCGCCCAGGGTCGGCCCGGCGTGATCCACCCCCTGCAGCGTCAGCAACCAGATCTGACGGCCATCGCTGCCGATCACAGTGCGCGGGGCGCCTTGTCCCTGGAAGGCGCTGCTGAAACCTTCGGCCGTGCCGTTGAGGACGACCCGACCGGCTTGAAGCAGCAGGGGACCGCCTCCCATCACATAGGCCTGCTGGCCAACCGGGTCGCTGGATTGGCTGGAGAGCGTCAGTCGGCTGGCCTCGGACCAGGGCGGAATCACACCGGACCTGCCCACCACCAGCGTGTCCTCGTTCCCCAGGGGGATGCCCCCTTGCAGTTGGGCTCCATTGAGCCGCTGCAGCACCACCCCACCCCGGATCAGCACCCCCGATTCATTGCCGCTGAGGGCCTGGTAGCCGCTCCCCCAGTCGGCTGTGTAACGGGCCAGGCCACGCTGCACGTACCCGGTGTTCAGGCTCGTGAGGGGCCAGCGCTGGCCCCTCTCATCGATCAGCTGCTCCTGGAGGACCAGCCGACCGAAGCTGGGCAGGCCGCCCGGCTGCCAGCCGATGGCGCCGCGGTTGAGGATCGGTCCGGAGAGCCAGCGTCCCTCGGCCTTGAGGGCTCCCAGCGGCAGCCGCCGCACCCGGTTGAAGAAGCCGCCATTGATGGCCACCAAGGCCTGCTCCTGCTGGGCCAGGGCCGTCAGAGACGTAAGCCCCTGCATCCCGTCCGGACGGGTGAGCAGCCGCAGATCGAGGGGACTCTGCCGGGGATCGAAGCGGACGCTGCTGATCAGCATCCGCCGTGATCCCACAGGCAGCACCTGGCGATCAAGTTGGACACTGCGATTGAGCAGGGCCTGCAATCGGGGGTCCAGGGGCGGCGCCGCAGGGCTGGCCGCCGTTGTTCCCCCGGCGCTGGACCCCGGCGGGATGGCAAACACCACCCGGTCGGGCCCCCCGAGGGTCAGCACCCGCCCACCGCCGCGCGGGCGCAACAGCAGCCCCTCCCTGCTGGCGCTGACCGCCACGCCAAGGGCCTGCAGTTCAGAGCGCTGGCTGGCGGTGCTCTGCAAGCCCAGCAGGATCTGACCGGACTCCTGGCGGACCACGGCCGCCCCATCGAGATCGAGTACCACCTGGCGATCGGCTCCCGGGGGCGACGCTCTCACCCGAAGCAGCCCGGGCATGGGCATCTCCAGAAGCAGGCGGTCTCCATCGCTCTGGAGTCGGACCCCTGCCGCTTGCAGCAATGGGCTGGCATCCACGGCCACCTCATCGTCGAGGCTGCGCTGCTCGCTGCTGGGCACCAGCTGCTTCCGCCCGAACCACTCCAGATCCAGGCTTCCATCGACCCGGGGACTGCTGGCTACCCCCAGCTGGCCTTGCAGCACCTCAAGCGGCAGCCAGAGCTGGGAGGGGTTGCCCCCCACGGACGGGAGCAACTGCCAGCGTGCGGTCTGCTCCCGTCCGTTGATGACGATCAGGCGGCCCTCCTGGCGGGAAGAGACCGGGCTGCGGGCCGGCAGGCCCTGGACGGTGGCGCCAGCGATGGAAGCGGTCGGTCGGGCCTGGGCCCGGGAAAGGCCGCCGTCGGCCCCCGGCAGCAAGGCCATCACCGTCAGGCTGATCAGCCCAGCAGGAAGGGATCGGCACCGCATCACGATTGGACCCGCATCCGTTGGTGGTGAACGCTAACGCTGAACACACGTCTCTAGGATCCGATTTCTCTTCCGCGCGGAAGTCGCCTTGTTCGAGGCTTCCGCGGTCTACCGACAGGTTGTTGCCGGGCTATGCCTCTTCATCGCCGCTCTGTTTGGCCCCATTGCGACAGTCCGGCACCGACGGAGGTTGCGGGCGAAAAGGATGCATGTGGCGTTGGCTTCCTGGCCCAGCTCAGCGGTGAGCCCAGTCACTGGCTGCTGGAGCAGGCCCTGCGCGGCCTGGGCTGCATGGAGCACCGCGGCGGCTGCGGCGGCGATGGCGATTCCGGCGACGGCGCAGGTGTGCTCTGCGGTATCCCTTGGAGCTATCTGGCAGAGGTCTGGCCCGAATCCGCCCTGGCGGCGGAGGGTCGCCGGGGCCTGGCGATGGTCTTCCTGCCGGTCGATGAGCAGAAACTCCAGGAGGTCAAGCGGTTGTGCGAGCAGGCTGCCGCCCTGGTGGGCCTGCGCAGCCTCGGCTGGCGAGAAGTGCCCGTGGAGCCTTCCGTACTCGGCCCCCTCGCGCTCCAGACGGCCCCGCGCATTCAGCAGTGGCTGGTGGAGGGCCCCGAGTCGGGCGATGCGCTCGAATCCCTGCTGTTCCGCTGCCGCCGCCGGGCCGTCGATCTGGTGAGGGCCACCCCAGGCGTTGATCCCAGCGACCTCTACTTCGCCTCCTTCAGTGGCCGCACCCTCGTTTACAAGGGAATGGTGCGCTCCGAGGTGCTGGCGGCCTTCTACGGCGACCTGCGCGATCGGCGCTTCGCGGTCAGTTTTGCGGTCTACCACCGCCGCTTCAGTACCAACACCCTGCCCCGGTGGCCCCTGGCCCAGCCGATGCGGCTCCTGGGTCACAACGGCGAGATCAACACCCTGCTGGGGAACATCAACTGGGCCCAGGCGGCCGAGTCCCACCTTGATGCGGTCTGGGGTGAGGCCGCCTCCGACCTAAAGCCTGTGGTCAACGCCGCCTTCAGCGATTCGGCCAACCTCGACGCCATGCTCGAGCTGATGGTGCGCAGCGGCCGGCCGATCACCGACAGCCTGCTCACCCTGGTACCGGAAGCGTTTCGACAGCAGCCCGAGCTTGAGGGCCGGCCGGAGATCAAGGCCTTTTATGAGTATTCCGCCTGCCTGCAGGAGCCGTGGGACGGTCCTGCCCTGCTGGTGTTCAGCGACGGCCGCAGTGTGGGCGCCACCCTCGATCGGAACGGACTCCGTCCTGCCCGCTACTGCATCACCAGTGATGGTCTGGTGGTGATGGGTTCGGAAACCGGGGTGGTGGAGATCGAAGAGAGCCGCATCGTCGAAAAGGGCCGCCTCGGCCCCGGCCAGATGCTGGCCGTGGATCTCGAGCAGGGCCGCCTGCTGCACAACTGGGAGGTGAAGGAGGAGGTGGCCTCCCGCTACCCCTACGCCGCCTGGCTGCAGGAACACCATCGCTCGCTGAAGCCCCAGCCCTGGAGCACGGAGCATCAGCTCACCGACCTGGACCTGCTCTCTCACCAGACCGCCTTCGGCTTCACCGCCGAGGATCTGGATCTGGTGATCGACGAGATGGCCGGCCAGGGCAAGGAGCCCACCTATTGCATGGGCGACGACATCCCCCTGGCGGTGCTCTCCGACAAGCCCCACCTTCTCTACGACTACTTCAAGCAGCGCTTCGCCCAGGTCACCAACCCTCCGATCGACCCACTCCGCGAGGAGTTGGTGATGAGCCTGGACATGCACCTGGGGCGGCGTGGATCGGCCCTGCGGCCAGAGCCATCGGCTGCCTCGGTGCTCCACATCGCTACGCCAGTCCTCAACGAGTCCGACCTGGATGCGCTGCCCCACCAGGGCCTGGCCACCACCACCCTCTCCACCCTCTACGGGCTTGAGCAGGGTCCGGCTGGCCTTGAGGCCGCTGTGCAGCGTCTCTGTCAGGCGGCGGAGCAGGCGGTGCGAGACGGAAGTCAGATCCTTGTGCTCTCCGACCGGGTTGCCGGTGGCCTCAGTGCCACCACCACCTTCATCCCGGCGCTGCTGGCGGTGGGTGCGGTCCACCAGCATCTGCTCAGGCTTGGACTGCGCCTGCACTGCTCCCTGGTGATTGACACGGCCCAGTGCTGGAGCACCCACCACCTGGCCTGCCTGATCGGCTTCGGAGCCAGTGCCGTCTGCCCCTGGCTCACCTGGGAAACCACCCGCCACTGGCTGGCCCACCCCAAGACCCGCTCCCTGATGGAGCGAGGCAAGTTGCCGGCGATCGATGCCGCCAAGGCTCAGGCCAACGTGCGCAAGGCCCTGGAAGCTGGCCTGCGCAAGATCCTCTCCAAGATCGGCATCTCTCTGCTCGCCAGCTACCACGGCGCCCAGATCTTCGAGGCGATCGGCATCGGCGCCGATCTGATCGATCTGGCCTTCCGCGGCACCACCAGCCGAGTGGCGGGCCTCAGTCTCCGTGATCTCGCCAACGAAACCCTGGCGTTCCACGCCAAGGCCTTTCCTGAGCTCAACCGCACCAAGCTCGAGTTCATGGGCTTCGTGCAATACCGCTCCGGCGGTGAGTTCCATCTCAACAGCCCTGAGATGGCCAAGGCCCTGCACGCGGCCGTTGCAGCAGGCCCCGGCTACGACCATTTCGCCACTTATCGCACCCTGCTGGAGAACCGTCCTGTCACGGCCCTGCGCGACCTGCTGG
Source organism: Synechococcus sp. J7-Johnson (assembly GCF_024345795.1). Classification (GTDB taxonomy): domain Bacteria; phylum Cyanobacteriota; class Cyanobacteriia; order PCC-6307; family Cyanobiaceae; genus Regnicoccus_A. The sequence goes on from NZ_JAGQBU010000012.1 coordinate 24,818, forward strand.
AGCTGCGCCCAGCCCCCACCCCACTGCCGATCGAGCAGGTCGAGAGCGTGGAGAGCATCTGCAGCCGGTTCTGCACCGGTGGCATGAGCCTGGGGGCCCTCTCCCGAGAAGCCCACGAGGTGCTGGCGGTGGCGATGAATCGCATCGGCGGCAAGAGCAACAGCGGTGAGGGAGGAGAGGATCCCGCTCGCTACCACCCGCTAACGGATGTCGACGCGGACGGCCGCTCGGCCACCCTGCCGACCCTGCGGGGCCTGGTGCCCGGTGACAGCGCCTGCTCCGCCATCAAGCAGGTGGCCTCGGGGCGTTTCGGAGTCACGCCGGAGTATCTGCGCAGCGGCCAGCAGCTGGAGATCAAGGTGGCCCAGGGGGCCAAGCCAGGTGAAGGCGGCCAGCTGCCCGGTCCCAAGGTGGATGCCTACATCGGCTGGCTGCGCAACAGCAAGCCAGGCGTGGCGCTGATCTCCCCGCCTCCACACCACGACATTTATTCAATTGAAGACCTGGCCCAGCTGATCCACGATCTGCATCAGGTGCATCCCACCGCCAAGGTGTCGGTAAAGCTGGTGGCCGAAATCGGAATCGGCACGATCGCCGCCGGCGTGGCCAAGGCCAATGCCGATGTGATTCAGATCTCCGGCCACGACGGCGGCACCGGTGCGTCGCCACTGAGCTCGATCAAGCACGCCGGCAGCCCCTGGGAACTGGGCCTTTCCGAGGTGCACCGCAGCCTTCTGGCGAACGGTCTGCGCAACCGGGTGCTGCTTCGCGCCGATGGCGGTCTCAAGACCGGCTGGGATGTGCTGATGGCGGCCCTGCTGGGTGCCGAAGAATATGGATTCGGTTCGGTGGCCATGATTGCCGAGGGCTGCATCATGGCCCGGGTCTGCCACACCAATAACTGCCCGGTGGGCGTGGCCACCCAGAAGGAAGCTCTGCGCAAGCGCTTCACCGGTCTGCCTGAGCATGTCGTCAATTTCTTCCACTACGTGGCCGAGGAAGTGCGCCAGCTGCTGAGTGTGCTCGGGGTGGCCCGCCTGGAAGACCTCATCGGTCGCGTCGAGCTGCTCCATCCCCGTGAGGTGGCCCTGGCCAAGACCAGCGCCCTTGATCTCACCTGCCTGCTGGCTCCGCTGCCTGGTCCTGACGACCGCAGCTGGCTGCGCCATGACAGCCAGGCCCACGGCAACGGAGTGATTCTGGAAGATCAGCTCCTGGCAGATCCTGAGGTGCTCTCGGCCATCGATCAGCATGGGTCGGTTGCCCGCCGACTGGCGATCGTGAACACCGATCGAAGTGTGGGGGCCCGCCTGGCCGGCGAGGTGGCTGCCCGCCATGGCAACAAGGGGTTCAAGGGCCTGCTCGATCTCTGCTTCGAGGGTGCCGCAGGCCAGAGTTTCGGTGCCTTCACGCTGCAGGGCATGAACCTGCGCCTGGAGGGGGATGCCAACGACTACGTCGGCAAGGGCATCAACGGTGGCCGCATCACGGTTGTGCCTTCCGCTGCAACCCGTGATCCCGGCAACCAGGTGATCCTGGGCAACACCTGCCTCTACGGCGCCACCGGTGGCGAGCTGTTCGCCCTCGGACGGGCTGGTGAGCGCTTCGCCGTCCGCAACAGCGGCGCGCGCACCGTGGTCGAAGGCTGCGGCGACCACTGCTGTGAATACATGACCGGTGGTGTGGTTGTTGTGCTGGGCAGCACCGGCCGCAACGTGGCTGCGGGCATGACCGGGGGTGTGGCCTTCCTCCTCGACTCGGAGGATGCCCTTAGAGGGCGTCTTAACCCCGAGATCGTCTCGGTTCATTCCCTGGAGACGCCAGAGCAGGAGCAGCTGATCAAACCGCTGCTGGAAGCCCATCTGGAGGTCACCGGCAGCCGCAAAGCTGCCGAGATCCTGGCGAACTGGCCTCAGTGGCGCTCACGCTTCAAGGTGCTGGTGCCCCCCAGTGAAGTGGCCACAGTTGGCCTGCTGGAGCGGGAGAAACTGGCCATGGCCACCTGAGCCTGGCCGTTCGGATTCGGGCGGAGCCGGCGATTCAGCTGCGCTCGAATTCGATCAGCCGCGAGAAGTAGAACGGAGCCTGGTTGAGGCTGCGGCGCTTGGGCTTGAAGCCGGCCTCAGCGGCGGCGGCCACGATGCCGTCCTCCCGCAGGGTGTAGGCCCGGGTGGTCTTGCTCGGCCCCGGGAACAGCTGCCCGATTGATTTGAGCAGGGCCAGCAGCGGGGTGTAGGGAGCAAAACTGACGATCAGCCGCCGCTCGGCCAGTCCGGCCAGGTGACGCACCATCTCCTCGGCCGCGGCCTGGGGGTAGTGAATGAACACGTCCAGACAGACCACCGTGTCGTAGCGGCCCTGGAGGCTCTCCAGATCGGAGGCGCTGAACTGCACCCGATCAAGGCCGATACCGCCGGCCTCCAGACGATGGCGGGCCTCTTCCACCATGGCTTCGGAGAGGTCGCTGGCGGCGATGCTGCCTGCCCCTAGCTGGGCCAGCGGCAGGCTGAGGCTGCCCACGCCGCAGCCGGCATCGCAGAAGCTGCGCTGGGGCAGGTCGCCCTCCTCCTGCAGCCACTCGAGCACCTGATCCACCGTCTTCTGGTGCCCCAGGCGGATGTTGCGCTGCACCTTGTTGACGTCGTCGCTGTCGCTGTAGATCCGCTTCCAGCGCTCGAAGCCCGTGCTGTTGAAGTAGTCGCGCACTTCTGCCTTCTCGGCCAGCTTGGCGCCGGCGTCAGGCGCTGGAGACGTGGCCATGGGTGCGCTTGTACGGGTGGGCGGATCTTAAGGAGCCGCTTCGGACCCACGCCGCCAGCGCAGCTCCCCGTCGGCCCCCGCCCGCCAGCGCAGGGATTCGGCCAGGGGCCTTCCAAGCAGCATCTGGGACGGAGTGCGCCGCTCCCCGAGCACCCGCCGGGGCACAAGGGTGGCGGCGGCGATCGCCCGTCCCGGTTCGCCGCTCCAGCGGGCCAGGCGCGTCACCCCCTCCAGCAGGGGCAGAGTCACGCCCGCCAGGGTGCCGTCCTCCAACCTGCAGCTTCCGTCCTCCACCAGCAGCACCCGTTCATCCCAGCGGTGGCGCCCCTCGGTCAGGCCATAGGGTCCGAGCGCGTCGCTCACCAGCAGCACCTGTTCGGGTGCCAGCCGCTGAAGCAGTACCGCCATCGAGGGGGCCACATGCACCCCGTCTGCGATCAGCCCGAGGGCCACATCGCCGCGCAGCAGCGCAGCCGCCACCGGACCGGGGGCTCGTCGGTGCAGGTCGGCCATGGCATTGAAGACATGGGTGAGCATGCCCACCCCCGCCGCGAAAGCCCGCCCAGCCTCGGCCTCCGTTGCCGCGCTGTGGCCCAGGCTCACCACGATGCCGTGTTGCCGCAGGGCGGCGATCACTGCTTCGGCCCCCTCCAGTTCCGGGGCAAGGGTCACCAGGGCGATCTCCTGCTCATGCCCGCTGATCCGCTCCTGCAGGGCCTCCAGGCTGGGGAGGGCCAGGTGGGCCGCCGGGTGGGCACCGCGACGCGCCTCGGCCAGGAAGGGGCCCTCCAGATGGGCGCCGAGAAGCTGGCAGCGCCCGGGTTGATGCTGGAGGCGGGCCTGGTGCAGCACGGCCAGGGCCTGGCGCAGGGCAGGTACAGCGCAGGTCACCAGGGTGGGGCAGATCGCCTCCACCCCATCGGTCCAGAGCAGCTCCAGCAGCTCCAGCAGCCGCGGCAGGTCGGTCGGCTCCAGTTCGGGGAAGGCCAGTCCCAGTCCTCCGTTGATCTGCAGATCAACCCCCATGGGGCTGATCCAGTCGCCGTCCCAGTCGTCGCCGGCGGCGCAGCTGCCGGGATCGAGTGCCAGCACCCGATCGATCACACCCCGGCTGTCCACCCCGAGACGCCAGCGGCGCTCGGAGCCATGGCTGCAGCGCGACGCCTGGGGCAGGCGGACGTTGCTGATCCAGCGCACGGTCATCAGCTCCGGGGCGAACGGGCGGGAGAATGCCATCCTCGCCGCACGGCCCCCGCCGCTCCCCTTTGACCCTCGAACCCGTCTCCGCTGCCGTTGAGGGAGCCAACCCGCCGACCCCCAGTTCCAGGGATGCTCCCCTCGTGGCCGTGGTGATGGGCAGCGATTCCGACCTGCCGACGATGCAGCCGGCGGTGAAGGTGCTTGAAGACTTCGGGGTGGGCGTGGAGGTGCGGGTGCTCTCGGCTCACCGCACCCCGCGGGAGATGCTGAACTTCGCGGAAGCTGCAGCCAGCCGCGGCCTCAAGGTGATCGTGGCTGGGGCCGGCGGTGCCGCCCACCTGCCGGGGATGGTGGCGGCCCTCACCACCTTGCCGGTGATCGGTGTGCCGGTGGTCAGCAGGACCCTCTCGGGGGTCGATTCGCTTCATTCAATTGTGCAGATGCCGGCCGGGATCCCCGTCGCCACGGTGGCCATCGGCAACGGCACCAACGCCGGGCTGCTCGCGGTCCAGATCCTGGCCACGGCCGATCCGGTCCTGGCCGAGCAGCTCAGGCGGCATCGCCTGGGGCTCCATGACCAGGTCTGCGCCAAGGACGCCCGCCTGGGCGAGCTTGGCAGCAAGGCCTATCTGGCCGCGATGGAGGGCTGAGGAATGGTGGACTCGGGTCCTGCACCAGCTCGTGGACCGGAGCGGCCGGCGGCGGCGGCCGCCTGGACCTGGTGGCTGCTGCTGTTCTTCGCTGGTGCCCTCAGCCGCTGGCTCACTCGCACGGAGCTGGTGCAGGCCTGGGATGCGGGCAACTTCGTGCTCGCTCTCACCGACTTCGAGCTGGATCGCCACCAGCCCCACCTGCCCGGTTGCTTCTGGTGGCTGATCAGCCTTGGACGCCTGAGCCTGCCGCTCACCGGGGGCAATGGGGTGGCGGCCCTGGAGTTGGTGAATGCGCTGGTCTCGGCGGCCGCGCTGCCCTTCGGCTGGATCCTGGCCCGGCGTTGGGGGGGGCAGCGGGCCGCCTGGTGGATGGTGGTGCTGCTGTTCAGCAGTCCCCTGCTCTGGTTTTACGCCAGTCAACCCCTCAGTTATGGCACCGAGCTGGGCTGGGTCACGGCGATCGCCTGCTGCGCCTGGTTCGTGGCCGAGGGGGATCAGCGCTTCCTGCCCCCCCTGGCGCTGCTGATGGCTACCGCCGGTGGCATCCGGCCGAATACCCCCCTGTTCCTGTTGCCCCTGGTGGTGGTGTGCTGCTTCAGGGGTAGCAGCCGAGGCCTGAAGGCCTGGCGGCTGCTGGTGGCTGTGGCACTCGGCCTCGGGGTGCTCGTGTGGTGGGGCCAGGCCTTTCTGGAGGAGGCGGGCGGGCTGGCCATGTTCTGGTCGCAGTTGATGGCCTGGAAGGGGGATCACGCCCAGCAGGCCTCCGACCGCGGGGTGCTGGGCAACGGCTGGTTGATGATCCGCACGGTGGCGCTCACGGCCCCGGCTGGTCTGGCCCTGGCCCTGGCCCTGGCCACCAGCAGGGCAGGGCCGGTCGCGAAGGCCCCTGGACCGCTCCCGCGCCAGGAACGGATCTGGCGGCGCTGGTTCATCGCCCTCTGGGTGGTCCCCTCGGCGTCTTATCTGCTGGCCGTGCACTTCACGCGCATGGGGCACGCCACCACCCTGCTGCCGGCCGTGCTGCTGTTGCTTTCCGCCCGCCTGGCGGAGCGGACAGGTGGGGCCGGGGCGCTGCGCTGGCCGCGGCCCCTGCTGCTGGTGCTCGCCCTGCAATGCGCCCTCTTTTTGCTGATTCCCGGCGATCGCTTTCTGGAGAATCTGCGCTCCTACGATCACGAATGGGGCCTGGCTATCCGCGCGGTGAAGCGCTTCGATCCCGCCACCACCCTGGTGGTGGTGACCGGCCGTTCCAACCGCCGTGCCTATCGCCTGCCCTCGGTGCATCTTCCCGCCTACGACCACGGCGAGGCCGATCTGGTGCTCGACCAACGGGACGAGATCATTGAAGTGCGACCTCCCCTGAAGCGGGTGGTGCTGATCGATCGCGGGCTGTCGGTGCAGCCTGGCGACGTGCCGGGCGGGCGGTTCGAGTCCCTGATTCCTGGAAGGCTGCAGCTGATCGATGTGGCGGTGCCTGCCTCAGGCCTGGAGGTATCCCGCCGGCAGGTGAAGCCTCTGCCCCCAGCCGAGCCGGACCCGGCGGCGGCAGTTCCAGCACCATGATCCGCCCGGCCCCATTCACCACCTGGCAGCGGCTCGGCCTTGTCTTGCCCCTGCTGGTGCTCAATTTCTGGGTGCTGCGTCAGCTGTTGTTGCCGCTCGCTCCCTTCCCAGCGCTGTTTCTCACGGCTGCGCTGATCGCCTTTCTGCTCGATCTCCCCAGCCGCTGGCTGACGGGCCGGGGCCTGCCCAGGCCCCTGGCCCTCGCCCTGGTGCTCGGACTGGCCCTGCTGGTGCTTGTGCTGGTGGCCCTCTGGATCATTCCCCTGCTGGTGGAGCAGCTGGCGGATCTGCTCACGGCCTTGCCGGGTTGGTTCGTGCAGGCGGAAACCCTGCTCAACCAGGCCCAGGACTGGGCCGTGGAGCATGGCCTGCCGGCGGATTTCGGCGATCTCAGCAGTGCCCTGCTCACCCGCTCCACCCGGTACGCCTCGCAGCTCAGCCAGAAGCTGCTGGGACTGCTGGGCGCCACACTCACCCTCACGATCAACAGTGTGATCGTGATCGTGCTGGCCATCTTCCTGCTGCTGGGTGGCGAGTCGACCAGTCGCGGACTGGCCCGTTGGTTGCCGGCCAGCTGGCGGGAGCTGGTGCTGGCCACCGTGAACCGCACCTTCCGCGGTTACTTCGGCGGCCAGGTGATCCTGGCGCTGATTCTGAGCTTGGCCCAGATCATGGTCTTCACCCTGCTGGGGATTCCCTATGGCGTGCTCTTCGCCGTCGCGATCGGGTCCACCACCTTGATCCCCTATGCCAGTGCCTTCACGATCGTGCTGGTAAGCGTGCTGCTGGCCCTGGAGGATCCACGCACTGGTCTGGAGGTGCTGGCTGTGGCGATCGCCGTGGGCCAGGTGGTGGACCAGGTGATCCAGCCCCGGTTGATGGGCAAGATCGTGGGGTTGCAGCCGGCCTGGCTGCTGCTCAGCCTGCCGGTCGGTGCTCGGATCGGCAGCCTGCTGGGTCTCGGCGACCTGCTGGGCCTGCTGCTGGCCGTGCCGGTGGCGAGCTGCCTCAAGGCCTTTCTCGATGAGCTGGCCCGTCGCCTGGGGCTGCCGGAGCCAGAACCTCTCCCCAGTCAGGCGGCCATGGCGCCGGTCTTCAGCCCGCCGCGATCAACCCCTGATGCTCCAGGTAACTGATCACCTGGGCCACGTTCTCCTCCAGCCTGCCGCCGGTGTCTACCCGCAGTTCAGGGGACTCCGGAGCTTCATAGGGGCTGGAGATGCCGGTGAAATCCTTGATCACGCCAGCGCGGGCCTTGGCATAAAGCCCCTTGGGATCCCGCTGCTCGCAGACCGCCAGTTCGGCGGCGCAGTGAATCTCGATGAAATCCCCGGGTTGCACCAGGGAGCGGGCCCGATCGCGGTCGGCCCGGAAGGGCGACACGAAGGCGGTGAGGGTGATCACGCCGGCGTCGAGGAAAAGCTTGGCCACCTCGCCGATGCGCCGGATGTTCTCCTCCCGGTCGGCATCGGAGAACCCCAGGTCGTTGCAGAGGCCATGGCGAACGTTGTCACCATCGAGCAGGTAAGTGGCCAGCCCTCGCTGGAACAGTTCCACGTTCACGGCGTTGGCCAGGGTGCTCTTACCGGCGCCCGAGAGCCCCGTGAACCAGAGGATGGCGCTGCGGTGGCCCCGCTGGCTGGCGCGTGAGTCGCGGTCCACCGCGGCCTCATGCCAGACGATGTTGGTGGCGTTGCTGTCGGTGGGGGAGCTGGTCATCGACGGGGCGGACGTGGCGGGAAGGGTGGGGCGATGCTCTCACCTTCCCGCCACGTCTGGTGGTCGGGGCTGCTCAGCCCCCCGCCTGTCTGGGCCGGAAGCCCTCTGCGGTGAGCGTCTCCAGGCAGATGGCCACCTGATCCCCCTGCAGCTCGATCACGCCGTCTTTGAGGGTGCCGCCGCTGCCGGCTCTGGCCTTCAGACGCTTGAGCAGGGCCCGGGCATCGGCGTCGCTGATCTCCATGCCGGTGATGGCAGTCACGGTCTTGCCGCCCTTCCCCGCCTTGGTGCGCTGCACCCGCACCCGTTGCTGCGGGCGAGGGGTGTCCGCTGCCCCGGCAGCCGCTGGCCGGGCTGTGCTCGCCCCGGCGCTGAATTCCTGCCAGCCTCCCTTGCCCATGGCGTCTGTTGCCGCTTTTCCTTCCATCACAGCGCACCCATGGGCTGATGGATCTGTCGCTGCGGCCCGCTTCCTAGGCTGAAGCATCCCGATCGATCACCGGTGACGAGCACCCTCCCCCCGATCCCGCAGGACTCCGCAGCCCTAACCGGTGCCGCTGCCCTCGAGGAGGGCGCCCGCCCGAATGCGCTCGGGCGCTTCGGGCGTTACGGCGGGCAGTACGTACCGGAGACGCTGATGCCGGCCCTGGCGGAGCTGGAGCAGGCCGCGGCTGAGGCCTGGGCTGATCCCGCCTTCACCAGCAGGCTCGATCACCTGCTCAAAACCTACGTCGGTCGCCCCTCGCCCCTCTACGAGGCCGAGCGGCTCACAGCCCACTACCAGCGCCCCGAGGGTGGCCCCCGCATCTGGCTCAAGCGGGAGGACCTGAACCACACGGGGGCCCACAAGATCAACAACGCTCTGGGTCAGGCGTTGCTGGCCCTGCGCATGGGCAAGAAGCGGATCATCGCTGAAACCGGCGCTGGCCAGCATGGCGTCGCCACCGCCACCGTCTGCGCACGCTTCGGCCTGGAGTGCGTGATCTACATGGGGGCCGAGGACATGCGTCGACAGGCCCTGAACGTGTTCCGCATGCGCCTGCTGGGTGCCACTGTGCAGCCGGTCACCGCCGGTACCGCCACTCTCAAGGACGCCACCAGCGAAGCCATCCGCGACTGGGTCACAAACGTGGAGAGCACTCACTACATCCTGGGGTCAGTGGCCGGGCCCCACCCCTACCCGATGCTGGTGCGGGATTTTCACGCGGTGATCGGCGAGGAAACCAAGGTCCAGTGCCAGGCGGCTTTCGGCCGTCTGCCCGATGTTCTGCTTGCCTGCGTGGGCGGTGGCTCCAACGCCATGGGCCTCTTCCACCCCTTCGTCACCGACACCTCCGTCCGTCTGATCGGCGTGGAGGCTGCCGGCGAAGGGGTGGCGACGGGCCGTCATGCCGCCACGATCACCGAAGGCCGCGTCGGGGTGCTGCACGGTGCCATGAGCCTGCTGCTGCAGGACGAGCAGGGGCAGGTCCAGGAGGCCCACTCGATCAGCGCCGGTCTCGACTACCCGGGGGTGGGCCCCGAGCACAGCTACCTGCAGGAGTTGGGCCGGGCCGAATATGCCGCCGTGACCGACCGGGAGGCCCTAGATGCGCTGCAACGGGTCAGTCTGCTCGAGGGCATCATCCCGGCCCTGGAAACGGCCCATGCCTTCGCCTGGCTGGAGCAACTCTGCCCCACCCTGGCGCCTGGCACCGAGCTGGTGATCAACCTCTCCGGCCGCGGCGACAAGGACGTGAACACCGTGGCCGACCAGCTGGGAGACCGGTTGGCGGGCGGCTGACCCACCGGCTCAGTCCGGAGGTTCCTGGGACTGCTCCCAGGGGAAGCGGGGCAGCTTCTGCATGGCCTGGCGCTGGGTTTCGATCCAGATCCTGTTGATCTCGGCGATCTCGCGGGCGCCCCGCTCCAGCCGCTGGTGGTGCGCCACCACCAGGCTGTCGCGGGGGTAGAGAGCCACCTCGAAGGGAGGCCCCACGGTGAGGTTGGAGCGGCGGGTAATCACCTGCGACACCAGGCAGAGCCGGGCTGCGTCTTCCAGCGACATCCGGCAGTGCCCCACCGCATCGAGGGGGGGTTTGCCGTACTTGCTCTCCCCGATCTGCAGGAAGGGCGTTTCCGGCGTGGCCATGATCGTGTTGCCCTGGGGGTAGATCAGGTACAGGCCATGGGGTTGGCCGGCGATCTGACCGCCGAGGATGAAGCTGGCTTCACCGCTGGCGCCTACCTGGTGCAGCGCCGAGTGATTGTCGTTCTGCACTTTCACGCTCAGCCGGCCGATGTAGGCGGCCACCTCGAACAGGTAGTTGGCACTGAGTAGGTCGTGCTGTCTGGGGGGCACGCCGGAACCCCCCTGACTGGCCAACGGCCGCCCCGCCAGGCCCGGACCATCGCGCCGGGCCTGGTTGAGGTCGCGCTTGATGTGGTTGATCACGGCCTGGGTGGTGGCCAGGTTGCCGGCGGCCAGAAGCATGAACAGCCTGTCGGGAGCCGGCTCGAAGGTGTACAGCTTTCTGTACGACGAGATGTAGTCGACCCCGGCGTTGGTGCGGGAATCGGAGGCCATCACCAGACCGGCCTCCAACCAGAACCCCACGCAATAGGTCATTCAGTTGGGGCCTCAGCTGAGCAGACGTTGCAGGCTAGTGGCCACGGAGCGCACCGCTGAGATCGCCGTGGCATAGGCCATGCGCATCGGTCCAAGCAGGGCCACCTGGCCCTCGCTGCCGTCCCCGCTCCGATAGGTGGCTCGTACCACGGCGCACTGGCGCAGGGCCGGGTGGGGATGCTCCGCTCCGATCCAGATTCCCTCCGGATCCTGCTGCTGGGCCGGTTGGAGCAGTCGCAGAGGCTCCTCCTCCACCAGTTGCAGCAATGGTCTGAGATCAGCGCTGCGGCTGAATTCGGGCTGGGCCAGCAGTCCGCCCATGCCCACGACCACGGCGCCATCGCCATCGCTGCTTCGGGCCTGACGGTGGCTGCGCAGAGCCTGGCGCAGCACGCCGCCGCTGCTGCGAAGCTGGGAGGGGAGGCGCTCCCAGCGGATCAGGCCCCCGGGGGGGCGATCGAGTTCCGTCTGCAGCCACCCTTCCAGGGCAGGCAGCTCAAGGCCGCTTCCTGGGGGGAGCCACAGGTTGAGGCTGCTGGCCACCAGAGCGTTCTGCACCAGCAGCACCAGCAGCCGCTCGCCGTTGGGCACCAGCCGGATCGCCTGCAAGCGTGATTCAGCCCGTTGGGGACGGGTGATCAGGCTCATCAGACCGGTGAGATCCGCCAGGCGACGGGCCAGATGCAGCAGCAGATCATCCAGGGCCGCCCACTGCAGGCTCAGGCCCAGCATTTCCCGTTGCAGCTGCACCGCCCCGGCACCAGGGGCCGGCAGGAGAGCATCCACGTAGAGGCGATAGCCCTGCTGGCTGGGGATGCGGCCGGCTGACGTGTGTGGCTGCAGCAGCAGGCCCCGTTGTTCAAGGGCTCCCATGGTGGATCGCACCGTGGCTGCGCTGGCGGGCAATCCGAAGCGGCGGATCAGGGTGCGGCTGCCCACCGGCTCCATGGTGTCGACGTAGTGATGCACCGTGGCCTGCAGCACCTGCTGTTGGCGGTGGGGCAGGGCGATCACATGCGAGCTGGCGGAACGTCTGGAGCTGATCGTAGGGAATGATTCCTCATGTCATAGACAGTTTGTTGCGGCCACGCCAGGAACCGGCTCTGCAGATCAGCCCTCAGTAGCGCGGCACCTAGTAGCGCGGCACCGAGGGATCCACCTCCACGCTCCAGGCGTCGATCCCCCCCTGCAGGTTGAGCACGTCGTCATAACCCTGGGCCTCCATCAACCAGCAGGCGAACTGCCAGCTGCGGATTCCGGCATGACAGAGCACCACCACCGTCTGGTCCCGCCCGATCAGGCTCTCGATGCGCTCCACCCACTCGGCTGAGCGGCTCAGCGGCAGATGCAGCACCGGCTCTGGCAGCGAGGCCATTTCCAGTTCAGCGGGTTCGCGCACGTCCACCAGCTGCAGCGGTTCCCCGTCGATCAGCCGTTGCTGGAGTGCGCTGGCGCGGATGGCCCTGGGGGTCGGGGTAGTCATGGCATCCATGGTGGCGGGATCGGCTCAGCACTGGGTCCTGGGGACCTGGGGCTGTCAGCGGGCGTGGTCATGGATGAAGATGACAGGACCCCTGCGTGCGGCGCATGAAGGCCCGCCCCTTCCTGGCGGCTGTGCTGACGGCAGCCCTGCTCCTGCTCTCCCTGGGGGGAGGCTTCTGGTGGCTGGCTCTCCGTCAGAGTCCCCTGCACCTGGAGCAGCAGCCGCTGCACCTGCCCCTGGCGGCCCGCTTCGTGCCGCGGAGTGCGCTGCTCAGTCTTCACCTGCTGGTCAAACCCGACGACCTGGTGGCCTACGCCAGGGCCGTGGCCCCGCCGCCCCAGCGACGGGAAGCGGCCGAGCTGATGACGAACCTGCGCGATGGCGCCTTTGCCACGGCCGGCCTGGCGTACACCAGTGAGCTCGCCGGATGGCTGGGCCCTGACACCACCCTGGCGGTGATCGCTCCTGAGGGGAGCGGTGGTCCCAGCGGCTGGTTGCTGGCTCTCGGGTGCCGCGAACCTGAGGGCGCCCGCCTCTTTCTGCAGCGCTTCTGGCAATCCCGCAGCCTTGCAGGCACTGCCCTGCAGATCAGCAGTTACCGGGGCATGGGGCTGATCAGTGGACGCGGCGCCCTGGCTGGTGAGTCCAGCCAGCCCCTGGCCACGGCCCTGATCGACGACCAGCTGGTGTTGATCGCCTCTGGCCGCGGTGTGCTGGAGCAGGCCCTCGACGTCTCCCAGATCGAGGAACTCAACCAGGCAGGACAACACTCGCTCCAGGCCGCCGTAGGTCGGCTGGAGAAGGGAGTGGCCCTGCTCACCGCCCGCCCGCAGGCCTTCAGCGACTGGCTCGATCTACCCACCACCCTGAAGGGGGCTGAGGGGGTGGGTGACTTGGTGGTGACCCTGATACCCGACGGCCGGAGTCTGCAGCTCCAGGCGCTGCTGCCTGTGCGCCAGCAATTGCAGCAGCTGCAGCTGGATCCGCTGCCCGACTTGCCTGCCCAGCTACGCGGGCCAGTGGCCAGCCTGGCCCTGATCCAGGATCCGGCCTCCCTGCTGGCGGAGCCTGGCGAGCAGGCCAGCTCTGACCTCTGGAATGACCTGGTGGGCCCGCTGCTGCGCCAGGCTCTCGCTCAGCTGAATGGGCCGCTGCCATCGCTGGTGGCGGCCGCCAACCATGGACCCTTGCTGGGCCTGCGCCGGGAGGGGGGCTGGATGCTCGCCACCGCCGCTTCCCCCCTGGCCACCGAGCAGCTGAGCCCTCCCCTGCTCCAGCAGGGCTACAGCCCAGCACCCCTGAGCCGTGCTGGCCAGACCCTTCAGGTCTGGAGCCGCCTGGAGGCCCGCTCCGGCAAGGGCGATCCCGACCGCCTGCAGGCCACGCTGGCCGGTGCCCGCTTGGATCAGGGCGAGACGTCCTGGTGGAGCGAGGGCCTGGCGGCCCTCGACGATCAGCTGCAGGGCCGCCAGCCCCCCCCCCGGGAGCGAATCGAGCAACTGCAGGCCCTGGGCAGCCGGGGTGCTCCTCTGCAGGCGGCCCTGGCCGCTGGGCCCGCACAGGCCCTGCTGGCGCCTTGGCACCCATGGCAACTGGTCTCCAGCCTGGTGGGCCGTCCCCTGCTGGTCGGCGTGCAGGGCCTGGCCTTCAGCCTGGCGATCGAGCCGCCCTTGCCGGAGGATTCGCCGCCGCCGCTTGGCCCGTCTTCGCTGCTCGCCCTGCGGGCACGCCTGGAGCTGGGTTGACCATGGCCACCGTTTCCCTGCTGTTGCTGCGCCATGGCATTGCCGAGGAGCGCCAGGAGCCTGGTCCTGGTGTGCGGCCCGATCGTGAGCGCCCGCTGACGGAGCGGGGGCGCCAGCGGACTGCCGCGGTGGTGCGGCGGTTGCTTGAGCTGGATCTGCATTGCGATCAGCTGTTGAGCAGTCCGCTGGTGCGGGCGCTCCAGACAGCCCAGATCGCCCGGGAGGAGGGCCTCTGCGCTGCGTTGGCGATCGCTGCGGAACTCTCTCCCGACGCCGACCCGATCCCTCTGCTGGGGGAGTGGCTGGCGGTGGATGGTCCCCTGGCCGCTGGTGGCCGCCTTGGGCTGGTGGGCCATGAGCCCGACCTCAGTGCCCTGGCCGCCCGCCTCTGCGGCGCTCCTCCCGGGGCCTTTTGCCTGAAGAAGGCCGGAGTGGCGTTGCTCGAGCTGCCTGCCCCCCGCAGCGTTGGCGAACAGCCCCTTATGGGCAGCGCCTGCCTGCGCCTTCTGCTCAGCCCCGCATGCCTCATCTGAGGGGTGGTCAGCAGGGCTACGGCAGGGGGCGGAGCCTCGGCCTAGCTTCGGATCTGAAGCCGGGATGATGCGGATGGTGGTGGATGCAAACCGGGTTGCGGCAGAAGCGGCACCCGTCTTCCGTCCTGGGCTGGAGGGTGTGCCGGCAACCCAGTCGGCCATCTGTGACATTGACGGCCTCCAGGGTCTGCTCACCTACCGCGGCTATCCCCTGGAGGAACTGGCGGCCCACAGCACCTTCCTAGAAACCACCCACCTGCTGATCTGGGGTGAGCTGCCCACCGTCGAGCGCCTGCGGGCCTTCGAACACGACGTGCAGATGCACCGGAGGGTGAGCTTCCGCATCCGGGACATGATGAAGTGCTTCCCGGCCAACGGGCACCCCATGGACGCGCTGCAGTCGAGCGCGGCCTCTCTGGGGCTGTTCTATTCCCGCCGTGCTCTGGATGATCCCGGTTACATCGAGGCGGCCGTGGTGCGCCTGATCGCCAAGATCCCCACGATGGTGGCCGCCTTCCAGCTGATCCGTCTGGGCCAGGATCCGATCCAGCCCCGCGATGATCTCGCCTATGCGGCCAATTTTCTCTACATGCTCACCGAGCGGGAGCCCGACCCGCTGGCGGCCCGCATCTTCGATGCCTGCCTGATCCTGCACGCCGAACACAGCCTCAACGCCAGCACCTTCAGTGCCCGCGTCACTGCCAGCACCCTCACCGATCCCTACGCCGTTGTGGCCTCTGCCGTCGGCACCCTGGCCGGCCCTCTGCACGGCGGTGCCAACGAAGACGTTCTGGCCATGCTCGAGCAGATCGGCAGTGAGGACCGGGCCGAAGCCTGGCTGGATAGGGCCATTGCCGAGAAGCAGAAGATCATGGGTTTCGGGCACCGTGAGTACAAGGTCAAGGACCCCCGGGCCGTGATTCTCCAGGGGTTGGCTGAGCAGCTGTTCGACCGCTTTGGGCACGACGCCATGTACGACGTGGCCAGGCGGCTCGAGGAGGTGGCCTCCGAGCGCCTTGGCCCCAAGGGCATCTACCCCAACGTTGACTTCTACTCAGGGCTGGTGTACCGCAAGCTGGGCATCCCCAGGGATCTGTTCACGCCGATCTTCGCGATCGCCCGGGTGGCTGGCTGGCTGGCTCACTGGAAGGAGCAGCTGGGGGCCAACCGCATTTACAGACCCACGCAGATCTATACCGGTTCCGAGCTCAGGAGTTGGTTGCCTCAGGATGCCCGCAATGCCCTGCCTGCCGTTTAAGTTGCCCCCATCTCAGCTTGAAGCGGAGTTGTCACGGTGTTGATCGACCCGGCACCAGTCCCCTTGATCACCAGCTGGCCCGCACTGGCTGTGGTGGGCGCTGGTATTGACCTTCAGTCCAGTTTCACCAGCACCCTGGAGGGATTCGGCCTGAGCCAGGGCACGGCCCATCTGCTCTGGCTGCCCCTGCCGATGCTGCTGGTGCTGGTGGCGGCCGTCATCGGCGTGTTGGTCAACGTCTGGCTGGAGCGCAAGATCTCAGCCGCCGTGCAGCAGCGGATCGGCCCTGAATACGCCGGCGCCCTCGGGGTGCTGCAGCCGATGGCTGATGGCCTCAAGCTGCTCTTCAAGGAAGACGTCATCCCCCACCGTGCCGACGGGCTGCTGTTCACCCTCGGTCCGGTGCTGGTGCTGGTGCCGGTGATCCTGTCCTGGCTGGTGGTGCCCTTCGGTCAGAACCTGCTTATCAGTGATGTGGGCATCGGCGTGTTCCTCTGGATCGCCCTCAGCAGCATCCAGCCGATCGGTCTGTTGATGAGCGGCTACGCCAGCAACAACAAGTACTCCCTGCTGGGGGGTCTACGGGCCGCGGCCCAGTCGATCAGTTACGAGATCCCCCTGGCCCTGGCGGTGCTGGCGGTCGTGATGATGAGCAACTCGCTCAGCACCGTCGACATCGTCAACCAGCAGAGCGGAGCCGGCATTCTCAGCTGGAACATCTGGCGCCAGCCGGTCGGCTTCCTGATCTTCTGGATCTGCGCCCTGGCCGAGTGCGAACGCCTCCCATTCGACCTTCCAGAGGCGGAAGAGGAGCTCGTTGCCGGCTATCAGACCGAGTACGCCGGCATGAAGTTCGCCCTCTTCTACCTGGGCAGCTACATCAACCTGGTGCTCTCGGCCCTGCTGGTGGCCGTCCTCTATCTCGGCGGCTGGGGTTTCCCCTTTCCGGTGGAGTGGTTGGCTGGCGCCCTGGGCCAGTCGGTCGATGCTCCTCTGGTGCAGGTGATCACCGGTTCCCTGGGCATCGTCATGACGGTGCTCAAGGCCTACCTGCTTGTGTTCATCGCCATCCTGCTGCGCTGGACACTGCCGCGGGTGCGCATCGACCAGCTTCTCGATCTGGGCTGGAAGTTCCTGCTGCCGATCGCCCTGGTCAATCTTCTGGTCACCGCTGGTCTCAAGCTCGCCTTCCCCGCCTTTTTCGGCGGTTGACAGGCCAGCCGGTCATCATGGGACCAGCTCCCAGTTACGGCCCAGCCACTGCTCCAACCCTTCAGCTCCTGTCTACGTTCCTCTCCGACTCCTTCTCCATGTTCGGATTCCTGCAAAAGGTCGGTGACTACACCAAGGACGCCCTTGGCGCGGCCAATTACATCACCCAGGGCCTATCGATCACGTTTGATCATCTGCGCCGCCGGCCGATCACCGTCCAATACCCTTACGAGAAGTTGATTCCCTCGGAGCGTTACCGCGGCAGAATCCACTACGAATTCGATAAGTGTATTTCCTGCGAAGTCTGTGTGCGGGTGTGCCCAATCAACCTGCCAGTGGTTGATTGGGTTATGAACAAAGAGACCAAAAAGAAAGAGCTAAAAAACTACTCCATCGACTTCGGAGTCTGTATTTTCTGCGGTAATTGCGTGGAGTACTGCCCCACCAACTGCCTCTCCATGACTGAGGAATACGAGCTGGCCGCCTTTGACCGCCACAGTCTCAACTACGACAACGTTGCTCTGGGCCGCCTGCCCACCAGCGTCACCAGTGATCCGGCCGTGGTGCCCCTGCGCGAGCTGGCCTACCTGCCCAAGGGTGAGATGGACCCCCATGGGGTCGACCCCTCCAGGCCGAGAGCCGGTCGGCTGCCGGAGCAGGTGCAGGCTGAGATGGCTGCCGCAGCGGCCAAGCCCGCGGAGAACGCCTGATGACGATCGCGTCCGTCACCCAGCTCGTCTGCTTCATTGCCCTCTCCCTAACTCTGGTGCTGGGGTCTCTGGGGGTGGTGCTGCTGCCCAACATCGTGTATTCCGCCTTCCTGCTGGCTGGCGTGTTTCTCTCGGTGGCGGGCCTCTATCTGCTGCTGAATGCCAGTTTCATTGCCGCAGCCCAGGTGCTCGTTTATGTGGGCGCCGTGAATGTGCTGATCCTGTTCGCGATCATGCTCGTGAACAAGAAGGAGGCCATGGCTGAGATACCCGGCCTGCTTCTCCGACGCGTCCTCTCAGGGGTCGTCTGCCTCGGGCTTTTTCTGTTGATCCTGCGGGTCGATCTCACCACTCCATGGGCAGTCCCAGGCCCCACCCCCCTCGGCGACGACTCCACGGTGCTGATCGGGATCCACCTGTTCAGCGACTATCTGCTGCCCTTTGAGCTGGCCTCGGTGCTGCTGCTGATGGCGATGATCGGAGCGATCGTGCTCGCCCGCCGTGATGTGTTCAGCAGCGATGTGATCACGGGCGAAGCTGCGGATCAGGGACTGATCGAAAAAGAGCGCACACCCCTGCTGCTGGAGAGCACAGCCGGCGAGACCAACCTGCTGGAGAAAGTCTGATCATGCCCGCCACTTCCATCGACATTCCGCTGCAGGCCTACCTGGTGCTCGCAGCCATCCTCTTCTGCACCGGGGTCTGGGGTTTGATCAATAGTCGCAACGCCGTGCGCGTGCTGATGAGTATCGAGCTGATGCTCAATGCTGTGAACATCAACCTCATGGCCTTTTCCAGCTACATCGATGGCCAGCAGATTCGTGGGCAAGTCTTTGCCATTTTTGTGATCACGGTTGCGGCCGCCGAAGCTGCAGTGGGCCTGGCGATTCTGCTCTCTCTCTATCGCAACCGCGAAACTGTCGATATGGAGCGCTTCAACCTGTTGCGTTGGTGAACGGTCCCGCCGCTTACTCACTGCTGAGTCCATTCAGGATTCGCGCTTGATTCCATGCAGCTCCAGAGGGTCTGGCTGATCGTTCGCTCAGGAAGCCAGGCCGCCCAGCGTCAGGCTAGCCGCTGCTGTGAAGATCTGCGCTCCCAGGGTGTTCAGGTATCAGTGGCCAGCAGTGGAGCCAGCTTCAATCCCTTTCCAGGCCTGCTGGCCACCGAGCCTTGCCTGCCAGACCTCACTGTGGTGCTGGGTGGGGATGGCACCGTCCTGGGGGCGGCCCGTCACCTCGGCCCGCTGGAGGTGCCGATCCTGAGTTTCAACGTGGGCGGGCACCTCGGCTTCCTCACCCATGAACGCAAGCTGCTGGTGCTCAGCAACACCTCCTCAGACGACAACCTCTGGCAAAGGCTGCGAGATGACCGCTTCGCCCTCGAGCGCCGCATGATGCTGGAGGCCTTCGTTGATCGTGGGGACGGAGTTCCCGAAGGGGATGAGCCGGAAGACCCTGCCAGCGATGGGCCCGCCCGGCTGCACCGTGCGCTCAACGATTTTTATTTCCGCCCTTTCCTCGATGAGCTCTCGCCCACCTGCGTGCTTGAGCTGGAGATCGACGGGGAGGTCGTGGACCAGTTCCGCGGCGATGGTTTGATCATCGCCACCTCCACCGGCTCCACTGGATATGCCATGGCGGCTGGAGGGCCGATTCTCCATCCCGGCATCGATGCCATCGTGGTCAATCCGATCTGCCCGATGAGCCTCTCCAGCCGGCCGGTGGTGGTGCCACCGCGCTCCCAGCTGGCGATCTGGCCCCTGGGTGAGCCGAGCCGTCGGGTGAAGCTCTGGAAGGATGGCGCCCACGCAACGGTGCTCGAGCCGGGCGATCGCTGCGTCGTGCAGCGCTCCGGCCACTGCGCCCTGATGGTGGTGCTGCAGCAGAGCCCCTCCTATTACCGCACCCTCAGCCACAAGCTGCACTGGGCTGGCGACCTCACCTCCTCCGAACCCTCCGCCAACTGAACGGAGCAGCGCCAAGGCCTCGGCCCTGGCAGCAGGATGACCTGGTCGTCTTGGCGGAGTGGATCGGTGGCTCTTGAGATCGAGCGCCGCTTCCTTGTGGGGGGAACCGGGTGGAGAGAGCACATCCTCTGGCGGCAGCACCTTTGCCAGGGCTATCTGCAGACTTCAGCCGATGGGGTCACCGTGCGGGTGCGCCTGGAGGATCGGCGAACCGAGGCGACGGCGACGGCAGGGCAGTTGGTGGTTCAGCCCGATCCGGAGCGTTCAGCGGGCCGCTCGGAGAGTGGTGCCAGGGCGTGGCTGACCCTCAAGGCCACCGTCACCGCCATCACCCGGAAGGAGTTCGAGTATGCGATTCCAGCCGCCGACGCCCGCCAGCTGCTGGGTCTGGCCGCGGCCAGCCTGAGCAAGGAGCGCTATGGGCTTGATCTGCCTGGCGGCGACTGGGTGCTTGATGTATTCGAAGGAGAGAACGCCCCACTGGTGGTGGCGGAGGTGGAGCTGGAGCGGGAGGACCAACCCCTGACGCTG
Organism: Synechococcus sp. J7-Johnson; assembly: GCF_024345795.1. Classification (GTDB taxonomy): domain Bacteria; phylum Cyanobacteriota; class Cyanobacteriia; order PCC-6307; family Cyanobiaceae; genus Regnicoccus_A. The sequence continues at coordinate 44,762 of NZ_JAGQBU010000012.1, forward strand.
CCGCCCTGGTGCGCTCGGGAGATCACCGGTCGTGGGGAGCTCAGCAATGCGGCCCTGGCCAGACGCCCCTGGAGCCGCTGGTCCGAGGCGGATCGGCAGGATCTGCTGGTGGATAGTCTTTGTAACGACAGCGACATCCGCTAGGATTTCGTTAAGGATTTCTCCTTAATTCCCCCTTCCCCAGCTCCGTCCGTGATCGGCCTCTACGACCACCAAGGCCTGCTCCGCTTCGTCGGCCGCGACAGCGACGATTGCCTCGACTACGCCGATCTGTTCGGGCTCGGACCCGACCTGTACATCCTCCAGTCCCTCACCCCCTCAGTTGAGGTGAACGCCCTGCCGAGGGCCCTATCGGTCTCGACCGCCCAGAGTGTCTGATTGACCAGGGGCGCTGCTCGGATCCTGACCGCTTTGATTTTGGAGCACTGCTGGATTTTGGAGAAATCCTGAGTGCCCGCACCTCCGGCACCTGGTTGAGTAGCGGCTGAAGCCGGAACTCAGCTTTCAGGGCTGGGTAAATTGCAGCAATTGAAACCATCTCGGCAGATCTTGCCGTTGTCCATCGCCCAGTTCAGCAGGGCGACACGATTCTTGGCGCCGGTCTTGGTGAAGATATTGCTGACGTGGTTGTCGACCGTTCGCTTGCTGATCATCAGCTCAAGGGCTATCTCTTGATTGGTCAGGCCCGTCGCTACCCGCTCGATGATTTCCAATTCGCGTTCCGAAAGGCTGGAGCGCAGTTGGATGAGATTGTCTCGATCGGACATCCAGACTCCACACCTCCACGGGCCCACTGTAAGCAGCAGCCGTTGACGCATGATGGGCCCTGAGCGATCCCCTATCCCTTGCTTCTGCGCCAGGCCCTGGAGACCGGTCAGTTCGCCATCACGGCTGAGGTGACCCCGCCGAGGGGAGGCGACCCCAGCCGAACCCTCGCCGTGGCCGCCAAGCTGCGCGGACTGGTCCATGCAGTCAATGTCACTGATGGCAGCAGGGCAGTGATGCGGATGAGCAGCCTCGCCCTCTGCCGCCTGCTCCTTGATGCCGGACTCGAGCCTGTGCTGCAGCTGGCCTGTCGCGACCGTAACCGGATTGCGCTTCAGGCCGATCTGCTCGGAGCCCATGCCCTCGGCATCCGCAATGTGCTCTGCCTCACCGGGGACCCGGTGGGCGCCGGTGATCAGCCAGGCGCCAGGGCCGTCAATGAGCTGGAAGCCGTGCGCCTGCTGCAGTTGGTGGGCCATCTCAACGCTGGTCTCGATCCAGTGGAGGGCCTGCTGCTGGATGGTCCCACGGCCCTGTTCCCAGGGGCTGCGGCAGACCCCCAGTCGACCAGCTGGAGCGGCCTGCGGGCCAGGGTGGCGCGTAAGCAGGCCGCAGGCGCGTGCTTTCTGCAGACCCAGATGGTGATGAATACAGAAGCCCTGCGCCGCTTCTGCGGCGAGATCAGTGAACCACTGGGTCTGCCGGTGCTGGCTGGGGTGTTTCTGCTCAAGTCGGCGCGGAACGCGGCCTTCATCAACCGGGTCGTGCCTGGTGCCTCGATTCCCCAGCCGATCATCGACCGGCTGGCGGCTTCAGCGGATCCGGCGGCCGAGGGTGTGGCGATCGCCGCCGAGCAGGTGCGCTCCTACAGCGCCATTGCCCAGGGTGTTCACCTGATGGCCGTGAAGGCGGAGGAGCGCATCCCCCTGATCCTGGCTGAGGCCGGTGTTTCGGCCCCTGGGGGATCGCTGCCGATGGACGTCAGTTCTCTCCCACACTGAGGGCAAGGTCTGTGCCGAGCAGATCAGCCATCGCCTTCTGCTGGGGCGAAGGCTGCACCACATCCTGGCGGCGCACGTCGGTGATCAGCCAGTCGAGGGAAGCTTCCTGCAGGTCGAAGTGGTCACCGTTGCGATCCACGCAGTAGCGGCCGAACACCAGCTTCTCCACCAGACGTACGCCGGCACCGATGCGGGAGTAATCGAAAATGATCGAGTTGTCGATCGTGGCACCTTCACAGATGTGGCAGCTCGGTCCGATCATCGCCGGCCCCACGATCGTCACCCCAGGATCGATGCGGGTCATGCCCCCCACATAGATGGGCCCGGTCACATTGATCTTGTCCCAGTCGGCGGCCACGTTCAGACCCGTGAAGATCCCAGGCCGCACTTCCCGGCCAGGCACCTGCACCTGACGCACTTCGCCCTTGAGCACGCTGCGGATCGCCTGCCAGTAGTCGGGCACCTTGCCGATGTCCACCCACTCGAAATCCATCGGCAGGGCGTAGAAGGGGGCTCCTGCAGCCACCAGCCGGGGGAAGAGATCGGCACCGATGTCAAAGGGAACGCCGGCAGGGATGTGTTCGAGAACCTCCGGTTCGAAGATGTAGATGCCGGTGTTGATCATGTCGCTGGCGGCCTCCTGGATGGAGGGCTTCTCCTGGAAGCTCAGCACCCGGCTGTCCTGGTCGGTGACCACCACGCCGTAACTGCTCACCTGGTCCTTGGGCACCTGCTTGGTGACCAGGGAGGCCATGGCGCCTTTCTCCTTGTGGCGGCGCACAGCCTCGGTGAGATCGAGATCGATCAGGGCATCGCCGCAGAGAACCACGAAGGTGTCGTCGAAAAATGGTTGAAAGGTCTGGATTTTCTTGAGGCCGCCGGCGGAACCAAGGGCCGCGCCGATCAGTTCGCCGTCTTCAATGCGCCCTTCGAAGCTGTAGGCGATCTCCACACCGAAGCGTTGGCCATCTCTGAAGTAGTTCTCAATCTCCTCGGCCAGGTGTGAAACATTGACCATCACTTCGGTGAACCCGTGCTCACGCAGCAGCTCCAGCAGAAACTCCATAACGGGTTTCTGCAGGATCGGGATCATCGGTTTGGGGATCGTGTGGGTGATGGGCTGCACCCGAGTTCCCTTTCCGGCCGCGAGAATCATGGCCTTCATGGGCACCTGTCCGCTTCTGATCTGACTCTTTTCAGCCTAAACAAGACCCTCAGGCGGCCTGGGCCTGCCGAGCCGGAGACGGAGCTGGCCCCAGTCCCTGAGTCAGGGCGGAGGGCAGCCTGCCCACTCCTTCCAGGCAACCCCTGAGGAAGAGGGGCCCGAACAGATCACCTTCCTGCTGCAGGTCGATCCTGCCCTGGGAGCACAGGAAGAGCAGGGCCCAGAACACCCCCACTCTGTCCTGGTCCAGATCCGCCGGTGCGGCCTCGGCCCAGGCTTCCACCAGCACCTCGAAGTTCACCCAGTCTCTGGCGGCCTGCCACTCCAGGAGGAAGTGGCTGAGGGCGGCGGTGGTTTCGGGCAGTTTCTCGCGGTGGGCCAGGGCCGCCACCTGCTCGATCGCCGCCCGCTCGCTGTAGCGACGTCCGCGTTGTCTGGTTCGCCCGCTCGCTTCCCCCTGCTCCAGCCGCTCGGCGATGTCCTCCAGCTGGCGGATCAGTTCCCCCAGGGTGACGGGGCGCTGCAGCGGCGGTGGAGCCACGGCCCGCCGCAGCAGGTGACGTTCCGGCCGGCGCGGCAGCTGGAAGGAGAGCAGCTCAAAGGAGTCGGCGCCGTCGTCATCGATGCTGAAGGTCTCCAGCTCCGGCTCCGGCGGCAGGGTCTGTTGCTCGAGGATCTCGGCCTTCAGGCTCACCAGCACAGACGCGGCTAGGAACGCCTCGCTGGTGGCGGCCAGATCGCTCTCAAAGCTGCCCCCCTCACCGGGCCGGCTCACCAGCCGGGGGGCGCCGATCCTCTGGCGCAGCTGGTCCAGAAAGCCGTCGACCACGGCAATGACATCGACGTCCCAGGGGTCAATCTCGCCACGCTCGGCGGCGTCCTGCAGCAGGCGAATCGCCAGCCTGGCGCCTGCATCAGCCAAGATCATGCCACGTCTGCCGGAAACGTACCCCGCCTGGGGTCTGAGGGCCAGCCGGGCCCTGGTTCAGACCTAGTCAGGCTGGAGCTCTGGGCTCGGAGCAGAACTCTGACCGGCGGCCGGCAGCAGGCTCAGCTGCGCATCGACAGTGGCCCGGTAGCGCTGGATGTCTGCTTCCAGCTCCTGGATCCGCACCTGCTGGGCCTCCAGCTCGCCCTGCTCCTGTAGCTCCTCCACCTTCTTGACGACGCCGGTCCAGACGGCGAACACCCAGGCGGAGGTGGCACCGATGCCTCCCACCACCAGCATCATCGCCGCCAGGGGCAAGGTGGCGCTCACCCCGGGCAGAAAGTGCACCGTGGTGGCGGTGGTGTTCTCCAGGGTGAACATCACCGTGGCCAGGCCAAAGCTGAAGATCAGCAGGAAGTTCAGCTGACGCATGGTTCGAGACGCTTGATGCGAGGCGAAAGGGTGAAGGCTGGAGCAGGGGGGGGAGGGGCGGTTGGCATCCGCAGAGTTTCGTAACCCCTCGCTCAGGGCAGCAGCGGCGCCACCAACAGGGGCTGATGGGCCTCCACGCCAGGGCTGATCAGGGCCAGGGGAGGGTTCTGACGGATCAGGCCCTGGCGGCCGGCTGGAATCATGCGGGCCATGGAGGCCTCTTCCCGTTGCACTAGGGCCTCGATCGAGGCGCGGTAGCTGTCTGTCATCAGGCGTGGATAGAGACCGATGCCGATGATCGGCACCAGCAGGCAGGAGATGACGTAGATCTCACGCGGTTCGGCGTCGACCAGCTTGGTGTGGGAGGCCAGCTCGGTGTTCTCCTTGCCGAAGAAGATCTCCCGCAGCATCGAGAGCAGGTAGATCGGGGTGAGGATCACCCCTACGGCCGCCAGAACCGCCATCACGATGCGGAAGCTGAGCGAGTAGGCCTCGCTGGTGGCGAAGCCCACGAACACCATCAGCTCCGAGACGAAGCCGCTCATGCCAGGCAGGGCAAGGGAGGCAAGGGAGCAGACCGTCCAGAGGGCGAACATCTTGCGCATCTTCTGGCCCACGCCGCCCATCTCATCGAGCTGGAGGGTGTGGGTGCGGTCGTAGGTGGCCCCCACCAGGAAGAACAGGCTGGCGCCGATCAGTCCATGGCTGACCATCTGCAACATCGCGCCGCTGGTGCCGAGGGCGGAGAAGCTGCCGATACCTATCAGCACGAAGCCCATGTGGCTGATCGAGCTGTAGGCAATCTTGCGCTTGAGGTTGCGCTGGGCGAAGGAGGTGAGCGCCGCGTAAATGATGTTCACCACCCCCAGCACCACCAGCAGGGGGGCGAACTGGGCGTGGGCGTCGGGGAGCAGCTGCACGTTGAAGCGCAGCAGGGCATAGCCCCCCATCTTCAGCAGGATGCCCGCAAGGAGCATGTGTACCGGTGCAGTTGCTTCGCCGTGGGCATCGGGGAGCCAGGTGTGCAGCGGCACAATCGGCAGCTTCACGCCGAAGGCGATCAGCAGACCGGCGTAGGCCAGCAGCTGGAAGCGGGTGCCGAATTCCTTGGCCGCCAGGGTGGTGTATTCGAAGCTGGGAGTGCCACCGCCGTGGAATCCCATCGCCAGGGCCGCCAGCAGGATGAACACCGAGCCACCGGCGGTGTAGAGGATGAATTTGGTGGCGGCGTACTGGCGCTTCTTTGCGCCCCAGATCGCCAGCAGCAGATAGACCGGCAGCAGTTCCAGTTCCCAGGACAGGAAGAACAGGAGCATGTCCTGCACTGCGAAGACGGCGATCTGGCCGCCATCCATGGCCAGAATGAGAAAATAGAACAGGCGTGGCTTGAAGGTGACTGGCCAGGCCGCGAGCACAGCCAGGGCTGTGATGAAACTGGTGAGCAGGATCAGGGGCATCGAGAGCCCGTCGGCCCCCACCGACCAGGCCAGGCCCAGATCAGGCACCCACTCCACCCGCTCGATCAACTGCAGACCGGCCACCGAGGGGTCGTAGCCGTTGAGATAGGCCCCGGCGGTGACCAGGAAGGTGACCAGGGCGACTCCGAGGGCGTACCAGCGGATCGTCTTGCCGTCGCCTGGATCGGGAATGAAGGGGATCAGCAGAGCCGCGGCGATCGGCATCAGGATCGAAACGCTCAGCCAGGGAAAGACGGTGGCGGGTGCGTCGCTCAAGGCACCAAGGGCGCCCGTGGCAACGGCAGGATCGAGCGGCACGGAGGCAGGGATCAGGTCTGGGCGGAGTGTAGAAATACCTGCTGCTCAGGCCGCTCCCAGATAAGGGTTGACACACACAGAGCCTGGTGGTCAGCCGGCCTGGCTCAGAAGCTGCTGAACAGAACCACCAAAGCGATCACGCCGCCGAACACGATCAGGGCATAGAACTGGGCCCGGCCGGTTTCGAAATACTTGAGACCTTCGCCGCTGCCCAGGGTCAACAGGCCGGTGAGGTTCACCACCCCATCCACCACCTTGGCGTCCACTTCCAGCACCTGACGAGCCAGCTTGCGGCTGCCCTGCACGAACAGCTTGTCGTTGAGGTCGTCGAGGTACCACTTGTTGGCCAGGAACGCGTTGATGCTGGGGAAGCGGGCTGCCACCAAGGTGGCCAGATCCAGCTTGTGGAGGGAGTAGGCCAGCACCGCAATGGTGATTCCGGTGATCGAGATCGCCACCGAAGCACCTGCAAGGGGCAGGAATTCAGACCAGGAGAAGTGCTCAGCCATCTCGGCGGCTTCCTTGGGATCAAGCAGGCCGGCGAAGCGGCTGTGCCAAGGGGTTCCCAGCAGGCCGACCAGGGCCGACGGAACCGCCAGCACCGCGAGGGGCAAGGCCATCTGCCAGCCGGACTCGTGGGGGTGGCTGGCGTGGTGACCATGGCTGGCGACATCGCCCTCCCCATCCGACCCCGGGGCGACCTTGCCGGCTTCCTTGAGCAGCTGGGCCTGGACGGCCGCGTCGTTGCCGCGGAACTCGCCCTCGAAGGTAAGGAAGTAAAGCCTGAACATGTAGAAGGCCGTCATGCCGGCGGTGAGAAAGCCCACAACCCACAGGATCGGATAGGTGTTGAAGGCCTGCCCGAGAATCTCGTCCTTGCTCCAGAAGCCTGCCAGTGGCGGAATGCCGCTGATGGCCACACAGCCGATCAGGAAGGTGATCGCCGTCACGGGCATGAACTGACGCAGGCCGCCCATCAGGCGCATGTCCTGGGCCAGCACCGGCTCATGGCCCACCACCTCTTCCATGGCATGGATCACCGAGCCGGAGCCCAGGAAAAGCATCGCCTTGAAGAAGGCGTGGGTCACCAGGTGGAACATGCCGGCGACCGGGGCGCCGCAGCCCATTGCAAGCATCATGTAACCCAGCTGGCTGACGGTGCTGTAAGCCAGTCCCTTCTTCAGGTCCATCTGGGTGAGGGCAATCGAAGCCCCCAGGAAGCAGGTGATCGTGCCGACCACCGCGATCACCAGCTGGACCTGGGGGAAAGGGGCATAGACAGGTTGCAGCCGGGCCACCAGGAACACTCCCGCCGCCACCATCGTGGCGGCATGGATCAGGGCGGAGATGGGGGTTGGACCCTCCATGGCATCGGGCAGCCAAACGTGCAGGGGGAACTGGGCCGACTTGGCCATCGGTCCCATGAACACCAGCAGGCAGAGCAGCACTGCAGCTCCATTGGAAAGGCTGCCGCCTGCCACGGCGTCCGCCAGGCGTGAGCCGATCTCCTCAAAGCCGAAGGCGCCCGTGGCCCAGAACAGCCCGAGAATGCCAAGCAGCAGGCCGAAGTCTCCGACCCGGTTCACCACAAAGGCCTTCTGGGCGGCATTGGCGGCACCGTCACGGTCGTACCAGAAGCCCACCAGCAGGTAGGAGCACATGCCCACCAGCTCCCAGAACACATAGATCTCAAGCAGGTTCGGGCTGATCACCAGGCCCAGCATCGAGCTGCTGAACAGGGCCAGATAGGTGAAAAAGCGCACATAACCCTTGTCGTGGGCCATGTAGCCATCGGAGTACACCATCACCAGCAGGGCGATGGTGGTGACCAGCGAGAGCATCACAGCCCCGAGCGCATCCACCCGGAAGCCCATCTGCAGATTGAAACTGCCCGCGCTGGCCCAGTCGAAGAGCACTTCGGTGGCGGGAGCCCCAGCCAACTGCTCTGCCAGCACGGCGAAGCTGAGCACAGCGGCCGCTCCGACGCAGCTGATCAGGAGCAGGGCCACCGGCTTGCGCAGCCGGTTGACGGTTCGATTGAAGCTGATCAGGCCGAGGCCGGTGATGGCCGCCCCAGCCAGGGGCAGCACGGGGATCAACCAGGCAAGTTCGGCAGCCGACGTCATCCAGCTCAGGGTGCGGGCCATTGGAGTGTAAGCAGCCTGCCCCAGCGGGTTCGGGCTGTGTGTTGGACCGCGATCAGGGGTTTTGACCAGGCACCATCGACGTCCTCAGCCCAGCAACCGACCCAGGGGTCCCGCCAGAAACGCCTCTGCCGCCAGCCCCAGGAAGCGGTGGCTCCACCAGATCAGACCGATGGCGATGGCGATCCCCAGCTGGGCTGGCCGCAGGAATTCCGCCCAGACCAGCTGCTGGCGGCCGTCGAGCACGGCGCGGAAGGGGATCACGGAGGTGCTGGCGCGCAGCTCCTCGAATGCCTCCCCGAAGCGGGCCCGCAGCCGCCGGTCGCCATGCCAGACCGCGAACAGGTGGTGGCCGATCAGGCCCGCGCAGGTGACCAGCATGAAGCTGCTGCCGATCCAGAGCAGGTGGGTGGCGCACCAGAGCACCTGCCCCACCGCCTGGGGATGGCGGCTGATGCGGATGATCCCGCTGGCGTAGAGGCGCACCTGGGGCTTCAGCAATGCCGGGATCTCCAGCAGGTTGTAGGTGGCCGGATAGAGAAAAAGGAAGCTGATGGCCGTGCCCACCCAGACCAGGGGGATCAGCCCGGGGGTGCCCTGGAAGTTCCAGAGCCGTACTCCCTCGTAGCGGTGGGCGATGAAATAGCCCACCACCACCACGGCCGCCGGGATGCTCACGGCCGCGAACAGCAGGCGCCACAGCCGTGCCCCGACGAGCTGTTCAGCTCGGACCCGGAGGGCCGCACCGCCGCTGTGGAGCAAAGCGAACCCCACCAGCAGGGCGAACATCACCAGGCTGGAGCGGTGCTCCGGCGCCATGGCGCCGATTCCGGTGGTGAACAGGGCGAAGCTGGGCGGCGACTGGGCCAAGAAGCCGAAGCGGAAGCGGTGATTCTGGCGGAGGTGTCATTCCATCCCGCCCAGGGATCTCAGGCCCCGGGGTTCACGAGTTTCCCCATTAGAGTTTCCACTCCCAGCCGGAGCAAGGCCCAGGGCCCATCCCATGGCTGATCTGCCTTTCACCCTCGATCAGCTGCGCATCTTGCGCGCCATCTCCAGCGAGGGCAGCTTCAAGAAGGCTGCCGACAGCCTGTACGTCACCCAGCCAGCGGTCAGTCTCCAGATCCAGAACCTGGAGAAGCAGCTTGATGTCTCCCTGTTCGACCGGGGTGGCCGCAAGGCGCAGCTCACCGAAGCCGGCCATCTCCTGCTCAGCTATTGCGACCGGATCCTGAGCCAGTGCCAGGAGGCCTGCCGCGCCCTCGACGACCTACACAATCTGCGCGGTGGCTCGTTGATCGTGGGGGCGAGCCAGACCACGGGCACCTATCTGATGCCCCGCATGATCGGGCTGTTCCGCCAGAAATATCCCGATGTTTCGGTGCAGCTCCAGGTGCATAGCACCCGCCGCACCAGCTGGAGCGTGGCCAACGGTCAGATCGATCTGGCGATCATCGGCGGTGAGTTGCCCAGCGAACTGGTGGATCTGCTGCAGGTGGTGCCTTACACCAACGATGAACTGGTGCTGGTGCTGCCGGTGAAACACCCCTTGGCACGTCTGCCCGAGCTCAACAAGGACGATCTATACCGCCTCGGCTTCGTCTGCCTCGATGCCCAGTCGACCACCCGCAAGATGGTGGATCAGCTGTTGGCGCGCTCTGGTTTGGAGGTGCAGCGCCTCAAGATCGAAATGGAGCTCAACTCCTTCGAGGCGATCAAGAACGCCGTCCAGTCTGGCCTCGGTGCAGCTTTCCTGCCGGTGGTCTCGATCGAGCGCGAACTGGCCACGGGCAGCTTGCACCGCCTGAGCGTCTCCGATCTGCACGTGCGTCGTCAGCTCAAGTTGATCACCCATCCCGCCCGCTATTGCTCCAGGGCCTCAGAGGCCTTCCGCCGCGAAGTTCTGCCGTTGTTCGCCAGTCCCGACAGTCCTCTGCGCCAGCCCGCGGCACGGCCTGCGGCCACTCCGCTTCAGGAGGCTGTGGTCCAGGCGGCCACAGCCTCCTGAAGCGGAGGCCCCGATCAGAACTGGCCGGCTTCGGGTGTGAGCCCGGTGGCGTCGTCGGCGGCGCCGGCAATGCCCCTGGTCTGGAACTTGTTGCCGCTGATATCAGTCTGGTAGACGCATCGCACGACGGGTTTGTCGCGGATCGAGCCGATGTAGGCGAAGGTGTTCATGCGCTGCTTGCACTGGCGCATCTGCTCAGATGTGACGGCGCCCTCTTTCTGGAGCACGCTCCAGTTCTCCCGCCGGATCACGCAGCCCGGCTGCAGGGTGGGCTGGGTCACGAAGCTGCTGCTGGGGTTCATCGTGGTGTACAGCTCCACGTCCATCACGAAGGCGCTGGCCCCCCACTGCTTGCAGAACTCGGGATCTGGAACTGCCAGATCCAGCTGTTGGCTGCTGGCGATGTTGCCCTGGTTGCCGGGAGTGTTGCTCGAGAGGGCCGTGCCGATGCCGATGCCCAGTACCAACACGCCAGCAAGAACGGCGATGGTGCCCACATTCAGCTGAATGGGACTGCCAGCACCTCCGCCCCCGCCGGATCCACCACCGCCTCCCGGGCCACCGTTGCCCCCGCCCCCGCCTTGCTCGGCTGTCCGCCGTCCCCGGGGCGAGCGGTCGTAGGTCTCGTAGGGATCACGTCCCTCTGCTGCCGGGAGGGAGCGGGTTTCGCTGCCTCGCCCATAGCCGCCGCGGGCGGCATCCCCACGGCTGTTGTCGTTCCAGCCGGCGCGTCCACCTCGGTCGTAACGGGAGCGGGTCAAGAGGCCTCCGGCGTGCGGGGCAGGCCCATCGAGTAATTGAGCACGCGCGCTTCGGGGTTGTAGCGCAGCTCGCCGGCCTGGAGCAGCTGGCGGATGAAGCCTTCGAGCTCCGAGCCGATACGGCGCAGGTTGTATTCGCTCAGGTCGTGGCCGGCGCTGGCGGACACCAGCTCCCGGAAGCGCTGCTGGACCTTGCCGAGAACGGGCGCGTCCCAGAGGAATTCGTTGTCGGGATCGAGATCAAGGGTCAGCTGGCTGGGATCAGCGATCAGCTGACCGTCCTCCACCCGGGCGGTGAACACCCGCACATGGCGGGTGGTGGACTTGAGCAGGCTGGCATCGACCATGGTTGGGGGTCGTGGGCAGGCAGGCGCCCCACGTTCCCTGACTTTAGGAACCCCAGCGGCCTCTGGGATGGTGCGAGGGGCGCCGTTGCCAGCGGCAACCCTTTTATGGTTGCTGTTGACTTTTGGTTTTCCCATGCGCGTCGCCATCGCTGGAGCAGGCCTGGCCGGTCTCTCCTGCGCCAAATACCTCAGCGATGCAGGCCACACGCCCGTGGTGGTCGAGGCGCGCGATGTGCTCGGCGGCAAGGTGGCCGCTTGGCAGGACGAGGACGGCGACTGGTACGAAACCGGCCTGCATATTTTCTTCGGGGCTTACCCCAACATGCTGCAGCTCTTCGCCGAGCTGGGCATCGAAGACCGTCTGCAGTGGAAAGACCACGCAATGATCTTCAATCAAAAGGATTCACCAGGCAACTACAGCCGCTTCGACTTCCCCGACCTGCCGGCACCTCTGAATGGCGTGGCAGCGATTCTAGGTAATAACGACATGCTGAGCTGGCCGGAGAAGATCCAGTTTGGCCTGGGGCTTGTGCCGGCGATGTTGCGTGGCCAGAATTATGTTGAAGAGTGCGATAAGTATTCCTGGTCGGAGTGGCTTGAGCTTCACAACATTCCCAAGCGGGTCAATGATGAAGTGTTCATCGCCATGAGCAAGGCTTTGAATTTCATCAACCCTGATGAGATCTCCAGCACGGTCATCCTCACGGCTCTGAACCGGTTTCTACAGGAGAAAAACGGCTCGAAAATGGCTTTCCTTGATGGCAATCCGCCACAGCGACTCTGTGAGCCGATCGTGGAGTGGGTCCGGGCGCGTGGAGGTGAGGTGCACCTCAACAGTCCCCTGCGCCAGATTGAGCTCGCCGAGAACGGCAGCGTTTCCGGCTTTCGTCTGGCCGGCCTGCAGGGGCAGGAGCCCCGCTTGCTGCAGGCTGACGCATACGTGAGTGCCCTGCCGGTGGATCCGCTCAAGCTGCTGCTGCCCGAGCCGTGGAAGCAGCTTCCCTTCTTCGAGAAGCTTGAGGGCCTTCGGGGGGTGCCGGTGATCAACATTCACCTCTGGTTCGACCGCAAGCTCACCGCGATCGATCACCTGCTGTTCAGCCGCTCCGATCTGCTCAGCGTCTACGCCGATATGAGCAACACCTGTCGGGAGTATGCCGATCCCGACCGCTCGATGCTGGAGCTTGTCTTCGCGCCGGCCGAGGAGTGGATCGGCCGCAGCGATGAGGCGATCGTGGAAGCCACCATCGCCGAGCTGCGGCGGCTGTTCCCGGATCACTTCACCGGTGATGACCAGGCCCAGCTCCGCAAGGCACGGGTTGTGAAGACACCGCTCTCCGTCTACAAGACGGTGCCAGGCTGCCAGCAGCTGCGACCGACGCAGGACACGCCGATTGCCAATTTCTTCATGGCCGGTGACTACACCATGCAGCGCTACCTCGCTTCGATGGAGGGTGCTGTGCTGAGCGGCAAGCTCTGCGCTGAGGCCGTCAGCCACAGCCAGGCCATCGCTCCCCTGGCGGTGTGACGGTGCTGGCTGCCTCCACCACGGTGCCCTGCACTTCCCTGCCGACGTTGGAGGAGGCCTACCAGTCCTGCCGCCAGGAAACAGCTCAGTGGGCCAAGACCTTCTATCTCGGCACTCTGCTGATGCCGCCGGCGAAGCGGCGGGCGATCTGGGCGATCTACGTCTGGTGCCGTCGCACCGACGAGCTGATGGACAGTCCCCAGGCCCAGGCTTTGCCGGTGGAGCGCCTGGCCGAGCGGCTAGATCTCTGGGAAGAGCGCACCCGCTCCCTGTTTGGCGGAGAGGTGCACGACGCCCTCGATCTGGTGATGGTTGACACCCTGCAGCGCTATCCCCAACCCCTGCAGCCCTACCTCGACATGATCGAGGGGCAGAGGATGGATCTGCAGCGTCACCGCTACGCACGCTTCGAGGACCTGGAGCTTTACTGCTATCGGGTGGCAGGCACGGTGGGTCTGATGACGCAGGAGGTGATGGGCCTGGATCCCGCCTACACCTCAGCCCCCTGGAGCGAGCGTCCGGACACCTCCAGCGCGGCCGTGGCTCTGGGCATCGCCAACCAGCTCACGAACATCCTGCGGGATGTGGGCGAAGACCGTGCCCGCGGGCGGATCTACTTACCCCAGGAGGACCTCGAGCGCTTCGGTTACTCCGAGGCCGATCTGCTTGCCGGCACCCTCAACGACAACTGGCGCGCCCTTATGGACTTTCAGTTGCGGCGGGCCCGCCAGTGGTTTGCCCGCTCGGAAGCGGGAGTGCGCTGGCTCTCAGCCGATGCCCGCTGGCCGGTGTGGGCTTCCCTGCGGCTGTACCGGGGCATCCTTGCCGTGATCGAGCAGCTCGACTACGACGTGTTCAGCCATCGGGCCTACGTGCCCCGCCCGCTCAAGCTTCTTGATCTTCCCTGTTCTTTTGTGATCGCTCAGTCGCGCTGAGCCACTCGATCAGGATCGGGTTCACCAGTTGTGGGGCCTCGTCGTGGGGACAGTGACCCAACCCCGGCAGCAGCCGCAGCTCACGGATGCAGCTGAACTGCTCCGCCCATTGACTGGCTTCAGTGGGATTTTCCCAGGGATCCTGCTCGCCCCAGATCATGCGCACCGGCAGGGAGCCCAGCCGGGCAAGGATCTCCGGGGCAAGGTGGTCGTCGAACAGGTTGACGAAGCCGCGGAAGCTCTCCGGGGCCCCGGGATCTGTACTTGGGCGAAAAAGCAGCTCCACCAGCGCGTCATCGACGTTGGCACCGCTGGGATAGGCCATGGCCAGGACCCGCCGGATGAAGCCGGGCCGCGCCAGGGTGCGGAACAGTGGGGCGATCAGCCAGCGCTGGCGCACCAGTTGCTTGATCAGGGGGCGGCTGGCGCGCTGGGGCCAGGGCAGCAGGGCCACCCGTTTCTCGTCGAGAGTGCGCTGGGCGCAATCGATCAGAATCACTTGGCGCAGGGGCAGGCCGCGGGCGATCAGCAGCTCACTGGCCCTCAGGGCGACTACACCGCCGATGGAGTTACCCACCAACTGCAGGCTTGGCACCGGGCCCGACTGGTGGATGCAGGTGCTGGCCAGGATCCAGGCAGCGAAGTCGGCCACCTGCTCCGCCCAGAGATCGAAGCCGTAGCTGACGGACCCTGCCCTGGCTACTTCCCCACGCAACCGGGAGCTTGGCTTGTCGCTGGAACCGAATCCCAGCAGGTCGATGGCGTATGTGGGAAAGTGCTTCCCCAGCTCGGGAAGGTTGTGGCGCCAGTGGCCACTGGATGCCCCGAAGCCGTGGATCAGCACCACAACGGCTTGAGCGGAATCCCGAGATGGAGTGTCTTCTGAGCCCGATCCCGGGGTCTGGCTGGTGAAGCCGATCGAGTGACCCCGCCAGCACCAGTGCTGAAGCGGGCGAGGATCATCAACAGCTGGTTCAGTCACGCACCAGGCCTGAGGGGAGCAAAAGGGTTTCCCGGCTCAGACGGCAACCTCAGACGGCGGCAGTCTGGTTGGCCAGGAGGGACTTGAGTTTGGACAGCTCGCCGGCCCAGCGTGGATCGGGGGCGCCTTCGGTGATGTCATCGCTGTGTACCACCTTGTTGACGGCCTTACGGGCCACGGTGGAGGTGGCGCCACCGCTACGGCGGTCTGTGCTGGGGGTGGCAGTGCGGGAATCGCGTCGCTCGGAGCGCTCGATGCGCAGGCTGTTGCCACCGAAATCGCGGCCGTTGAGCTGCTCAATCACCACATCGGCCAGCTTCTCGTCGTCGACGTTGGCGAAGCCGAAACCGCGGCAAGCGCCGGTCTCGCGGTCCTGAACGGTCTTGAAGCGAACGCCTTCGCCTACGGCGGTGAACAGGTCGGTCAGTTCCTTGTCATCGAAGCTCTGCGGCAGGTTGCCGACGTAAAGACGAACGCTCATGAAACGAGGGGAGGAAGGGGAATTTTGGTCCGATGGCGGAGTGTTGATCGATGAACAGGTTGGTCTGGAGAGCCAGTGGCTCGGAAATCCCTTGACGAAACCTCTGACGATCAGCCGATGCTCACGGGCGGTGTCAGGCTGTGGATTAATGCCTTTTCACTATCAAGTAAATCATGCCGCGGTTCCCTCAAGCCAGAGCCTGGCCTGGCGCAGGGCCTCCTGTTGGCCCTGGATGCGGCCGTAGGCGGCCTCGTGCGTGAGATGGGCGAGCAGCTCCCCCAGCTGCCGGGACGGGCTCAGTCCCAGCTGGTCCTGCAGGCTGCGGCCATCAATCGGTGGACGGGGATGAAACAACGGATCCTGGGTATTACGCCAGCGCGCTAACCAGTCCGCCGCCAGGTTGGCTGGAAAAAACTGCAGCAGGGCCGGAAGATCCTCCTCAAGCTGCTGATGCAGGCTCAGTCGCTCCGCCTCGCCCAGGCGCTGCAGCCCGGAGGCGGCGCCCTCGGCATTGTCGAGCAGCCGTAGCAACCAGTGCCGCAACCGTTCGCAGCGCTGCTGCAACTGACGGCTGCTGCGCAAGCGCTCCAGGGACGCGGCATCAAACACCCTCGCCAGTCGGGCCAGGGGCAGGGCCCGGGCTGCTTCCGCGGGGGTCAGCTCCAGCTCCAGCTCTGGTTGCCAGACCGGATACGGACCGCTCGAGCGCCAGGGATCGAGCAGGCCGTAGCTGAGAGCCTCCCCCAGACCCTTCCCGCCGCTGGGGGCCTGCACCAGCTTCTCCAGTTCCTGCAGCACCCGCTCCGGCGCCACCTCGCTGATCCGGCCGTGGTGCCGCTCGATCCAGCCGCGGGTGCGGGGCTCCAGGCGAAAGCCCAGCTCCGCGGCCAGGCGCACTCCTCGCAGCATTCGCAGGGGATCGTCAATCAGGTTCGCTTCCCGCACCGCCACCAGTTCTCCTTCCACCAGGTCACCCAGACCACCTGTGGGATCAATCAGCTCGGAACCTGGCGCCAGCGGCAGGGCCATGGCATTCAGCCTGAAGTCCCTTCTCCAGAGATCACTCTCCAGGTCGTCCCCCACCTGTCGGGCCAGGTCAAGGCTCCAGCCGCGCAGCACCAGCCGGGCGATGGAGCGCTCGGCATCAAGAACCACGACGCGGCCGCCATGGCGGCGACTCAGGCTGTTGCAGAGACCGAGGGCGTCCCCGGGCACCACCAGGTCCAGATCGGGCTGAGGTCCAAGACGCCCCAGCAGTCCATCGCGCACGGCGCCCCCCACCAGGGCTGTGCCAGTGGGGAAGGAGTCCGGGGGCCATGGCCAGTCCTCGACGGCAATGGCCTGGCGCAGCACGGTGGTGGCCGCAGCCCTGCGGCCCTCAGGGGAGCAGGCCCACTTCAGAATGGGGGAAGTGGAGGGCTCCGGCGGCATGTGCATCTGCGTCGACTGCCACTGGGTGGAGCGTTGTCAGGCCTATCACGCGGTGGAACGGCAGCACGGTGTGGAGCACCTCAGTGCAGATCCGGACCTGTGTCCCACAGCCCCCCGCATCCACGTGCAAGTAATCAGCCTGGAGGGCGCTCAGGTGGGGGTTGAGTGGGATGTGCGGGCCTGCGGCAGCTTCCAGTTGGACCCGGGCCGCTGGAGTCGCCTGCGCCCGGGTGAAGTGGTGCCGGCATGAGCACTGTCGCCCCCTCCTGGCTGCTGGCGCTGCACAGCACCAGCGACGAGCTTGGGCTGGGTCTCGCCCCCCTGTTGTCGTCCTCTGCTCCTGGGACCCTGGACCCGCCGAGCCCCCGCATCACCAGCCATCCTCTGGGCCGGCGGCTCTCCAACGATCTGCTGGCCTGTGTCGAGCAGCTGCTGCCGGCCCACCAGTGGCGTGAGCTGGGGCGTCTGGCCGTGGCCACGGGTCCTGGGGGGTTTACCGGCACCCGCCTGAGCGTGGTTTTCGCCCGCACCCTGGCCCAGCAGCTGGCGCTGCCGCTGGATGGATTCAGCAGCTTCCTGCTGATTGCCCAGCGTCTGCGTCAGCGCGCCGAAGTGGGCGATCAGCCCTTCTGGCTGTTGCAGGAGCTTCCCCGTCGCGGCATCGTGGCTGGTTGCTATGCCGCGGACGAGTGGGCACTGGGGGGAATGGCCGAGCGGGAGGCTCCACGCCTGTTCGGACAGCTGGCCGATCTGCCGCCAGGCGTTCGGCTGGAGGCTCGGGTCGATCCGGCGGCCGACGTGGCCCAGTTGCTGCGGCTGAGTGGGCTGGCGGCGGCGGCGGAATCGGCGGCTCCCTGGGCCAGCGTGCTGCCCCTGTATCCCACCAGTCCGGTGGGGCAGCCCTGATGCGACGGCTGCTGGTGCTGGCACTGCTGGCCGGCTCTCTGGTGCTGTTCGGCCGCGGATGGCTGCTGCCCAGTCTCGGCCAGCCTCAGTTGATCCTGGTGCTGGGTGGCGATATCGAGCGGGAGAAACTGGCCGGTCGGCTGGCCCACCGTGAGGGGCTGCCCCTGCTGGTGAGTGGTGGAAGCAATCCTGAATACGCCCAGTGGTTGTTCAGCCAGGAGGGGCTTGATCGCCGCCAGTTTCGCCTGGATTACAGAGCCCGCGACACCCTCGGCAACTTCACCACGGTGGTGGATGACCTCAAGCGACTGGGCATCCACCATGTGTTGCTGGTCACCAGCAGCGATCACATGGACCGGGCCCTCCTGGTGGGACGGATTGTGGCCGGCAGTCGCGGCATCCACCTCACCCCGGTGGCCGTGCCCTGCGGGGACCGCTGCCTGCCGGAGGGGCGCCGCAAGGTCTGGGGAGATGGCCTCCGGGCCGCTGCCTGGGTGGTCACCGGTCGGGATCTGCGCTCGTGGGCGGCAGGGCGGATCGGGCCCGCGCTGGGGCCAGCAGGCCCTGGTCAAGGAGAGCGTTGATCTGATCCTGGCAGGCGGCTGTGGTGGCCAGCAGGTCGACACGGCGACGGGAGGCCGGTGGCGGGATGATCTGGCCGATGCGGATGTGGATCGGCACAAGCCTTGGGGTGCTCTGACCGGTCCCCAGGGCCCGGTGACTGTTGATGATCGCCACCGGCAGCAGCGGCGCCCCCGCCCGGGCCGCCAGCAGGGCGGCCCCGGGCTGCGGCTGGTTCACGCGCCCATCCGCCTGACGGGTGCCGTCGATGAAGACTCCGGTGGCCCAGCCCTCGAGCAGACGGTCGGTGGCGATGCGGATTGCCTCCCGGTCGCTGGCACCACGGGAGACGGGATAGGCGCCACAGGCCCGGATGATGGCCCCCAGCAAGGGCACCCGGAACAGCTCCGCCTTCGCCATGAACGCCACCGGACGCCCCAGGGCATGCCCCAGCAGGGGCGGGTCGAGGTGCGAGCCGTGGTTCGCGACCACCACCAGGGCCCCATCCAAGGGCACCTGGTCGTTGCCGCTGGTACGGCCCCTGAACAGCAGCCGGAACACCGGAAACACCAGCAGGTAGCTGATCAGGCGGTATGTGAGGCTCGGCCTGGGCGTCAGCAGGGCCGGGGGGGCAACCCGGCGGCGCAGGCCGCGGCGGCGGGGCACGATCGGCCCGCTGGCCGGGAGACCCTTCTCTGTTTCGCTCACAGTCCCAGGTCGGCGGCGCTGCTGATCTGGGCGGTGGTCACTCCCGTCAGGCTGCGTTTGATCAGACCACTGAGCACGTTGCCAGGGCCGATCTCCACCACGGTGTCGATGCCCTGGGCCGCCAGCTGATCCATGATTTCGCGCCAACGCACACCGCTCACCATCTGCCGCCGCAGCCGTTGCTTGAGCTCGCTCCCGTCGCGGCAGGGGGTTGGATCGGTGTTGCTCAGCACCGGGATGCTGGCGTCGGCGAAGGGCACCTCCTCCAGCAGGGCGGCGAAGGCGGCGGCCGCATCGGCCATGAACGGCGAGTGGAACGCCCCGGAGACCGCCAGGGGAATGGCTCGCTTGCAGGGGAGCTGAGCGGCCACAGCGGCCACGGCCTCCGGCAGCCCGGAGATCACCACCTGGGCCGCACTGTTGTCGTTGGCGATCACCACGCCCTCGCTGGCTGCCACCAGTGCCTCCAGTGCGCTGCGCTCGAAGCCCATCACCGCGGTCATCGCCCCACCGCCCGCCGCAGCCATCAGCTCGCTGCGGCGGCGCATCAGCTCCAGGCCGGTGCCGAAGTCGAAGACCTCGGCGGCGTAGAGGGCCACCAGTTCGCCCAGGCTGTGGCCGGCCACCAGATCGGCCTGGCGGCCTTGGGCCTTGAGGCCATCCACCAGCAGGCTTTCCAGCACGAACAGGGCGGGTTGGGTGTTTCTGGTGTCGCCCAGATCGGACGGCTCCCCCTGGCCCTCGCTCGCCTCGCCCGCGCAGATCGCCAGCAGGTCGCGGCCCAGCAGGTCGGAGGCGGCGGTGAAGCGCTTGCGGGCACCAGGGAGCTCCAGCACACCGCTGGCCATGCCGGCTTTCTGTGAGCCCTGACCGGGAAACACCCAGGCAATACCCATCACGACACGCGCTCGAACCGGCTGGAGATTACGGCGGTGCCGTTCAACCGGGGTCAGGGGACGCCTGGCCGACATCGGCACCACCCCAGCGCAGCAGGGCCGCGCCCCAGCTAAGTCCGGCCCCGAAGCCACTGCTGGCGATCAGATCGCCTGGGCGAACCCGGCCATCCCTGACGGCCTCATCCAGCATCAGCGGGATGGTGGCGGCGGAGGTGTTGCCGTAGCGGGCCAGGTTGCTGAGTACCCGCTCATGGGGGATGGCAAAGCGGTCGGCCACCGCATCGAGGATGCGCTGGTTGGCTTGGTGCAGCAGCAACCAGTCGAGCTGCTCAGCGGCCGTGCCGGTGCTCTTCAGCAGTTCCTGCAGCACCGCCGGCACCTCCCGCACCGCGAACTTGTAGACCTCCTGACCATTCATGTGGATGGTCTCGAAGCCGCCTTTCTGGGTCGAATGGCCCTCCAGCAGAGGAACGTGATCATCCTGCTGGCGCAAGGAGAGGCAGTCAGCCCGGCGGCCATCGGAGTGCATCTTGAAGCCCAGCAGGCCGTTGCTCGACTCCTCGCAGGCTTCTACCGCCACGGCGGCGGCACCGTCACCGAAGAGCACGCAGGTGCTGCGATCGTCCCAGTCGATCCAGCGGCTGAGCTGATCGGCGCCGATCACCAGGGCCCGCCCCACCGTTCCCCCGCGGATGTACTGGCCGGCGGTTATCAGGGCAAACAGAAAGCCGCTGCAGGCGGCGGTGAGATCGAAGGCCGCCGCCCCACGGGCCCCAAGGGCGCCCTGCACCCGTGGGGCGGTTCCGAACAGATCATCAGGGCTGGAGGTGGCCAGCAGGATCAGGTCCAGATCCTCGGCGTCCCAGCCGGCCTGCTCCAGGGCAGCCTGGGCGGCGGCGGTGGCCAGGCTGGTGAGGGTTTCACCTGGACCGGCGACTCGGCGAGAGGAGATGCCAGTGCGGCTGCGGATCCAGGCGTCGTTGGTGTCGACCCGGCGGCTGAGCTGCTCATTGCTGATGCTGACCAGCGGCAGGGCGCTGCCGCTACCCACCAGGGCCATCCCTGCGCCCATCCGGCCGAGCGACACCGTCTCAGTCCTCAGTTGCGCTCAGTCAACCACAGGCGGTGACGGTGTCTTCCTGGGCGCTGAGCCTGTGCAGGTCGTCCATGACCCCGTGGCTGGCGGCCAGGTGGGCGAGGCGAAGGGCACTGACCACCGAGAGGGCCTTGCTGCTGCCATGGCCGATCACGCAGACACCGTTCACGCCCAGCAGCAAGGCCCCCCCGTGCTCGGCATGGTCGAGGCGTTTCTTGATCCGGATCAGATTGCTGCGCAGGAAGGCCGAGCCCACCTTGCCGCGGCGACCGCGGGGCAATTCCGCACGCAGCACGTCGAGAAGAACGCTGCCCACCGACTCGAGAAACTTCAGGAGCACGTTGCCGGTGTAGCCATCGCAGACCACCACATCGAAGTTGCCTGAGAGCACATCGCGGCCTTCACAATTGCCCTTGAAGGAAATCCGGGGTTCGGCGGCCAGCAGGGGGAAGGCCTTGAGCGTGAGTTCGTTGCCCTTGCACTCCTCTTCGCCGATATTGAGCAGACCGACGATCGGCCGGGGCACCCCGAGCACGTCACGGCTGTAGATGCTCCCCAGCAGGGCGAACTGGTGCAGGTAGCCCGGTTTGCAGTCCATGTTGGCGCCTACATCGAGCACCAGCACCTGCTGGGAAGGGTCCTTGGTGGGGAAGAGGGCGCCGATGGCCGGCCGATCGATGCCTTTGAGACGCCCGAGCCGGAAGATGGCCGAGGCCATCACGGCCCCGGAGTTGCCGGCCGAGTAGACCGCGGTCGCTTCCCCCCGCTTCACCAGGTCCATGGCCAGGTTGATGCTGGCGTCGCGCTTGCGCCGAACCACCGTGGCCTCGTCGTCCATGCCAACGGACGGGCCGCTGGGCACCAGCTCGATCAGCCCTCGCTGGATGGCCTCCCGCAGCAGCTCACCCAGGCCCAGCTTGGGCACCACCGCCTCCACCGCCGCTGCTTCTGCCACGAAGCGGATGCGCACGGGCAGGATCTGCACAGCCCTGAGGCAACCCTCCAGGATCGGTCCCGGAGCGTGGTCGCCCCCCATGCCGTCGACGGCGACCCAGAGGCGCTCGCCACGGCTGATGGCGGCCAGTTCTTCCCCGCCGCTCTGCTGGAGCCGGCGCAGGGGATCGATCACCAGCGGGTTGAGGACCGAGCCGGCCGTCGAGGCCATGCTGCCCGCCACGGACCCTGCGGCGGAGGCCATCGTGCCTGCCACCGAACCCGCTGCCGACGCTGCCGTGCTGGCTGAGGAGGTGGCTGTGCCCACGATCGTGGTGACCGCCGCATTGCGGCGGTACCAGATCACCAGGCGACGAATGGCCCGGCTGGGCTTGGCACGCCTGCCGGAGCGAGGATCGAGATCAGATTCCTTCGGAGGCAACGGCTTCCACGATTCGCTGAAACAGGTATCCCGTGCCACGAGCCGTGAGGATCAGCTCGGGATTGGCTGGATCATCCTCCAACTTGGAGCGCAACCGGGAGATGTGGACATCCACCACCCGGGTGTCCACATGGCGCTCGGGTGTATAGCCCCACACTTCCTTGAGGATTTCGCCACGGCTGAAGGGTTCGCCCGAGCGGCTCACCAGCAACTCCAGCAAACTGAATTCCATGCCTGTGAGGCGGATGCGCTCCTCGCCCCGGTACACCTGCCGCTTGTTGGTGTCGATGCGCAGCTCCCCAACCTGGATGACTCCGGAATTGGGGATCCCCACCACCTGGTCCTTCTCCACCCGGCGCAGCACGCAGCGGATGCGGGCCTCAAGTTCCTTGGGGCTGAAGGGCTTGACGACGTAGTCATCGGCCCCCAGCTCCAGGCCGGTGATGCGGTCAGCCACATCGCCCAGGGCGGTGAGCATCACGATCGGCACGTCCGATTCCTTGCGCAGCTCCTGGCAGACCCCATAGCCGTCAAGCCTGGGCATCATCACGTCGAGCACGACCAGATCCGGACTCGACTGACGGAAGGCCTCAAGTGCCTCGATACCGTCGGAGGCCGTGACCACGTGGTAGCCGATCATCGAAAGGCGTGTGTCCAGGATCCTGCGGATACTGGCTTCGTCGTCGACGACCAGGATGGTCTCCTTCGCTGAGCTGGAAACCGTCATCGCGTCGCCGGCACGGTTACAAAATCTCCGACCACTGAACTGGTGCGAGCACCCGCAAGTTCACCCAAAGCCACCATTCTTCACAAACCTCTTTGGGACGTTCCACCCCTTTCTACGTCTGCCAGAGCTGCGGCGCTCAGTCCCGTCAGTTCTTCGGCCGCTGCCCGGGTTGCGGCAGCTGGAACAGCCTCGTGGAGCAGAGCAACCCCGCCGCTGATGGCCGCCGTCGGCGCACAACACCAGCTCCCACTGCAGATGGCGCCGCTCCCCGGGCGCGGCGCTCTGAGCCGATCCAGACCGTGGGTGAACGCCCGCTGCTGCGGCTCGCCACGGGCTTCCCTGAACTGGATCGGGTCCTAGGGGGTGGCCTGGTACCAGGGTCGCTTGTGCTGGTGGGCGGGGATCCAGGCATCGGCAAGTCGACGCTGCTGCTCCAGAGCGCACGGTCCCTGGCGGATGTCTGCTCGGTGCTTTACGTGAGTGCTGAGGAATCGGCCCAGCAAGTGAAGCTGCGCTGGCGGCGGCTGGGGACTGAGCAGGCAGCCGAGGGAGAGGGGGTGAGCGACCAGGCCGGACTGCAGCTCCTGGCCGAAACCGATCTGGAGCTAGTGCTGCAGGAGCTGGAGGCGCTGCGCCCGGCGGTGGCGATCATCGACAGCATCCAGGCGCTCCATGACGCCGAGCTGAGCAGTGCCCCGGGCTCGGTTTCCCAGGTCAGAGACTGCGCCGCGGCCCTGCAGCGGCTGGCCAAGCGCCAGGACACGGCCCTGCTTCTGGTGGGCCATGTCACCAAGGAGGGAATGCTGGCAGGGCCGAAGGTGCTTGAGCATCTGGTGGATGCCGTGCTCACCTTCGAGGGCGACCGCTTCGCTAGCCATCGCCTGCTGAGGGCAGTCAAGAACCGCTTCGGTGCCACCCACGAGCTGGGGGTGTTCGAGATGCGCGACCGTGGTCTCGTCGAGGTGACCAACCCCAGCGAGCTGTTCCTGGGGGGAGAAGGCCCCTGCGCCGGCACCGCCACGATCGTGGCCTGCGAAGGCACCCGGCCGCTGCTGGTGGACCTCCAGGCTCTGGTGAGCACCACCAGCTACGCCAGCCCGCGCCGAACCGCCACAGGGATCGGCATCAACCGCCTGCACCAGATCCTGGCGGTGCTGGAGAAGCACCTGGGCCTGCCCCTTTCCCGCTTCGATTGCTATCTGGCCGTGGCCGGGGGGCTCGATGTGGAGGAGCCCGCTGCCGACCTTGGGGTGGCTGCCGCGGTGGTGGCCAGCTACCGCGATCTCACCTTGCCCGCCGGCACGGTGCTGGTGGGAGAGCTTGGCCTGGGGGGACAGATCCGCTCGGTGGGCCAGCTGGAGTTACGGCTGCAGGAAGCGGCCCGCCTGGGGTTCACCAGGGCCGTGGTGCCCCGAGGCAGCGGCCTGGCTCCAGCCGCGGCCGCGCTGGGGCTGGAGCTGCTCGAGGCGGGAGGAGTGGCCGAAGCCCTGGTGACGGCTTTGGGAGTGGATCCCGCCGCCGACTGAGGCCTCAGAAGTAGACATCCACGGCACCGCGGCCGCTGGTCTTGAGCCAGTTCTGGGCCTCGATGTAGTTGTTTGGGGCCATCCGGATCGCCTTGGTCCAGTACTCGGCCGCCTGGGCGAAGCGACGGTCGGCCTCGTCGGTGTCGCCACGCTCCTCAGCTAGGGAACCGAGGTGGTGGTGGATCACCGCCATGTTGTTGAGGGCCTGGGGCATCTTGCTGTTGAGCTCCAGCACCTGCTCGTAGGTCTCGATCGCCCGCTGGTGGTCGCCGTTGCTCGTGTACACCAACGCCATGTTGTAGAGGATGAAGGCGCGATCGAGGGGGTCGTCCTCGAGCTTCAACGCCTCGTCGTAATTCTCAAGCGCCTCGGCATATTCCCCATCCCCCTGGGCGCTCATGCCGTCGCGGTAGTAGGCGAAGGCCTCCTTGGCCCGGCGGTTGGTGGGCAGCACCTTGAGGATCAGGTCGGCCATCACCGTGAAGCTCTTGTCGATGAAGTTGTCGTTGCGTTGGCTGCGGGGCACGGCGCGACTGGCGTGATCGGTGCTCCCATCCTGACGGGTGCCTGCCAGGCCAGGGAGCCTCCGCCACACTCCCTACCCTTGGGGCCTGAGCCTCGGCCTGTGACCCTGACCTCCCCCCTGCCTGCGCCCAGCGCCCCCGTCGAGCCCTTGCTCCTGGATGTGGACGGAATGAAGTGCGGCGGCTGCGTGCGGGCGGTGGAACGGCGCCTGCTGGAGCAGCCCGGGGTCAGCCAGGCCAGCGTCAATCTGGTGACCCGCACCGCCTGGATCGGTCTGGATCCTGTCCAGAGCACCCCGGCGGACGATCAGGCGACGGCTTTGATCGCCAGCCTGCAGGCCCTGGGATTCGAGGCCCAGCGGCGCGATCAGATGGGCCCTGATCCCAGCCGCGCCGAGCGCGACAAGCAGCGCCGCTGGCGTCAGGAGTGGCGCCAGCTGATCGTGGCCCTCAGCTTGATGCTGGTGTCGGTGCTCGGTCACCTGGCCCAGGGTAGCCACCTGCCGCTGGCCCTGATGGCCCTGCCCGGTGTGCCAAGGCTCGGTGATCTGGGCTTCCACGCTCTTGTGGCCAGCGTGGCTCTGCTCGGACCCGGGCGGGGAATCCTGGTGCGGGGCGCGCGCAACGCCTGGCAGCTGACCCCGAGCATGGACACCCTGGTGGGGTTGGGCATGGGCAGTGCCTACCTGGCCAGCCTGGTGGCTTACCTGCGACCGGGGTCCGGCTGGCCCTGCTTTTTCAATGAGCCCGTGATGTTGCTGGGCTTCGTGCTGCTGGGCCGCTTTCTGGAGGAGCGCGCCCGTAACCGCACGGGCCAGGCCCTCGAGCAGCTGGTGCGCCTTCAGCCCGACACCGCCCTGCTGCTCCTTGGCGATGGACCGCCGCGTGAGGTGCGCGTCGGCGGTCTTCGCCCCGGCGACCGGGTGCGCCTGCTACCCGGAGATCGCGTCCCTGTCGACGGTGAGGTGGTGGAGGGGCACTCCGCAGTGGATGTCTCCAGCCTCACGGGCGAACCAATGCCCCTGGAGGCAGGGCCTGGTACCGAACTGATGGCCGGCATGCTCAACCTGCAGGCCCCTCTGGCGCTGGAGGTGCGGCGCACGGGTCCTGAGTCGACCCTGGCGCGGATCATTGCCCTGGTGGAGCAGGCCCAGGCACGCAAGGCGCCGATCCAGAGCCTGGCCGACCGGGTGGCCGGCCGCTTCAGCGTGGCCGTGCTGCTGCTGGCCATGGCCACGTTCGTGTTCTGGTGGCAATGGGGAACCAAGCTCTGGCCCCACGTGCTGATGGGGGCCGGCCACGGGGCCCACGGCGGTCATGGAGTGCTGGGGGCCGCGGCCACTACTCCCTTCTCTTTGGCTCTGCAGCTGGCGATTGCGGTGCTGGTGGTGGCCTGCCCCTGTGCCCTGGGTCTGGCCACTCCCACGGCGATCACGGTGGGATCGGGCCAGGCGGCCCGCTCTGGACTGCTCTTCCGCGGCGGCGACGCGATCGAGATGGCTGCCCGCCTCGAGAGCGTGCTCTTCGACAAGACCGGAACCCTCACCCTCGGCCGCCCGCTGGTGGTGGCCGTCCTGCCGGCCGGCGGCGGCGATCCCGCCGGGGCGGCGGCTGACGCCCTGATCCAGCTCGCCGCCAGCCTCGAGCAGCACACCCGCCACCCCCTGGCCCATGCCCTGCTTCAGGAGGCCCAGTGCCGCGGGCTGAGCCTTGCGGACGTGAGCGACAGCCTCACCGAGGTGGGATCCGGTGTGCAGGGTCGGCTGGGAGGGCATGACGGCCTGGCCCGGGTCGGTCGCCCAGGCTGGCTGACTGCCCATGGTCTGACCATTCCCGCTGAGCTGGAGCGGCAGCTGACCCAGCTGGAGTCGGAGGGGGCCACGGTGCTGGTGGTGGCCTCTCCCGAGGCCGTGCTTGGTCTGGTGGCGGTGCAGGACCAGCCCCGTACCGATGCGGCTCAGGCCCTGGCTGAGCTTGGCGACATGGGCCTGCGGCTTGGGGTGCTTAGTGGAGATCGCCGCGAGCCGGTGTTGCAGCTGGGTGAACGGCTGGGGTTGCCCAGCGCAGGCCTGGCCTGGGAGCTCGATCCCCAGCAGAAGCTCGAGCACATCCTCAACTGGCGCCAGCAAGGGACTGTGGCGATGGTGGGAGACGGCATCAACGACGCCCCGGCCCTTGCGGCCGCTGACCTGGGCATCGCGGTGGGCACCGGCACCCAGATCGCCCAGGACACAGCTGATCTGGTGATCCTCGGTGACCGGCTGGAGTCGCTGGTAGAGGCCCTGCGCCTGGCGCGCCGCACCCTGGCCAAGGTGAGGCAGAACCTGTTCTGGGCCTTCGGCTACAACCTGATCGTGCTGCCGATCGCCGCGGGGGCCCTGCTGCCCGGCTTCGGCTTGCTGCTCTCGCCTCCGCTGGCTGCCCTGCTGATGGCTGTCAGCTCGATCACCGTGGTCGTCAACGCGCTGCTGCTCCATGGCCCTGCCTGAGCGCCCGCGAGGCCGTTTTCTGGTGCTGGAGGGCATCGATGGCTCGGGCAAATCGAGCCAGCTGGAGCGCCTTTCGAGCTGGCTTCCCGTCAGCGGCCTGATGCCTGCCGGTTCCAGCCTGGTCACCACCCGGGAGCCAGGAGGAACCCCTCTCGGTCAGGGGCTGAGGCAGCTGTTGCTCCATCCCCCGGCGGAGGCGGCCCCAGTGCCCAGCGCCGAGCTCCTGCTCTACGCCGCTGATCGCGCCCAGCACGTGCAGAGCCTGATCGAGCCGGCCTTGGCGGCCGGTCACTGGGTGCTCAGCGATCGTTTCGCCGGCTCCACGGCCGCCTATCAGGGCCATGGCCGGGGGCTGTCCCTGAACCTGATCGACCAGCTCGAGTCCATCGCTACCGTCGGCCTGGTGCCCGATCTCACCCTCTGGCTCGATCTGCCCTTGACGCTGTCTGCCCAGCGCCGGGGCCATCGCGGCGCTGATCGGATCGAAGCGGCTGGCCTCCCGTTTCTGGAGCGGGTGTCGGCCGGGTTTGCGCAGCTGGCAGCCGAGCGGGGCTGGCAGCGGCTGGATGCCTCCGGCTCGCCCACTGAGGTGGAGTCGGCCCTTCGTGCTGTGCTGCTGGAGCATTTTCCCCCGGTCCTGGCCAGGCCAGCTGATGCCGATGGCTGATCTGTTTGCTGATCTGATCGGTCAGCCCACGGCGGTGGCGCTGATGCGCTCCTCACTGGAGCAGCAGCGCCTGGCGGCGGCCTACCTGCTCAGCGGTCCCGAGGGGGTGGGCCGCAGGCTGGGGGGGCTGCGCTTCCTGGAGGGAGTGCTGGCCGGACCCGCCGGCGCCCCTGCCGTCCGCCGGCGCCTGAGCCAGAGCAACCATCCTGATCTGCTCTGGTTGGAGCCCACTTACTCCCACCAGGGTCGGCTCGTGCCGGTGAGCCAGGCGATGGCGGAGGGGGTGAGCAAACGGGGACTGCCGCAGATCCGGCTGGAGCAGATCCGCTCCGTCGGGCCTTTCCTGGCGAGGCGGGCAGTTGCTGGCCCACGCCCGGTGGTGGTGATCGAGGCCGTGGAGCTGATGGCGGAGGGGGCGGCCAATGGGCTGCTCAAGACCCTGGAGGAGCCAGGGGCGGGACTGCTGCTGCTGCTGAGCACCGCGCCGGAGCGCCTGCTCAGCACGATCCGATCCCGCTGCCAGCAGATTCCCTTCCGCCCCCTCGACCCAGTTGCGATGGCCGAGGTTCTCGCGCAGCAAACCGATGCCGCCGACGCTTCTGGCGCCACAGATGCCGCTGAAGTTTGTGAAGCCGTTGATCCTCCCGAGCTGATCGAGCTGGCGGCTGGAGCCCCGGGGGCCCTGCTCGAGCATCGTCGTCAGTGGCGGGGGTTGCCCAGTGGCCTGGCTGAACGGTTGGGGGGCCTGCCAGCCGACCCGCTCGAGGCGATGGCGCTGGCCCGCGACCTGAGTGAAGCGCTTGATCTGGATCAGCAGTTGTGGCTGCTCAACTGGTGGCAGCTCTGCCTCTGGCGCCGGGAACCCCGGCTGCCCCAGCAGCACCGGCTGGAGCGGTTGCGGGGGCAACTACGAGGCTTCGTGCAGCCTCGCCTGGCCTGGGAAGTGGCCCTGCTTGAGCTGAGTGGTGTGATCGTCTGAGCGGCCAGGTCTGAGCTGCCACGTCCTTCCCAGCCCAGCTGGGCTCAGGCGCTCTCTAGAGCATGGGAGGCCTCGGCCAGCTGCTCCTCCCGTTGGCTGCGGATCAGGGTCTCCTGCTGGGCGAGTTTGGTTCCGGTCGGCAGTTCCAGGCAGTAGCCGGCTCCATAGACCGTCTTGATGAAGCGCGGTTTGCGTGGATCGGGCTCGAGCTTGGTGCGCAGGTGGCGCACATGGACCCGAATGGTTTCGATGTCGTCGTCAGGTTCGTAACCCCAGACTTCCTTGAGGATCAGCGACGGCGCCACGGTCTGGCCATGGCGTTGCAGCAGGCAGTGGAGCAACTCGAATTCCAGGTGGGTCAGGCGCACGGGGTCGTCGAACCAGATCGCCTCAAACCGTTCTGGAACCAGGGTGAGGGGTCCGTAGCTGAGGATTTCGCTGTGCTTGGTTGAGAGCGGAGCTCGGTCGCTGCGGCGCAGCAGGGCTTTGACGCGCACCATCAGCTCCTCGAGATCGAAGGGTTTGGTGAGGTAGTCGTCGGCACCGGAGTTGAACCCGCTCACCTTGTCCTTGGTGCCGCCTAGGGCTGTGATCATCAGGATCGGGATGGCGGCAGTGCGCTCATCCCGGCGTAGCCGCTGGCAGAGGGTGAGACCGTCGACCTTCGGCAGCATCAGATCGAGCAGGATCAGATCAGGGTTGGCCTGCAGCGCCAGAGCCTGACCCTTGATCCCATCGTCGGCGGTCTCAACCACGAAGCCGCCATGCTCAAGATGGCCGGCCACCAGCTCGCGCATGTCCTCGTCGTCCTCAATCAGCAAGATGCGGGCTTTCATGGCAAGTGCTGAGGGACACGAGTCGGCAGGACGAAGAAGGCCGGCACCAACGACGTGAAACCCATTTTCTCCTGATCCGAGGCTTCCCTGAGTTCCGCCGGACCGTGCCAGCGGCTGATTCCGGGGCAGAAAGCCTGCTCTGACAAGGTTTCTGACTGGGACGGGCCCAGAACGACTTGAATTGAATCTACAGATTTTCTTCCAGTCAAATTGTTGCCAGCCCGTTCTGGCTGTGACAGCGGGCAGGCGTCGGTGGTCAGTCGTCGGTGGTCAGGCGTCGGTGGGCAGGTCGGGATCGGGCGTTGTGCTCGGACCGTTCAGGTTGGAGATTTCATGCCACAAGCCACCACCAATTCAGGCTGGCTATGTGGGTTAAAAACTCCCCGGGCAGGATTCGAACCTGCGACCAATCGGTTAACAGCCGACCGCTCTACCACTGAGCTACCGAGGAACGGGCTTAGGTGAACCTACCCGTCGGCCCTGCCGCCCGGCAAGGGGGGAAGTCGGCCCTCGATGCGCCGCCGCAGGGCTGGGCCCTTCTGCCAGGGCCCGATCCGGCCCCGCTCCATCTCGGCGGCGCCGTCACAATGGTCGAGCTCTTCCAGCCGATGGGTGATCCAAAGTGCCGTCAGCGGCCGCTCACGCCGGTGGCAGAGCTGCTCGATCAGTTGCAACACCTCTCGCTGGCTTTCGGGGTCGAGCAGGGCGGTGGGTTCATCTAGCAGCAGCAGGCCCGCGTCTCCTGCCAGGGCGCCGGCGATCGCCAGCCGCTGTTTCTGACCGCCGCTGAGGGTGTGAATCGGCCGACCTTCGAACCCCCCCAGCCCCACCTGGGCGAGGGCCGCGGCCACCCGTGCCTGCCGCACCGCGGCCGGCAGTCCCTGCTCAAGGCCGAGCTGCAGATCGGTGCCGCAACTGGGGAGCAGCAGCTGGTGATCGGGGTTCTGGAACACCAGGGCGGGCTTGAGCGTCAGCGCCACTCGGCCGCCACTGGGCTCAAGCAGGCCGGCAATCAGGCGCAACAGGGTGCTCTTGCCGCTGCCGTTGCCGCCCACCAGCATCCAGAGGCCGGGTCCTGGCAGGCGCAGGTCGCAGTGATCAAGGGCGGCACTGCCGTTGGGCCAGCCAAAACAAAGCCCCCCGACCTCCAGGGCGGGAGATCGGGGCGATGCGGCTTCGCTGGAGGATTTGCCCCAGGCCATCAACCGTCGACGCTGAAGCCCGGCCGCTTGCTGCCGCCGCCGACCGCCGACTTCTCGTACAGCTGAACTGCCAGCAGCTCGCCGCTGAGCAGGCTGACGCGCTTCTCCTCGGATTTCTCGCAGTGGAGTTCGAGCACGCGGGGATGGCCGCTTTCCATGGCCGCCCGGATCTCGCTGTGGAGCGCCTGGGCGTCGCTCAGTTCCTTGCGCTGCACCGAGATGGGCATGGGGCTGAGCTTGAGAGCGAGCTCGACGACGTACACGTTCTGTGCTTGAAGACCAGTGGCCACTCTGGCGAATGGCCTGTCGCGCCGCCGCCGGCCTTGGCCAGGGTCCACTGGGTGTATGTACTCATTTACGGGTGTGCTCAATCGGACGGGGTCCCGGAGCGTGCCGGTTTTCCGTAAAGTGATTCTGTAAAGGTTCATGAAGTACCCGCATGACGATCGCTCTAGGGCGCGCACCTGCCACACGGGGATGGTTCGACGTCCTCGATGACTGGCTCAAGCGTGACCGCTTTGTTTTCGTGGGGTGGTCCGGTCTGCTGCTCTTTCCCACCGCCTAT
>NZ_JAGQBU010000013.1 GCF_024345795.1 Synechococcus sp. J7-Johnson
ACTGACTGGACATCTTTGTGGGTACTGCTGTGAGCGAAAAGCAGGCAAAATTTGCTCAGGATCGTCTCATTGTCGAGAATGAGACTGGGTTGCTTGGATTAAGCCGTCTTGATCAGAGCTTCCCTAGGGCTGCCCACGCTCAGCGTCAGAGACGCTTCTATCTGGGACGTTTCTGTGCGCCTCCGGTGCCGTCGACAGGGGGTGGCCCAGCAGCCGCTCCAGCAGCAGCTGGGCCACCACATCGTCCCAGTCACGGGGTGGCTGGCGCAGGCCACGGGGCAACAGCCGGCGCCAGCCGCGGGCGGGGTGGAGCTCCCAGAAGCGTTGCCTCGCGGCAAGGGTTGAACCGTGCTCCTCCACCAGCAGCACGGGCACCAGCGGCGCCAGCCGTCGCCGCCAGCCGCCGCTGCCGGTGCCATTGCCGAGGATCACAGCCACCACCTCCCCCCGCAGCAGCCAGCCCTCCAGGCGGCCCCAGGCCTGCTCAGGAGCGATCACCAGGGTTTCGAGCAGCAGCTGCCGGTCCACGTCGGTGCGCACCAGGCCGCATTTGCTGCGCCCCGGGTCGAGCCCGGCCAGGGCACCGTGGCTCGGCAGAGTCTGAGCAACTGGGCGGGTCATGGCCGCCCAGGACCCTGCCGCTCCAGCCGCGGCTCGGTGAGGACTGCGCTCAGGCGCAGTTCGATCACCAGCGGGTCGGGGGTTTCCGCGTCGCGGAGCGCCACAGCCTCGAGGGTCACGGTCTGTCCGGGGGGGCGCTCGCTCAGTTCCCGCCCCAGCCGGTTGAAGCTGGCCACGTCGAATTGGACTCCGTCGGCAATCGAGCCCTGGCGCTGGGCCTTGGCGAAGGAAGCCGCCAGCAGCAGGTTGAGGCGGTTGCGCACCTGCTCGCTGGAGCGTTCATTGCCCTCCAGCACCGTGGAGGCCATCAGATCGCCCCGTTGCAGCACCTGGCGGTTGGGTCTGAGGTCGGGGAAGCCCAGCACCTGGTCCTCGCCGCGCAGCACGTTGGCGGCCGAGAGGATGCTTACCACCCAGGGCCCACCTCGGGAAATCCGTGATTCAAGGGTGGCGATGTCCTGGCGTGGCACCAGCAGGATCTGGCGGTTGGGGGCTTCTGTGGGCAGCACTCGCTGGAAGGCATTGAGATTGGCCTGACGCAGCAGGGCCACGATCGCTGCGTTGGCTTCGGTTGCGTTGCGGGGGTTCACCTTGGCGCTGGCGAGGGGTTGTCCGCTGCTGATCACCACATCGCCGCGGCGCAGGGCGATCAGTTTTTCCTCCAGTCCCTTGAGTTCGGTTTCGCCGGCTGTGATCAGGCCGCGCACCCGGGCCAGTTCCGTTTCGGTTGTGCGTATGTCCTGGTCCCTGGCGCGGATGTCCCGGTTGAGGCGGTCAAGCTGGGCCAGCAGTTGCTGTTGCTGGGCCTGCAGAGGTTTGAGTTCGCCGCGCAACTGACGCGCCTGGATCTCGGCGGCGGTGAGCTGACGACGGGTCTGCTCCCGGTCGCGGCGGGCCCGTTGCAGGGCTGCTTCCACTCGGGCCTGTTCCTGCAGGCTGCTGCGCAGGTTCCGCTCGCTGCGGCGCAGGGTGTTGCGGCTCTCAAGCAGCCTTGCCTGCAGGGCGTCGAGTTCGAACAGGCCGACGCGCAAGCGTTCGCTCACGGCCAGCATCAGGCCGAGGGAGACGGCGCTGATCAGGCTGCCCGTGAGCACCGTGATCAGCACGGCCGTGTTTCGAGGCCGCAGGTTGAACAGACTGAGCCTGGCCTTGCCCACCCGGCTGCCCAGCCGATCCCCCAGGGTGGCTAACAGCCCTCCGAGGGCCAGGAGGGCCAGAATCAGCAGCCAGCCGGACACAGCGCCGTGCGTGAGCGTCCAGTATCAGCCGCGGTGGCAACCGGTTCAGCTGAAGCGCTTGGCCAGGGCGACCGGATCGAAGACCGTGATCTTCTTGCGATCGATCTGCACCAGCCCTGCCTGGCGCAGATCGCCCAGCAGGCGGGTGATCGTCACCCGGGTGGAGCCGATCGCTTCGGCGATCGCCTGATGGGAGAGACGTAGGTCGATCGTGATGCCTTCGCTGCCGGGAACGCCGAAATCACGGCAGAGCACCAGCAGAAAACTCACCAGCCGCGACGACATGTCCCGGTGGGTCAGGGTTTCGATCATTGTCTCGGTCTGCAGGATCCGCGAGGAGAGTCCCTGCAGGAGCAGCAGCCCCACACTGGAATCCTGCTCGATCGCCCGCCGCACCGAACCCGCTGGAGCCGCCACCAGCTCCACCCGGGTGAAGGCCACAGCGTGGTAGAAGCGATCCGATCGCTGGCCGGTGAGCAGGGAGAGCACCCCGAACAGGCTGTTTTCCCGCAGCAGGGCCACGGTGATTTCTTCCCCCGATTCGTATACCCGCGAGAGCCGCACTGCTCCACGACGCAGCAGATAGACCCGCTCTGCCGGATCACCGGGGAAAAAAATTGTCTTTCCCCGCTCAACGGTTTCGATCACGCAGCCGCTCAGGCCGCGCATCACATCGAGGAGTGTGCTGGCTCCGTTGGCGGCAGCGGCGAGGCCGACGGGGGCCGGAGTTGATGGGCCGCCGGTGCGACTGAATCCGCGCATCGCGCCAACCATATTTCGGCGGAGCAGGTGTGAAATGGAAGCTAAGGATCGCCCATGGCGCGCCATGTAGTGATCGACACCAATGAATCGCATCCACACAGGTCTGGCCAGGCCTGGCCCATGGGTGCAGTACGGGTGTTCGCGCTAGGGATGGTGGCTGAACCTTGCTGGCGGCCCGGACGCCGCTACATTCGGTTTCGCGCTTCCCTTGGGGTGTTGATGACGGCCAGCCTGCGCAACGCCTCCACCGAGTCGCGTCATCCCCTGCGTGCCGTTGGAATTCCCCGACCGGTGCAGGCCCGCTCCTTGCCTGTGCTCGCAAGGCCCGAAGGGTTGCTGCAAGTGCACACCGCCCCTTTCCGCGGCAGTTTCGGCGGTGTGTTCAGCCAGGCCCTGCGCAGCGCCGGACTGGGCAGCCGGGTGCTGATCAGCCAGTTTCTCAAGGGTGGGGTCGACCAGGGGCCCGAGCACAGCCTCAGGCTCTGTGGCCGGCTGCAGTGGTTGCGCCCTGCTGTGCCCTCCTGTCTCACCCAGCCTGCTGACCTGGAGCCCGAGCTCGTGCATGCCGCCGTGCAGGAGGTGTGGGCTTTCAGTCGCGACCAGTTGCTGGGGGCTGCTGTGGAGCTGATGGTGCTCGATGAACTGGGGCTGGCGATCGAGCTGGGCTTTCTTGCCGCCGAGGAGGTGATCAGCACCCTGGAGCAACGGCCGGCCCACCTGGATGTGATTCTCACGGGTCCGTCCATCCCCCTGGAACTGCTGGCCATGGCCGATCAGGTCACCCAGCTGCGGCGGGGAGGTGCCCCGTGCTGAAGAACGACCGCTGGATCAACGCCCTGGCGGCGGAAGGGATGATCCAGCCCTTCCAGCCCACCCTGGTGCGGCATCTGGAGCCGGATACCTCGTCACGGCCGGTCCTGAGCTTCGGCTGTTCCTCCTACGGCTACGACCTGCGCCTCTCGCCGCGGGAATTCCTGATCTTCCGCCACGTACCCGGCACGGTGATGAACCCGAAGCGGTTCAATCCCGACAACCTGGAGCCCGCCCCCCTGCACCACGACGACGACGGTGACTACTTCATCCTGCCGGCCCATTCCTACGGCCTGGGTGTGGCCCTGGAGAAACTGAGGGTTCCCCCCACGATCACCGTGATCTGCCTTGGCAAGAGCACCTATGCCCGGCTGGGCATCATCGTGAACACCACTCCGGCTGAGGCCGGCTGGGAGGGTCATCTCACCCTTGAATTCAGCAACTCATCCGGTGCTGACTGCCGGATCTACGCCAATGAGGGCATCACCCAGTTGCTGTTCTTCGAAGGGGATCCCTGCGACACCACGTACCAGGATCGCGCCGGCAAGTATCAGCATCAGCCGGAGAGAGTCACGCTCGCCAGGATCTGAATCAGCGCATCCCCATGGCCCGGCGCACCTGGCCGATGCAGGGCAGCCCACTCGGGCAGAGGCGAATCACCCGACCATTCACGACAAAGACGGTATCGGCGCCCGGCACGGCAGAGCCGCCCGGCACGGCAGAGCCGCCTGCCATCGGCGACCCCTGAGTTCCAGGCGCCGGATCTCCTGAAGCGGCTCTCCCCGCTGGCGAGAGCATGCCGAAGGGATCGCTGCCGCTGCCGGCGCCCAGGCCTTGCATCCTTGCCTCGACTGAGCGCAGCAGGTTGGTGTAGCCCGGGGCGGCGCCGCCCTGCAGGCCTCCCTGGATCGCAGCTGCCCCCGCCGCGTCGATCAGCATCTGGCTGCGGGCTGCAGGGGCAATAAGCAACAGAAGCAGCAGCAGGGGCAACGAGGGCATTGCAAGGCTTGCAGAGGGGCTTGCAGGCGCAGGTGTGGTCAGGGGGCGAGACGCGCCTTGTGCAGGCGGGAGCGGCTGTACCAGGTGGCGATCTCCGGAGCCCACGATTCCAGATGGGGCCACAGCAGATCACAGAGCTGCCGGATCTCCAGCTGTGCGTCCAGCTTGGCGCGCAGGTCGAGAAAATGCAGGAATGCGCGCAGGCTGAAGCTCACCACGAAGTGCTGGCGGTAGTCAAAGGGGAGAATGCCGCGGGCATGTTCCTCGGCGAAACCGGCGGCCAGCAGGTCGCGGTAGCGCTCGGCGGCCTTGCGGCACAGCTCCAGATCCAGGCTCCGCTGGGCACTGTCGTAGCTGTACTTCTTGCCCTGGCGATCGCTGTAGTCGCCGATCGGACGCAGATAGAACACCTCCTCGAGATCAAGGCTCCCGTCGGCGGCCTTGCAGATGCGATCTCCGGTGTAACGCATTGATTGCACATCGAAACTGACACCGACTCGATGGGTGCGTGCCTGCTGCATCACGGAGTGGGGAAACCAGCCGACGTTGAGCACGATCTGGGCATGCTCCAACGGGCCGTAGTGGCCGCGCTCGCCGGAGAGCAGGCGCTTCACGCAGATCTCACCAGCCGTGCGTTCATCTGGCCACTCGGTGCGGTCGGCCGCGACGAACCCCTCGCTGTAGTCCTGATGCATGGCTGCATAGACGCATTGCTGGGGGTTGGGGGTGGCGGCGATCAGCTCGACCCGGAAGCGGTCCATGGGGCAGCAGGGCAGGGGGATGGTGGCGGTGGATTCAACCGTGGCTGCGGGGGCCGGTCTGGGCCGGTGCGGCCTGGCCAGCGGCCAGCGCCTCGCCGCCCGTCAGGGGCGAGAGGCTGCCGACGCCCGCAAGCAGCGGCAGAGGTGTCTCCTCGATCAGTGCAGTCATGATCGTGGCCAGCTCGGGGCGGCTGCGGGCCCCCAGGGAGCGTCCGATCGAGCGGCCACCGCGGTCGAATAGTTCCAGCTGGGGGATGCCGTTGACGGAGTAGCGATCGATTTCCGGACTCCAGCGAGGATTGTCCACATTCAGCAGCACCACGTTGAGGTCGCCGCGGTGCTCACTCTCGAGAGCTGCCATCGCCGGGGCCATAGAGCGGCAGGCTTCGCACCAGTCGGCATAGAACTCCACGATGGTGGGCCGACCGCTGGCGAGGGCAAACGGCAATTCCGGCGAACGCCGCGCCAGCTGCTCCAGCGGCGCCTGGGGCTGCAGGCCCCCGCGCAACCCGAACAGCAGCAGTGCCAGGGCGGCGGCCAGGGCAGCAAGAATCATGCGTTCGCGCCGCCCAAGGGGTGAGCCCTCTTCAGCTGCGTGGTTGGGCAGAGTCATCGCGGCGCGCAGGGGGCCTTAACCGAAGGCACTCTGGCAGCTCTGGCGGGGCTGCCGGGATCGAGGCCCAGAACTCCGGCCTGAAAAGCCTCGATACGATGGGGTTCTTTCCCTGGCTGCGGTGAAGCGTCGCCTCACCATCCACTTCCCGCGCGACACGGTGCATCACCCGATCACCTACCGGCTCGCTGTGGATTTCGACATCGCCGCCAAGATCCTGCGAGCCCAGATCGCTCCCAACCAGAGCGGCACCATGGTGGTGGAGCTCTCTGGCGACATCGACGAGCTCGATGCCGCCGAGCAGTGGCTTGAGGATCTTGGCCTGGGTCTCGATCGCGCTCCCGGTGAGATCCGCATCGACCGCAGCCGTTGCGTTGATTGCGGCATCTGCGCCAGTGTCTGCCCCAGTGGTGCCCTGCTCAGCCGCCCGCCGGCCTGGCGGCTGGAGTTCAGGGCCCAGCACTGCCTGGTCTGTGAGCAGTGCATTCCCAGCTGTCCCGTGGATGCCATCGATCTGGTGCTGGAGGCAAGATGAGCGGCGTGATCGCTGGCATACTGCGCCTGGCCCTGCTGCCCCTGCGGGCGCCGTTCCTGCTGCTGCTCCTGCTGGTGAGCATCTACCTGGGTGTCCATTGGGTGGTGAACGCTCCGGTCCAGGGCCTTGGGAACCCTGAGCAGGATCCGGTCCACGGCCTGTACTGGACGGCGGAATGCCTGCAGGCCCTGTTGGTGGTGGTGGTGGCCTCGCTGCCCGATCTGCTGCTGCGTCAGCTCTCGATGCTGATGGCCGCCAGCCGGGTGATCACCCTGATCGTCAGCCTGTTTCTGGTCACGGTTGCTGGCCTCTACCTGCTGCACCTCAGTGCCCTCACCGATGTGGTGATCCTGGCCACGGCGGTGCTGCTCGCCCGTCTGGATCTCACCCGTATCCGGGTGGTTCCGTCACCCCTGTTCACGGCCTTCTCGCTCTCGGGCTATGTGATGCTCGGCATCTGGATCGGCCGGGAGTTGCAGCTGGGTGGGCTGCTGGGAACATTGCCAGGGACCTGACGCCTTAGACCGCTTCAGCAGGCTCGCCTCGGCTTCTCCTGGTAGCCCCAGAGGTTGCCGAGCACCTTCTTCACGTAAAGCCGGGTTTCCGGGTATGGAATCGCCTCCACCCAGAGCTCCGGGTTGGTCTGGAGCCGGGCGTCGAGCCAGCCGGCCACCGCGCCAGGACCTGCGTTGTAGCTGGCGATCGCCAGAAAAGGATCGCCCTTCCAGAGGGTTAGCAGCTGGTTGAGGTACATCGCCCCCAGCTCGGCATTGAAGGCGGGCTCGCGCAGCTGATCGCCGCTGACCGCTCCCCCAGCCAGCTCCGCTGCCGTCTCCGGCATCAGTTGCAGGAGGCCGATGGCTCCTGCAACTGATCCCACCCCGGGGGTGAAGCGTGATTCCTGCCTGGCGACGGCGAGCAGCAGGGTGGGGTCCAGCCCATGGCGGGCCGCTGCGGCGCTGAAGGCCTCGCCGTGGCGGACCGGCAGCAGCGCCCGCTGCAGGGGCAGGGTGGCTTGGCAGTCGCCTCCGGCCCAGCGCAGGTTCGCCTCATCCAGCTGGCCGAGGCCGGTCCAGTCGTCGCCGACTCCCTGCCGCAGACGTCCCTCCAGGGTCAGCTCCTGGGGGGAGCCGGGGGTCGCCGCTGGGCGCTCCTGCCGCCAGTGCTCCCAGGCTTCCAGATTGAGGCCCAGGCGCCAGAGCTGGTCGAGCTGGGGCTGACCACTCTCCAGGGGCCACCATGGGTCCTCCGGCAGAGCGATGGCGCCGCTGGCGGTCAGCAGGAGATCGGGTTGCTCGCCCAGCTGGACCCGGCTGCGCCAGGCGTAGTAGCTCCAGGGCAAGCGTCGCAGCACCGCCTGCCAGCTGCTGCGGGCGGAGGCCTGCTCCCCCAGCTGCTGCTGGACCATGCCCAGCCAGAACAACTGGCGCACCGCCAGCGGCGGCGGCAGATTGGCTGCAGGCAGAGCCTGCAGCAGCGCCAGGGCCTCACCGGTCTGTCCCTTGAGCAGGGCGGAGCGGGCCAGGTCCCACTGCAGGTCCCAGCTGGCGGGATCCCCTGGCCAGCGCTGCAGCACCCGTCGCCAGTCGCCACCGGTATCCAGCACCACACGGGCCTGCACCGGCGCGCTCCGGCGCAGGGGCTCAGGCAGCTGGAGCAACTGGGCT
Source organism: Synechococcus sp. J7-Johnson (assembly GCF_024345795.1). Classification (GTDB taxonomy): domain Bacteria; phylum Cyanobacteriota; class Cyanobacteriia; order PCC-6307; family Cyanobiaceae; genus Regnicoccus_A. The sequence continues at coordinate 8,007 of NZ_JAGQBU010000013.1, forward strand.
TGGGTGACCGCGGGCGCGGGGGTCTGGGCCAGCAGACGCACGGCCTCAAGGGCCTCGGGCTCCTGGCTGTCGCCTTTGCTCAGGGCCAGCAGGCGTGCCACCCCTGCCCGGGTCTCGGCGGGGTCGCCCCGCAGGAGAGCGCGGCCGATCGCCAGCTCCTGGTCGGGCTCGGCCCGCCCCGATCCCAGACAGCTCAGGCTGCTGCTGCCATCCCCGAGCCCGGCCAGGCCCGCCGCCAGAGTGCCTCGTTGGGCGCTGGTGAGTGGGGCGGCCGGGCGGGCGCAGATCTGGCGCAGTCGCTCGCCCGCGCCTGGCCAGCGCGGACCCCAGCGGGCGAGATGTAGGGCCCCCTGCTGGCGCTGGGCGGGCTTGGGACCCAGCTCCAGGGCGGCGGCCAGGGCGGCGGGGTGGGCCGGGAACCGGCGCAGCAGCTCCAGTCGCTGGTGAGGGTTCTCACGGCCGAGGGCATACAGCGCGTCTGCGCTGGGGGGCGCCTGGGGGAAACGATGCAGCAGCTCCTTCCACTCGGACTTGGCCGGCAGACCCTGGGCTTCACGGGCCAGGGCTGCGCGTTTCAGCGCCACAGGGGCCAGCGGGCCTGGTCCCCAGCCCTGACCCTGCAGCAGCTGATTTTGGCGGGAGGGATCGTCGGTGCTGGTGGCGGGCAGCAGCAGCAGGCTGGCCTCCCGGCGCCGCTCGGGATCGGGGTCCCAGCGACGGATCCGCTCCAGGCTGAGGGCTGAGGTGTCGGGGGTGGGCAGGGGCCGTTGCAGCAGCAGCGCGCGCCCCAGCAGCAGGAGTCCGGTGCTGCCCGCCACGGTGATGGCGAGGGTCAGCGGCCCGCGGCGGCCGGCAGGGAATGGTTTCGGCACGGACAGGGCGGGGCGGCCGCTGAGGCTTTGGCATTCTGGGGTTCGCCTCTGCGTGTCAGGCCTATGGCAGTCCCCTGGCCCCGGTGGTTGACCACCCTTCCGGGTGCGGCAGGGCGCCGTCGGGCCCTGTTGGCGCTCGGGGTGGCGATGGTGGCCTATCTGCTGCGTCCGCTGGGGCCCATGCGCTGGCTGCCGGGATGGATGGTGGGCGGACTGCTGCTGTGGGCGGTCGTGGAGCTGCTGCGCTGGGCCTGGTGGCCGAGGCGCTGGCGCTGAGGTGCATGCAGCCCATCGGCTTAGCCTGATTTTCTTCCTGTCCCCCCTGATGCTGGAGCTGGCTTCTTCCCCCATCGGTGCACCTCTCGGGGAGGGGTGCACCGGTTTCGGCACCGATGGCATCCGCGGCGAGGTGGGCAGCCTGATCACACCGTTGCTGGCCCTTCAGATGGGCTACTGGTGTGGTCGTGTGCTCCCGCCCGAGCGCCCCGTGCTGATCGGCATGGACTCCCGCCACAGTGGCCCCATGCTGGCCGCCGCTCTCACCGCCGGGTTGACCGCCGCCGGGCGGGAGGTGTGGAATCTGGGGCTCTGCCCCACCCCGGCCGTGCCCGGCACGATCCGCCGGGTCGGTGCTGCCGGTGGCCTGATGGTCTCCGCCAGCCACAACCCTCCCGGTGACAACGGCATCAAGGTGTTCGGGCCCGCCGGCGACAAGATCGATCGAACCCTGCAGGCGGCGATCGAGGCAGGTCTGCGCGGAAAGGAGGCCGCCACGATCCAGGACACGGCTCAGAGCGGCCTCCGCAGCTGTGGCCCGGCTCATCAGCGGGAGGATCTGCTCGAGGGTTACCGCGAGGCGTTGATCGCCAGCGTTGGCGGGCGGCGCCTTGATGGCTGCCGCATCGTGCTGGATCTCTGCTGGGGCTCAGCCACCGCCTGCGGGGCCGCGGTGTTCAGGGCCCTTGGGGCGGACCTGATCGTGCTGCACGGCGAACCCGACGGGGGGCGGATCAATGTGTCGTGCGGAAGCACCCACCTGGAGGCCCTGCGCCAGGCGGTGCTGCAATCCGGGGCCCAGATGGGCTTTGCCTTCGATGGCGACGCCGATCGCATGATGGCGGTGGACGGCAAGGGCCGGGTCGTAGACGGTGACCAGGTGCTCTATCTCTGGGGTGGTGCCCTGCTGGAGACCGGCGAACTTCCCGGCCGACTGCTGGTGGCCACTGTGATGTCGAATCTGGGCTTTGAGCGTGCCTGGCAGGCCAGGGGCGGATTGCTGCAGCGCACCGATGTGGGCGATCAGCACGTGCATGCCGCCATGGAAGCGAGCGGGGCCGGCCTGGGCGGAGAGCAGTCGGGCCACATCCTCTCGGCCCAGCACGGCATGAGCGGCGATGGGCTGCTCACCGCTCTGCAGGTGGCCACGTTGATCCACAACGGCGCCGGCTCTCTGGCCGACTGGATGGAAGCCAGTTTTCAGCCCTACCCCCAGGCCCTCGTCAACGTCATCGTTCCCGACCGCAACCGCCGCCAGCAGTGGCAGCGCTGCGACCCCCTGCGCCAGGCCGTCGAGCAGGCCGAGACGGCCATGGCAGGCAGCGGTCGGGTGCTGGTGCGGGCCAGCGGCACCGAACCGCTGCTGCGGGTGATGGTGGAGGCGGCGGAGCAGGAGGCGGTCGATCACTGGTCGTCGCACCTGGCTGCCCTGGCCGCAGCTCACCTCAACCGGAACTGAGCACCGGCTCCTTCTCCAAAAGATGACCGGCCAGTTGCAAGGCTCCCTGGCAGGCATCTCCGCGGGGGTGCACCAGCCGTGCCTGCGGCAATACCAGCTTCAGGCGGCGCTGATAGGCGCTGCTGAGCCGGCTGAGGTGAACCAGGGCCCCGCCCAGGCCGCAGACATCGCCGTCTTCGAGGCCCAGGGTCCTGGCCACGCCAGCCACCAGCTCCACCAGGCTTAGGGCCGAGCGCTCCATCACCTCGATGGCGTTGGGATCCTCCGCTTCCGCCAGAGCATTCACCTCCGGAGCCAGCCGTGCGAAACCGGCGGCTCCGAAGCCGGGCTCCACCACCATCGCCTTGATCCGCTGCCCCGCCTGCGGGTCGGAGGGATCCAGATTCAAGGCGCTCCACAGGCTCGCCCGCAGGCCCGTGTCGGGGTGACGCCCATCGGCCATTTCCAGGGAGAGGGACAGGGCGTCGCGGCCGATGTCGCAGGCGGAGCCGGAGCGATCCAGCAGCCAGCCCCAACCCCCGCAGCGGTGTTCATCGCCCTGGGCGTTCCGGCCCAGGGCGATGCAGCCGGTGCCGCTGATCACCACGATGCCGGCTCTGCCGCCGAAGGCTCCGTGCAGGGCGGTGCGCTCATCACCGTTCACCAGCACCCGCTGCAGCGGCAGGCCCAGGGCTGCGGCGGCCAGGGCCGTGCCGAGCTGCTGCACCGCGCTGCCTTGTTCGATGCCGCTGGCGCCCACCGCGGCCGCCTGGAGTGAGCTGGACAGCGCAAGGCCTTCGCCCGTGTGGGTTGCGGTGGCGCGGGCCCGCTCCAGGCTGATGGTCAGGGCGGCGGTGAAGAGCTCCTCGCCAGCGGCAGCGGCCAGGTGGCTCACGCCGGGCCCCTCGCCTTCAGCCAGCACCTGCAGGCTGCCGTCGCTGCGGCGCAGGGCCAGCCGGCAGGTGGTGTGGGTCTGGCCGGCATCGAAGCCCGCCAGCAGAACCGGTTCAGTCATCCGCCGCCCCTGGCAGGGTGGCCAGAGTGGCGAGGCAGAGCCAGCCCGTGAGCTGTACTTCCGGGCGGAAGAAGATCGTGTCGGTGAGGCCCTGGACACAGAGGCCCAGGATGGCCGCCAGCGCCCCAAGGGCCGGGAGCACCTGGGGATGATCGCGCCTGAGCTGGGCCCAGCCCTGCCGCAGGCTTGACTGCAGCAGGCCGAGGCCCGCCAGCAGACCGGGGATGCCCCCCTCCACGGCCAGCTCCAGGGGGATCGAGTAGGCGCTGAGGGCGTTGAACTTCGGTTGCTGATACAGCGGATAGATCAGGTTGAAGGCCGTGTTGCCGGGGCCGATGCCAAGCCAGGGGCGGTCCTGGACCATCTGCAGCGCCGCCATCCAGACGTTGATGCGGAAGTTGTTGGAGCTGTCCTCCCGGCCCGCCACCAGGCTCATGACCCTGACCCGCAGGGGCTCGATCTGGCTCACGGCCAGCACCAGCACCAGGCCACCGCCCAGCAGCAGCAGCAGCGGAAACAATCGGCGCAGCAGGGGCGACCAGTGGCGGCTGGCCCGCAGTGCCAGCAGCAGGGCGAGGCTGCCCAGGGCCGCCACCATCCCCATCCAGCCGCCACGGCTGTAGGTGAGCAGCAAGGCCACCGCACCGCTCAGCAGCGCCGAGAGGGCAAAGAGACGAGGCAATGGGCGCCGCCAGCGCAGCAGGGCCACCCCCGTCAGGGGCAGGATCGGCAGCAGATAGCCAGCCAGCAGGTTGGGGTTGTCGAGGGTGCTGTAGATCCGCACCGTGCCCTCCGCAACCGAGTTCGGATCCGACCAGCGGGCCAGGGCGGAGCTGTCGCCGTAGAGCTGGCGGATGCCGATCACAGCTGTGATCAACGAACCGCCCAGCAGGGCCGACACGATCCGGTCCCACCAGGGTGGAGCGGTGGCGAGCAGCTGGCGCATCAGGGCATAGACGCCCAGGTAGCTCAGCAGTTTGAGCAGCCCATTGGCCGCGGCTCTGGGTACGGGCGAGAAGCCGGTGGCCAGAACCGCCACCACCAGCATCACCAGAAGCCAGCCGCTGATCGGGCCGATGCGGCCGGCGGGGGTGCAGAGGGCCCAGATCAACCAGAGCAGTCCGCTGGAGAGAATCAGCAGGCTCAGCCCGGCCCTGGTGACCAGCGGCAGCCCCGCCATCAGAGCGCATAGCACCAGCCCGGCCAGCAGCGGCAGATGTCTGGCCAGGGGTCCCGCGGCCGATGAGGCGAACAGGCCCTGCCAGCGCAGCAGCCAGGGCACCCGCGGTTCGCGCTCCGTGGCGCCGGTGCCCTCAGCTGCTGCTGCGGGGGTGGTGGGGGCGGACATCAGCTGCCGGCGGGGCTGGCCGACGGATTATGGGCGGCCTCGGCCCTCGACTCCAGGGGTGGCTGGGGATGGAGGCAGGGCTGACTACCGCGCCGGTAGAGCACCCGGTACACCGGCAGCCCCTGGCTGAGCACGATTCGCTCCCGCTCCGTCGCCACAGGCAGTGGGTTGTCACCCCGCCAGGGGCGCCCATCCTCCGGGGGACGCAGGAACCAGCCGCCGGCTTCGGTGAGCGCCACCATCGGCTCGATCACCGCTTTCACATCGCTCTGCAGAAACAGCTCACCCCCGTCAGGCATGGACGCGGCCAGGGCCTGCAGCAGATCGGCCTGCAGCACCCGTCGCTTGTGGTGCCGGCTCTTGAACCAGGGGTCGGGGAACTGGATCGTCACCCGCTGCAGCGACCCGGCAGGCAGGTTCCGCAGCCAGCTCAGCAGGCTCACGTTGGCGTTGCAGAAGAGGAAGCGCAGATTGCTGCTGGCCTGCGCCTGGCGATCTCGCTCGGCGGCCTCCACCAGCGGCCGGCGGATTTCGACGCCAAGAAAGTTCCACTCAGGCTGAAGTGGCGCCATCGCCAGCAGGAAGCGGCCACGGGCGCTGCCGATGTCGAGGTGGAGCGGCAGCTCGGGGCGCGCAAACAGCTCGATCAGCGGTGGGAGCAAAAGAGGTTGCTGGTGCACCCGCGAGAGGGGGTTGACGTGCTGGCGCACCACCGCTCAGGCCTCCGGCAGCGGTTCCGGTGACGGCTCGGCGTTCGGCCGGGGCACCAGGAAGCCCCAACTGGCTGTGTAGCCGTGCAGATAGGTCGTGCCCCCCACCGGGCCGATTTCTCCGTTGCAGAAGGCTCCTGCCACCTGCAGATCTGGAAACTCCCCCTGGGCGATCTTCACGTCGCCATCGGCTTCGCCGTAGAGCCCCTTGCCGCGGCCCAGGCAGGCGAAGAGCAGGCCCGCCAGGGGCCGCTCGGAAGATCTGGCCTGGCTGCGCAGTAACTGCCGCAGCTCTTGACGGGAGGCGTCTGCATCGCGGAGCTGGAATTGCACCTGCTGGCCCACCCGCAGGCGTTCGGCCACTGCCACCGCCCCGTTACGAGGATCCACCCCGATCAGGTTCCTCACCAGAAAGGCCGTGGTCTCGGCGTCTTCCCCGCCGCCCGCCATGCTGAAGCTGTTGCGCGCCACTCCGAGGAAAAGGGAGTGGCGCACCAGCTCCCGCTCGGCAGGGCTGAGGGTCTGCAGGATTGTCTGCAGGCAGTTCACCGGGGTGTTCTGCTGGTCGCCGCGGCTCAGCTGCAGCACCACATTGCGCTCAGCTTTCTCGATCTCGAACACCGGGCCGATCGGCCGGCAGCCCTGGGCCACCACCGGATCTATCGTCCAGCTGCCGCCGATCAGGCAGCCCACAGCTCCGGTCACCACCCGGTCGTTGAACAGCAGTGATCCATGGCTGGCGCTGTGGGGGCCGGCGATGCCACCCACCTTGGCCAGGCCCGGGAAGGCGTAGTCGAGACCGCTGATCAGGTCGTTGATGGCCTGGCAGGTGGGATCCACCAGCAGCAGCATGGCGTCGGCCCGCTCCGGATCGGCCCCCACCCAGTCGATCCAGTCGCGGCTGTCGCCATCGAGATCGGGCAGCTGGTCGGTGTCGAGTTCAAAGAGCTGCAGGTCGGCTCCGGGCAGGCGTAGCAGCATCACGCTCAGCGCCGGTTCCTGCTCCACTTCATGGGCGGTGCCGCTGGCCCCGGTCCCCACCACGCCACCGCCGGCGGCGCCAAGCCAGTGGCGGGCCCGCAGACGGGTGCGCAGCAGTGGCAGCAGCCGCGGCAGGTCGCTGGCATAGCTGGTGGAGCCGAACACCAGGGCCAGATCGGCCTCTCCCCGTGCCGCAGCGCCAAAGCCTTTGGCATTCAGCTGTTGCACCACCTCGCTGACGGCGTCCTCTAGCGATGGGTGGCGCGAGAGTGCCGTGCGGCAGGAAGCCTGCTCATCACCGCGGCGGAGCCAGGAGAACAGAGGAGGCGCAGGCATTGACCGAACCTACTTGTGAGGCATGGCGCGGATAATGGCGCCTTCCCGTACCCAAGCTGTACCCGACATGCTGTACCGCACGCTTGTGTGGCTCGACTTCCGTCTTGCGGTGGTCTTCAGCCTGGGTCTGCCGCTGGTGCTGCTGGTCTGGGCGGCGTGGCGACGGGAGGGGGCGCTGCTGCGGCTGATGGCCATCTACTGGAAGGTGGCCAGTCTGCTGGCGATCGCCTTGCTGTTGTTCGTCGATGCCCGGCCCCTGGCCTATCCGCTGATGATCGTGGCGAAGCTGCTGATGGTGGCGTCGCTCTGGTTCTGGGTGGATCTGAACGAGGAACTGGCCGATCTGCCCCCCTGGCGCCCCCTGCCGCTGACGGTGCGCAGCTGGCGCTGGGCAGTGACGGCCTTTGGCCTGCTGGGGGCCGGTCTTGGCGTGGGCGCCATGGGCTGTGGCCTGGGGGTGGCCGGCAGCGCCTTCTGCCAGACCTGGCTGGAGGCCCCACGTCGCCTGCACGGTGTCGCCGCTCAGGTGTTCTCCTTCGTCTTCGGCGCCGACCTCACTCCCACCCTCACCGCCTTCTTTGGCTACCTGGCCCTGGTGGCCTATGTGGTGGGCCTGCTGCAGTGGATCCTGGTACGCCTGCCCCGTCAGGGACGGGTGGCTGGAGGGTTCTGATGGGCATCAGCCTGCTTGCGCAACTCGAAGCGATCAGCCGCAGCCGTCCTGATCGGGTGCTGCGGTTGAGGGGCACCCTGCCGTCGGCTGGGGGCATCCGTGGAGAAGGGGACGACGAAGCCTTCGAACTGCTGATCTTCCGAGGCTTCTCCAGCAGCGTGACCCATCCCACAGCCTTCGATCCCGATCAGCCGGCGCTGCCAGAGGGGGCCGTCATCAGCGAGGCCGAGCTGCTGCAGGGGCCCATGAACCCAGGCTCCGAACTGGTGCTGGCCGGGCCAGAACTGGCGGAGAGGTTCCTGGATCCAGACAACTGGTGAATTCCGCTCAGCAGTTGTCTGGATCAGTTATACCTTGCGGCCACGAGAATTAGGATCAAGATGTCAGCGCTACGGCATGACTCCGTCAGGCGTGATTTCATGCCGTACCGCTGAATCTGGCTCAGCCCATGCCGGCTTTGGCCTTGACGTCTTCGACGGCATTCCGGACTTTGGCTTCAGATTGATTGGCCTTGCCGGCGAGGCGGTCTCCCTGGTTGCCGGTAAAGGTGCCAATCGATTCCAGGGGCAAGCTGGAGGCACTCAAGGTCAAGGCTGCTGAGGTCTGGGCGGGCGCTCTCAAGGCCGGCGTGGCGATCAACACCAGCAGGGGGGAGCGAGGTTTGGCGATAAGAAACTGGCGTTTGACTGCTGTAGATGGGCCCCGTATCCACTGCACCACCAAAGCTCAGTATGTTGAGATGTCTCGGCTATGTCGACTTGATCCTGCGAGCTTTTGTTCTTTGTCAGTGATTCCCCTCCCTCGCTGCATCAGCATTGATTCCTGTCTAGGTTTGAGCTAGGGGCAGGTTGCTGCTACGCCCCTGCTGCGACACCTCGGTAACCGCAGCTGCGCAGTCTGGACGTGCACGTGCCGCTGCCAGTTGATTCTTCGGGAGCAAGGTCGATGCGTATAGCCCAGATTTCACCACTTTTTGAAAGCGTACCGCCGCTGCGTTATGGCGGTACGGAACGCGTTGTTCACTATCTCACGGAAGAACTCGTCAGCCGTGGTCATGAGGTGGTTCTGTTTGCCAGCGGTGACTCCCTCACCAGCGCTGAGCTGTTCCCCTGCGTGCCGCGAGCCCTCAGGGCAGATGGCTATCTGGGAGATCCACGGGTGCCCGAGGGTCGCCAGCTTGATCAGGTGATCGGGCAGCTCGAGCGCTTCGATATTCTCCATTTTCATACCGGCCATGGCCTCCACCCCGGCATCGCCCAACTGCCGGTGGCGCAGCTCCACACCCTGCACGGGCCCCTGACGGGTCCGGAGATGGCCCAACTCCAATGCGGTTTCGATCCGGTGCCCCTGGTGTCGATCTCCGAATCCCAGCGGGCCCCTCTCCCTGGGGCTAACTGGCTCGGCACCATTCACCATGGTCTGCCCACCGATCTGTACCGCTTCCAGCCGTCACCCTCGGAGTACCTGGCATTCGTGGGGCGGATTTCACCTGAAAAGCGTCTTGACCGTGCCATTGCCATAGCCACCGCTCTGGGTCTGCACCTCAAGGTGGCCGCCAAGATCGATGTCGTTGATCAGGCTTATTACCATGCCACGATTGAACCTCTGCTGCGTGACAATCCACTCGTAGAGTTCATCGGGGAGGTCGATGATGCTGGCAAGCAGGAGCTGCTCGGCAACGCCCTGGCTCTGCTGTTCCCGATCGACTGGCCCGAACCCTTCGGGTTGGTGATGATCGAAGCCAACGCCTGCGGTACCCCTGTGATTGCCTGGCGCAACGGCTCCACCCCCGAGGTGATTCGACCTGGCTGCAACGGCCTGTTGGTAGAAACGATCGAGGAGGCGGTGGCGGCGGTGCGGGGGATCGAGCGACTGGATCGCCGGCGGGTTCGCCATGATTTCGAGCAGCGCTTCACAGTCGCCAGGCAGGCTGCCGACTACGAACGTCTCTTCCAACACCAGATCGAGGCCCGTCGCAGCCCCGCCCCGGCCAGCCTCTCTGCAGCGTGTTCGCATGCCGCATGATCTGCTCCCCCCGTTCGTTCTCAAGGACGGGGAAACCTTTGCGATGCTCGATCGCCGGGGTGAAATCTGCCCCGAGACCCATCCCGATTCCGGCATTTATCACCGCGGCGCTCGCCATGTGAGCCGCCTGGAACTCCTGCTCTGGGATCAGTCCCCGATCGTGCTGAGCTCCGCCGAGAGTTGGGAGATGGGGCTTCACGTGAGCCATCTCAGCAACGACATCGACGGGAGCGGTGCGCCACCGCCCGGGTCCGTGCACCTGAAGCGCAGCACTGTTCTCACCCCAACGAGCTGTCTGCAGACGCTCGATTTCACCAGTTACCTGGCCGGTGCGGTGGTGATGCCGTTGACCCTGCGTTTCGACGCCGATTTTCGCGACATCTTCGAGATCCGCGGACACCAGCGTCCGCAGCGAGGGCGCACGGTCCGCCGGCACACCCAGGACTTCCTGGAGGTGGCTTACGGCGGGCTCGACGGAGAGGATCGCCGCACGCTCCTGCGGGTGGGAGGTCTGGCGGCGGAGGTGGGTGAGAGCCATATCAATCTGATGCTGCAGCTGGAACCTCGCTGCACCCGTCGCGTCTATCTTCTGCTCGATTTCCATCCCGTCGGCGATGGCGATCGCGTTGCGGTTGAAGATGCCTTTGATGCCGCACTGGCGGCGACGAACGAGCGTTTGCGCGACAGCCAGCGCCAGGCGGCCTCCATCGCCACTGACAACCAGGCGTTCAACAGCTGGCTGGCCCGCTCGATGTCAGATGTGCATCTGCTCTCCAGCCAGCTCGAGCACGGCCTCTACCCCTACGCCGGCGTTCCCTGGTTCAGCTGCCCCTTCGGCCGTGACGGGCTGATCACCGCCCGCCAGATGCTGCTGGTGGAACCGCGCCTGGCCCGCGGCGTGCTCGGCTTCCTGGCGGATCAGCAAGCCAGCCACCTCGACCCGGCGGTCGATGCCGAACCCGGCAAGATCCTGCATGAAGCCCGTCTGGGCGAAATGGCGGCCTTGGGGGAAGTGCCCTTTGCCCGCTACTACGGCACCGTGGATGCCACGCCTCTGTTCCTGATCCTGGCGGGCGACTATCTCCTGCGCAGCGATGACAAGTCGTTCATTGACCAACTGCGGCCGGCGCTGGACCAGGCGCTGGCCTGGATCAGGGCCGCCGAAGCGCGTAGCCAGGACCGATTCCTGCGCTACCAGTGCGCAGCCCAGGGCGGCCTTCGCAACCAGGGTTGGAAGGATTCCGACGATGCCATCCACCACGCCGACGGTCGGCTGGCAGAGGGTTCCATCGCCCTTTGCGAGGTGCAGGCCTATGCCTACGGGGCTCGCCGCGCCATGGCGGGCATCGAGCAGCGCTTCGGGCGTGCCGCCGAAGCCCAGCAGTTGCGCGAGGAAGCACACCTGCTGCGTCGCCGCTTCCATGCGGCCTTCTGGTGCGATGCCATCGGCACCTATGCGTTGGCGTTAGACGGCGAGGGCGCACCCTGTGAAGTGCGCAGCTCCAACGCGGGCCACTGCCTCTGGACCGGCATCGCCAGCCGCGACGCAGCTGCATCGGTGGCCCGCCAGCTGATGGCACCCACCAGCTTCAACGGCTGGGGCGTGCGCACTCTCGATGAACGGGAGGCCCGTTACAACCCGATGAGCTACCACAACGGCTCGGTCTGGCCCCACGACAACGCCTTGATCGCCCTGGGCCTGGCCCGCTACGGCCACATGCCAGAGGCGATGAAAATCCTCAGCGGCTTGTTCGACACGGCTCGGGCGTTGCCGCAGTTCCGGCTGCCCGAGTTGTTCTGCGGCTTCCCGCGACGCGACGACGAAGACCCCACCCTCTACCCGGTGGCTTGCAGCCCCCAAGCCTGGGCCAGCGGCTCGGTGTTCGGTTTGCTGGAAGCGATCACCGGAATGGGCATCGGTCGCGACCCCGAAACGGACCGGGTACAGGTGCTGTTCCGCAAGCCGGTGCTCCCGAAGGGCATAAACCTGCTTGAAATCAATGGGCTGCGGCTCGGCGAGGAGGAGATAGACCTGCAGGTGCATCGCAGCGAGCACGACACTGGCGTCTTGGTACGGCGGCGAACTTCAGGTGTCGACGTGATGATATCCAAGTGAACTGTGGGCTTGGCTGGTACTGATCCGCCGGCGAAGTGTGGCGGCATGTGGGGTTCTAATCCAGGCCCAGCGCTTGCTCTTAATGATCGAGAAGACTGGCTTCCTGATGGAATCGCTGCCACGGGTTGCTGAGGTTTGTGCTCATCAATCAATCCACGCTTTTGAGCTGGGATTCCATTTCCATCTTCTTCTGATCCAGTCATCCATCCAGACCGCGATTGACCACAGGCTCCACCCCCCTGCTCCAGACGGGGCCTGGATCAAGCCCCGCCCAGCACCTCGACGCAGCGGCCGCAGAGGCTCGGGTGGGAGGCATGGCTGCCGATGTCGGTTTCCATGTGCCAGCAGCGCTCGCATTTGCTCCCTTCGGCCCGGGCGATGCGCACTGTGATGCCCCCTTCACTGGCTTCGGCCAGGGGATCGGCCAGGGGCTGGGCGCCGGGGCCGCGCCGTTCCAGCTGCGAGACGATCAGCCAGTCGGCCAGGTTGTCAACGGAGGGATGGGGGCTGGCCTGCAGCACCTCCAGCGCGGCGCCAAGGGCCGCGGCGCGATCGCCGCTCCCCAGCTCCAGTTCCACCCTGGCCTCCAGGGAGGCCCCCAGATCGGCATTGGCGCGGCAGCTCTCAAGCTGGCGGTTCACCAGCCCGCGCAGGTCCAGCAGCGGCCGCAGGGGCTCCACCAGGGCAGCCTCACGCCAGGAGTCCGGTGCCGTGGGCCAGCCCCGCTCGAACACCGAGCGCTCCGCCACCGGGTAGGGCAGGTTCTGCCAGATGTCCTCCGCCATGTGGCAGAGCACCGGCGCAATCAGGCCGGCCAGGCGCTCCACCACCAGGGCCAGCACCGTCTGGCAGCTGCGACGGCGGAAGTCGTCGGCCCCGCTTACGTAGAGCCGGTCCTTGGCGATGTCTAGGTAGACGTTGGAGAGATCCACCACGCAGAAGTTCTGCAGAGCCTGAAAGAACCGGTAGAACTCGTAGCGCTCGAAATCGGCAGTCACCGCGTCGATCAGGCTGGCGGTGCGCTCCAGCATCCAGCGGTCGAGCAACGGCAGTTCGGCGATCTCCACCGCATCGCCCCCTGCCGCCACCGGCCTTGGGTCGAAGTCGTGCAGGTTGCCCAGCAGGTAGCGGGCCGTGTTGCGCACCTTGCGGGTCACATCAGCCAGCTGTTTGACGATGCCCGGCCCCAGGGGAACATCGGCGGAGTAATCCACCGAACTCACCCACAGGCGCAGCACATCGGCGCCGTAAGGGGGCTGTTGTTTCTCGTTCTTGCCGCCCTCCACCAGCACGGCCGGATCGACCACATTGCCCAGGGATTTGCTCATCTTGCGGCCCTTCTCATCAAGGGTGAAGCCGTGGGTGAGCACCCGCTTGTAGGGGGCATGACCGTTCACGGCCACGGAGGTGAGCAGGCTGCTCTGGAACCAGCCCCGATGCTGGTCGGAGCCTTCCAGATAGAGATCGGCGGGGTAGCGCAGCTGGGTGGTTTCAGCGGTCGCTGCTGAATCTCCCGTGTTCAGACCGCCCAGCACTCCGGCCCAGGAGGAGCCGGAATCAAACCAGACGTCCATGGTGTCGGTGCCCTTGCGCCACTGGTCCGCCTCGGCGGCGAGCGAGGGCGGCAGCAGCTCGGCCTCGCCTTTCTCCCACCACACATCGGAGCCGTGCTCGGCGATCAGAGCCTCGACGTGGGCGAGGGTGTCGGCATTGAGCAGGGTCTCGCCGGTTTCACGGTGGTAAAAGACGGGAATGGGCACGCCCCAGGTGCGCTGGCGGCTGATGCACCAGTCGCCGCGGTCGCGCACCATCGCCTCGATGCGGTTGCGGCCGCTGGCGGGCAGCCAGTCGACGGCGGCTATCGCGGCGAGGGCCTGGGAGCGGAAGCCCTCCACCGAGGCGAACCACTGCTCGGTGGCGCGGAAGATTGTCGGTTTCTTGGTGCGCCAGTCGTAGGGGTAGCGGTGCTCGTAGGGCTCGTGGCGCAGCAGGGCGCCCGCGGCCTCGAGGGCGGAGATGATCGCCGGGTTGGCGTCCTTGAGCACGTTGAGGCCGGCGAAGGGGCCGGCTTCCGCCGTGAGGGTTCCCGCCTCATCGACCGGGCAGAGCACGGGCAGGCCGGCCTTGCGGCCGGTGTTGAAGTCGTCGACGCCGTGGCCCGGGGCCGTATGGACCAGGCCCGTGCCTGCTTCGGTGGTGATGTAGTCGCCGCCGATCACCACCGGGCTGGTGCGATCGAAGAGGGGGTGGCGGTACTCGACCCCTTCCAGCTCCGCGCCCCTGAGGGTGAGCAGCGGTTCGAGCTCCAGCTGCAGGCTGCTGCGCAGACTCTCCACCAGGGAAGCGGCCACGATCAGGTGGCGGCTGGTGCGATAGCCGTTGCCTTGATCGCCCACGCGGCAGAGGGCGTACTCCAGCGAGGCATTCACCGACACCGCCAGGTTGGCGGGCAGGGTCCAGGGGGTGGTGGTCCAGATCGCCACCGCCAGATCGCCCTCAGCCGGGGTGGTGGCCGCCTCGGCGGAGGTGAGGCCAATGGCGGTGAGCCGGGTGCCCAGGCCGCCTGGCAGGGCCACCACCGGGAAGGCCACATAGATGCTGGGGGATGTGTGGCCGTCGGGGTACTCCAGTTCCGCTTCGGCCAGGGCGGTGCGGGAGCTCGGGCTCCAGTGCACCGGCTTGAGACCCCGGTAGATGTGGCCAGCGAGAACCATGCGGCCGAACACACCGATCTGGGCAGCCTCGTAGGCCTTGTTCAGCGTCAGGTAGGGCTGCTCCCAGTCGGCCCAGATCCCCCAGCGCCTGAAGCCCGCCTTCTGGCTCTCCACCTGCTCAAGGGCGTAGGCGTGGGCGCGACGGCGCAGGTCGATCGGGGTGAGCGCCGAGCGCTCCGCGCTGGAGAGGCTCTGCAGCACCTTGAGCTCGATCGGCAGCCCGTGGCAGTCCCAACCCGGCACGAAGCGGGCCCGTCGGCCGCGCAGCAGGGCGTACTTGTTGAGGATGTCCTTGAGGATCTTGTTGAGGGCATGGCCCACATGCAGTGGCCCATTGGCGTAGGGAGGGCCGTCGTGGAGGGTGAATACCTCACCGGGATTCTCACGGCTGAGCCGCCGGTAGAGGTCCAGCTCCGCCCAGAAGGCCTGCAGCTCCGGTTCACGGGTTTTCGCGTTCGCCCGCATCGAGAACGGGGTCTGCAGCAGGTTGAGCGTGTCTTTGTAGGAAGCCGGGCTGGCGGTCACAGCGCCTGGGGGGGCAGCAAGGGCGAATTATCGACCCCAGCCCCCGGGGCCTCCCCGTCGCCGTCTGCAGCAGGGTCAACCACCGCCACCGCTTCTTCGTCTGAAGCTTCGCCGGGATCCGCGCCTGGGGTTGTAGCGCCGGCCTGCTCGATCAGCTGCTCGATCTCGGCAAATGACCCCACCGTGGTCACGTCTGCTTCGTCGTCGTTATCAGCTGCTGGCGGCGGATCAGCGGCTGGAGCTGCTTCGGGAGGGCGGGGCTGTTCAGAAGCCTCTGCCAGCTCCTCAGCCTCAGCCACCGCCGCAGCCTGTGTTTCGGCGACCACAGGCTCAGGCTCCGGGAGCTCAGTCTCAGCAATTTCAGGCTGAGCAACCACGGGCTCAGCAACCTCAGGCTCCGGGCGCACCCAGCGCTTGGTGGTCTCGCGGGCTTTGGAGCTGGCTTCGCGCCGCTCCTTCAGCCAGGAGAGCAGCACACCCAGTTTCGATCCCGCCAGGCTGACCAGCCCCATCAGGGCAGCAGCCAGTTGCTGCAGGCTGGTGCGCCAACGCTCCGCGCCGGTGAGGCGTACCTGCTCCTCACGGCTGAGCTGACGCCAGCGGCCCAGGCCCACCTCCGTGCTCAGCCGGCCGATCAGCAGGCCGCCGCAGAGAACGGCCAGCATCGGTGCCCCGCTGAGGCGCTCGGCGCTGGTGACCAGCACCAGTCCCAGGACCAGCACCAGGGCGCCCCAGACCGAATCGCGGGGGCGGCTGAGCTCGGGGACCAGCAGGGGCAGCAGCAGCACCAGCAGACCGGCAAGAAGTGCCAGGAATCCACCGAGGGTGGCGAGCATGGCGACAGAGGCGGCGGTGCGGCCATTCTGAGCCGCTCTATACAGTCAGGTCACGCCCACCTGGCGGAATTGGTAGACGCGCTGGTTTTAGGTACCAGTGGCTTCGGTCGTGGGGGTTCAAGTCCCCCGGTGGGCATCGCTGAATCAGCGCAGCAGCAGGGCCAGTGGAGCGAAGGCCACCAGGCCTCCGCCGATCGCCAGGCCCTGTGCCAGCCGGGTGGTGACGCTGCGAGGCAGACGGCGCAGCACCAACAGGGTGGTGCCGCTCACGAGCACTGAGCCGGCGAGGGCCCCCAGCCACCAGGAGAGGGAGGTTTGATCGCTTGGGGCTTCCAGACCGTGGAGCATGGCGTGCACCGCCACGGCGGCGGCCACCAGGCCTCCCCAGAGGCTGAGTCGCGAGCCGGAGCCCTTGGTCTCGGCCCACAGGATTGAGCCGGCCACGGCGGTGATGGCCAGGGCCGCGAGCAGTTCACCGAAGGGCAGGCTGCCGCCCATCGCTCCGAACACTCCACCGGCGACGGCGCCCGCCAGGGCCCAGACCAGCAGGGTCGAAGAGATGGCGGCGGAGGCGGCGCCAACGCCGATCAACAGCAGCAGGTGGTCGAGGCCTGCGAGGGGATGAAGGAAGCCTGAGCCGATGCCTCCATGGGCGAGGCCATGGGCCTGGGCAGGCTGGCCAGCCAGGGCGAAGGCCACAGCGGCCAGGCCGGTGTAGAGGGCCAGGGTGCTGCTGCTGGGGAATCTGCTCATTGAGGGGTAACGGTCCGCGCCGGGGGGTGGGGTACTGAGACGGCGAGCGTTCTGGCTGAGGGGCGCCTCCGCAGAGGAGCTCCATCACAGCTGCGGGACAGCGCCGGATTCAACAGGGCCGGCAGGGCCCCATCACACCGGACTTTCCTCCTTGCCTCCAGGGAGTGAACCACTGGAACCGTCCCCGACATTCTGGACCTTTCCGGCGGACCTGGCCGCCCATCGTCTGATCAGCTCCGCCAGGCGGGCCGCTCGTGTCCGCTGGCACTGACCATGGCCATGCAGCACACAGTCGTGATCGCTGCCGCTGCCTAGCTTTCGCGCCATGGACATATCTTCGATTCCTGCTGCAGGCGCCGCGGCCGAGCCGATCCGGCTTCGTCCCATCGGGGTGTGCATCGATGAGCCCTGGGCGTCGGGGCAACGCAAGCGCTATCTGGCCAGCCTCGACCCTGGCCTGCTGCTGGTGGCTCCCACCACCGTGGGCACGGAGCACGACACCTGACGGTCTTCGGCCATCGTCTCGATCAGGCTGCGGGCCACGAAGGGTGAGGTCATGGCCCGCAGCAGGGCGCTGTAGTTGAGGTCGAAGCCGAGTTCCGTTCCCACCGCCACGGCAACGGAGCCGGTGTCGAGCACCAGATGGTCACTGCTCGCCCCCAGAAGGGTCATGCCAGCCGGGAGCGTCAGGCCTGCGGCATCCACATCCTGAAGGCCAAGGGCCAGCAGGACACGCCACCGCTCGCCCCGATCCAGCCGTGCTGGCGGGGCGCCGAAGGCACCCTGCTGGCAGCGGCCCCAGGGCAGGGTGGGCTTGCGGTTGGATTCGATCACCTCGGCCACCAGTCGGAAGGCATCGGTGCGCAGACCCGGGATCGGCCGCCGCTGGAGCGGCTCGCGGCCCAGCAGGATCGCCTCCCCCAGGCGGAGATTGTTGATCCTCTCCAGTGTTCCCCCGGCGAACAACCAGGGGAGATTGGCGGAGTTTCCACCTGACACCAACGGCAGCACGATGCCGAAGGCGGTTTCCAGCCCCGTGGCCAGGCTGGAGAGCTGGGCCATCGACTCCGTGGACGGAACCACGCCGTTCTGGCAGGCAAGGTTGGCACCGATCCCGATCAGGTCCAGTCCGGGCAGCCGCAGCAGACCGGCGGCGATTCCCTCCAGCCGCTCGGGCATGATCCCTTCGCGCAGATCCCCCAGTTCCACCATCAGCACCACGCTGTGGCGATGGTTCTGGGCGATCGCCGCCGCTGAGAGCAGAGCCAGCACCGCCGGCTCGGTGTTCAGGCTGATGTCGGCATTGGCCACCACCTCGGCCACCTGGCTCGGCATGGGCGAGCGGATCAGGGTCAGCGGCAGGTTCAGGCCGCTGCGCCGCAGGGCCGTCAACGTTTCGATGCGCGGTTCGCCGATCCCGCTGACGCCAGCGTCAGCCAGCACCGTGGCGATGCGTGCCGAGCCGAGGGTCGCCTTGGTCACCGCCGTGATCGAGACACCCCGGGCCGCCAGACGCTCCACCAGGCTGCGGGCGTTGTGGGCAATGCGATCGAGGCGGATCTCCAGCCTTGGCGCCGTCAAAGGGCGGCGGCGGCGGCCTCCGGTGTCAGTTCAGGGAAGGCCCGCATCACCATGTCCAGCAAGCGCTGGGGGGAGCGGGTCAGCGCATCGGTGACCGGGATGCCCAGCTCGATCTCGTAAAGCGCGATCGCAGCCGTCACTTCGGCCTCGGTCATGCCCTCATGGTTGAGGCACAGGCCGATCACCCGCGTCAGGGGCGAGAAGGTTTCGATCAGCCGGATCTCGCTGGCTGGCGTCGGCATGGCGATCTGGGGGAAGTCGCTGAGCCGCGACCGCATCGGGGCGTGCTGCAGGATCACGGCCTGGGGTTGGGAGCCCCGCAGGATCGAGGCCGAACTGAGATAGGCGGGATGGCTGAGGGCTCCCTGCCCTTCGATCACGATCACATCGGGTCGCTCCGCCTGGTAGGCCTCCATCAGGGCGGCTTCCACTTCACCGGAGCAGAACTGGCAGGGAATGGCATCAAGGGCGATGCCGTGCCGGGCTCCCTGCATCAGTCCCGTCTGACCCGTACCCACCATCACCGATTTGATGCCGCGCTGGTTCAGGGCCCGGTTGAGGATCACGGCCGTGGTGCGCTTGCCGATCGCGCCATCGGTGCCGAGCACGGCGATGCGTCGACAGGGCAGCGTGGCGCTACCTCCGCTGAACATGTGCAGATCCCGCTGGTCCGGCGGACGACGCACGTCCACGATCGCCACGTTCCGCGCCGCCGCAGCCGCTGCGAATTCCGGGTCGTCGCCGAGGAATTCATGCAGGCCGTTGATCAGATGCAGCCCGGCGTCGATCGCTTCCAGCAGGACGACCCGCTCCACGGGGGTGAGCCTGCCGCTGGCGGGAGCCACACCGACGATTAGAAGGTCGGCCCGGGCGCCGTTGCTCTCCATCGCCTCGGCCAGATCGGTCTGGATCGGGATGCCATTGGCCACTCCATCCAGCACGGTGCCGGCATCCCGGCCGGCAAGCCGGCTGTCGATCACCGAGAGGATGCGGAATCGCTCCGAGTGACGCACCAGACCGTTTGCGGTCTTGCCGTCGATCCGACCGAAATTGCCCTCGCAATAAACAATTGCCGAGGGAATCGACGGTAGACCATATCCATCGGGAAGCTTCAGCATCCGGGTGCACTCCTTGGTTCAAGCTCAGAGGAGGCGACCGAATGGTCCGCTCGGACCGAATCGAAGCGGGGATACCAGAGGTCCCCACTAAGTGGGAATAACAGAATCCATACTAGGGGAGGCATGGCCGGGCCTGTGCCGTGGCCTGTCAGCCCTTCCAGCCCGCCAGCCCCCGGGCCGCCCGTGAGCGGGCAAGGGCGCGGGCGGCCGGCAGAGCCGGCTCCAGCCGCAATGAGCTGAATGGCGGCAGGCTGCGGCTGCGCAGCCAGGCGCCCCAGCGAAACTCGTGGAAGGGGATCAGCGGCGCCGGCGCGATCACTCTCTCCTGCTTGAGCTTCCAGACCAGGCTGCGGTAGGGGTCATCCTCCAGGCCGAGCAAAGTGCGGGGCAGACGTTGGGGTGGATGGGGCCCCTGGCCGCGGCCGTCTTGGAGGTAGAGCCAGCCGCGGTCAAGGAGTTCGGCCAGAGCCTGTTCCCGTTCGCGGCTCTCGAGCTGGAGTGCCACATAGCCGAAGGCGGTGGCAGCAGCGTCGAGCTCCAGCAGCGCGCGCAGACGGTGGTGGCGATCCACCATCCACAGGGCACCATCGCCGCTGCGCACCAGGGGCACAGGTTTGCCGCTGAGGTAACGCTTGCGCTGGTTCGAGCTTTCCTCGGCGAAATCGGTCTGACGCTGACGGATCTCGGCCAGCCCCACGCAGAGCTGGGTGGGTTGGAGCTCCGCCACGGCCACCTGCAGCAGTCTTCCGGGGGAGTCCGGCGGCGGCGGCAGGGGTTCGAAGGGGGGCAGGCGCAACACCATCGGACGCTCAGCGCAGCTTGTCGCGTTGGAGGAAGACCCGGATCAGCTTCTCGTCCATCAGCCCCGGTCGCGCCCGGGGCGCCTCCTGGCAGCGCTCGAACAGCTCCAGCAGGGTGGCGGCTGACACTCGGTAGCCATGGCCTGCGGCCAGCTCCTCCACCTGCTCGGCTGTCTCGATCAGGTTGAGGGCTTCCCGTAACCCGGGTTCTGCCTCGATCCTGGCCAGGAAGGCGAAGACGTCCTCGATGTCCTGGCTCATGGCTGCGCAGTTGTAGGTTTCGGCTCCAGTCTCCGCCCTGGCGCCCCCGGCTGCGCCCCGCAACGGCGATTGCCAGTTGGACGGCGAGGCCGTGATGGGATCGGGATGTTCTGGACTTGGCTCTGGCGAACAGGTGGTAAAACCATGCTCAGGTCCACAGTCAATTTTATCGATCCTTGATGACACGTTAATCTAATGATAACGCAAGCAGACTGATTGAATTGCTATTAATAAGTTGCTCCCCAATTGGCCGTCCTGATGACCTTCGCGAAGAAGGCCTTGATTTTCTCTGCTGTCACGGCTGCAGGTGCCGGACTGGCAATTCCGGTCATTGCTCAATCCAGCACCATCAGTGGAGCCGGAGCTACCTTTCCCGCGCCGGCTTATCAACGCTGGGCCGTTGAATTCGCCAAGGCAACCAAGAAACAGGTGAACTATCAGTCGGTGGGATCCGGCGCCGGTGTGCGCCAGTTCCATGCCGGCACCGTCGACTTCGGTGCCACTGATGAGGAGCTTCAGGAAAAAAAGGGTGAATGGACCGCTGGTGCGGCCGGCAAGCGTGGCGCCCTGCAGATCCCGGTGATCGGTGGCACCGTCACGCCCGCCTACAACAAGCCGGATTGCAAGAACCTCAAGCTCACCCAGCGCCAGGTGGCCGACATCTTTCTCGGCAAGATCAAGACCTGGGATCAGCTGAAGTGCGGCAAGGGTCCGATCACGGTGGCCCACCGCTCCGATGGTTCCGGCACCACCTATGTGTTCACCAACTCGCTCTCCTGCTTCTCACCGGAGTGGAAGTCGAAGGTGGGCACTGCCAAGTCCGTCAAGTGGCCCGTGGGCGTGGGCGGCAAGGGCAATGAGGGTGTTGCCGGTTTGATTCAGAACACACCGGGCTCTATCGGTTACGTGAACCAAGCCTTTGTGAAAGGCAAGATCAAGGCGGCTGCTGTACAGAACAAGGCCGGCAAGTTCGTGATGGCCAACGATGTCACGGGTGCGGCGGCTCTGAACAGCATCAAGCTTGATTCCCGC
The DNA here is from genome assembly GCF_024345795.1 of Synechococcus sp. J7-Johnson. Lineage (GTDB taxonomy): Bacteria > Cyanobacteriota > Cyanobacteriia > PCC-6307 > Cyanobiaceae > Regnicoccus_A. The sequence goes on from NZ_JAGQBU010000013.1 coordinate 29,417, forward strand.
CTGGGCGGAGAGGATTGCAACCCCGCCGGTGCCAACAGCTTCCCGATTGCGTCGTTCACCTGGATCCTTGCCTACAGGACCGGTAATGGCGCCAAGGCCGACACCATCAAGCAGTTCCTGAACTGGGGGCTGTCTGCCAAGGGTCAGGCCATCGCCAAGCAGCTCGATTACGTACCGCTCACCGGCTCCGTGCTCACGCGCGCCCGGGCTGAGGTGGCCAAGATCGGCAAGTGATCCGCACGCGTTTCGTGCACCCCTGAGGGGGTGAGCATCGGGGGCTTCGGCCCCCTTTTTTGCTGCAGACCTTAGCCAGGGGTTAACCGCCCCCTTATCCATTCTTTGCTGGCTTGTCGGTCATCGTCCATACGCTCGGTGGTGTCACCGGAGATTGGCCATGGTTACGACTCCTTTCCGCGATGCCGGCCGCAGCGACGCCATCCGTGAGGTGTTGGAAACCAGCTACCGGCAGCGCCAACTTCTGCATATCGGCGCGGGCAGCGCCGTTCCTCTGCTCAAGAACACCATCTGGCTGGTGGTGCGAGGCATGGTCAAGCTGGAGGCCGTCACCATCCACGGCGATCCGCTGCTGCTAGGCCTGGCCGGCCCCAATGAGCCCTTCGGTGAGCCGCTCACCAACGTGCAGGCCTATGAGGCCTGCACCCTCACCGATTCCGATCTGCTCTGTCTCACCTGTGCGGAGATCGAGCAGGCCCCCCATCTGGCCATGGCCGTGATGCAGGCCGTGATCAGTCGTCATCGCCAGGCGGAAACCCTGCTCTCCCTGCTGGGTCTGCGCCGGGTGGAAGAGCGGGTGCGCGGCTTCCTGGAACTGCTGGCTCAGGACTACGGCCAGGCCTGTGAGGAAGGCCTGCGGCTCAATCTGCGTCTCACCCATCAGGAACTGGCCAGCGCCCTCTCCACCACCCGGGTCACGGTCACACGGGTGATCGGTCTGCTGCGTGACGAGGGCTGGCTCAAGATCGATGCCCAGCGCCATCTGGTGATCAGCCACCTGCCCCGGCGCCATTGATTGCCCGTGCTTCCTCCCATGCCTGGATGGCCTAAATTTTGAACGATCAGTTAGTGGGCTCGGACGATCCCATGCCCCGTCTGCTCATCGTCGATGACGACGACGGCATCCGCACCACCCTGGAAGAGGCTCTGGCTCAGGAAGGTTTTGATGTGGCTTGTGCGGCCGATGGCCGTCAGGCCATCCGCCAGTTCGATGCGTCCCAGCGCCAGGGAGCCACGGGTTTCGATCTTGTGCTGCTGGATCTGATGCTGCCTGGGGTAGGGGGGCTGGATGTCTGCCGCCACCTGCGCCGCCATGATTCCCACATCCCGATCCTGATGGTGAGTGCCCGGGACACGGAAACGGACCGTGTGCTGGGACTGGAGCTCGGTGCGGACGATTACCTGGTGAAGCCCTTCGGGCTGCGTGAACTGGTGGCCCGCTGCCGCGCCCTGCTGCGCCGCAGCCAGCAGACGATCGAGCGCTTCCCTGTCGGTGAGGTCGTTCATCACCGGGATCTGACTCTCTACCCCGATGAGTTCCGCGTCACCCGTGACGGTGAGACGGTGAACCTCTCCCCCAAGGAATACCGGCTGGTGGAGTTCTTCATGCAGAACCCTGGCCGTGTCTGGAGCCGCAACCAGTTGATCGATCAGATCTGGGGTACCGACTATGTGGTCGATACCAAGACCGTGGATGTGCACATCCGCTGGCTGCGCGAGAAGCTTGAGACCAATCCCTCCGCTCCCGAGCACATCCTCACAGTGAGAGGCTTCGGCTACCGCTTCGGTTGAGCCCCTGGCCATGACGCTGCTGCTGGCCCTTGGCCTTGGTGTGCTGCTCGGCTGGGTCCTGGCCCGTGGCCGGCGCAGGCATCAGCAGCTTGCGGCTGCCGAGGCCAGTGGCCAGCAGCTCCTGCCGGGGCTGGGGCGGTTGCAACTGCTGGCCTGGTTGGAAGGAGCGCCCCAGGGCTGGTTGGTGATCGACGGGGAGCAGCGAATCCAGGCGATCAATCCCCGGGCCGAGCGCTTGCTGCAACTGCCCGTTGACCGACTGGTGCGAGGCCAGCCCGTGCGTGAGGTGATTCAGCAGCCGGACCTGGAGGAGGCGATTCTGGCCGTGGGCCGCCGGGGTCGTCCCCAGCGCCTGGAGTGGTGGCAAGGCAATGAACCGCTCGAGGGGGTGCTGCTGGCGGGGGGAGAGGGTTGGGTGGCGCTCTGGATCAACAGCCGGCGTTCACTGGAATCCCAGCTCAATCAGCAGAGCCGCTGGGTCAGTGACGTGGCCCATGAGCTCAAGACTCCGCTGACCGCCCTGATGCTGGTGGGGGACAGCCTGGCCGCCCAGGCCACCAACTCGAACGTGGTGCTGATCGAACGTCTGCAGCGGGAGTTGCAGCGGCTGCAGAGCCTCGTGGGCGACCTGCTCGAACTCTCCCGCCTGGAGAACAGCCTGCCGCGGGATGACCGGCGCTATGAGGTGCTGGATCTCGGCGAGCTGGTGGAGGCCGCCTGGGGCAGCCTGCGCCCCCTGGCCGATCAGCGCGGCATCAGCCTGTCCTTTCCTGAACGTCTGCCGTGCCCCCTCTGGGGAGATCCGTCCCGGTTGCACCGAGCTCTGCTCAATCTGCTCGACAATGCCCTGCGCTACAGCCCCGATGGAGCGGCTGTGGAGGTGAGCGTGGAGGAGAGCGGCCAGTGGTGGGAGCTGACGGTGCGGGATCACGGTTCTGGCTTCAGCGACGAGGACCTCGCCCACATGTTCGAGCGCTTCTACCGGGGCGATCCCTCCCGGGTGCGAAGCCGCCGCGCCGGCAGTGGCCTGGGGCTGGCGATCGTGCAGCAGATCGCCCTCACCCACGCCGGCCGGGTGCAGGGACGTAACCATCCAGGAGGTGGTGGGGTGCTGGAGCTGGTGTTGCCGAAGGGGGTATGAAGCCGGTCCCCGCGGTTCACCCGGGAGGTGGTCACGACTCTGATGGGTGGGATGCGATACAGGCCCCCCGGGCGCCCAGCGGTTGGATGGAAGCACCGCCACACCACCACCGCCTGCCATGACCGACGCGGAGGGCTACCGCCAGGTGCCCGGTCAGGGAGGCGGCAGTGATCCCACTCACGACATCCTGCGCTGCGAGCGGCAACCGTTGCGGGCCCTGTTCCGTCCCGGTTGCGTAGCGGTGATCGGGGCCAGCGAACGGCCCGGCAGCGTTGGTCGCACCCTGCTCTGGAACCTCATCCGCTCTCCCTTCGGCGGCACCGTGTACCCGGTGAACCCCGGGCGACACAGCGTGCTGGGGGTGCGCTGCTGCGCCACGGTGGCGGAGGTGCCCGAGCCGGTCGATCTGGCCCTGATCGCCACCCCGGCGGCCAGCGTGCCCCAGCGGCTGGCGGAGTGCGCGGCGGCCGGGGTGAAGGCCGCGATCGTGATCTCCGCCGGCTTCCGGGAGGTGGGCCCCGAGGGGCTGGCGCTGGAGTCCCAGCTGCGCGAAATCCTGCGGGGCTCCGGCATGCGGCTGCTTGGCCCCAACTGTCTGGGGCTGATGAATCCCCGCCTGGGTCTCAACGCCAGCTTCGCTGCCGGCATGGCGGCGCCGGGGCATGTGGGCTTCCTCAGCCAGTCGGGGGCCGTCTGCACTGCGGTGCTCGACTGGAGCCATCAGCAGGGGGTGGGCTTCAGCGCCTTCGTGTCGATCGGCTCGATGCTGGATGTGGGCTGGGGGGATCTGATCACCTACCTGGGCGACGATCCCGCCACCCGCAGCATCGTTATTTACATGGAGGCGATCGGCGATGCCCGCGCCTTCCTCTCGGCGGCGCGGGAGGTGGCGCTCACCAAGCCGATCGTGCTGATCAAGGGCGGCCGCACTGCCGAGGCGGCGCGGGCGGCGGCCTCCCACACCGGTGCTCTGGCCGGCAGCGATGCGGTGCTGGAGGCGGCGCTGCGGCGTTGCGGCGTGCTGCGGGTGGATCGCCTCTCCGACCTGTTCGATCTGGCCGATGTGCTGGCCAAACAGCCGCGGCGACCCGCCGGTCCGCGGCTGGCGATCGTCACCAACGCCGGCGGCCCCGGTGTGCTCGCCACCGACGCCCTGGTGCTCAATGGCGGCCAGCTGGCGGAACTCTCAAGCGAGAGCCTGGCCGCCCTCGATGCCGTGTTGCCGCCCCAGTGGAGCCACGCCAATCCCATCGACATCCTTGGCGACGCCGATCCGGAGCGCTATGGGCGCGCCATCGAGATCGCCCTCGCCGATCCCGGCAGCGATGGCCTGCTGGTGATCCTCACGCCCCAGGCGATGACCGATCCCACCACCACCGCCCAGCGCCTGCGGGAGCTGGCCGAACGCAGCGGCAAACCCCTGCTCGCCAGCTGGATGGGCGGCGATGAGGTGGCTGCCGGCGTGGCGATCCTCAATGCCGCCGGCATCGCCACCAACCCCTACCCCGATGCCGCGGCGCGGCTGTTCAACTCGCTCTGGCGCTTCAGTTACACCCTGCGCGGGCTCTACGAGACCCCCGCTCTGCTGCCGGAGAGCGACGGCGCCGACCATGCCGGCGGCCGACGGGTGCTGGAGCAGGCCCAGGCCGAGGGGCGCGCGCTGCTCAGCGAGCAGGAGGCCAAGCAGGTGCTGGCCAGCTACGGCATCCCGGTGGTCGACACCCGCCTGGCCCGCAGCGTCGCCGAGGCCCGCTTTGCCGCCGAGGCGATCGGCTATCCGGTGGTGCTCAAGCTCAACAGCCCCACGATCACCCACAAGAGCGACGTGGGTGGGGTGTGGCTGGATCTGGCCTGCGCCGAGGCGGTGGAGCAGGCCTTCACCTCCATGGCGGAGTCGATTCCTGAGCGCTTCGGGGCCCAGGCCTTCGACGGGGTGACGGTGCAGCCGATGCTGCGGCGGCAGGGGGGGCTGGAGCTGATCGTGGGCAGCAGCATCGATCCCCAGTTCGGGCCGGTGATCCTGTTCGGCAGCGGCGGCACCCTGGTGGAGGTGTTCCGCGACAGCGCCGTGGGCCTGCCGCCCCTGAACACCACCCTGGCGCGGAGGTTGATGGAGCAGACCCGCGTGTACGGCGCCCTGCAGGGTGTGCGCGGCGCCCCCCCTGCCGATCTGGAGGAGCTGGAGCGGCTGCTGGTGCGGCTCAGCCAGCTGGTGCTGGAGCAGCCCGCCATCCGTGAGATCGACATCAATCCGCTGCTGGTGCGGCCTGGCGATCGCTCCTGGCCCCTGGTGGCCCTCGATGCCCGCATCCTCATCCAGCCGGTGGCCGGAGCCACCTGCCACCTGCCGCGACCGGCGATCCGGCCCTATCCCAGCCAGTACGTGCGTCCCTGGCGGCTGCGGGACGGCACGCCGGTGACGATCCGGCCCATCCGCCCCGAGGATGAGCCCCTGCTGGTTGCCTTCCACCGCAACCTCTCTGAACAAAGCGTGTACACCCGCTACTTCCACATGACCTCGCTGAACCACCGCATCGCCCACGAGCGGCTGGTGCGCATCTGCTTCAGCGACTACGAGCGCGAACTGGCACTGGTGGTGGACCGGCGCGACCCGGACAGCGGCGAACACCGGATCCTGGCGGTGGGCCGCCTCAGCCGGGTGCATGAGCGCAACGACGCCGAGTTCACGCTGCTGATCGGCGACGCCCACCAGCACCAGGGGCTGGGCACCGCCCTGCTGGGCCAGCTGCTGCGGTGTGGCCGCCACGAGGGCATCGACCGGGTGACGGCGGAGATCCTGCCCGGGAATGGCGCCATGCAGAAGGTGTGTCGCAAGCTCGGCTTCCAGCTGCGCTCCGGCGACGAGGTGATGGAGGCCTGGATCGATCTGGCCACCGCTCACGTGGAGGCCGCCAGCAGGGCCTCCACGTGAGCGGCGGCGCCGCCCGCCAGCCCCTTCAGGCCATAGCCCCCCTCCAGCACCGACACCAGCCGGCCGCCGGCATGCTCGGCGGCGATGGCCAGACAGAGCTGGGTGAGGGCGGTGTAGTCGGCGTCCTCGAGCAGGAAGTGGCCCAGGGGATCGTCGCGGTGGCCGTCGAAGCCGGCTGACACCAGCACCAGCTGGGGCCGGAAGCGAGCGACCACCGGCGCCAGGGCGGCGTCGAGGGCAGTGAGTAAGGCCTTGCCGTCGCTGTAGGCCGGCAGGGGGCAGTTGAGCGTGAAGCCCAGCCCAGCCCCCTCGCCGCGCTCTTCGGCGGCACCACTGCCGGGGTAGTTGCCCCACTCGTGCACGCTGGTGTAGAGCACGCTCGGATCATTCCAGAACATCGCCTGGGTGCCGTTGCCGTGGTGCAGGTCCCAGTCGATGATCAGCACCCGCTCAAGGCCGTGCACCGCCTGGGCATGGCGGGCGGCCAGGGCCACGTTGTTGAAGATGCAGAAGCCCATCCCCCGATCGGCTTCGGCGTGGTGCCCGGGTGGCCGCACCAGCGCGAAGGCATGGTTCACCCGCCCGGCCAGCACCGCATCCACCGCCGCCAGGGTGCCGCCGGCCGCCAGCCGGGCCACGTCTTCGGAGTGCTCGCCGATGGTGGTGTCGCCGGTGGAGAGCTGGGCGGCCCCGTAGGCCACCTCACGGCGCACCGTCTGCAGGTAGCTGGCGGTGTGGCAGCGAAGCAGCTCCCGGTCCACTGCCGGTCGGGCCTGGATCAACCGGCAGCGCTGGATCAGGCCGCGGCGCTGCAGCTCGGCCTCGATCGCCTCCAGCCGCTGCGGGCTCTCGGGGTGGCCCAGGCCCGTGTCGTGCAGGCGGAAGGCTGGATCGATCACCAGGCCGATCAGCTGCTTCTGGTTCTGTTCCAGCTCACTGGCCAGCTCGGCAGAGAGCGGCAATTCGCTGGCGGAGCGCACTGCCATCGAGCGGCACAGAGCTGCTTTCAGGATGACAGCCCCGCAGCGCAGCAGCGGTTCGGCAGCCTGGAGTGGGGCCTGCAGAGCCGGCAGACAGGATCAATGCGATCTTGTCCGCACCGTTGCTGGGCACCGATGCAGAACAGCTTGCTGACGACTGTTCTGCTGCCCGTCGCCCTGGCCATCGTGATGCTGGGGATGGGGCTGAGCCTGGTGCCGGAGGACTTCCGGCGCATCAGCCGCTATCCGCGGGCCGTGGCGCTGGGCAGTTTCTGTCAGATCGTGGTGCTGCCGCTGATCGGCGGCCTGCTGGCCTGGCTCTGGCCGATGGAACCTGCGCTGGCGGTCGGTCTGGTGATCGTGGCGATCTGCCCCGGCGGCCCCTCCTCCAACCTGATCACCTACCTGGCGAAGGGGGATGTGGCCCTGTCGGTGACGCTCACGGCGATCAGCAGCGTGGTGACGGTGTTCACGATCCCCGTGCTCGCCAATCTGGCCTTGCAGACGCTGATGGGATCCGGCGCGGAGATCAGCCTGCCTGTGGTGCCGACGATGCTGCGAATCGTGCTGATCACCCTGGTGCCGACGGCCATCGGCATGGGGATCCGGCAGCGGTTCACCGCCGCAGCGCTGAGGCTGGAGAAGCAGATGGGGCGGCTGGCGGCAGGTCTGCTGGCGTTGATCATCCTGCTGCTGGTGATCAAGGAAGCCGGCAAACTGCCCGGCTTCATCGCCCAGGTGGGCGCGGCGGTGGTCGTGCTGAATCTGCTGGGAACGGCGGCCGGCTTCCTCTCGGCCCGCCAGCTGGGCCTGCCCCTCGCCCAGCGGCTCAGCATCGCCATCGAGGTGGGCATCCAGAACGGCACGCTCGCGATCGCGATCACGGCCGGCCTGCTGAACAACATCGACATGGCCGTGCCGGCTGCGATCTACAGCCTCTGGATGAACATCACCGGATTCGCCATGGTCGCCTTCGGCCGCAGCAAGCTCGCCGCCGCGCAGGGGTCGGGGAATGGATGAGCCCCGGCAATCCAGCGCAAGGGTTCGCCGGTAGATCAGGCGTTCGCACTCTTTACCGCGATGTCCTTGCCCCTCGCCGCTCTGCTGCTCGCTCTCGGAAGCCCCCTGTCCATCGACCTGCCTGTCTCAGGCGGATGGGTGGCCCAGAAGCAGGGAGGTGCCCTCGCCCCTTCCCTGCAGGGCAAACCCGTCGTTGTCGATATCTATGCCAGCTGGTGCCCGGCCTGCCGCACGATTGCGCCGACCCTGAGTTCCCTGCAGCAAAGCAAGGCCGGCAAGGCCACCTTCGTGACCTTCGATGTGTCCGATGCCGCCACCCTGAAGGCCTCGCGCGAACGGGCCCGGGCGCTCGGCCTCAGCGCCTTCCTGGAGGCCAACCGCAGCCAGACCTCGCTGGTGGCCGTGATCAACCCTGCCACCGGCTCCACGGCGCAGACCTTCCGGGCCAGCACAGATGCGAGCGCCTATAGCAAGGCGATCAGCAAGGTTCAATCGATGCTCAAGCGATGAGCCGATCTGCCCTGCGCAGGCAAAGACCGGCGATTCTGGTGCTCCTGGCCGTGGTGACCCTGCTGGCAGGGCTGGCTTTGCACTGGCTGCCGCAGATCGGCGCTCAACTGGATCAGGCGATCCTGTCGACTTCGCAGGCCTACGCCGAACGGTTCGAGGCCTGGGGCGCTACCCCCCCGTTTCTGATTCCGCTGGCGGCTTTCGCTGGTGGGCTGCTGGCCAGCGTGTCGCCCTGCCTGCTGGCGATGCTGCCGTTGAACCTCAGTTACATCGGCACGCTCGGGCCGCTCAGCCGGCGTCAGGCCTTCGTCAGGGTGGCTGGATTCGTGGCCGGCACCGTCGTGGTGCTGAGCCTGTTCGGCCTGGTCGCCTCGTTCGCCGCAGCCGTGGTGGTTGACCACCGCGGCCCGGTCCATCTGGGGGTGGGACTGCTCATCCTGGTGATGGGCCTGAATCTGGCGGGCTGGCTCCCCCTGCGGCTGCCCCGCCTGCCCGAACTGCCTCCGGCCGGTGGCCCGTTCCTGGTGGGGATGGGATTCGCTCTGGTCAGCTCCCCTTGTGCCAGTCCGGTGCTGTTCTCGGTGCTCGCCGCTGCGGCCGGCACCGGCTCGGTCCTGTTGTCGGTGGTCACAATGGTGAGTTACGCCCTGGGTTACACCGCCGTGATCGCCGCCACCAGCCTCTGGGCCGGCCTGCTTGGCACCTCAAGGCTGCTGCTGCGCCATGGAGCCACGCTCAGCCGCGTCAGTGCCCTGGTTCTGCTGGCAGCAGGGGGTTTTTATGTCGTCCAGGGTCTGATCTGGAGCTGGGGGAGCTGGTAGCAGGCGGCTCCAGCTCCAGGACTGCAGGGCTATCACTGTTCGCGCAGCCCGCGGGCGCTTGGCGTCGTCTGCTGCTTCGCTGGGGCCTGATCCTGCGGTGCCCGTGGCTGTTCTTGTCGTCTGGCTGCTGCTGGGCCTGGTGATGGGGCTGTTGCAGTGGCCGTACCAGGCGCTCTCCGAACTGGGCTTTCGGCTGCAGCGCTGGCTGTGGCCGCTGCCTGGTCTGGAGGGTGGCCATGGCGGCATCGCTCAGGGGCTGCCGCCTGGCCTGGGAGCCGTGCTCGTGTTCGCGGCCAGCGCGCTTCTGATCTGGCTTGCCTGGGGTCCGTTGGCGGCCGGCAGAGGCGGCGGCGTCGCCCCGCTGCTGGCCCTGGATCGCTCCGGCCGGCAGGTTCCCCCCGAGGCGGAAGCGCACTGGCTGGAGAAGCTGAGCCTGGCCAGCCAGTTGCAGCGGCTGCCGTTGATGCTGCTCACCCATCTGGGTGGACTAACGGTTGGAGTGGAGTCCCCTTCGGTGGCCCTCGGAGCCAGTGTGCTGCTGGCGACCCGGCGACGCTGGCCCGGCTGCACCCCCCTGGCCCAGCTTCCCTCCAGTCTGGTGGCCGTGATCGGCGGAGCCGCCGGGCTGGGCGCGGCCTTCCGTTCACCCCTGCTGGCGGTGGCCTATGGCCTGGAGGAGCTTGGGCAACGCAGTGGACTGTCCCTGGTGCTGCCCGCGCTGCTGCTGGCGGGCAGCGGCAGCGTGGTGGCAACGGCGATGGGACAACCGGCTCGCCTGCCGGGCCTGGAGCTGGGCGGCCTCGCGCCGGCCCTGTGGGGCTGGGCCATGCTGCTGACCCTGGTGGGTGCAGCCGCTGGCGCCCTGCTGGTGCGGCTGCTGATCCCGGCGGCAGCCTGGGTGAAGCGGCTGCTGGCGCGCCGGCGCCTGGGCGGGGCATTGCTGCTGGCCGGCCTGCTCACACTGCTGGCGCTCGCCAGCGGCGGCCTCAGCCTCAACGATGGATCCCTGTCACTGGGATCGGCCCTGGCCGGGGGGGATGGCGGGCCTTCGCTCACCCTGCTGTGGCGAACCCTGGCCACCGTGCTCAGCCTGGCGGCGGGTGCTCCCGGTGGCCTGATGCACGACAGCATGACCCTCGGTGCGCTCCTCACCAGCCCCCTGCGGTCCCACGCCGGCCTGGGCGCCACTGAGCTGGCCCAGCTGGCGGCGGTCGGCGCCACCGCCCTGTTCGCCAGTGCCCACGGCAGCCCGCTGTTCTGCGCGGCGTTCGTGTTCACCCTGCAGGGCGATCCGGCGTTGTTGCCAGCCCTGTTGCTGGTGAGTGCCATCAGTGGCGCCCTGGGTGAGCGCTGGCGCGGTGAGGGCTGGAACGAGCACCAGTGCCAGGCGCTGATCGATCAGGCGCCCGGTGCCACCCCATCGAGCCGGTGATCCACGCCGGTTTCAAGACCTGGGCTGACTAACTAACCGATCGCGGCCTCACCGTGCCTGTGAATCTCGCTGGCGTAGCCGGTCCAGGCCCCCTGGCCCCAGTAGCGGAAGCAGCTGGTTTCCAGCAGCAGCAGATGGAGCAGGGCTTCCTGGTAGCGCGGGGTTGTGGTGACGGCGGGATCCTGCGCCACCAGGGGATCAAACACCTGGTGGAAATGGGCGCTGAGGCGGTTCATCGGCTCCAGCACGTTGCCGTATCCCTCCACCCAGCTGAGGTTGTTGGTCCAGGACGCTCCCGCCATCGAGAAGTGGGGATCACCTGCCTGGAGTGCGGCGATGGCTGCTTCGGTGGCCGCCGGGGTGGGTGGGTTGCCGTTGGTCTGGCGGTCAACGGCCTCCCAGAGCTTGTGTTGCTGAACCGCCTGAATCTCTGGGTAATCAGCTGGGCTGACCCCGGCGGCTCCCAGCAACTCCAGATATTCGGTGCCGTTGATCGCCACAGTGCCTGGATCGCCGCCTGAATCAGTGGCCGAATCAGTGACCTGGGCGGCGATTTTCTGATGGGCCTGGATGAAGGCGGATGGGAATTCATTCATCATCACGCCGCCATTTTCTCCATCGGCAATCTGCGACACAAGCGAGGGGATCGTGGTGTCTCCCAGCACTTGGCGGCCCAGCCCGAGTGCTTCGTAGCAGGGCTGCATCTGGCCCACCAGCTTGGTATCGGAGCCCTGGGTTTTGATCAACGCCGTGATACTCACCAACTCACCGCTGGAGTTGCACGCCACGAGTTGGTTGGGGATGTACTTCTGCGCCTGGCTGAGGCTGGAGCCATCGATGTTCTCCACGCTGTGCTCCTGCACCAGCAGCCACTGGTAGCCGCATTCCCTGAGAGCCTTCACCAATGCATAGAGGGTGTCGGGGTGGTTGGGCAGGTGCATTTCAGGCGGTGAGAAACCCTTCACCCGTTGCAGCGCCTCAGGGCCGAAGAGGGCTGCGAAATGGTGCTGCCAGGCCAGGATCTGCAGCCTGAGATCGGGAATCGGCGTGGAGGGTGCCACGGCATGGCTCCAGAAGCTGCCGAGCCATTCAACGTGGGGTTGCAGGCTGGGATCGCAGGCGAGAAGTTTCAGGGCATTGAGGATGTCGTGGCGGCCCATCTGCTCAAAACCCCAGAGCAGGTTGCCTGAATAATCCAGCATGATCCGTGGGTTGCAGCCATCTCGAATCAGCTGGGGAAGGATCTCAGCGAGGCGCTTGTAGCAGTGGGCAAATGCTTCGGCGTTGTGGTTGTCCCCCTCGCCGGGGTGCTCAAACATGTACTGCAGATGCGATATCAGCTCGCCATTCGCCCCGGCGGGAATCGTGGGCTGGTGCATGTGCAGGGCGCAGGCGAAGCCTGAGCGGATCTGCGCCAGGTTGAGATTGGTGCGCGGCAGAAAAACGGGGCCGGCCTGCTGCATCAGGGCGAGGATCCCGGCTTCATCACCCGCGATCGGCGGAAGGGCGGAGTTGGTCATGGTGGTGGTGTGGTGCCGGATCACTAGGCCAACGCGGGCGCTGGGCAGGTCGTGCTGGGCCAGTCTGGGGGGCAGGCTCTGCGCAGGGCCCCACCGGAAGGTTGATACCCGGTGATCCTGGCCGGACATCGGTCATGGATGAGACGGCTCCGGAACTCAAGGTCCACTAGATGGAGTGAGGAATCCCGCAACCGATGAGCCCTCTTTTCCCCTGTTCAGGCTGCGGCCTGCAGATCGAACGGTCGATGCGCCTCTATCGAGATCAGAAAGGGACTGTGCTCTGCTCAACCTGCAAAGACAAGCTGGAGGCGGATCAAGCCTCTTCACCTGCGCCGAGCGCTGCACAGAGCCAGTAGCTCCCATGGGTGAGACGCATGCTGGTGAGCACGGCAGGATTTCAACGGCTCCCAGCACTCCTTCGATCAGGCCTCGCATGCTTCGGCGGCCTCGGCTCACGCTGCGTCGCTTTAGGAGGCTCAACCCCCTTTCGCATAGGGCACCAGCAAGTTGGCCAGCATCGGGGAGTGGCGCCGGTTGAGCGTGACCAAGGTGGCTACAGCCGTACTGACGGCGAAAGCATCCAGACGCTGCGCTTCGGGTCCGACAGGTAGATCTGCATGCGTTGTAACATCCACCTCATTGTGAATACACCATACGTCGCCTGAACCACGGGCAGATCCAGGCTCAAAGCAGTGCGACCGTTCTTTCTGCAGGTCTGGCCCAGGGGAATCGCCAGCTGGCAGAGATCCGCTGGTGTCGAGCAGCAGGGTCATGAGGTGATCTGCTGGTCGCGCTGGCGCAAACATTCCTGGTCGGCCTTGAAGGTGTCCGTCCGTGCTCCATTGGGTGCTTCTGCTTGCAGTCAGCAAGGGCTCGGCATTGCGATGGGCTGCCGTTTCCGGGAGCGTTCAGGCTCCCGAACCTGACCCAGTGACCGAAACGATCCGGTAGTACTCCCGATCGTCGGAGCAGCAGATGTCTGCGTAATACCGTTCCACCACGGCGTAGGCCTCGTCGTAGCTGGCGAACACCTGGCCGGCGATGCCGTCCTTCACACCGTCATCGCGCTGGATCTGATATTTGTCGCCCATAGGTCTGGAATGGCTGGGTTCTCAGTTATACCGATCCGGGTATTCACCGGGATCGTCGATGCGGGTGACCCGCACGCCAGGTAGCCAGGTGACTGTGCCAGAGGGGACACTTCATCTGCTCTGCCCGCATCGCTCACCTGCCGCCTCAGGGCCCCAGAGCACCCACAGGAATCACAGCGATTCCATCGGAAGGGGGCTGGGGGGGAGACATGGCGAGTGAGCTTCTCCTCCACCGGTGGCACCCCCGTCACACCCCAACGAGGATGCCCCCATGTCCCCAAACGCTTGAAGCGGATGGGCGAGACAAGCTGATCGGTGGCGACCAGGCAGCAGCGGCCGATGCGGTTCTGAAGTGCATTGAGTCTATTTCGCCCTTGAGTTCTCAATGAGCGCGATCTCTTGCGATAGAGCCGTTCGTAACGATTCAGCCGTATGGCTCCGTTCATTCTGGATGGATTAAATGATTCTCAGCCGATCTTGTGTATTGAATCGAGTGATAGACATCAACATCGCCCAGGCCCATGCGCTGGCCGTCAACGCTGCAGACGGCCACGCCCCACCGCTCGGAATCGGCATCGCGCAGTATCGGGATGTAGTCGGCGTTGCTGCCACTTCTGTCCGTTGCCACATGGCGGTACACCGTTTCGATGTCGGAGCAGAACTCCTGCCAGTCGGGAATGACCAGCTGGCGCCTGAAGGCGCGATTCAGCATCAACAGCTCATCGCCCACGATCGCCGCGAACTGCTCGAAGTCGATCGGTTGATCGCCCAGCTTCTGCAGCAAGGCCATGGTGGTGGCCAGGCGAAAATCGTCGGCACCGATGCCGCTGTTTTCGATGTGGGTACCAATGTCTGCCGCCGTGGTGGTGCCGTGGTGCGCCACCAGGTCGAAAAGCTCGCGCAGACGTTAAATGTCTTGCACGGTATCGCTCTCTGGAGATTAGGTTGATGTTCTGGGTTGAGCCTGTAGCGCCGCAAACGGCGATGGAGTCGACCCACTGCAGACGCAGGGCCTCCAAGCTCCTGAAGGGATCCAAGCCAATCACCGTGCTGCACCTTGGGCATGGCCAACGAGCGCAGGAAGCACGCTCTACACGTGCCACGCCTGTAACACCCCCGCCCGTGAGCCCCCCCCATGCCCCCTCACCCCTCCAACGGCTAAGAGCGCCGCTGTGCTGTCTGCCCGTTCATCCAGGCGCTCGGCCTGTGGCGAGAGGGGCGCCAGGACGTATCGGGTCGACTAAGCTGGTTGAACTCAATCCAGAGGAGGTGGCCATGCGTCAGGTGAACATGCACGACGCCAAGACCCACCTCTCCCGGCTGGTGGAGGAAGCGGCGGCGGGCGAGGCGTTCGTGATCTGTAAGGCCGGCCGGCCAATGGTGCGCGTCACCGCACTGGATGACGCCAGCAACGCAGCTCCCAAGCGGCGACGCCTGGGACTGCTGCAGGGCCAGTGCGCGGTGCCCGACGACTTCGACCGGATGGCAGCCGCTGAGATCGCCGATCTGTTCGAAGGCCTCCAGCCGGGCGGCTGAGAAGCCATGGATCTGCTGCTGGATACCCACCTGCTGGTGTGGGCGATGGGATCGCCCGATCGGCTTCCCGCTGGTTTGGCAACGATGCTGGAAGACCCGCTCAACACCCCGGTGTTCAGCGTTGCCAGCCTGTGGGAGCTGGTGATCAAGCAGGCCCTGGGACGGCCTGATTTCCACGTGCAGCCTGCGGTGCTGCGCCGAACCCTGCTGGACGGGGGCTGGCAGGAGCTGCCCATCGAAGCGCGTCATGCCCTGGCGGTGGCCCAGCTGCCGCCGCTGCACCGCGACCCGTTTGACCGGTTGCTGCTGGCCCAGGCCACCGCCGACGGGCTGCTGCTGATCACGGCCGACAGCCAGCTGGCGGCGTACCCGGGGCCGGTGCGCTTCATGGCTGCTGCTGAGGGCTGAGAGCATGACCACCGGTGTGATGCACGCCACTGCCGCTCAGCCATGTGATCGGCAGGGCTGGAATGCTCTCGGAAACGATCTGCCAGATGATGTTGCCTTCGAGGCCGACATAGGCATGAGCCAGCACATAACGGAGGCCGGCGATTCGCCGCCAAAGCACCTCAGGGCCTAGTCACGCGCTTGTGGACGCTCAGGCAAGAGGAACGGTCTCCTGCTCAATCCGCTGCCGCAACTCAGGGCGAAGACCGCGGCGGGTCACCAGGTCCACCCGGGCGCTGAGCAGGTCTTCCAGGGCCAGCTTGAGGTCCATGTACTGCTCAAAACTGGGGCTGGAGGGGAAATCCACAAGCAGATCCACGTCGCTCTGCAGCCCTGCCGCGCCGCGGATCACGGAGCCGAAGACACGAAGATCCCGGCCACCGTGGGCGGCTGTGAGAGCGAGCAACTCGGGCGCCAACTGCCTGAGCCGCTGAAGAGTGGGTGGCTTGGATGGATCAATGACTCCCATTCTGCTGCTCGCCACCAGCCCACGCTGCGAGAGCTGGCCACTCTGACTGCATGGCCCCGCACCCCTCTGCCACCTACCAGCGCCTGCGCACGTTCATCGCCGGGCGCAGGCGCAGAGCCCCATCGATCAGCCGCTGATGCTCCAGGAACTGCTCGGACGCCCCAGCCCCGCCCCAGTGCAGGACGTGGCCCGCAGGATCCTCGGCGAGAACGTGATCCAGATCGATTGCTCACCGGCAACGCATCACCACTGAGCGACGCCGAGCGCGATGAGCTGCTGCAGCCCTGCCGCCAGCGCCTCGACACCTTCCGGGCCCGGGGCCGCGGCGAGTGCTGCTCACGCCCATAACCGGACATCCACGTGCTGAGAAGCCGCCTGAAAGTCTTGATCCGTTGTGAGCAGCGTCAGGTCGTAGCGCTGGCAAAGCTGGATGAGCAGGGCATCAATCGTGCCGATCTGGTCACCCCGGCGGCGGCAGGCCTTGCGGATGTCGGCGGCTGGGATGTGATCCTGCTTATCGGGCTGAAGAAAGGCCATCACGGCGAAAAGCCAGCGACCATACAGAGGTGTCGACCAGCAGGCTCACCGCTGGCGATCACGTTCGGCCTTGACGTCGTAGCCGGGATCCCACTCGAGCTTGCCGAAGAGCTCGGCAACCTGGCGCTGTTCCCGGCGCGCGATGAACTCCTGAAGGGCACGGGTCACGTCAGCCTGACGGGCCGCCCAACAACATGCCCCCGCCCCAGCGCAGGACGTGCCCCGGCGGATCCTGGGCAGCGAGGAGCTGAGCGAGGCCGAATCTCAGGGATTGGCCGTAGCCAATGAACGCACAGTGATCAGATCGTGAGCACCAATCGCTCGAAGGCTGGCTGATGAAAGCGTCAGTAGGGGTTGCGTGCGTCCGGATGCGGCGACAAACTCAACCTCATAGGTTTCAGGATCGTGAATGGCAACGACAGCACAGAGATCGCCCGATTGAAAACCAGTCTCGGGAATGTTCTGGGTGAGAGCAACAGTCTGGTGCAAGGCAAACATGACTTACTCCGGAAATGCGGTGATGAGCCTTGGCTGATTGGAGTGATCGGAAATCAGCTGGGTTGGTTGGTTTAAGCTTGTGCGGAACTGCTTTGAAGTTCCATTAGGGCCTTCTAATCTAGCCTTGATCATAACTCTCATCCCGTAGGCGCTGCTCTCGATCTGCTCAACCACTCCGGTCCGCCCATGGTGAAGCAGGTCGTCGCAGATCTTGGCCTTCTCGACAACCGCCTGGTCTGCATGGGGGGAGCATTCGTGGGCCAGGAGATCGCCGGAGCTTCTCAATCAGTGCCACCCCGTCCAACCTCAGCGAGGATGCGCCCATGCCCCTGGCGTTGCCCCAGCGGCAGCGGCTCAGGGCCTACTCAGGATCACCCTTCCTTCGCATAGGGAACCAGCACAGTGGCCAGCATCGGGAAATGGCGCCGATTGAGCGTGGCCAGAGTTGCTCCGGCAGCCTGCACACTCGCGGCAATCAGGGCATCCGCGAGGCCCGTGCCGTGGCTGCGGCCGTACTGACGGCGCAACAGCCCCGCCTGGATGGCCGCCTCTTTCTCAAGCGGGAGCACCGAGAAGGCCGACACAAAGGCATCCAACCGCTGGCGCTCCTCCCCCTCGCGCACACCTACATAGAGCTCAGCGATCGACACCACAGAGACCGCCAAGGGCTGATCGCAGCCTTCCAGGAACACCACCGCCAGGGGCTGATCGCGGAGATAGTCGATCAGGACATCCGTGTCGATCACGAGCAAGCCATTCGCGGCGGACGCCATCAGCCGCCTTCAGGGGGGATGCGATCAAGTTCCTGGCGCAACGTCAGCCCATCCAGCGGACCAGGTCCGGCTGCCCAGAGGCCCCTTCCCGCTCGAAGCCTGGCCAGCCGCTCTTGAGGCTGGTTGTTATCCAGAAAGCGATCGATGGCTTCACGGATCAGGGCGCTCTGGCTGCGTCCGCTGCGTTGGGCCAGGGCCAGAAGCCCTTGCCGCTCCGGCTCCGACAGGTAGATCTGGGTCCGCTGCATGGCCAACCTCCTGGTGTATACACCATACACCGCACGCATGGACCATCACTGCATGGCCTTCAGCCTCTCTGTTGGCTTCCTGCGCCCGCGGCTGACCATCGCCGAGTGGATGCGCATGAGCCCCATCGACAAGCCGCTGATGCTGTAGCCGAAGGTTTTCGCGCAGCGGTTGGATCTGCTGGGCCATTGATTTGCCATGCAACAGCCAGCCCCGCCCCGGCGCAGGATGTGGCCCGCCGGATCCTGGGAAGCGCATGGTGGGCAAGGTGCTCAGCGGTGGCTGAGGAACTCCTCCAGGGTCATGCCGATGTCCTTGGCGATCTGGCGGAGCAGCGGAGGAGAAATGTCACGTCCCTTATGGACTGGAACAGTGGTGTTGCGGCCGCGAGGATTACGAAACTGCAGATGGGAGCCTCGTTGAAGAACCAAATCGAAGCCCAGTTTCCGAAGGATCTCCGCCACCTCAGAGGACTTGAGGACGGGGGTTGAACCCACGATCAGGCCGGCACCACGATCTGCTGCAGGCCCACGAAGTCGCTCTCCAGGGCCGGCTCGCCGTCCTCAAGGAGCATGGCGATCACCTCCTGGAGGTTGGCCTGCAGTTCATCGAGGGTCTCCCCCTGGCTGTGAGCGCCGGGGAAGCCAGGGACGTAGCCCACAAGCATCCCCGTGTCTGCACAGCGCTCGATGACGGCGGAAAACGTACGCACAGTCTCTGCTGCCTTGAGTTGATACACCGTAGGCAACCCGCCAGGGCTTCTCCCCCACAAGTGCCACCCCCGTCACACCCCAGCGAAAGGGCGACCCTCACGCCATTCCCCATAACCGAAACTCCACCTGCTGAGAGGCTGCCTGTAAGTCCTTGTCGGTTGTCAGCAGCGTCAGCTCGTAGCGCTGGCAGAGTTGGATGAGCAGGGCATCGATAGTGCCGATCTGGATACCCCGGCGGCGGCAGGCATTGCGGATTTCGGCTGCTGCAATGTGGTCCTGCTTGTCGGGCTGGAGGAAAGCGAGGGCGGAAAGGCGCTCCACCAGCTGGTCTCGGTTTTTGGGGCCGGCAAAGCCCTGCAGCACCTCCTGGAGGACCAATCCGGTGGTGAAGACCTGCTCAGCACCCTGAAGAGCAGCACGAAGGGCGCCCACCTCAGGCGCGCCGGGCTGACCATCACGGCGAAAGGCCAGCGACCAGACAGAGGTGTCGACCAGCAGACTCACCGCTGGCGTTCCCGTTCGGCCTTGACGTCGTAGCCGGGGTCCCACTCGAGCTTGCCGAAGAGCTCGGCAACCTGGCGCTGCTCCCGGCGCGCGATGAACTCCTGAAGGGCACGGGTCACGGCGGCCTTTTTGGTGGGCTCACCGCTCACGCGGAAGGCGTGATCGAGCAGATCCTGATCGAGAGCGAGATTCGTGGCCATGTGTGACCTCCTTGAGAGGTGCCTACACATTAGTTCCGTCGCCCTGGCTGAGGGGGCAAGCAAAGGCATGGCGCCTGGTATGGGCTTCTCCCCCACCAGTGCGACCCCCGTCACACTCCAGCCTGGGTGCCCCCATGCTTCCAAGCGCGTGAAGCGGATGGGCAAGACCCGCTGATCGGTGGTGACCAGGCAGCCGCCGATGTCATCCCCACGGCCCAAAAGAGCGGCCCCACGGCCGAGCACTCAAAGGTCCAGGCTGTCGATCAGCTCGTCGATCGAGCAGCCCACCTGAGCGGCCACGTCCTTGAAGATCCGCCGCAGGCGATCAGCCAGAAGCTGGCCGTTGACGTCCCGCGGAATCCTCACAGGGCCAGCAGTTCCTGCCTCACGTGATGGAGGAGGTTCAGGGGCGGCGCCTGGCCCGGATCGAAATGGCAGACAACGGCGTCGCGGATCTCCCGGTGGAGCTCCTCAAGGGTCTCGGCCTCGGTGTGGATCGCGGCACCGGCTGCGCTGGCCCGGAAGGAACCGTCCTCAGCTTCCTCCACCACGAAAAGAATTTCCCGCATGGACGCCTCCAGTTGCACCAGTCTTGCAGTGGTAGAGGGAATGCTGCTCCTGTCCGGGCGAACGGTCTGGGGCGCCAGACCCACATCCGAGGCCGGGTTGGACCGCACGCGGATTGATGCCGTTTCGGTGCGGCCTCATCCTTCTGGATAAAAGGCGCTGCTCTGGCCTCAAGCAGACGTCCGCTGCTCCAGCCGCTCCGCCAGCCACACCTTGATGAAAGCGGATCACCGGGCAGAAAGCGCTGGATGAAGGCCACCAACGGCATGGGTCCGCAACGGGGATTCCAGCTGCTAACTCCTGGGATCTGTCGCCAGCACTGCACGTGTAGATGGGGATCGGTTCCGGGGAGCAGCTGCACCCGGTAGCGGTACTCGGCATCGGCGGCCCGCTCTGGGCACTGGATTGGCTCCGCCCTGGGCTGGGAGCTCATGAAGGCGGCGAGGAAGGAGGCGGGTTCAGGGTTTTCGCGCAGGGCTGCCGCAAAGCGCCAGGCGGCTCCAGTGGGATAGCCGTCGTGATGGAGGTCAACGTGGCGCTCCGGGTCGCCGGGAAAGCCGGTGAAAGAGAAGACGGCGCGGGTTGCCAAGGGGCTGGGGCTGCAGTAACCGCAAGTACCATCGGTGTATCAGCAGCTCCGCTTGGGCCAGCACGGTCTTCACGGTGTCGACCTCCAGGATTCGGGGGGAGAACGTGACCCAGACCGACCGCTCACCGGCAACGGCATCACCGTCTACGGCAACGGCACCTACAGCCTTATCGGCGCAAGCGAGCTGAGTGACGATGAGCGCGACGAGCTTCTGGACCTCTGCCGCCAGCGCCTTGATGCCTTCCGCGCCCGTGGCCGCTGCGAATGCTGCGGCGCGCACAAGCACGAGTACGCCCTGGAGGTGAATCACATCATCCCCAGCAATGCCCAGCAATGCCGGCAAGTGCGACACGGATCGCACTGACTTCCGCGGCCTGCAGGCCAGCTACGGCCACAGCCTGGTGATCCCGCGGCGCCATGGGGCCAATGGGTTGGTGCTGCACCAGCCGGAGTGGAACGCCGCGGTGGAGCTGTTGAAACAGCAGCGGGACCTCGTCATTTCCATTACCAAGCCCCGTAACAACCCGTCCCCTGCCTTCATTGCCCGGCAACGCCCATTCAGGTGCGCTGCTGCCAGCGCTGGGGATCCTGGCGGCCGTGCAGGGCGAGCACGAGGATTTCAGCGCCCTGCTCGCGGAAGTAGAGGGCATAGGGGAATCGACTCAGCACATGCCTCCGGATCTGGCCGTGAATCAAGGGGAAGGATTGGGGACTGTGGCGAATGCGCTCCACCCCAGCAGCAACGGTTTCGGCAAAGTCGCTGGCCAGCGCCGGCTCACGCCTGCCGTACCAGCGCTGGGTTTCCAGCAGGTCCTCCACCGCCTCCGGCAGGAAGCGCACTGCAAGGAGCGTCATCCAAGGCCGAGCTGGCTGCGCACCTCATCCCAGGCCACCGCGCCGCCAGGGTTGTTGAGATGAGCCGACCAACGCCGATCCAGCTCAGAGCAGAGGGCGGAATCAAGTGGTAGCGCTCCATCTCGGGCCTCGTCATTCAGGCTGTCCCAGAGGGCGATGGCCAGGGCCAGCCGTTCGCTCTGGGGCAGTTGAAGGAGGTCAGACATGGGAGTCATCGCCACCACGGACGGCTGAAAACCCATCGTAGGCACGCTCCAAGGCTGACAAAGCAATGGGAGGGGTCGAGGCCAAGCCAGCAAAGCTTCTTCCCTACCAATGCCACCCCCGTCTCAGGCCGCCAGGAGGCCCCCATGCTCATCGGAGGATCTTTCTTGCATCCTTGAGCAGCAGAAGCAGTTGCTGCTGGCGCAGCGGCGATGGGATGAATCCGAACCGGGTGTAAAAGCGGGCCGCGTCTTCGTCGATGGGATGGGTCAGGATTGCCCGAATTCCGGCCTGCTCGGCGATCACCAGCGTACGACGGATCGTGTCCTGAAGCATCCCGAGACCAAGACCACGTCCATGGTTCTCGCCTGACACGGCGAGCCTGGCCAGGATGACCACAGGCAGTGGAAATCGCCCCATTCCCTGACGAATCCGCTCTGGCGCCTCCACAGTGTCGACCTGGCCCACGGTGAGGCTGTAGTAGCCGGCGACCCGGGTCTCCTCGTCGGCAACGACGAACGTTCTGGCCGAGCCACCGGTCTGCGCCTGGCGGGCGTGGTGCAAGAGCCAGTGATTGAGTGTGGGCTTGCCGCAATCAAAGCCTTCCAACCGGTGCTGGACGGCCAGCGGCTCCGGCGGCCGCCAGATCACTGGGCATCCCAGGGTGCCTGCCTGGCGAACAGATCACGCAGACCCTCGTTGGCCTGGTCGGGACGCTCCAGCAGATCGATCAGGGCCTGAGCCTGCGAGCCGGAAACCATGAACAGGCGCTGATCCAGGAGCGTCTGCTCGGCAGCGAGGCAGGCACTGTCGAGGATGAAGTCGGTGAGCGACTTGTGGGTCACCTCGGCGGCACGGCGCAGCACGGCTTCCTGTTCCGGCGTGGCGCGGAGGCCGAGCCGGGCCGAGCGGGGGGGAGGTGAAGACCCGATGGCAGCCATGGCGATAACTCCCCTGCTGGAGCGACTGAACGATGTTAGTACAACTGACGCACACAGACGGCGAAGAGGCGTCCCGCAGGGCTTGGCCGAGAGCATGAAGGAGGGCATGGCATCACAGTGGAGGCGTCTCCCCTACCAGTGCCACCCCCGTAACACCCCAGCGAAGATTCCACCATGCCCGGCCCCCGCGCAGGACGTGACCCGCCGGATCCTGGGGGAACCTCACTCAAGCCGTTGGCTGGTCACAGTGACCTTGCCGCCAGGCCTTGACGTCGGCACTGAGCTCGTCTTCGCTGAGGCCGAGATCCTCCAGTTCAGCCTGCATCAGCCGGCCCGCCTCCAACACCTTGTCCCGATCACTCAGGTTGCCTTGCAGGGGCAAGGGCACGTAGAGGCCAATGGTGCGGCCATGGCGGGTCACCTCAATCGGCGTGGACGATTCCAGATGGGAGGCCAGCCGGGTCCTGAGTTCACGGATGCCAATACGGGTCGCCACGCCTTCCTCCCGCCAAATGTGTACACATCCTAGGGCTGGCTGGGGCGGCACAACCACTCCCGGAGCCGGGTTGGCTGCAGCCGCCACGCGCCCACTCCAGAAGGGATCCCAGCAAGGGCGATGGCCTGACGGGCCGCTCAACAACAAACTTGCCCGTGCCCCGGTGCACGACGCGGCCCGGCGGATTCTGGAAATCGGATGGTGGGCAAGGTGCTGCCGTAAAAGCGCTGGGGCTGCGAGGGCGACGCGTCTGCAGGCCCCCGCTACCGTGAAAACATCTGGTCCCCGGCCCTGCCGGCACGGCATGTGGTGAATGACCTGCTGACCCTGCCCCTGGCGCAACGGCTGGAGCTGGTGCAAAGCCTGTGGGACTCGATCGACTCTGAGCAGATCGGCCCTGAACTCACGGAGGCCGATCGGCAGCTGATCGATCAACGGCTGGAGAGCTTCCTGGCGGACGGCAACCCCGGCCTTGATGCCGATGAGGTGCTGAACGCCCTGGAGCAGTCCCTCTGAGCATGGTGCTGCGGCTCCGCCCGGAAGCCCGGCTTGATCTCGAGGCTGCGGCTCGCTGGTACGAAGCTCAGGAGCAGGGCCTGGGCCAGCACTTTCTGGATCAGGTGCGCCTGGCCCTCCGGGCGCATACGCAGCAACCCTGAGGCCTGCTCCGCGGGCTACCACGGCACCCGCCGAGCCCTGATCCGGCGCTTCCCGTACGGCGTCATCTACCTGCCGGTTCCCGAGCAGGGCAGCATCGTGGTGCTGGCCGTGCTTCATTGCGGCCGCGACCCAAAGCTCTGGCGTCAACGCTCCAAGCCTTGAGTTGGGCGGTCTCAGAGGCCATCAGCTTGATCGGGTCTGCCATGCACCCCTCCCCCACCTACGAACGCCTGCGCGATTACGTGATGCGGCGCATGCGCATGAGCCCCATCTACCAACCGCTGATGCTCATAGAACTGCTGGGCCGCTGATTTGCCAAGCAACAGCCAGCCCAGCCCCACGCAGGACATAGCCCGCCGAATCTTGGGGGAAGACGTGAACCAGATCGCCACCTACGCGCAGCGGGTGAAGCGGATGGTGGGGCGGGTGCTCACCGTCAACGGCGTGACCAGCTATGCCCATGACCACGACCGCCTGTTGGGTGGCGTAGCCGAAGGCTTCTGCGTAGGCGAAGCCTTCTCGAAGAGAAGCAGTTGAGCTGAGCGACGCCGAGCGCGACGAGCTGCTGCAGCTCAAGCCTTTCAGGCCAGGGTGTCGCGGCTGGCTGGGCGGGGCACGAGGTTGAGTTCCAGGTCGCAGCCGAGCGCAGCGGCGTAGCGGCGCAGGGTGGAGAGGGCGGGCAGATGCTTGTGGGAACCCTCCAGCCGGCTGATGGCGCTACGCGTGGTGCCCATGCGCAGCGCGACCTCCTCCTGGGTGAGTCCTGCCTGCTTGCGGGCATCGAGGAGCTGCCGCAGGAGGCGAAACTCAACGGCGGCGTCCTGCCTGGCAGCCACATACCCAGGAATCTGCTCGACCCTGGCGCGTTCGGCCTTGCGATCGCGGAGGACGGGTTCGTAGGGGAGTTCAGCCATAGCGTTTGACCTCTTTGAGACGTTGGCGAGCGGTTGCGAGCTCACGCCTGGGTGTTTTCTGTGTCTTCTTGATGAAGGTATGGAGCACGGTGATCACTCGCCCGTTGCTGTAGCAGCTCATCGCAGCGGGCCAGGAGGTCTACGGGCCAGGCCTCCATCTCGTCCCGAATCCTGGGGCTGTAGTACTCGACGCGAAAGGATGGCCCCATGTTAGCGCGCGTGCTACCCACGCCCAAAGAACTGAGCGGGCGGGGTCTGGAGCCCTCAAGCACCACAGCGAGGCGTCGATCATTTGCACGATTCCAGAGATGGCCCAAAGGGATAGGTGGGGATGCCATGGCGACGGAGCTTCTCCTTCACCAGTGCCACCCCCGTCTCACCCAGTGAGGATGCGCCCATGCCCCCTGCCCCCTCCCCCACCTACGAACGCCTGCGCGACTACGTGACGCGGCGGATGCGCATGAGCCATATCTATCAGCCGCTGATGCTCATGGAACTGCTCGGCCGCCGCAGCCCAGCCCCAGTGCAGGACGTGGCCCGCAGGATCCTCGGTGAGAACGTGACCCAGATCGACCGCTCACCGGCAACGGCATCAACGTCTACGGCAACGGCACCAACAGCCTTATCGGCGCAAGCAGCTGAGCGACGCCGAGCGCGAAGCTTCTGGCCCTCTGCCGCCAGCGCCTGGTCGCCTTCCGCGCCCGGGGCCGCTGCGAATGCTGCGGCGCGGGCTGTTGCTTAGCGAATCCCGCACCAGTGCGCCCTGGAGGTGGACCCCATCATCCCCAGAAACCAGAGCGGCTCCGAGGACATCAACAACCTGCAGGCGCTCGGCTTCCGCTGAAATGCAGACAAGCCATGGCCACTGCTGGTCTCAGAGTTGCACCGCTATTCATTGACTCAGCTGGCAGGAATCTCATGCCACACGTGCACAGCTTCGTATTGGATCTCAAGCACGCGATTGATCAGGTCAGTGTAGTTCCCGTGTTGGATCAGCTGTAGTGCTGATTGGACCCGGAGCCACTGCTGTTCCGCACTCAAGCCAGCTTCCCTGAGCGCGATCACGCCGGGGTGCACCTCCATGGTGGCGGCCAAGCGAATGAAATCGCCCACGTTCACCGTGACCACAATCTGATCGCGGGCCAGGGCATGGGCGAAGACCTCCTCATCCTTGGCGCCAGCAAGACCAACATGCACGGCCGCCTCTGCCGGAATTCCCTGTTCACAGGCCCAGCGGGCCAAGCGAGGACTGAGATATTCGTCGATCAACAGTCTCAAGGCATGGCCCTTCAGCCGCGTTGCAGGTTGAGGGGGCGCCGAGGGCGGCCGGGAGGCTTGGGCAGGCGCGCCTGGATCTCCGCGTAATCGAGGGCCTGGTGGCTGAGATGGGGAAAGTCTGCTTCCAGCTCGCTGCGGCTGACGCCGGAGCGCAGCTGCTCCACAACCACGGCCACGGGAATCCTGGTGCCCCGGAACACAGGCTGCCCTGAGCAGATGGCCGGATCGCTCTCCACCAGAGCATCGGGCCGTCTATGGAGCCGGTAGCGATAACGCAGGTCCCGGCTCACGCCGCTGAGGTCGAAACTGAAGGGAACAGCACCTGTCTTGCGCAGCTCACCGCGGCCACGGGACCACTCCCCCTGGGCAACCTGTCGCTGGGGCTTCACGGTGAGCACACGGAACACCTCCCGCTTCTGGGCAGGGGAAAGCTGCAGGCCCTCGGCACTCAGGCTGCTCACCACCTGGAAGTAGAGGAGCTCGCGAAAGCCAAGCCGCAGCGGCGCCGAAGATGCCGATCCTGGCGGCGCGAGTACGCGGCGGTATTCCTGAGCGAGCAGGCGGGCATCGGCTCCGAGCAGGGCGGCCCCGGTGGCGGCAGTGAGGCCAGAAGCCATCGCAAAACCATGTTTCAACCTGAAGCAGAGTATAGACACGTAAGGCTGGCGGTGTGCTGGTGAGCAAAGGCCGGTCTGAGGGGTGCCGGCATGGCCAACCGAAGAGGGGGCCTCAAGGAATCAGTGCCACCCCCGTCACACCCCAGCGAGGATGCGCCCATGCACCCCTCCCCCACCGACGAACGCCTGCGCGCGTTCATTCAGACCGCAGCGATGGTGTGCCTGCTACCGGGCGCACCCAGTGGCCGTCAGAATGGAGTCATGACCTCCACGACAGCCTCAAAATCGATTGAGCAGAGGTTGGCGGGCATGGTTGCCGGCATTCACCAGCTCATCCCTGCTGCTGATGTGCGGCTGTTCGGATCCAGGGCCCGCGGAGATGGCCGGGCCGACTCCGATGTGGACCTGCTGATCACCGTGCCTGATGCCTGGCTGGCGCAACGCGATCGCTTTGCGCTGCTCGCTGACCTCTGGGGTGCCGTGGCCCAGCCGGATCTGTCGGTCGACCTGGTGCTCCACTCGAGCAGCGAAGTGTCCCGCCGAGCCAAGGAGCCAGGCTCTCTGGTGTACGAGGCCCTACGAGAGGGTGTTCGGCTCGATGGCCAGGCCTGAAGCGCTGCGTCTGCTGCGCATCGCCCGCCGCGACCTC
The DNA here is from genome assembly GCF_024345795.1 of Synechococcus sp. J7-Johnson. Taxonomy (GTDB): domain Bacteria; phylum Cyanobacteriota; class Cyanobacteriia; order PCC-6307; family Cyanobiaceae; genus Regnicoccus_A. The sequence continues at coordinate 56,363 of NZ_JAGQBU010000013.1, forward strand.
AGGATGGCCCGCCGTCTTCTGGATCCAGAGGTGGAGGAAGCCAGTTGGGGCTGGGCAGCGCAGCAATGTCTGGAGAAGACCCTCAAAGCCTGGTTGCACCACCTCGGCAACACTCCTCCGTCGACGCACGACATCTCCCGCCTGTTGTTGCTTTTGCAAGAGGCCGGCATCGAGATCAAACCGCTCCTACCCCTCCGTGCCTTCACCTCTTTCGCTGTGCAGTACCGCTACGACGACGAACCGGAAGAACTCAGCCTGGATCGCACGGCCTGGTGCGCTACAGCCCAGGCATTGATCGAACAGGTGGAAGGCCTTCTGGGCTGATGGCCTTAGGCATGCGTTGAGGAAGCCCATCGGACCTGCGGATGAAGGGTATCCCAGCAGGGGCGCCAGCCTGACGGGCAGCCCAAAGCCACACCTGGCCGGAGCCCCCGGCCACCGCCACCATCGCTCCATGCCCCCGCACCCCTCCCCCACCTACGAACGCCTGCGCGACTACGTGACGCGGCGTATGCGCATGAGCCACATCTACCAACCACTGATGCTCATGGAACTGCTGGGCCGCCACAGCCCCGCCCCGGCGCAGGACATCGCCCGGCGGATCCTTGGGGAAGACGTCACCCAGATCGACTACTACATGCAGCGGGTGAAGCGGATGGTGGGCAAGGTGCTCACCAGCAACGGCATCACTGCCTACGGCAACGGCGTCTACTGCCTGATCGGCGGAGAGGAGCTGAGCGACGCCGAGCGCGACGCGCTGCAGCACCTCTGCCGCCAGCGCCTGGACGCCTTCCGCGCCCGGGGCCGCTGCGAGTGCTGCGGCGCGGGCTGTTGCTCAGCAAATCCCGCACCAGTGCGCCCTGGAAGTGGATCACATCATCCCCAGAAACCAGGGAGGACCCGACGACCTCTCCAACTTCCAGGCCCTCTGCTTCCGCTGCAATGCCGGCAAACGGGACACCGATCGCACCGACTTTCGCGGACTCCTCGCCAGCTACCAGCACAGGCAGGAGGCCAGAAGCCGGGTGCTGCTGAAGAACGAGCCACAGAGCTGAAGCAGGCCTCCAGAATGGGCCCATGACCGCCGCAACGTCGCCACCACCGATGGACCGACGCCTCCAGGGGATGGCGGCTGTGATCCAGCAGAGGATCCCGGGTGCGGAAGTACGCCTGTACTACTGCGGAGAAGCCTTCGGCTACGGCTCCCGGGCCCGTGGCACGGCGGGGCCGGAGTCGGACATCGACCTGCTGATCACCGCACCGGATGCCTGGCTGGAGCACCACCACCGCTTTGAGGTGCTCAACGAGCTCTGGGGCCGCCTGGCCCAGGCGGATGTGTCGCTGGATCTGCTGCTTAATTCCCAGCAGGAGTGCGCGGAGCGCCGCCATTGGCGCAGCCATGTGATCGGCAGGGCCTACCGGGAGGGGCGGTTGCTGGATGGTGCTCTCTGAGCCGGAAGGACTGCTGCAGATCGCTTGCCGATGAACCGCTACACCGTTGCTGGATCGGCCGCGGAGTGTTAGCCCGGCTCCAATGGCTTGGTTCTGCATAACCGATTGGGAATCACAGATCCAGAGGTCATGGAGTCTGTGGAGCAGGATCTACTACTTCATCTCTATGAGGGAATCTCCATCAACGGGGCTGAACCTCATCGAATCACTGTCGCGGAAGTGATCGAGTGGCATCGGCGCTGGCTGGAGTCTGTCTATCCATGGGCAGGAGCGGTGCGCCGGTTCAACCTGAGCAAAGGGAACTTTGCATTTGCGAGCGCCCATCTCCTGCCCGATCTTCTGGAGGCCTTTCAACGCGAACAGCTGAACAGGCGCACACCCCTTGATCCCCAATCCGTCGATGAACTGGTTGAGGCGCTGGCGGATGTGATGGCGAGCCAGGCTGGCATCGGCCCTCTCGACTATTCAGCCTGGGATCTGCAGCGTGAGCAGTATTTCGCCGCCATCCGTGCTGGGGCTGTGTTGAACAACGCTCCGATGCAGCAGCTGTTCAGGCAGGTGTTGCCTGGTGGGGGTGATCAGCAGGGGTTTGCCGAGCCACGAGCTGGCCTTCAATAACGGAGATGGACTGGCCCGTTTCGATGGCTGTGGAGCTGGCCACTGCACGGATGATCCGCGACCGAAGCGGCACGCGTCCAGCCTCCTGACGGAGGCGCTGGAGCCCTGGAATGGAGCTGGCCATGGCCTACATCCTCTGAACTCAATTCTGACACCAAGCACGGCAAGCTCGCCCCCGCCGCCACCAATCAGCGCCTGCGGGTGTTCATTGCCGAGCTGATCTGCCTCACCCTTCGGTTGAAATCCTCAGAAGACGTCATCAAACAACGGCGTTGGCCCCTCAAGCCGCGCGGCTCCAGGGGGTTGAGCGGGGATTCCAGTAGCCACCGCCTGCGATCCGCCGCCAGCACGGCACCTGTCGGACCACGGCATCGCAGGTGGACCAGGCGTTGCCCTGGCTTGCCCATCGGTCCTTCGGATGAACGGAACTGGGGCGGCACAGCCACACCCGGAGCCGGGTTGGCTGCAGCCGCCACGCGCCCACGCCAGAAGGGATCCCAGCAGGGGCGCCAGCCTGACGGGCCGCCCAAAGCCAGACCTGGCCCAAGCGCCCTGCAGCCGCCAGCCCTGCTCATGCCATTGGCTGGATGGGCTCGATCGCCGGCAACACGCTGATCAGAGCCTGCCTGGCCAGTTTCAGATCATGGCTCCCTTGCATCCGCAGCCAGAAACCATCGCTCAGGCCGAAGAAACGGCACAGGCGCAGATCGGTGTCGGCAGTGATCGCCCGCCGCCCTTTCACGATGGCGTTGATGCGGCTCTCCGGTACGCCGATCGCCAGCGCCAACCGGTACTGGCTGATCCCCATCGGCCGCAGAAACTCCTCCAGGAGCACCTCGCCCGGGGGCACAAGCATCACGTCAGTGGTAGTCAACGATCTCGACCTCCTCTGGCCCTGCTTCTGTCCAGACAAAGCAGAGACGGAACTGGTCGTTGATGCGGATGCTGTGCTGGCCATGGCGGTTCCCCCTGAGCGACTCCAGGCGATTGCCTGGTGGAACTTGTAAATCGTTGAGGCAGGCGGCCGCATCGAGGATGGCGAGCTTGCGGAAAGCCACGCGAGCGAAGCTTCCAAAGCGGCGCCCCGGCTTCCCCTCAAAGAGGGCCTGGGTGTCGCGGCAACGGAACGACCGGATCACGCCGTTACCTTACCACCGCTAGACGTAGGCACGCCAAGCGGTGGGATAGGACGAAGTCGATCACGAGCTGACATGGCTGCCTGTCTTGCCTGTGCTCCTCTCCTTACCAGTGCCACCCCCCGTCACACCCCAGCCAGGATGCCCCCATGGTTCGGCACCCCTCCCCCACCTACGAACGCCTGCGCGACTACGTGACGCGGCGTATGCGCATGAGCCACATCTACCAACCACTGATGCTCATGGAACTGCTGGGCCGCCACAGCCCCGCCCCGGCGCAGGACATCGCCCGGCGGATCCTGGGGGAAGACGTCACCCAGATCGACTACTACATGCAGCGGGTGAAGCGGATGGTGGGCAAGGTGCTCACCAGCAACGGCATCACTGCGTACGGCAACGGCGCCTACTGCCTGATCGGCGGAGAGGAGCTGAGTGAAGAAGAACGCGACGAGCTTCTAGCCCTCTGCCGCCAGCGCCTTGACGCCTTCCGCGCCCAGCGCGGCGAGGAGGTGTTTGCTCACCGCAGCCGCCACCGCAGCCCGATCAGTGGCTCCATCAAGTATCGAGTACTCACCCGGGCCCGGGGCCGCTGCGAATGCTGCGGCGCGCACGAGCACCAGTGCGCCCTGGAGGTGGATCACATCATCCCCAGAAATGTTCGCTGCAATGCGGGCAAGCGGGACACGGATCGCACCGACTTTCGCGGACTCCTCGCCAGCTACCAGCACAGGCAGGAGGGTTGTGTGTTCTGCGCGCTGGAGGGCAGCGGCCGGGTGCTGCTGGAGAACGAGCTGGCGCTCTGCATCGCCGATGCCTATCCGGTGAGTGAGGGGCACAGCCTGGTGATCCCCAAGCGCCATGGGGCCGACGAGCTGGAGCTGCACCAGCCGGAGTGGAATGCGGAGGTGGAGCTGCTCAAGCGCCGGTGGGAGCAGCTGCTTGACCAGGACGCCACGATCAGCGGAAAAATGCGGGGCTGAACTCAGGCGAGGCGGCTGGGCAGACGGTGTTTCATGCGCACTGGCATCTGATTCCGAGGCGCACAGGTGATAACAAATCTCCCCGCGGAGGCGTTCGGGGGGTTATCAAGGGCAAGCAGCAGTACTGAGCCGTGGCCTCCAGCCCCTCTGCTGCCTTATCTTTCTGGAAAGAAGTCACAGCACTGCGCTCAAGCAGACGTCCGCTGCTCCAGCCGCTCTGCCAGCCACACCTTGATGATCGACTGACGCGTGACGCCGAGGCGGCTGGCTTCGCGATCGAGCTGATCGATCATCCACACGGGGATGTCGACATTGACGCGTTTCTGCTCCAGCCGACGGCGACGGGCACCGCCGAGGTCGAGGGCGTCGAGCACGGACTCGCCGTCATCGAAACGTTGATCGAAATCAGAACTGTTCATAGAGCTCCACCTCTTCTGGTCTGGACCGCCGAACGGAAATCAACCGGATGCACTGGTCGCGGTAGGTGATCACAGCCGACCAGTGCTTGAGGCCAATCCTGCCGATCACCAGGAATCTTGGTTCCCCGGTAATGCGGGCCGGAAGCTCCAGGAGCTGCGAATCGTTCCAGAGCTGCTGGGCAGCAAGGAAGTCGATGCCGTGCTTGGCAAGGTTGGAGACACTCTTGACCGGATCGAAAGCGAACTCCATACATTGCTGATTCTATACCTTTTCGGCGGCCCCGGCGCAGGACGCGGCCCGGCGGATTCTGGAATGCGGATGGTGGGCAAGGTGCTGCCGGAAAAGCGCTGGGGCTGCGAGGGCGACGCGTCTGCAGGCCCCCGCTACCGTGAAAGCATCTGGTCTCCGGCCCTGCCGGCACGGCATGTGGTGAATGACTTGCTGACCCTCCCCCTGGCGCAACGGCTGGAGAGCTTCCTGGCGGACGGCAACCCGGGCCTTGATGCCGATGAGGTGCTGAACGCCCTGGAGCAGTCCCACTGAGCATCGATGGGCCAAATCTGATCCGGCCGTTCAGCCGGGAGCAGGAGGCATTCCTGAACGCCCACCGGGAGGCCCTGAGGCACTGAGGCCGATGGGGTCAAGAGGCTTGGGTTGGTTTGGCCCAATAAGGTTGATCTGGCTGGCCAGGGCGTTTGATCACGGCGTCAATGAGATCTTCCTCCGTGATTTCAGGGATCTCTTCGTATTCTTCGGGTTGGATGACATGGGCATCCACACGCTGAAGATCAGAGTGGATCTCACCGTCAGTAGAGGTGGGGGAGAAAACGACGTTGCTCTCTTTCATTGGCCTTTCGCATGGAGATGATGTGCCTGATGCCGTTGCGCTCCGTGTAGACCACGATCACGGCCCGGCCTTGAAGCAATCCAACGCAGACGATTCTGATTTCACCATAGTCTCTCCTTCGATCGGGGATCTCGATCACGGGCCCGTCGAACACGCTCTCGGCATCAAGAAAATCAAGGTCGCGCTGCTCCAGGGTTCGCAGGCGCTTGGCCGGGTCAAAGCTGATCACCGGGCAAGAACCGCTTGATGAAGGCAGCCGCCGGCATGGGACCGCAACGGGGACTCCAGCTGCTGCTATCAGGAATCCGACGCCAACACTGCACCTCAAGGTGGGGATCGGTGCCGGGGGGAAGGCGCACCCGGTAGCGATACTCGGCATCGGCGGCCTGCTCGGGGCTGGCCAGGGGTTCAGCTTGCTGCTGGCTTCTCAGGAAGGCAACAAGGAACCCGGAGGCGTCAGCGGCTTCACGCAGGGCTGCCGCAAAGCGCCAGGCGGCTCCGGTGGGGTAGCCGTCGTGATGGAGGTAAACGTGGCGCTCAGGGTCGCCGGGAAAGCCGGTGAAAGAGAAGACGGCGCGGGTGGCCAAGGGGCTGAGGCTGCTGTAATCGCCAGTACCACCGGTGTATCAGCAGCTCCGCCTGGGCCAGCACGGTCTTCACGGTGTCGACCTCCAGGATCCTCGGGGAGAGCGTGACCCAGATCGTCGACTCACCCTCAACGGCGTGACCAGCTACGCCCATGACCATGACCGCCTGTTGGGCGGCGTAGCCGCCACCGCACGCCGATCAGCGGCTCGATCAAATACCGCGTGCTCACCCGTGCCCGAGGCCGCTGCGAGTGCTGCGGCGCGCACGAGCACCAGTGCGCCCTGGAGGTGGATCACATCATCCCCAGAAACCAGGGAGGACCCGACGACCTCTCCAACTTCCAGGCTCTCTTCTTCCGCTGTAATGCCGGCAAGCGGGACACGGATCGCACCGACTTTCGCGGACTCCTCGCCAGCTACCAGCACAGGCAGGAGGGTTGTGTGTTCCGCGCGCTGGAGGGCAGCGACCGGATGCTGCTGGAGAACGAACTGGCGCTGTGCATCGCCGATGCCTACCCGGTGACGCCGGGCCACAGCCTGGTGATTCCTCGCCGGCACGTGGCGGATGGGCTGACGCTGCACCAGTCGGAATGGAACGCCGTGGTTGGAGCGACTCAAGTGAAGCGTACTCTGCTGCTTCCTGGCGCATCAGGAAACCAGATTTTATGTGCTCATTGCCTTTTCAATCCGGCGATCGGGAAGGAGCCACAGCACTGCAACCAGGACGTAGAGAGCACACGCCAGCCGGGAGTTGGCAAAGGCCAGTGGAATCGCCGCTGCATAGATCAACAAGGACAGCTTTCCTTTGAGATCACGGCCAAGGGCTCTGGCCAGTGTGGAGTCTTCTCCGTGATAAAACACAAGTGTGCGCGTGAGCGTGAAGTAGGCGACTGCAGCCAGTAGCAGAACGACGCCATAGAAGGCCACGGGCAGCGCCGCGAAATGATTTTCACCGATCCAGGCGGTGGCGAAGGGAAAGAGTGACAACCAGAACAACAGATGCAGGTTTGCCCACAGGGTTGAACCGTTCACGTGCTTGACTACTTGAAACAGATGATGGTGATTGTTCCAGTAGATGCCAACATACACAAAGCTCAGCACATAGCTGAGAAATGCTGGAATCAGAGCACGCATCGCAGCCAGATCCGGCTGATCCGGTGCTTTCAGCTCCAGCACCATGATGGTGATGATGATGGCGATGACCCCATCACTGAATGCTTCCAGTCTGCCTTTGGGCATCTGGGGAGATCGTCTTTGTCTATTCACCATGGTTTCAAGCATTCTTCAGGAACATCCTTGACCTGGCAGCGACTGGCCCTTACGCCGTTGAGGTGCGCTCCAGGGCCATCCGATCCCAATGGCCGAGATTGGCTGCGGCTTCATAGGTGCTCTGGAGAAACGCAAGGAGGACGGCATCTGGATCACCAGCCTGCCTCACCACCTCATAGGGCAGGATGAACTCCTGCAGCTCCGAGCTATAGAATGCCTCCTTTGGTTTGACGGGGCATGCGCTGTATCCTTCAGGTGCAGGGTAACCATAGGCGTAGAAGACGGGCTCCTCAATTGAGCCTCCACCGGGCCAGAAGCCGCAACTGCTCACCTCATGAGAGTAGGCTTCTCTTGTGACCCAATCGGCCATTCCAGGCACTCCACCGGGATGAGGAGGTGCAGTTCGCCCGGAGAATCGTGTGACTGCCAGATCGAAACTGCCCCAGAAGAAATGTGCTGGACTCGACTTTCCAATGAACCTGGATCTGAAGACAGTCAGGATTCGATCAGCCTGCACCAGAATCTGCCAAAAACGCTGCACGGAAGCCGAATCGTAGGCAGCATGCAGTTCGTCGTGTTCGAAGAGTATGGGGTCGACCATCTCCTGGGGCATGGTCCAGATTGAGACGTCGATCTCAAGTTCTTTCAGTGCCGCCATCACCGCCCGGTAGAAATCGGCGACTGACCGCGGTGCCAACTTGATGCTGCGGCTTGCTCCATCACTTGCCTCAAGGCGCAGCTGATGCTCAAGAAAGTCGAACCGGATTTCAAACGTACGCGTCTGATAGGGAAGGGTGCCCGTGGTCAGCCCGCGCGGGGTCACATAGAGCGTTGACTGCCACCAGTGATTGATCGCGGGCATGAGCGCCAGCCGGATCTTGCCAACGATCTGAGTCCACAGGTGCAATGTGGTGTAAGTGTCCTGCCATTCCGCCACAGGCAGGCTCGGCAGCAAGGCTGCCGGGGGAGGTTGGGGCGTCATCTCCATGGTGGTGTGCAGAAAGGCATGGCTTGAAGAAAGGCCGAACGGCTCATATCCGGCGACAGGGTTGTGCGTTCGTTCTAGCTGAGCTGGCGACGTCTGCACTGGCGTGGGGTTGGCACTCCAGCCGAGGGAGGAACACATCAGGCTGGCGTTGCCTGGTTCGTCTGCCGACCCATGAGAGCACGCTCACTCTCAGCCACAGGCTGACCCGTTGCGATGGCCATGAAACCGTGCATCGGCACGTCGATCTGACTTCAATCCGGGCCGCACCGCTCTGGTGGGCGGCATAGCCGAAGGCCTCTGCGTAGGCGCAGCCTTCTCGAAGAAAAGCAGTTGAGCTGAACGACGCCGAGCGCGACGCGCTGCTGCAGCTCTGCCGCCAGCGCCTCGACGACTTCCGCGAGCAGCGGGGCGAGGAGGTGTTCGCCCACCGCAGCCGCCACCGCACACCGATCAGCGGCTCGGTGAACTACCGGGTGCTCACGCGCGCCAAGGTCCGCTGCGAGTGCTGCGCGGTCCTTGAGCACCAAAGGGCCTTGGAGGTGGCACCCATCATCTCGGAGGCACAGACTTTCGCGCAACGTGCAAGCCCTCTGCTTTCCCTGCTGCCATGCCGACTTCCGGGGTTCGTCAGTGAGCACCGGCAGGTTCTCGGTTAGCACTGATCAGGCAGCTCGATCATTGCCACCACAGTGAGCTGCTCGACCAGTGCAGGAATGCTGAAGCAGACGGTCTGCCAGATCGTCTCGTCCTCCAGGCCGAAATAGGCATGGGCCAGAACATCACGGAGCCCGGCAATACGCCGCCAGTTTGGAGGCTTCGCCGAGAAGTTCCAGGTTGCGGAGAACCGCGTCGACGATCAGCTCGTCTGCAAGGAATTGCTGTTGATCCAGCCCTTCCGTGTAGCGGCTCACTTTGGCGCAGAAGCCCCGCTCTCCTCAGGCAAGGGAAACCGCCTCGCGCTCAATCCGCTCGCGTAGCTCAGCACGAAGGCCGTTACGGGTCACCAGGTCGACGCGGACGTTGAGGAGGTCTTCCAGCGCGAGCTTGAGGTCCATGAACTGCTCGAGGCTGGGACTTGCCGGGAAATCAACCAACAGGTCGAGATCACTGGCCGGCTGAGCGCCACCGCGGGCCACAGAGCCGAAGACGCGCAACTCCACTCCTCCATGGGCAGCCGCCAAGGCCTGGAGCGTCGGCGCGAGACGCCGCAGCTAATCAAGGCTGGGGGGAACCGGCAGGTTCATGCCCACCACAGCACCAAGGATGGATTCCATCGTAGGCACTCCAACAAGGCTGTTCCCTCACCCAGTGCCACCACCGTCGAGCGCTCGCACACAGCCATCGCCGAAAGCAGGAGCTCGGCCAGGGGCCGGCCGTGAATGAAGGGGAAGGATTGGGGATTGTGGCGAACGCGCTCCATCGCAGCAGCAACGGTTTCGGCAAAGTCCCTGGCCAACGCTGGCGCGCGCTTGCCGTACCAGCGCTGGGTTTCCAGGAGCTCCTCCAGCGCCTCCGGCAGGAATCGGACTGCACGGAGCGTCATCCGATGCCGAGCTGGCTGAGCACCTCATCCCAGGCCAGAGCTGCATCAGGGTTGCTGAGATGCGCCGCCCAGCGCCGATCCAGTTCAGCGCAGAGAGCGGAATCGAGGGGGAGCGCACCATCTCGGGTCTCCTCGTCCAGGCTGTCCCAGAGGGCGATCGCCAGGGCGAGCCGCTCGCACTGTGGCAGTCGCAGGAGGTCAGACATGGGTGTCATCGCCACGACGGACGGCTGAGAACTCAGCGTAGGCACGCTCCAAGGCGGACAACGCGATGGGAGGGATCGAGGACACGGCAGCAAGGCTTCTTCCTAACCAGTGCCCCCCCCGTCACAGCCCAGCGAAGATGCCCCCATGTCCCCGCCCCCCTCCGCCACCTACCAGCGCCTGCGGCACTTCATCGCCGAGCGCATGCGCATGAGCCACATCTACCAACCCCTGATGCTCATGGAACTGCTGGGCCGCCACAGCCCGGCCCCGGCGCAGGACGTGGCCCGGCGGATCCTGGGGAGCGCATGGTGGGCAAGGTTCACCTTCAACGGCATCACCCGCTACGAGAAGGGCAGCTACGCCCTGGTGGGGGGCGAGCAGCTGAACGACGCCAGCCGCCACCGCACGCCGATCAGCGGCTCGGTGAAAGTCCGGGTTCACCTATGCGCCAGGGGCCGCTGCAAGTGCTGCGGGGCACGAGCACCAGCACGCCCTGGAGGTGGACCACATCGTGCCCAGGAACCAGGGCGGCACAGGCGACCTCAGCAACCTGCAGGCCCTCTGCTTCCGCTGCAACGACGGCAAGCGGGATGCAGGCCAGCGACGCCCTGCGCGGGACAGATCAGAAAGGCAAGGTTGCCGCCACATCGGAGAGACGGATCAGCAGGGTGTCGGGGTCTATGGGCGAGGGATCGAAGCCCATGTGCAGATAGAAGCTGCGGGCTTGATCGGAGGCCGCATGAACCACGATGCCGCGCACGCCGATCTGAGTGCTGGCCTGCAGCACCCGCTCAAACGCATCGGCGAGCAGGGCGCGAGCGATGCCGCGTCCCTGGACACTGCGGCAGACCGCCAGCCGCGCCAGCACCACCACGGGGATGGGGTCGGGCATGTTGCGCCGAAAACGCCCAGGGGCTGAGGCCACGGCAACCGCGCCGGAGGCCAGAGCCACATAGGCCTTGACGATCCCGTCGCTGTTGCACACCACGAAGCTTCGCGTCGCACCGCTCTGCTGGTTGGAGTGGGCACGCTGCAGGAACCAGTGGTTGAGGCTGGAGTCGCCGCAGTCAAAGCCGACGGTGCTGTGATGCGGCGCCAGCGGCTGCGGCGCCTGCAGATCGATCAGCGCTGCCAGGGCTTCGGTGCCGTCAGGGTGCGTTGCAGGCGATCCGATGGGCTGGGCGGAGCATCGAGCTGGCGAAGAAACAGGTCAAATTGTTCAGGCGAAATGGCCTGCCAGGCTTGCTGTACCAGCAGCTCACGGGCGGCATGGCGGGCCGCCTGCAGAACGAAGTCGGTTCGGGTGAGGCCGGAGGCACGGACGGCGCGATCGATCAGGGCCTGATCGTCGGGCGAGACCCGCAGGTTCCAGCTGAGGCGGGAGGTGGTAGCCACGGCTCTGCCGCAAACCTCCTTGCACCCTAGCTTCATGGGTAGACAGTGTCTACCTCCGTGCCCGTGGGCCAGATCAGCAGGGAGGCATGGCGTCGGTCCCATCGGGTGGGAGGGCAATGGAGGGAGGGGGGCCATAGCTTCTCCTCCACCAATGCCACCCCCCGTCACACCCCAGCCAGGATGCCCCCATGCCCCCACACCCCTCCCCCACCTACGAGCACCTGCGCGACGACATCGCCCAGCGCATGCGCATGAGCCACATTTACCAACCCCTGATGCTCATGGAACTGCTGGGCCGCCGCAGCCCGGCCCCGGCGCAGGACATCGCCCGGCGGATCCTGGAAAACGGATGGTGGGCCGCGTGCTGACCGGCAACGGCATCACCCGCTACGGCGATGGGCTCTACAGCCTGATCGGCGCGGAGGAGCTGAGCGACAGCGAGCGCGACGCGCTGCTGGAACGTTGCTGCCAGCATCAGGATCACCTGCCTCTGGCAATCCAGGGGGTTCATGGTGGGTCTCTTGGGCAGCAGACGATGCTCGCTTTGCAGATCAATCGTTCCTTTGCCGTTCAATCAGTGAGCGAACGGTGAGACCGAGGGGTGGTAGGTCACGCGCCACGGTTTCCCAGACCTGCTCGAGATTCACACGCAGATAATCATGAATAAGAACGTCCCGCATGCCGGCGATGGATTTCCAAGGGGTGGTCGTTTCGGTATCGCGAAGGTCGGGCGACAGATTCTTCACGGCCTCGCCGATCACGATCAGATTGCGGATCACTCCATCCTGCACAAGCGTGGAAGCAAGAAAAGCTGAGCGGCCTTCCATGGTGTAGAGAGTAATGCGCTCAAGGGCTTCGGAAATGCTGGTGAGGTAAAGGAGATCCTTGCTCACAACGCTGTTGCTTGCGCGATGACCTGATCGCGGATCAATGGATGCAGCTGCGCTGCTTCCGCCAGATCCACCTGGCAATTCAAGAGAGCTTCCAGTTCCTGCCGAAGAGCGATCACCTCCAGCAGGGAACAGCCCCGCTCAAGATCCACCAGAAGGTCCAAGTCGCTGTCGGGCCGATCCTGGCCGCTGGCCACCGAGCCATAGATCCGCAGGTTGCGGGCCCCATGACGGTGAGCCACGGCAAGCACCTCCTCTCGGGCGCCCAGGAGCCGCTGGGAGAGGGAGGTTTCCTGGTTCGACGGGGCAGCCATGGACCCATTCTGGACTGGATCCCAGCCGGGGGCCGCGGCGGTGGTAGCCGTGGATCTGATTTCCGCCGCCAAGGCGGCCATCTCCTCCGCATGCTTCGGCGGAGCGGAAGAGGGGCTGGGGTGGCGCAGCCACAACCGACGCCGGGTTAGCAGCAGCCGCCACACGCGCACACCAGAAGGGATCCCAGCAGGGTCGCCTCCCTGACGGGCCGCCCAAAGCCACACCTGGTCCAGGCACCCTGCTGCCGCCACCATGCCCCCATGCCACCGCCCCCCACCGCCACCTACGAGCGCCTGCGGCAGTACATCGCTCAGCGCATGCGCATGAGCCACATTTACCAACCCCTGATGCTCATGGAACTGCTGGGCCGCCGCAGCCCCGCCCCGGCGCAGGACGTGGCCCGGCGGATCCTGGGGGAGGACATGACCCAGATCGACTACTACACGGAACGGGTGAAACGGATGGTGCGGAAGGTGCTCACCGGCAACGGCATCACCCGCTACGAGAAGGGCAGCTACGCCCTGGTGGGGGCGAGCAGCTGAACGACGCCGAGCGCGATGAGCTGCTGCAGCTCTGCTGCCAGCGCCTCGACGCCTTCCGCGAGCAGCGGGGCGAGGAGGTGTTCGCCCACCGCAGCCGCCACCGCACGCCAATCAGCGGCTCGATCAAATACCGGGTACTCACCCGCGCCAAGGGTCGCTGCGAGTGCTGCGGGGCCCATGAATCCCAACGGGCCCTGGAGGTGGATCACATCGTGCCCAGGAACCAGGGCGGCACAGGCGACCTCAGCAACCTGCAGGCCCTCTGCTTCCGCTGCAACGCCGGCAAGCGCGACACCGATCGCACCGACTTCCGCGGCCTGCAGGCCAGCTACGCCAGACGCGAGGCGGGCTGCGTGTTCTGTGCGCTGGAGGGCAGCGGCCGGGTGCTGCTGGAGAACGAGCTGGCGATGTGCATCGCCGACGCGCACCCGGTGACGCCGGGCCACAGTCTCGTGATCCCCCGGCGCCATGTGGCCGAAGGGTTGGCGCTGCACCAGCCGGAGTGGAACGCCGTGGCGGTGCTGCTGAAGCAGCTGCGTGCCCAGGACGCCAGGATCAGCGGCTGGAACGAGGGGCGGAATTCAGGGGAGGCGGCAGGGCAGACGGTGTTTCAAGCGCACTGGCATCTGATTCCAAGGCGACAAGGGGATTGCGAGCAGCTTCGGTGTGGGGTGCGGGGGGTGATTGCCGGGGGAAAAGGTCTACTGAGGCAGTTCGTGCGTGCGGGGCTCATTGAATACAGCACGGGCCAGATCGGCTTCCGTGATTTCTGGGATCGCGACATACTCTTGGGGCTGGATAACATGCGCATCCACACGCGGAAGATTCGATCGGATCGGATTTTCAAGAGAAGTGGTGGCAAAAATGAAGGCGCTCTCTTGCATTGGCCTTACATATGGAATAGATTTTGTGCTAAATGGAACACTGTGTGTAGATTATCATGACCACCCAAGCCATCAGCAGTCCCTGGTAGACGGTCCGTACCTCACCTTAGTCGCGCAAGAGAAGCTCCAACTCCAGTACTCGGCCGGCGAAGGCGCGTTCAGCATCAAGAAAGCCAGTCCTCGCAGCTCAAAAGTGCGGAGGCGCTTGAGGGGATCAAAGTTGAATTGTCTCAGCCAACCCTGCATCACTATTCCCACGTGGAGCGGAGGTTGAGTGAGTAGCGGATCACTCGGGCCAAACAGGTGAAGGATCAGAAATAGGGACTCCTGAAAAAGCGCCAGCAATGCTTTCTCGATTGCAGCCAAGGACCAGGGGGTAGTTGGACTAAGCCGCTGCGCGGCAGATTCAAAGCCAGCATAGTCAGAGTCATGCAAGATGGCCAGAAACTGATGAGTTGATTGGCGGGCAGCCTGGGCTCCAGCAGCAGGCTCGTTCGCCAGTCGATTTCGCAGTTCCACAGTGAAGGATGCACACCCTCAAGTGTGTGTCATTTCTTCCATCCCATTGGGGAGGAACCTCACCATGGAACAACACGAACAGGAGCGATTCGACCAGCTCTATGCCCAGCACCTGCAGGCCCTCACGCTGCAGGGCAAACGGGGCAAGACGATCGACGGCTACGCCAGGGCTGTACGCCGCATCGCAGGCTTCTTCAACCGCTGCCCTGACGACCTTACAACTGCTGATCTGAAAACCTACTTCGCC